>NZ_CM191262.1:4335000-5043209 GCF_041475705.2 Xanthomonas sp. NCPPB 3761
AGCCCGAAGGTCCTCCGCTTTCACCCGTAGGTCGTATGCGGTATTAGCGTAAGTTTCCCTACGTTATCCCCCACGAAAGAGTAGATTCCGATGTATTCCTCACCCGTCCGCCACTCGCCACCCATAAGAGCAAGCTCTTACTGTGCTGCCGTTCGACTTGCATGTGTTAGGCCTGCCGCCAGCGTTCACTCTGAGCCAGGATCAAACTCTTCACTTAAAATTACATGCCCGAAGGCAAATACTTTAGCTGCAGAAGTCCAACCACTGGCAACTTATCGCTTGCAAAGCAATTAATATGTTGCTTGATTAAACGTCTGCAAGATGGACAATCATCCTTCCTGCAGGCGTCCGCACAAATTACCTGCGCACACTGTCAAAGAACCTGGGGAGTGGCCTCAGCGCCGTTCCCGTCAGCTTCGTCGTTTCCGTCGAAGCGAGCCGCTCATTATAGCGGACTTTTTCTTGCCGTCAACACCTCATTTCGAGGTGGTTGACGCTGCTTCGTTTCGACCCGAAGGTTTTCTGCGAAGCGAGCCGGCCATATTAGCAGGCTTTTCATCCTCGTCAACCCCTCGTGAAGAGGAAGTTGCCGCCGCTGCACCTCGATCCGCCGTAGCGTCTTTCCGTGTAGCGAGCCGCCCATCATAGCCGGCTTTTTCGTTTCGTCAACACCTTAATTTCAAGGAATTTTCGAACCCTTTCGCTCTGGTTCCGCGTTTGCGGAGGCCGTTGCGGCGGGGAGGCGAACTATATGCCCGCCGAACCGATTTGGGAAGCGTTTTGTGAAAAATTTTTCACGCCACTGCCAAAAACGAGCGCTACGCATTAATTACGCTGGCAGGAAGCCTTTCAGTACCAGGGGCTGCTACTTCCATCTACTACGTTAAGACATGTGAGGCCACCGAGATTGCCGCCCCGCAGCAACCTCGGTGCGCTTTAGGCGGTGACGAGCAATACGCGGGCAAAATTGCGCTTGCCTACCTGGATGACCCCTTCGAAGCCGTGCGTGAAGACGCGGCCGGGATCCTCCACCACTTCGCCATCGATCTTGACCGCACGCTCCTTGAGCTTGCGGGTGGCTTCGGAGTTGCTGGGCGTCAGGCCGGCGGCAGTCAGCAAGCTGGCGATGCGCAGGCCTTCGGCCGGCACGACCACTTCCTGGAGCGGCAATAGGCTGGTGTCGCCCTGCCCTGTCACCACCGCATGCCAGCCGGCAATGGCCTGCTCCGCGGTGGCCGCATCGTGGAACCGGGTGGCCAGCTCGCGTGCCAGGCGCAATTTGACCTCGCGCGGATGCAGTTCGCCGGCAGCGACCTGCTCTTTCAGGCGCGCCGCTTCGGCCAGGCCGATATCGAAGGACAGCAGATCGATCCAGCGCCAGGTCAGCTCGTCGCCGATCTTCATCGTCTTGGTGACGATGTCGATGGCCGGTTCGTTGATGCCGATGTAATTGCCCAGTGACTTGGACATCTTGGCCACGCCATCCAGACCTTCCAGCAGCGGCATGGTCAGCACGATCTGCGGGGCTTGACCGTAGTGTTCCTGCAGGCCACGCCCCATCAACAGGTTGAACTTCTGATCGGTGCCGCCGAGCTCCACGTCGGCCTTCAGCGCGACCGAGTCGTAGCCCTGCACCAATGGATACAGGAATTCGTGGATGGCGATCGGCTGCTGGCCGCCGAAGCGTTTGGCGAAATCGTCGCGTTCGAGCATGCGCGCGACGGTGTGCTGGGCAGAGAGCTTGATCATGTCGGCCGCGCTCATCTGGCCGAACCATTCGGAGTTGAAGCGCACTTCGGTGCGTTCGCGGTCCAGGATCTTGAAGACCTGCTCTTCGTAGGTGCGCGCGTTGGCCAGCACATCCTCGCGGCTAAGCGGCTTGCGGGTGGCGTTCTTGCCGCTCGGGTCGCCGATCATCCCGGTGAAGTCGCCAATCAGGAAGATCACCTGATGGCCGAGTTGCTGGAACTGCCGCATCTTGTTGAGCAGCACGGTATGGCCCAGATGCAGATCCGGCGCAGTGGGATCGAAGCCGGCCTTCACCCGCAGCGGCTTACCGGTGGCGAGCCGCGCCTGCAGCTGATCGAGCTTGAGGATCTCTTCGGCACCACGGCCGATGAGTGCGAGGGATTCTTCGATAGTGGCCAACCACAGACTCCAGCGGCGCTTGCCGTCAAAAACGTGAATGATGTTAAACGCGAGTTAATTCCGCGCCAAGTGAAAATAATGAACAGGCTCAATGGTTTGACGCGCTGTTACAGGCTGTCTATGGTACCGGCGATTGGGCTCGCACTTCGAGCCAGCGAGGAATTTGAACGATGCAGAACTCAGAGCAGGGCCGTGCACGCAAGCGGCGCTTTCACGAACGCCTCCACGTCCTTCACGACACTGCACTGCATCGCAAGCTCAAGGCGCATCTGCCGGCCGCGTTCAATGACCGCTGGACACGTCGTCACTGGATCCACGCCAGCCTGTTCGCCACCATCGGTGCGCTGGTTGCCACCATCGTGCCGGGTTTTTCCAACGCCATCGACACGCCGCTTTCCAGCCATTCCACGCTGGCGTTGCCGTTGCCGCCGCTGATTCCCAGCCGCAAGCAGCTGGCGCCGAGCACCGATTGGGAAATTCTGCAGGTCAAGCCGGGCCAGACCCTGAGCACCTTGTTCGGCGAGCTGGGAATCCCGACTGCGGTGATGTACCAGGTGCTGGCGCATCCGGGGACCAAGGAGGCGCTGACCAAGCTGCGCCCGGGTACCGAGATCGCCTTCGACATGCCAACGCCTGGCCAACTGCGCGCACTGCGCTTCGATCGCGACGACAGTCATCGGGTGGAACTGCGCCTGCTGGGCGACGCCGTGCGCGAGAACGTGACCGAGCGGGCGACCACCACGCGCACCGTCGTGGCCAGCGGGGAGATCAGCAGTTCGTTGTATGCCTCGGCCGGTAAATCCGGATTGTCGCCGGCGGCGGTGGCGATCATGACCGACGAGATCTTCAAGTACGACATCGACTTCGACAAGGATCTGCAGCCCGGCGACCGGTTCAGCGTGGTCATGGATGAAACCTGGCGCGAAGGCGAGAGGATCAGCACCGGCGACATCCTGGCGGCGACGTTCACCACGGGTGGCAAGACCTATACGGGGTTCCGCTTCGAGCGTGCCGGCAAACCGGCCGAGTACTTCGACATCACTGGCCGCCCGCTCAAGAAGAGCTTTATCCGCATGCCGGTGGCCTATAGCCGGATAAGCTCCACCTTCGGTGCGCGCAAGCATCCGGTGCTGGGCACCATGCGCATGCACAAGGGTGTGGACTATGCGGCCGCTTCGGGCACGCCGATCATGGCGGCCGGCGATGCGCGGGTGGTGTTTGTCGGAACCCAGCGCGGTTACGGCAACGTGGTGATCCTGGATCACGGCAAGAACTACAGCACGCTGTACGGGCACATGTCGCGCTTTGGCAAGATCAAGGCCGGGCAGCGCATCAACCAGGGCACGGTGATCGGCTATGTCGGCATGACCGGCCTGGCGACCGGCCCGCATCTGCATTACGAATTCCGCGTGGGCGGGCAGCAGCGCAATCCGATGTCGGTGACGATGCCGCCGCCCGAGCCGCTGCAGGGCGCCGAACTGGCGGCGTTCCGCGCGCAGACGGCGCCGGCCATGGCCCGCATCGAGGGCATGGAGAAGCTGATCTACGCCGACGCCGGCAAGCCGGCCAAGGGCAAGTCGCGCAGTTGAGCGCCTGCGGCTAGTCACTGCGTCGGCTGCGTTGCGGCTGCTTAGCTGAGTGCGGAGCAAGGGCTGCGCGCTCCCTCCAACTGTCTCGCGTGGTCGTTGCCGTGCAGCTACTTGCTGCAGCGAACTGCGGATGGCGAATGCTGCGACTTCCCAATCCGGCACTGGTCCCGCTGTCGACCGACAGCTTCTGGCGCGACTGCCGATCTGACGATGCCTAAGGTGGGCAGGGAGTCTCGAGGCACAGGCGATGGCCGTGGCAGCGATTGCAGCCCATGCCGGCCCGGCGATGACGCGCCAACTGCACGGCTGCTACCCACGTCATACCGGTTGACGGACCCGGCCCGGCTGCACAAGCTGGCCGGCCGTGTCTTTCTGGCTTCGGCATGTCTGTCTTGGAACACGCTGACTCTCCCTTGTATCTGGGCCTGATGTCGGGCACCAGCGCCGACGGCATCGATGCCGCGCTGGTGCGCTTTGCCGACGCCACCCACCGCCGCTGCGAATTGGTAGCCGGGGCGACGGTGGCGTGGGAGCCGCAGTTGCGGCAGACCTTGGTGGCGATCGGCCAGGGCGCCGAGACGGTGGCCATCGATGCGCTGGGCCAGCTGGACGCCCAAGTGGGGCTGGCATTCGCGGCGGCAGCCAATCAGTTGATCGGCGACAGTGGCGTGGCGCGTCGGCAGATTCGTGCGATCGGCTCGCATGGGCAGACCATCCGCCACCGGCCCAACGCCAACCCGGCGTTCACCTGGCAGATCGGCGATGCCAGTCGAATTGCCGAGCACACCGGCATCACCACGGTGGCCGATTTCCGCCGCCGCGATGTGGCCGCCAGTGGTCAGGGCGCGCCACTGATGCCCGCCTTCCACCTGGCCATGCTGGGCGCAGGCGATGAAGACCGCGCGGTGCTCAATCTGGGCGGGATCGGCAACCTGACCTTGATTCCGCGCGATGGCGCGGTGCTGGGATTCGATACCGGCCCGGCCAATGCGTTGCTGGACAGTTGGTGCCAACGCCATCACGGCACGCCGTTCGATGCCGAGGGTGCGTTTGCCGCCAGCGGGCGCGTGGATGCAGCTTTGCTGCAGGCGCTGCTGGCCGACCCGTGGTTTGCGTTGCCGCCGCCCAAGAGCACCGGCCGCGAGCAATTCCATCTGGACTGGGCCGTGCAGGCGATGGGCAGCGCGCGGCTGGAGGCTGCCGATGTGCAGGCGACCTTGCTCGAACTCACCGCTGCCAGCGTGGCCGATGCCTTGCTGCGGCTACAGCCAACCACGCGCCGGGTGCTGGTCTGCGGCGGCGGCGTACGCAACCCGGTGCTGTTGGCGCGACTGGCGGCGCGACTGCCGGGCATGGCGGTGGAATCCAGCGCGCGGTACGGGCTGGACCCGGATTACCTGGAAGCGATGGGCTTTGCCTGGCTGGCGGCCGAGCTGCTGGCCGGACGCGCAGCCAATCTGCCCTCGGTGACCGGGGCGGCCGGGCCTCGGCTGTTGGGAGCGATCTATCCGGCGTGAGCGGGGCGGGCTGTGCCGGCTGGGATGGAGCTGCGCGGCAGCGCTAGGGATTGTTTCCCGCCGGCAGCGCCTTGAGCGCGGCAATCGCCTCGGCCAGGGCATCGACCTCCGGGTGCTGCAGGCCGCCGGTGACTTCGTATTCGCTGGCGAACAGGCCTTGTTCGAGCAGATGCATGACGGTCTGGTGCTGGGTCCAGCCCCGTGCGACGGAAATGCGGCGAATACGGTCCACCAGCACCGGGTCGATGTCACGCAATACCAGATCGGTCATGCCCTGCCTCGTGCAATGCGCTGCCCCGCGCGCATCATCGGCAACCTTCGCGGACGTTTCAATCCGGCCGCCTGTCGTGCGCCAATAGCCGCGGCCACAGCCAGGCCAGCAACATCAAGGTGGGAATGACGGTCAGGGCGCTGAGGATGAAGAAGGTGCTGTAGGAGGTCGCCTGGACGACGAACCCGGACACGCCACCGGCAAACTTGCCCGGCAGGTTGGCCAGCGAGACCAGCAACGCATACTGGGTTGCGGTGAAGTTGCGGTCGGTCAGCGAGGACATGAAAGCCACCAGCACGGTGGCGGCGAACCCCTGGAAGAGGTTATCGGCACTGAGCGCGGCATAGAACGCCCACAGCTTGCCGGGGTTGTGCGCCATCAGCAGGAACGCCAGGTTGGACAAGGCCACCCCCAGCGCGGCCACCAGCAGCATGCGCCGGAACCCGAACGCGGCAATTGCCGCGCCGCCCGCGAAGGCGCCGACAATCCCCATCCACACGCCGAACAGCTTGGAAACGGTGGCGATATCGGCCTTGGTGAATCCCGAATCCAGATAGAACGGCCCCGCCATGACGCCGATGACCTGGTCGGGAAACTTGTACAGGCCCACGAACAGCAGCAGCACGATGCCCAGCGCCAGCCCATTGCTGGAAAAGAAGCTGGAAATCGGTTGCCAGAACGCACCGGCGACGTCCACGCGGCGCACCACCGTGGCTTCGGGGCGGTCGGGCTCGCGGCACACCAAGGTGGTGACGATCGGCACCAGCATCAGTGCGGCCATGCCCACGTACGCCCACGTCCAGCCGAGGTATTGGGCCATGTACAACGCACCGGCACCGCCCAGGATCAGGCCGATGCGGTAGCCCAGCGTGTAGGTCGCCGCCAACGCGGCCTGCGCGGCATCCGGCGCGATTTCGATGCGATAGGCATCGACCACCGAGTCCTGGGTAGCGCCCCAGAACGAGGCGAACAACACCCAAGCGACCAGGCCGGTGACGCTCAGATCCGGGCGCGAAAATGCCAGCGCGAACAGGCCGATGGTGACGCCGATCTGCGCCACCAGCAGCCAGGAACGACGGCGCCCCAGAAACGCGGTGAGCGGAAACGCATAGCGGTCGATCAGCGGCGCCCACAGGAACTTGAGCAGGTAAAAGAAGCTGGCCAGGCTGATCAAGCCGATGCTGCCCAGGTCCAGCCCCACATCGCGCAAACGGGTCGACAAGGTCTGCGAGGCGATCAGCAGGAACGGCAAGCCGCTGCCGAAGCCGAGCAGCGCCATGGTCGCCGCCGATGGCGTGGCGAAGGCGCGCTGGATGCCGCGCCAGCCTTTATAGGTGGATGCGGGCGTGGTCATGCCTCACACCAGCGAGCGAGAACGCCCGTGATCGTGGTGGCTGGCAATGCCCATGGCATCGCTGCATGCGGCCCGACGCGGACGACTGTCATCGCCTCACGCGTCTGGATTTGCGCGGTCTGTGCAGTCCCGCAACGACGCACATCCGTGTCAAAGAATAACGATCCGAAAAGCATCAGCGGGCTGCGTAATGGCCAATGAGCGCCACCACGCGTGCTGCGGTAGCCAAGGTGCCGCCAGATGGCCCTGTTGCCGGCAAAGTCCTGGCCCCGTTCGGCAACATGCGGGCGCGCTATGACGCAACCCCCTGACTTGGCCTGCCTCACTGTGCGTAATCCACGATGTACGGTGCGTGGTCGGAGAAGCGCTCGTCGCGGTAGATCGAGCAAGCCTTCAAGGTGTCGCGCAGGCCGGGGGTGACCAGCTGGTAGTCGATGCGCCAACCGACATTGTTGGCGCGCGCCGCGCCACGATTGCTCCACCAGGTGTAGTCCTGGCCTCGCGGATGCAGCACGCGGTAACTGTCGACCCAACCACGGCCGTCGGCGGGGTCGGCGTCTTCCGGCGCGTCGGCGCACAGGCCGTTGAGCCAATCGCGCTCGGGCGGCAGGCAGCCGGAGTTCTTCTGGTTGGATTTCCAGTTCTTGATGTCCAATGCGGTGCGCACGATGTTCCAGTCGCCGCACAGCACGTACTGGCGGCCACTGGCCAGCCACTGCTCCAGGATCGGCCGCAGCCATTGCATCACCTGGAACTTGTAATCCTGACGCAACTCGCCCGAGGACCCGGAGGGAATATAGAAGGAGACCACGCTGAGGTTGCCGAAGCGCGCTTCGATATAACGCCCCTCTTCGTCGAACTCCGGCCAGCCCAGCGCAGTGCGCACCTCGTCGGGCTCGTGCCGGCTGTAGATCGCCACCCCGCTGTAGCCCTTCTTGGTGCTGGCGTCGCGAAACCAGGCTTTGTAGCCGGTGGGCAGGAAATCCGGCCCGGCCAGTTGGTGCTCCTGGGCCTTGGTCTCCTGCACGCACAGCACATCGGCGTCCTGGGCGGCGAACCACGCGAAGAAACCCTTGCTGGCGGCCGAGCGCAGGCCGTTGGCGTTGAAACTGATGATGCGCATAGATGAAGAGCCGGGATTCGGGAGTGGAAATTGGGGATTCGCGAAAGCATACCGCATCGGCGGATGCCGTAAGGCGCGACCGGCTATGCTTTCCAATCCCGAATCCCTACTCCCCAATCTCGTCACCATGACCGACCACCGCACCCGTTTCCTGCAACTGGCCCTGGACGCCGATGCCCTGCGCTTTGGCGAGTTCACGCTCAAGTCCGGGCGGCTCAGCCCGTACTTCTTCAATGCCGGGCGCTTCGATTCGGGGGCCAAGACCGCGCAGTTGGCGCAGTGCTATGCCGATGCGATCGATGCGGCCGGGCTGGACTTCGACCTGTTGTTCGGGCCGGCCTACAAGGGCATCCCGTTGGCGACCGCGCTGGCTTGCGCCTACGCAGGGCGCGGGCGCGACCTGCCGCTGGCGTTCAACCGCAAGGAAGCCAAGGACCACGGCGAAGGCGGCACCCTGATCGGGGCGCCACTGGCCGGCCGTAAGGTGTTGATCGTCGATGACGTGATCACCGCCGGCACCGCGATCCGCGAGGCGCTGGCCATCATCCGCGCCGCTGGTGGAGTGCCGTCGGGGATCGTGGTGGCGCTGGACCGGCAGGAAATCGCGTCCGATCAGGACCGCCGTTCCGCCGCCCAGGCGGTGGCAGCCGAGGCCGGCATCCCGGTGATCGCAGTGGCCAACCTGGGCGACCTGCTTGCTTTTGCGGCAGGAAACGCCGACCTTGTGGGCTTCCAGGAACCGCTGCTGGCCTATCGTGGCCGCTACGGGACCGACACCACAGGCTGACGGCAGGCGACAGGGGGCTGCGATGATGCCAATACATACACGTTCGGCGTTGTTCGCCGTTGCGGCGGCTGTCGCTGCGACATGGGTCATGGCGGCGCCGGCCGGTGCGCAAGACAAGCCGGCCGCCAAGAAGTTGTATTGCTGGAACCAGAACGGCGCCCGCGTGTGCAGCGATACGCTGCCGCCGGAGGCGGTGAACCAGGCGCGCGACGAATTCAACGTCAAGAGCGGGATGCGCAGCGCCGAGGTGCAGCGCGCCATGAGCAGCGACGAGCGCGCTGCCGCTGCGGCCAGCGAGCAGCAGCGCCAGGCCGATCTGGCCGCCGAGCAGATGCGCCAGCGCACCGACCAGGCGATGCTGATGTCCTATCAAAGCGAGGACGACCTGCGCCGGGTGTTCAAGGAGCGCATCGCCATCGTGGACAACAACATCCATACCGCGCGCTTCAACGTGACCAGCCTGCGCGAGGGGTTGGCCAGCCTGCTGCGCAGCGCCGGCGACCGCGAGCTGGCCGGCCAGGCAGTGGCCGACAAGCTGGCCGGCGACATCCAGCAGCGCCACCGCGATCTGATGGCACAGTTGCGTCTGCAGATCAGCTTCGAGCAGCAGCGGGTGGCGCTGGATGGCGAGATCACCGACATCCTGCAACGCTACCGGGCCATGAAGGAGCCGCCCGCCGGCTGACCGGCGCTTGCGGCATCCCGCCCGTGCGGCGCACCGCCGCGGGCGGCATTTCCCGATCCGACGCCCTGCCCGCATAATGGCCGGTCTTACTCTTCGCCCACGAGGCTCTCCCGCATGGCCCGGATCATCGCCATTGCCAACCAGAAAGGCGGCGTCGGCAAGACCACGACCGCCGTCAATCTGGCAGCCGGCCTGGCGCGCGCGCCCAAGCGCGTGTTGCTGGTGGATCTGGACTCGCAGGGCAACGCCACCATGGGCAGCGGCATCGACAAGCGCGATGTGGCCGCCTCCACCTGCGACCTGCTGCTGGGCGAAAACACCGCCGCGCAGATCCGGGTCACCGCGCCGGAAGGCTTCGACCTGCTGCCGGGCAACATCGATCTGACCGCCGCCGAGATCCAGCTGATGGACCAGGGCGAGCGCGAGCAGCGGCTCAAGCGCGCATTGGCGCCGATCCGCGACGAGTACGACTTCATCCTGATCGACTGCCCGCCGGCGTTGTCGCTGCTGACGCTCAACGCGCTGACCGCGGCCGATTCCATCATCGTGCCGATGCAGTGCGAGTACTACGCGCTGGAAGGGTTGACCGCGCTGCTGGAAACCATCGAAGCGTTGCGCGCCAACCTCAACCCGGCGCTGGAAATCGAAGGCGTGCTGCGCACCATGTTCGACATCCGCAACAACCTGGCCAATGCGGTATCGGCCGAGTTGACCGAGCATTTCGGCGACAAGGTGTTTCGCACCATCGTGCCGCGCAACGTGCGCCTGGCCGAGGCGCCCAGCCATGGCCAGAGCATCGTCGGTTACGACCGCACCTCGCGTGGTGGGGTGGCCTACCTGGGGCTTGCCGGCGAGATCGTGCGTCGCCAGAACGACCGCAACAAGGCCGTCCGGCCGGTGGAGACCGTCTGATGAACAAGCCGATGCCCGCAAAGAAGCGTGGCCTGGGCCGTGGCCTGGAAGCGTTGTTGGGGCCCAAGGGTGCGGCCGCCGCCGCAGCACCGGCCGGTGCCGACGAACAGGCGTTGCAGCCTGGCGATAGCTTGCGCCAGTTGCCGGTGACCCAGCTGCAGCCGGGCAAGTACCAGCCGCGCCGGGAGATGGACGAGGTCAAGCTGGCCGAACTGGCGGAGTCGATCAAGGCGCAGGGCGTGATCCAGCCCATCGTGGCGCGCGAGCTGGCGCCGGGGCAGTTCGAGATCGTGGCCGGCGAACGCCGCTGGCGCGCTTCGCAGCTGGCTGGGCTGACCGAGGTGCCGGTGGTGGTGCGCGAGCTGGACGACCGCACCGTCATCGCGATGGCGCTGATCGAAAACATCCAGCGCGAAGACCTCAACCCGCTGGAAGAAGCGCAGGCGCTGCAGCGGCTGATCGACGAATTTTCGCTGACCCATGCCGAGGCCGCCGGCGCGGTGGGACGTTCGCGTGCGTCGGTGTCCAATCTGCTGCGGTTGCTGGAATTGCCGGTGGCCATTCGCGTGTTGCTGGAAACCCGCCGACTGGAAATGGGCCACGCGCGCGCGCTGCTCACCCTGGCGCCGGAGCTGGCCAGCAAGCTGGCGCAGGAAGCGGCCGACCAGGGCTGGTCGGTGCGCGAAGTCGAACACCGCGCGCAGCAGTTCGCCGCCGGCAAGGTGCCCGGCTCGCTGCGCAAGGGCAAGCCGGCGCCGGTGGCCCCACAGGCCGATATCGCCTCGCTGGAAACCGAACTGTCCGAGTCGCTGGGCACCAAGGTGGTGTTCAATCACGGCCGCGGCGGCAAGGGCAAGCTGGTGATCCATTACACCGATCTGGACACGCTGGACGGCGTGCTCGAACGCCTGCGCGTGCAGCGCAGCTAGTCGCTTGCCCATCCAACAGGATCCTCGCCGGCCATGAATCCCGCCAAGGTGGACCGCCAGCACCTGCTGCAGCTGACCGACCTGCCCAACGTCGGGCCGGCCTGCGAAAAGGACCTGCGCCTGATCGGCATCCGCGTGCCTGCGCAGCTGCGCGGTCGCGATGCCTACGACATGCATGCACAGCTATGCCTGCGCACCGGCGTGCTGCACGACCCCTGCGTGATCGATGTGTTCCTGTCGATCGTGCGCTTCATGGACGGCGAGGCGGCGCAGCCGTGGTGGAAGTTCAGCGCCGAACGCAAGGCCAAGCTTGCCAGCGAAGCGCCGCTCGCCCTGCGGTGAGCGGCCACGCATGGTGCGCTGCAGCCTTGATGTTGAGCGCCGCATGCGCTGCGAGCACCGCCAATCGCGCCTGGCGCACTGCGCACGGCAGGCGCGTTGGCAGCAGGAAGATGCCGAACCCACTTGCGGCGGCGCCTGCAATGCGCCGCGCGTGCGCATCCGGAGCGCCAGCCTTTTATTTCCGCATTTCCCAGGATCACAGCCATGACCATTCTCGTCACCGGCGCTGCCGGTTTCATCGGTGCCTATACCTGCCGCGCGCTGGCTGCACGCGGTGAGACGGTGGTGGGGCTGGACAACTACAACAGCTACTACGACCCGCAGCTCAAGCACGACCGGGTGGCGGCGCTGTGCCCCGGCATCGATATCCGCACGCTGGATCTGACCGATCGCGAGGGTCTGGCCGCACTGTTCGATGAGATCCAGCCAACCCGCGTGGTGCATCTGGCGGCGCAGGCGGGCGTGCGGTATTCGCTGGAAAACCCGCACACCTATGTCGACAGCAACCTGGTTGGCTTCGTCAACATGCTCGAGCTGTGCCGGCACCGCGGCGTGCAGCACCTGGTGTATGCCTCAAGCAGTTCGGTCTACGGCGATTCGGCCACCCCGCCGTTCTCCGAAGAGCAGCGCGTGGACCAGCCGCGTTCGTTGTATGCGGCAACCAAGGCCGCCAACGAACTGATGGGCTACACCTATGCGCAGCTGTATGGCCTGCGCGCGACCGGGCTGCGCTTTTTCACGGTGTACGGGCCGTGGGGCCGGCCGGATATGGCGCCGCTGATTTTCAGCCGTGCGGTGCTGGCGGGGCGGCCGATCGAGGTGTTCAACTACGGCAAGATGCAGCGCGATTTCACCTTCGTCGACGACATCGTGGCCGGTGTGCTGGGCGCGCTGGACACGCCCAGTACTGCGCCGGTGCCGCACCGGGTGTTCAACCTGGGCAACCACACGCCGGTGGAGCTGGAGAGCTTCATCGAGGTGATTGCGCAGGCCGCCGGCCGCCCGGCCGAGAAGGTCTACCGGCCGATGCAGCCGGGCGACATGCTCCGCACCATGGCCGATACGCAGCGTGCGCAGGCCGCCTTTGGGTTCGATCCGGCGACCCCGGTCGAGCGTGGTTTGCCGCAGGTCGTGGCTTGGTGCCGGCAGTATTTCGGCGAGCGCGCCTAGCGCTTGGTGGGGTCTGCGGCGCAGGTGCGCGACGGCATCGATGGGCCCATGGAGCGCAGGGCGCCGAGGCCGCCATGCGAGCCAGATGCAGGGCTTGCCTTCGATCAGCCGCCCTGGCGTACGACCGCATGGCAGACACGCGATGCACATGGCGATGGGTGCCGGCTGCGCTGCAGCGGGCGACGAGGCGTGATCGGCGAGCGAGTCCACGCATTTGCAGCCTTGGCCACTCCCCACCACACGCTACAGGCTGCTTCCAACCGTTCCGCTGCGCATAACGCGTGCATGCTTCATGCCTGACTCAGAGAGTCAGGGCACAATGCCCGATCTTTTTCGCTCAGCCTTCATCCGGCTACCCCGCATCCATGAGCCAACCTCAGCTGTCCGTCGTCGTCCCGGTATTCAACGAGCGCGATAACGTCGCCACGCTGGTGGGCGAAATCGTCAGCGCCCTGCGTGGCGTGGTGGCCTTCGAAATTGTGTATGTCGACGACCATTCGCGCGACGACACGCTCGCAGTGCTGCAAGGCCTGAAGAGCACCACACCGGAACTGCGCGTGCTGCATCATGTGACCCAGAGCGGCCAGAGCACGGCGGTGCGCAGCGGGGTGAAGGCCGCACGCGCCAGCTGGATCGCCACGCTCGATGGCGACGGCCAGAACGACCCGGCCGACATCCCCAAGCTGCTCATCGCGCGCAGTCAAGCGCAGGCACAGGTGAAGCTGTTCGCCGGCTGGCGGGTCAATCGCCAGGATTCCGGCTCCAAGCGCTGGGCCAGCAAATGGGCCAACGCGATCCGCTCGCGCATGCTGCGCGACAATACGCCTGACACCGGCTGCGGCATCAAGCTGTTCGAGCGCGAGGCGTTCCTGGACCTGCCGTACTTCGACCACATGCATCGCTACCTGCCGGCGTTGATGCAGCGCGCCGGCTGGCGCACGGTGAGCGTGCCGGTCAACCACCGCCACCGCACCGCCGGCGTGTCCAAGTACAACAATCTCAATCGCGCCCTGGTCGGCATCCGCGACCTGCGCGGCGTGGCGTGGCTGATCACCCGCAGCAAGCGCACCGTGGTAGAGGAACGTTGATGGAAACGAGCCTGCTGGACCAGCAACTGACCTGGCTGTACTGGACCGGCATCCATGTGACCGGGTGGAAGCTGATCGGCTATGTCGGTGCGCTGATGTTCGGTGGCCGCTGGCTGGTGCAGTTCGTTGCCTCCAAGCGCGCCGGCAAACCGGTGATTCCGCGCCTGTTCTGGTACATGAGCGTGGTCGGCAGCCTGATGACGCTGAGCTACTTCGTGTTTTCGGCCAAGCAGGATTCGGTGGGTGTGCTGCAGAACCTGTTCCCGGCGTTTACCGCGTTTTACAGCCTGTATCTGGATGTGAAACATCGCGGGTGGAAACGCGACCGGGCCGGTCATTGAGGCGGGGATTCGGGATTCGGGATTCGGGATTCGAATTGCCTGGGCCGAATAGTTGCTGGATCGAACGCAATTGGTGAGCGCCGTGGTGGTTGAGATGGATACGAGTGCGTGTCGCTGCAAAATCCATTGCCGCTCTGATTTTTGGTAATCCATCGTGGTTGGCGCTGCCTCAGCGTACGGAATTGATCCGGGCGCGCTGCGACAGAAGCGATCCGGGCCCACTGCATCTCAGCGACCAGGTTTTTGGGATGTGATGCACGTGATTGACGAGCGCCTGCGCGCCTTGACGTCACCCGCTGCATCCACCCGATGCAGCGCAGCTTGCCGGAGGCGCGGCGATAGCGTTGACCGCTGATACCCACTTTTCGGACACGCCACTGCGCGCGCGGCCGACGCGATCGTGGGTTGCCTGCCGATGTCGCCGTTCCTGCGCCGCGGGCACGCTGTCACCATGTCCAGAGCGCTCCGTCCTCGCCCCCTGTCCACGCCGACGCTTGAAGCAGCGTATTGGCACCTGCGGCTGCCCACGCATCAGCACGTGCCGCTATTCGCGGATTGGCGCTGCGCTCGCGCCGCGGCGGCCAGCCTGGCGCTACCACGCCATTGGCAAGGTGCGCAGTTGTTGTGCTGGGTGTTGTTGCCTGACACTTGGTGCGGGTTGCTGCAGGCACCGAGCAAGGCGGCATTGCTGCAATTGGCCACGGCGGCGCGACTGAAGACTACCGATGCAGTCAATCGCGCACGCGGGCGTGGTGGAACGGTGTGGCAGCCGCAGATGCAGGTCTCGGCGCTCCCGCTGCAAAGCGATCATCGACAGTTCGCCCGCACGCTGGTCGCCTTACCCCTGCGGGCGGGCCTGGCCGAGCAGGTGGGCGGGTATCCGTACTGGGACGCAGTCTGGCTATTGCCGGGCGGTCACGGCGCCGCATCGATCACCACGCAATGCGGTCGCGCCGAGCCAACCGGAACAGGTGGAACACACGGGTGACCGCATACACCGGCACGATGCCGAATGACGGCCCGGCGCATCGCGCACCGGTCCAGCTGCGTTGCCTCTGCACAGGCAACGCAGCGGACGATCCGCGCATCCGGCAATCAGAACGCCAATGGATGCTCCGGCAACAACGTCTGCAGTTCGTTGCGGAACAGCGTGCGAATCCGCTGCAATGCGGCCTCGCTGTCGGCTTCGAACCGCAACACCAGGATCGGCGTGGTATTGGATGCGCGTACCAGACCCCAGCCGTCGATGAAGTCCGCGCGTAGCCCATCGATGGTCGACAGCCGCGCCGATTCGAACGGCGATTCTTCGCCGGTCTGCGCACGCGCGACAAAGCGCGCCACCAGCGCATGCGCATCGCCTTCCACCGGCACCTTGATCTCCGGCGTAGCGACACTTTCAGGCAAGGCGTCCAGCACCTCGGACGGCGTCTGCTCGCGCTGGGCCAGGATTTCCAGCAAGCGTGCGGCAGCGTAGATGCCGTCGTCAAAGCCGTACCAGCGCTCCTTGAAGAAGAAGTGCCCGCTCATCTCGCCAGCCAGTTCGGCGTCGGTCTCGCGCATCTTGGACTTGATCAACGAATGACCGGTCTTCCACATCAGCGGACTGCCGCCGTTGCGCAACACGTAGTCGGACAGCTTGCCGGTGCACTTCACGTCGTAGATGACCAATGCGCCAGGATTGCGCTGCAGCACATCGGCGGCGAACAGCATCAGCAGGCGGTCCGGAAACACCATCGCGCCTTCCTTGGTCACCACGCCCAGGCGATCGGCATCGCCATCGAACGCCACGCCGATATCCGCATCGAAACGCTGCACCATCTTCACCAGGTCGTTGAGATTGTGCGGCTCGCTCGGATCGGGGTGATGGTTGGGGAAGGTGCCGTCGATGTCGCAGTACAACGGAATCACTTCGGCACCGATCGCTTCCAGCAGGCGCGGTGCGATCTCGCCGGCCGCGCCGTTGCCGGCGTCCACCACGACCTTGATCGGGCGGTCCAGCTGGACGTCGTCGGCGATACGCTGGATGTAGGCATCGCTGATGTCGCGCTGTTCCAGCTCGCCAGGCGTGGCAGCGGTATGCAGGCGGCCTTCGTTGATGCGCTGGTGCAGTTCGGCGATGGCGGCGCCGGACAAGGTCTCGCCGCCGATCACGATCTTGAAGCCGTTGTAGTCCGGTGGATTGTGGCTGCCGGTCACCGCCACACAGCTGCCGGCACGCAGTTCGTACGCGCCGAAGTACACCACCGGCGTCGGTGCCAGGCCGATGTCGGTGACGTTGCAGCCGGCGCGGCGCAGGCCTTCGATCAGGCCATTGCTCAGCTCCGGTCCGGACAGCCGGCCGTCGCGACCGACCACCACATCGCGCAGTCCCTGCGCCTGCATCACGCTGCCGATGGCCTGGCCGATCAAGGCGGCAACGCCGGGGTTGAGGTCTTGGCCGACCACGCCGCGGATGTCGTAGGCACGGAACATCTCGGTGGCGACCTGCACTGCCGGCACCAGCGCTGGCGGTGCTGGCGGTGCCTCGACGTCCAGCGCGCGTGCTTCGCTGGCAACGCTGGCGTCGTGCTGCAGGCTTTGACTGAAGGTGGGTTCATCGGCGCCGGATTGGTCGGCAACCCGGCGCCGCGGCAAGGCCACCTGCCCCCGGCTGGCCAGCACCAGCAGCACCGCAATGATCAGCAGCAATGCCGCCACGATGGCGCAACCGACGGCGCCCAGGCCCAGCGGGCCGCTATCGCCTTGCGGCACCGCCGCAGCCACGCGCAAGCCGCTGTTCCCAAGCGGCCTGGCCAGCGTTTCGGCGGCATCGGCCAGTGCCATATCGCCCTGCTGGGCCACGTTGTAGCTGCCCTGGCGCAGGGCCAGGTAGGCGCTGCCTGGTGCCGCAATTGCATCCAGCGGGCCGGTCAGGCGCAGCAACGGCAACCGCGCATACGCCACCGCCGGCTGCCCGCCAAGGCGCACCGCGGCAGCCACGCCCAGGCGGACTTGTTTGGCGTCGCGCACGACCCGGACCTGGGCACGGTCGGCCACCTGCGCCGATTCGAGCAGGCTCAGACGCGCGTAACCGAAATCCTTTGGGTTGGCATAGGCCGCGGCAAGGTCCCCAGGCAGCACCTGGACATCCTCGGCACCTTTGAAACGCTCGCGGATGGCCGATGCGGCCGCCAGTGCGTCGCCACCGGTCAACGCAGCGACGACCGGCGGCTGCTTGAGCACCGCATCGAGCTGGCTGGCCTGCGTGGCCATGGCCTGGCCTAGGTCCTGCACGGCGCGGTCGCGCGCCTGCTCCAGCCCCTGCGCCACCGTGTCTTGGCGCCATTGCGCATAACTGTTCCAGCCGAACCAGGCAGCCAGCAGCAACAAGATGCCCCCCAACACCGGACCACTCGTACGCACGCTCGACATCCCCTGCCTGCGCTCGTTCGTCTTGCTCATGTCATTTCCCCTGTCAGCGCACGCCGGTGTGGCCGAATCCACCCGCTCCCCGCGCGCTGTCGACGAAAGTATCCACCACTTGCAAGCCCATACGCACGATCGGCAGGATCACCAGCTGCGCGATGCGGTCGCCCGGCTCGATGGTGAAGGCCTCGCGGCCGCGATTCCAGGTGCTGATCAGCAACGGGCCCTGGTAATCGGCATCGATCAAACCGGTACCGTTGCCGAGCACGATGCCGTGGCGATGGCCCAACCCCGAGCGCGGCAGGATTACCGCGCACAGCTGCGGGTCGGCCAGATGGATCGCGATACCGCTGGGAATCAACGCCGCATCGCCCGGCTGCAGCGTCATCGGCGCCTCCAGCGCGGCGCGCAGGTCCATGCCGGCACTGGATTCGGTGGCATAGGCCGGCAGCGGCCACAGATCACCGAAGCGCGGGTCGAGCAACTTCACCTGCAAGGACTGGGTTGGGGGGCTCATGCCTGCAATCTCTCCGCGATCAGGGCCAGCAGCTGGTCTGCCAACTCGGTCTTGCTGCTGCTGGGGAACACGCGCTCGCCGCCCTGCCAATAGGCCGTGGCTGCGTTGTTGTCGCTCTCGAATCCGCCGCCTTCGATCCCCACCTGGTTGGCGATGATCAGATCCAGCCGCTTGGCCGCCAGCTTGCCACGGGCGTAATGCTCCACGTCATGCGTTTCGGCAGCAAAACCGACCACCAGTTTCAGCGCGCCGGTCTGCGCGGCGACCTCGGACAGGATGTCCGGGGTGCGCACCAGTTCCAGGGTCAACGTTTCGCCGGTCTTCTTGATCTTTTGCGACACCACCCGCTTGGGGGTGTAGTCGGCCACGGCGGCAGCGCCGATGTAGATGTCGGCCGGGAATGCGCCCAGCACCGCGTCGCGCATCTGCGCGGCCGAGCGCACGTCGATGCGCTGCACGCCGGGTGGGGTGGCCTGATGCACCGGCCCGCTGACCAGCACCACATCGGCGCCCTGCCTGGCAGCGGCGGCGGCCAGGGCATAGCCCATCTTGCCGCTGCTGCGATTGCCGACGTAGCGCACCGGGTCCAGGTCTTCGAAGGTGGGGCCGGCGCTGATCACGATGCGCAGGCCTTCCAGCTGGGCGCTGCTGGGAATGAAGACGGGCGCGGCGACGCTCTTGGCGCCCTCCGGGGCAGCGTTGACGACCGCCACGCCGCCGGCCAGCGCCGCAATGATCGCCGCCGGTTCGGCCAGCCGGCCGGGACCGGATTCGCCCTCGGCCAGCGGACCATCGTCAGGGCCCACCACCGTCACCCCGCGCGCGCGCAGGGTGGCGATATTGGCCTGGGTGGCCGGATGCAGCCACATGCGGTGGTTCATGGCCGGCGCCACGGTCAGCGGCGCGGTCGTGGCCAGGCACAGCGTGGTGACCAGATCGTCGGCCAGACCATGCGCCAGACGCGCCAGCAGGTCGGCGGTCGCCGGGGCGACGATCACCCGGTCGGCCCAGCGCGCCAGTTCGATGTGGCCCATCGCCTGCTCGGCGGCGCTGTCCCACAGCGTGGTGCGGGTGGGCTGCCCGGACAATGCCTGGAAGCTGAGCGGGGTAACGAATTGTTGCGCACCGCCGGTCATGGCGACCTGCACCTGCGCACCGGCGTCGCGCAGGCGACGGACCAGTTCGAGCGATTTGTAAGCGGCGATGCCTCCGCCGACGCACAGCAGCAAACGCTGTCCGTCCAGGGGGCGGGCCTGAGTGGAGCCGATCACGTCGGGGTCGTCCTACGGTTACAAGGACAACTAGATTAGCCGATGCCTCTGCTTGGCCTGATGGGCGTCGGCGATGAGCACCGGCAATCTCGCCATATGCACATACACGACTGGCCCACCCACGAACGCCCGCGCGAGAAACTTCTGGCGCGCGGGGCCACTGCCTTGTCCGATGCCGAGCTGCTGGCGATCTTCGTCGGCTCCGGTCTGCGTGGCCAGGATGCGGTGCAGACCGCGCGCGATCTGCTGCACCGGCACGGCCCGCTGCGTCTGTTGCTGGACCGCCCGGCCAAGACGCTGGCGCGCCTGCCCGGGCTGGGCCCGGCCTCGGCCTGCAAGCTCGCCGCCGGGATGGAGCTGGCCCAGCGGCACCTGATGAGCGCGCTGGAGCGTGGCCAGGCGCTCAGCGACCCGCCCAGCGTGGGCCGCTATTTTTCGCAGCGGCTGCGCGCGCGGGCCTATGAAGTGTTCGCGGCGCTGTTCCTGGACAACCGTCACCGCGCCATCGCCTTCGAGGAACTGTTCACCGGCACCATCGACGGTGCCGACATCCACCCGCGCGAAGTGGTCCGGCGGGCGCTGCTGCACAACGCGGCGGCGGTGATCGTCGGGCATAACCACCCGTCGGGTAATCCGGAGCCCTCCGAGGCCGACCGCGCGGTCACCAAGCGGCTGCTGGACAGCCTGGAGCTGGTGGACATCCGCCTGCTGGACCATTTCGTCATCGGCGATGGTCGGCCAGTGTCGTTCGCCGAGCGCGGCTGGCTGGAATGAGCAGTGGTGCGCTGACCTGAACCATCGGTCGGACCCTGCGGCACGCGGTCGGGTAAAATCGCTGGTTTGGTTCCAAGCAGATCCCACGTGAAAGCCCTACTCCGCGCACTGATCGGCCAAGGCATTGAAGCCTTGCGCGCCAATGGCACCCTGCCCGCCGACACCCTGCCGCCGGATTTTGTGGTCGAGCGACCCAAGACCCGCGAGCACGGCGACTTCGCCACCAACGCCGCGATGCTGCTGGCCAAGGCTGCGCGCAGCAATCCGCGCGCACTGGCGCAGGCGCTGGTTGCCGCGCTGCCGGCCAGCGACGACGTGACCAAGGTGGAGATCGCCGGCCCCGGATTCATCAATTTCCATCTGGCTCCCACCGCCTACCAGCGCGAAGTGGCGCATGTGATCAAGCAGGGTCACGACTACGGCCGCGGGCTGGCCGGCAACGGCCGTTCGGTGGGCGTGGAATACGTTTCGGCCAACCCGACCGGCCCGCTGCATGTCGGCCACGGCCGCGCCGCGGCCATCGGCGACAGCCTGGCACGCGTGCTCGACGCCAACGGCTGGAACGTCAAGCGCGAGTTCTACTACAACGACGCCGGCGTGCAGATCGAGAACCTGGCGTTGTCGGTCCAGGCACGTGCGCAGGGGCTCACCCCCGACAGCGACGGCTGGCCGGAAAACGGCTACCGCGGCGACTACATCGCCGATGTGGCCAATGCCTACCTGGCCGGCGAGACCGTCGACCTGGAGGGCCATCTGGTCACCGGCACCAAGGATCCGGCCGATCTCGAATCGATCCGCCGCTTCGCGGTAGCGTACCTGCGTAACGAGCAGAACCACGACCTGGCGGCGTTCCGGGTCGATTTCGACATCTACTTCCTGGAAAGCTCGCTGTACAAGGACGGCAAGGTCGAAGAAGCGGTGCAAAAGCTGATCGCCTCCGGCCACACCTACGAGGAAGGCGGCGCGCTGTGGCTGAAGTCCACCGACTTCGGCGACGATAAGGACCGCGTCATGCGCAAGTCCGACGGCACCTATACCTATTTCGTGCCGGACGTGGCCTATCACCTGACCAAGTGGCAGCGCGGCTACGAGCGCGCCATCACCGAACTGGGCGCAGACCACCACGGGTCGCTGACGCGCGTGCGCGCCGGCCTGCAGGCGATGGAACTGGGCATCCCGCAGGGCTGGCCGGAATACGTGCTGCACCAGATGGTCACGGTGATGCGCGGCGGCGAGGAAGTGAAACTGTCCAAGCGCGCCGGCAGCTATGTCACCCTGCGCGACCTCATCGAAGAAACCAGCGCCGATGCGGTGCGCTGGTTCCTGATCGCGCGCAAGCCCGATTCGCAGCTCACCTTCGATATCGACCTGGCGCGTGCGCAGAGCAACGACAACCCGGTGTTCTACGTGCAGTACGCGCATGCGCGCGTGTGCAGCGTGCTGCGCCAGGCGCAGGAAAAGGGCTACAAGTACGACCAGGCCCACGGCCTGGCCGAGCTCGCATGCCTGGAAGACGAGCACTCGCTGGCGGTGATGCTGGAGCTGTCGCGTTACCCGGAAGTGGTGGAAATCGCCGGTCAGGCGTTGGAGCCGTACCAGATCGCGCAGTACCTGCGTGAATTGGCGCACGCCTTCCACACGTGGTATCACAACAGCAAGGTGCTGGTGGACGCTGCCGCCGAGCGCGACGCCAAGCTCACCCTGGCGGTCGCCACCCAACAGGTGCTGGCCAATGGCCTGGAACTGCTCGGCGTCAGCGCTCCGGAAAAGATGTAAACAGGCGGCCGCTGCCGGGTGCCATCGCAGGCAGCGGCGCAGCGCATGGCACGGCGGTAGGCGCCGGCCTGCCACCTCGGGCGCCGATGGCGCTCACCGGGCAATCAGCGCATCGGCGCGCGTTGCCACAGCACGCGGGCCAGCGGGCCCGCAACGACACGATTCGGAGAAGTGGTAGATGGCAGCACGACGCGGTAAGAGTCAGGCCCGGCGCAACACCAGCAATGGCACCCCCGGTTGGGTGTGGCTGGTGGCTGGCGCCGCGATTGCGGCAGTGATTTTCCTGGCCGCGCCCAACCTGTTCAAGAAGGACGGCGACGGTTTCCTGCGCGTGGGCCCGCGTGCCAATCCGGATGCGCAGCCCGAGCCGGTGGCCGATGCCGACGTGGACACGCCGGCCGAACTGCCCAAGCCCAGCGCGCAGCCGCCCAAGCCGCAGGCCAAACCCGGCGATGCGCAGACCCAGTACGACTTCTATACCTTGCTGCCTGGCAAGGAAGTGCAGATGTCCGACGCCGAACTGGCAGCCAGCGCGCGCGCCGAAGAGGCCGCGCGAGCGCGTGCGGCGCTGGAAGGCAAACCCGTGCCCCCCGCACCCGGCGCCAGCGTGGCAGCCGCTACACCGGCCGCCAGCGTCCCGATGCCATTGAAGGAAACCACCGCCAGCGCACCCAAGCCGCTGCCGGAAGCCGCACCGGCACGCCAGGCCGCCACGCCGGCTCCGGCCAGTACCGCCGCACTCACCACGCCGGCCGCCGCCGCGCCCAAACCCGCCGCAACCGCCGCCGCTGCAACAGCGCCGCCGGCTGCTGCGCCAGCGGTCGCCGACAACACCCGCTACATCCTGCAGGCCGGCTCGTTCGGCGCCTCCGGCGATGCCGAATCCACCAAGGCCAAGCTGGCGATGATGGGCCTGGCCGCACGCGTGGAATCGGCCGACATCAGCGGCAAGACGGTCTATCGCGTGCGCATGGGGCCCTACGGCAGTGCCAGCGAGCTTGCCGAGGCCAAGCAGAAGCTCACCGGCAGTGGCCTGTCCGCCATCGCGATCAAGGCGCAGTAAACGCCCGTGTTGCGACGTATCGCTGGCATGTTGCTGGGCGTCCTGGCGTGGGCCGGCCCGGCGCAGGCCACCGATCAGCTGCCCGACCTGATCCAGATCGACGGCCAGCAGGCGACCCTGCTGGCCGAACCCTTGTCCGGCCCACTAGACGACCCGGCCACCTGGAAGCGCTTCGTGGCGCACGCCGGCAGCGCGCTGGGCAGTTGCAGCGCCAACTGGCGCGGCTACCGCGCTTACTGGCGTTTGGACGGACACCAACTGTGGCTCGATCGCGTGGTCCTGGGCGCCTGCGCCGAGGCACCGCCCACGCTGCCGTTGGATGTCCTGTTCCCCGGCCAGCCAGCGCCAGTGCCCGCCGCCTGGGTGGATGGCGAATTGATCGTGGCGCTGCCCGCCACCGCCACGAGCGCTGCGCACGCACCGGCCCCGTACGTGGCGCTGCAGCTGCGGCGTGGCCAGGTCGTCGCACGCCAGGCCCTGACCGACGAGCTGCTGCGCGCGCGGCCTGCCGCACCGGCGAACCCGCGGCCTGCTCACTGAATCTGCTTCCCGCCCCCTGTCCTCCCTGGAGTTCCCCATGTCCAAGACCGTCCTGATCACTGGTGCCACCTCCGGATTCGGCAGCGCCGCCGTGCGCCGCTTCGCCGCAGCCGGCTGGAAGGTCATCGCCACCGGCCGGCGCGCCGAACGCCTGCAGGCGCTGGCCGCTGAACTGCCGGCCGGGCAGGTACACACCGCCGCGTTCGACATGCGCGATGCACACGCCTTGTCGGACGCGATCGACGCGGTGCCGGTCGCATTCGCCGAGATCGACGTGCTGGTCAACAACGCCGGCCTGGCGCTGGGCACCGCGCCCGCGCAGCAGGCCGACCTGGCGCAGTGGCAGCAGATGATCGACACCAATGTCACGGCGCTGGTCACGCTCACCCACCGCCTGCTGCCGGCGTTGATTGCGCGCCGCGGCGCCATCATCAACATCGCTTCGGTCGCGGCCACCTACCCATACACCGGCGGCAACGTCTACGGCGGCACCAAGGCCTTCGTGCAGCAGTTTTCGCTGGGCCTGCGCTCTGACCTGCACGGCACCGGCGTGCGGGTGACCTCGATCGAACCGGGCATGGCCGAGACCGAATTCACCCTGGTGCGCACCGGCGGCAACCAGGCCGCCTCGGACACGCTGTACCGCGGCGCCACCCCGATGACGGCAGAAGACATCGCCGAACAGATCTTCTATGTCGCCAGCCTGCCGGCGCATTTGAATATCAACCGCCTGGAAATCATGCCGGTGACGCAGTCCTTTGCAGGGTTCCAGGTGGCCCGCGACGCGCAGTGAGACGTTGCACGAAGCAGCGGCTTAGGCGGTGAGCGCGCAGTGCGCCAACCACACCCCCCGCTGCGCCGCGTAAGCGCTACCGAGCATCGAACGGAGCATCGAACGGAGCATCGAACGGAGCATCGAAAAGCCGCGCACTGCGCGGCTTTTCTTTACATCGGCGCTGCAGATTCGCAGCAATTGCGCAGACCGGTTGCCTGACACCAGGTGCTGCAGCGGCCGCCACGTGCAACCGGTGCACGCTCGCCGTTCTCCGCAACCATCGCATCATGCAAGTTCGGCATCGCGGCGCACGGCTGCACGCCTTCGCAGCAACGCGCCACGCAGCTGCAGGAACGGGCGTTCCACCACGTAATGCAGCAGCGCACCCGCCGCCAGCGCCACCACGCCATACACCACAAAGGCCAGCACGCCATGGCTGTCCAGCGTGGTGCCCAACCAGCCCTGGGTCACATGGAACATCGCCTTGTGGGTCAGATACACGCTGTAGGAAATGGCGGCCAACCACGCGGCGCCCGGCACGCGTAGGCGGCCCAGTACGCTGTCGGTCGCGGTGCCTGCCAATACCAGCAAGGCTAGCCCCAGCGAAAGCACCGGCCAGCCCACTGCGTTGCCGATCAAACCGGTACGTTCGCGAAACAACCACATAGCCAACGCCAGTACGGCCAGCCCGGCAAACGCCCAGGTCGTGCCGCGCTGCTGCAGGCGCTGCCACGTGTGCGGGCGAAACACCTTGACCACTGCCAGCACGACCCCGGCCAGCAAACCGTCCAGCCGGTTCCAGGTGGGGTAATACAGATCTTCCACAAACCAGTTGCGCTGCTGGCCGCCGCCGAGTTGATCCAGCGCCGTGTTGTGCAGCCACACGCTGGTGCGCAACACGATGCCGGCGACCACCACCGCCACGCACACCGCGACCACGCGCGCGGCCGATGGACGCCGCAACAACACCGTCGCCAGCAACGGAAACACCAGATAAAAATGCTCTTCCACGCAGAGCGACCATGCGTGCGAGAACGCGGCCTGCTCGCTGTAATCGACCAACAGATTCAAGGTGAAGGTGAGAAACATCCACCATGGCGCCAGCCCGGGCGATTCGCGAAAACCCGGCCATGCCATGTAGATCGCCAACACCACCAAAAACGCGGGCAGGATGCGGAATGCGCGGCGCAGGTAGAAATCGGCGAAGTCCAATGGCTTGCCGCGCGACAGCGGAGTCAGCACCTGGGTGCCGATCAAAAAGCCGCTCAGCACGAAGAACAGGTCCACCCCCATCCAGCCGTAGCGCGACAGCCATTCCCAGTCGGGCCCCAACCCGCCGACCACGAACGAATGGAACAGCATCACCCACACGATGGCGATGCCACGCAACAGGTCCAGAGCGGGATAGCGCATGCGGGCCAGATCAACCGAGGGAGCCCGATTGTGCCGCATGCGGCAGCGCACAGTGCGTCGCTGCCAACCACGCACTGCTACACCACGCCGCAGTGCGTGCATCGCCTGCGGCAGCGGATGCGCAGCATCGCCACGCCTATGCGCTGGCGTGCTGCTCGGTCCGTGTGGCCACTGCGGGCGCCACTGCCGTGGGTTCAAGCAGGTGCCAGGCTTCCAGCTGATCGACCGCGTTGCGGACGCCGTCTTCCTGGCCAATCCGTTGACCGAGTGCGCGCGCGGCCGCGCGCATGGCCGGCGTGCTCGCCTGCTGGATGGCTGCGGCCAGGGCTTCTGGCTGCAGCCCGGCACGCGCCAGCGCTGGCGGCGCGACCCCGCGCTGGGCCAGGCAGTGCGCCCAGAACGACTGGTCGTAGCCAAACGGCAGCACCACCGAGGGGATGCCCGCCGCCAACGCGGCACCGCTGGTGCCGGCACCACCGTGATGCACGGCCACCGACACGCGCGGGAACAGCCAATCGTGCGGTGCCTGTTCCAGATGGAAGAAGCGCTCGGCGTCATCGGCGGCAGCGGTATCCCCGGCCCCCAGGCCGCCCCAGCCGCTGGCGAGCAACGCGCGCTGCCCGGTCAGTCGCACCGCTGCCTTCACCGTGGCAGTGAGCTGCGCGACGGCGCTGCTGGTCATGCTGCCGAAGCCGATATACAGCGGCGGCGGCCCGGCCTGCAAAAACGCCTGCAGCGCGGCCGGCGGTTGCCACTGCGACGGCGGCAGTTGCCAGAAGCCGCACACCTGCGCGCTCTCCGGCCAGTCCGGCGGGCGCGGGCACACATGCGCGCTATAGCCGTAGATCACGCCCAGCGTGCCGCGATCCGGACCGCTCCACGGATACCCCGGCAGCCCCAATGCCGGACGCACGATATCGTTGAAGGCCGGCCGCATCAGCTGCCAGCAGACAAAGCGCATCAGGCGATGCAATGCCACGCTGACACTTCCCGGCAGACGCAGCGTGGGCATCAGCATCAACGGCAGGTGGCGCGACTCGGTGAGCGGCTGCAACTGCGCAAACGCCACCGGCACGCCATACGCCTCGCCCAGGCTGTGGACGAGGAAACTGGCACTGCCCACGCCCAGGATCAAGCCGGCATCGGCACACGCCGCGCGGCCCTGCGCGGGCCAATCGCGCGCCCACTCCAGCAACTTCTTGCGCAAGATGCCAGGGGCGCCGCGCATCTCGGCAACGTCCGGATGGTCTTGCAACAGCGTCTGGAGATCGCCGCTGAGCGGGAAGAATTCCAGGCCGTGGGCACGGATCAAGGTCTCGAAGTTGGAACTGGTCAGCACCCGCGCCGGATAACCGCGCCGCTGCAGGCCAAGCGCCAGCGCAATGATCGGGCGCACGTCCCCGTGCGTGCCGAGGGTGGCGATCACCACCGGCCGCTGGCGTGACGGATCGGCTCCGGACTCAGGCATATTCGGTCACTCCGTCGCCGGCGACCGCACCATGGCCGGCCTGCCCCACAGGCTGCACCGCCCGGGTAGCCTCTGCGGTAGCCGCGTGCAGCACGCTGCTGAGCGTGGCCGAATGAGTCGGCGAGAGCATCGAATGGTGGTCGCTGTCCAGAACGTGCAGCTGCAAGTTGCGCACGTACGGATGCCACGCCTGGGGACGGTAATCCACCCACAGCGCATCGTCGCCGCCGGAGCTCATGCGCACCCTCGCCTCGACAAAGACCACATCCTGGTCCAGCGGCTTGGGCCGATGACGCCGCGCCAGCTGCAGGTGATGCTGGGTGAGGGCGCCCAGATCGTCCAGCAAGGTGGGACGTTGCTCCAGCAACTGGCGCACCGCAGGCAAGTCGTTCAGCCCGTAGTGATCGCACAACAGGATGGCGAGCTCGGCGACCGTGGTCGGCATCGGCTGGCCCGGCGCCAGATGCAAGGCCAACGCGTGCACCGAGGCGCGCACGTTCTCCGACTCCGACAGCGATGCGGCCTGTTCCAGATGCGGGTAACTGTCGAGCATGGCCAGCAACTGGACCTCTTCGCCCAGCGCATGCAATTCGGCCGTGATGGCGTGCGCAATCAGACCGCCCAGCGACCAGCCCAGCAGACGGTACGGCCCGGTCGGCTGCACGCTGCGCAGACGCGCCAGGTAATCGCGCGCAATCGCCTCGATGCTCTCCGGACGGTGCTGCGGGTCGCTCAAGCCCGGCGATTGCAGCGCATACACCGGCCACTGCGGATCCAGCTGACCCAGCAAGGTGAGATACGACCAGCCCAGACCGATGACCGGATGGATACAGAACAGCGGCGTGGTGCCGGCGGTGCCTGCACGCAGCGGCAGCAGCACGCTCAACGGGTCGTTGGGCGTGTGTGCGCTGCGCTTGATCACCTCGGGCAGGCCGGCGATCGTCGGTGCATGGAACAACGTGCCCAGCGGCAGTTCCACCCCGAACATCTGCGGGAAACGCGCGGCCATTTCCGCCGCACGCAGCGAATCGCCGCCAAGCTCGAAGAAGTTGTCTTCCACGCCCACCACTTCGATGCCCAGCACCTCCTGCAGCATCGTTGCCAACTGGCGTTCGAGCGCATCGCGCGGCGCCAGATGCGCGCGTTGCGGCAATGCGCCGGGCGCCGGCAATGCACGCCGATCCAGCTTGCCATTGGGGGTCAGCGGCAACGCCTCCAGCGGCACCCACAGGGTGGGAATCATCGATGCCGGCAGGCGCTGCTGCAGATGCGCGCGTAGCAGCTCGACCGATGGCGCGTTGCCGTGCTTGCCGACCACATAGGCCAGCAGTTGCAAGGCATGCTCGCCATCGCCATGGCCCACCACCACCGCCTGTGCCACCTGCGAATGCAGCAGCAAGGCGCTTTCGATTTCGGCCGGCTCCACCCGATGCCCGCGGATCTTCAGCTGCGCATCGGCGCGCCCGATGAATTCCAGCAGGCCATCGCTGCGTTGACGCACACGATCGCCGGTGCGGTACATGCTGCTGCCGTCGTCGGCGAACGGGTCGCGCATGAAACGCTCGCTGGTCAGCTGCCGCTTGCCGCGATAGCCCTTGGCCACGCCTGCGCCACCGATATACAGCTCGCCGATCGCACCGGTCGGCAGCGGTTGCCGCTGCGCATCCAGCACATAGACGCGCGTATTGAGCAGCGGTCTGCCGATCGGCGGTGCGGCGGCATCGGTCAGCTGCAACGGCATGATGGTCGACCAGATCGTGGTTTCGGTGGGCCCGTACAACTGGGTCAGGCGCCCTACCCGGCTGAGCAATTGCGTGGCCAGCTCCGGCACCAACGCCTCGCCGCCGATCAACGCGTGGATGCGATCCAGCACCAGATCCTCATTGGCCAGCAGGATGCGCCACAGCGATGGCGTGGCCTGCACCACGCTGATGTGTTCGTCGGCGATCAACCGCGACAGACCGCGCGGGTCGTGGCTGATACCGGCTGGTGCAATGACCACGCGCGCACCCACCAGCAGCGGCAGGTACAACTCCAGCCCGGCGATGTCGAAGGTGATGGTGGTGACGGCAAGGACACGATCGCGCGGACGCAATGCCAGCTCGTGCTCCATCGCATGCAGGAAATTGAACAGGTTGCGATGGCTGATTTCCACGCCCTTGGGTGCGCCGGTGGAGCCGGAGGTGTACAGCACGTACGCAGTGCCGTCGGGCGTCGCCAGCGGTGCGATCGCCTCCGGCAACACGGCCGGGCGCGGATCCAGCCAGACCATGCCACCGAGCAGGTAGCGCTCGCACAGCGCCGGCTCGCAGACCAGGCCGATGGCACCGGAATCGTTGAGCATCTGGCGGTTGCGTGCGGCCGGGCTCTCCGGATCCAGCGGCAGATACGCCGCCCCGGACCACATCACCGCCAGCAACGCCACCAACAGTTGTTCGCTGCGCGGCAACGCCACCGCGACCACATCGCCAGGGCGCACGCCATCGGCCACCCATTGCGCAGCGATGCGCGAGGCAAGCTCGGACAGCGTGGCGTAGTCGAGCGTGCGGTTGTCGTATTGCGCCACCACGGCCGCAGGCATCAACTCGGCGCGTTGCAGCATGCCGTGCAACAGCGTGGCCGGTTCCGGCAGCGGCGCGGCGGTGTTGTTCCAGGTGTGCAGCAAACGTCGGCGCTCGCTGTCGCCGAGGACATCCACCTGGCCCAGCGCGCATTCCGGATCGGCCAGCACCGCGTCGGCCAGATGGGTCAGGCGACGGCAGTGTTCGGCCAGTTCCTCGCTGTCGTACAACGCCGGGTTGGCATCCAGATCGAAACGCAGCGCGGCCCCATCGCCGCGTTCGTAGCAGAAGATGGTGAGGTCGTCGGCCGGGCCGTTGGAAAGGTTGTGCGGTACCGCGTACGCCTCGCCAAAGCGCAAGGTGTAGTCGAAGGCCTCGATGTTCACCGCCAGGCGTGCGAACTTCTGCTCCATCCCGAACATGCCCAGATCGCGGCGCACGTCCTCGAAGCGATATTGCTGATGGCGCAGTGCATGGCGGACCACCGACGACACCTGCGCGAACAAGGTATGGATAGGCTGCTGCGGGTCCATCTTCAGGCGCAGCGAAATCACGTTGGCCACCAGGCCTGCGGTTTGCCTATAGCGCGCGTTGATGCGGCCGGTCACCGGCATTGCCAGCACCAGATCCTCGGCACCGGTGCAGCGGTAGTAGTACGCGGCAATCAGCGAAATCAGCATCTGCGGCAGGCTGGCGCCGTACTCCTTGCCCAGCGCGCGCAGACGCACCACCTGCTGCGGCGAGAACTGCCCGGTGCAGCGCAACAACCCGGTGGACAGCGGATTGCCCGGCCGTGCCAGCGTCGCCGGCGGCGGCAGATCGGCCAACTGCTGCATCCAGTACTCGCGATCGCGCTGGAACCGATCGGAGTTGCGATAGTGCTGTTCCATTTCGAGCAGCGACAATGCACTGCCGTACTGCGCAGGCTCCGGCTCCACGTCGGCCAGGTAGGCGTTATAGAGCACGGCCATGCGCTGCATCATGATCGACGCGCAGTAGCCGTCCATCACCAGATGGCTCACGCATTGCACCCAGATATGATGATCTTCGCCAAGACGGAACACCGCGCAATGCCATAGCGGCCCGTTCTGCAGGTCTTCCGGCTTGCGGATTTCTTCGTCGATCCAATGTTCGGCGGCATTACGCGGAGCCGGATCGGAGCTGACGTCGAAGTATGGAATCGTGCCGTTGTACTCGGGCAAGACCACCTGCGAAGGCACGCCCTCGTGCTCGACGATACACAGGCGCAGCGTATCGAACTCGTGCGTCAGCTGCATGCTGGCACGGATCAGCACCTGGGGATTGAGCGGGCCGAACATTTCCAATACTTCGGCCAACATCAAGGTGTTTTCGGTGTGCAACTTGTTGGCCACCCAAAGGCCACGTTGCGCCTTGGTCAGGGGAAAAACGGGAGAGGCGTCAGCGTGCATTGCGTGCATCCTTCTGGTGTGGCGCGCAGTCCGTCGACACCCTTCAACCGTTATCGGTCAATGGACACCGGATCAGCACCTTGCTTGAGAAAACGAGGGGTAAGAAACACCGCCGACCACCGACAATTGCCGGTAATACGCGATGGAAACGCATGATGAAGACGCACAGCACAGCGACTCGCACAATCGAACAACAATGTGCAGGTGACTAGTTGAAGCAACTTGTATCCCGACAAGTTAAACGAACACTAACAATTCGCGCGGGGCCGAAACCGTGCAAAAAATCACGGAAATCGCGTGATACCGAAAATTTTCTCTCTGAAGTGTGATTTGAACTAGTGTTCTGCGTGCATACATCCGAGCAAATTGCGCGCCGTATCCGGCGCGCGTCAGTGCATCGCCCTGCATACCGCATGGTCGAGGCTACGCACGCAGTTCAAGGAGAATATGCGCGCATCACGGAAGATAAGACCCCGCATTGAATAAGACCAATTCCAAATGAGCGTTACTGGAATTAGGTTATTCAGCAAATCACTTTATGAGAGAAAAGACGCCTTCAATGCGTCTGACTCCCTCGCGTGCACGATCACGCGATGGTCGCCTGATTGTCATCGGCATGCAGCACAAACGCGCGAAGAACCTAAGCTCGAGCCGATCGCAAGGCGCAGCGCATGACAAGTGCAGGCACTTTGTTGGATCCGGCGGGGTACGGCTGCATGAAGCGCAGGATCGCAGCCGACCAGCGCACGTCTGCGCGATCGCGCATCGACGCGTCGCAGGACCTGCAGCGTCCATGCCGGTGATGTCCCTGCCGCTTCAGGCGGCGCTTGCGGCACGAGCGCGTGCAGGATGGGCCATGTCGCGCACCACCCGCGCTGCGGCCGGGCCGCAGCGCATTGCCGATCAGCCCAGCGGCTCGTCGGACAGGTAGGTGTAGCCGGTCAGCCCCGCTTCCAGCGCAGCGCTGAGTTCCTGCGCCCGTTCCGGCGACAGGTGTGCGGCAGCAATGCGCTCGGCATAGGTGGCACGCAGCGTGTCCAGCTGATAGCCCACGTAGTCCAGCATCACGTCGGTGGTATCGCCGCGGCGCTGCTGTGCGATGCGATAGCCATCGCGATTGACCACCACTTCCACCGCATCGGTATCGCCGAATAGGTTATGGATATCGCCCAGGATTTCCTGGTAGGCGCCGACCAGGAAGAAGCCGATACGATAGCTCTCACCGGCATTCAAACCATGCAGCGGCAGCGAGCTGTCCAGGCTCTCGTTCTCGACATAGGTCTTGACCATGCCGTCCGAATCGCAGGTCATGTCGGCGATGATGCCGCGCCGCTGCGGCGCTTCGTTCAAGCGCTCGATCGGCACGATCGGGAAGACCTGATCGATCGCCCACACGTCCGGGATCGATTCGAACACGCTGAAGTTGACGAAATACTTGTCCACCAGCCGCTCGTTGAGCTCATCCAGCACCGGGCGATGGCTCTTCTCGTCGAAGCTCAGGCGCGCACGCACGCCATGTGCGATGGCATAGAACAGGTCGTCGATGCGCGCGCGCTGCGGCAGGTCGATCTGGCCCAGCGCGTACGCGCTCAAGCCTTCGGCATGGAAATGCTGGGCTTCCTGGAACAGCTCCACCGCCGGACGCACATCGAGCTCGTCGTGGATCTCGCGCAGGTGGCGGATTGCGGCCGACTCATCGTCGTGTGCGTCCGGCACGCGACCTTCCGGCGCCTGCTCCACTTCCGACACGTTGGCGATCAGCACCGCATGGTGCGCCGTCATTGCGCGCCCACACTCGGTAACGATGCGCGGCGGCGGCAGGCCATGCTCTTCGCAGGCGCTGGCCAACGGCTGCACGATGTTGCTGGCATACGAATGCAGGCCGTAGTTGATCGAGCAATAGCTGCGCGAGCGCGTGCCTTCGTAGTCGATGCCCAGGCCGCCGCCCACGTCCACATGGCTGATCTTTGCGCCCAGGCGCGAGAGCTCCACGAAATAGCGCGTGGCCTCGCGCATGCCGTTGGCGATGTCGCGCACGTTGGAGATCTGCGAGCCCATATGGAAATGCAGCAGATTCAGGCTGTCGGCGTACTCGGTGTCGCGCAGCGTCTTCCACAGGTCCAGCACCTGCCGCGGCGAGAGCCCGAACTTGGCCTTGTCGCCGCCGCTGTTCTGCCACTTGCCCGCGCCCAGCGAGGCCAAGCGCATGCGCACGCCCAGGCCGGGCTTGACGTCCAGCGCGCGCGCCTCTTCCAGCACCAGGGTCAGCTCGGACGGCTTTTCGATGACGATGAAGGTCTGCAGCCCAAGTTTGCGGCCGATCAGCGCCAGGCGGATGTATTCGCGGTCCTTGTAGCCGTTGCACACGATCAGCCCGCCCGGACGCGACAGCGCCAGCACCGCCATCAGTTCTGGCTTGCTGCCCGCTTCCAGCCCGAAGCCTTCGCCATGGTGGCTGGCCAGGGTGCCGGCCACGCCACGATGCTGGTTGACCTTGATCGGGTACACCGCGGTATAGCCGCCGGCGTAATCCCACTCCGACTGCGCCTGCGCAAACGCTGCCTGCAGCTTGCCCAGGCGCTGGCCCAGGATGTCCGGGAAGCGCACCAGTAGCGGTAGCTTGGCACCGGCTGCGCGCGCGGCATCCACCACCTCGGGCAACGACACCGCCGGGCCATCGGCGGTCGGCGTGACCACGACATGTCCGGCAGCGTTCACATCGAAATACCCGTCGGCCCAATGCGGGATCGAATAGGTCTTGCGGGCTTGGTCGAGGGACCAATCGCTCATTTCGCTGTCTCGGCTGGAATAAAAAAGGGCGTGAAGTGTAACGCCTGGCATGCGCAGGGTCCGTTACAATCCGCGCCGACTTCACGCCCCTCTCCTGGTTGGAGCGGGGCCGAGCAAGGGTCAGCCGCTGTGCAGTTTGGCTGCACGGGGCTGCGCCCGACCCTCATCCGGCGCTTTGCGCCACCTTCTCCCGGTGGGAGAAGGAACTGCCCGCTTCTTTTCGATTAGGACGTCCGCATGAGCACCAACGACAACTGGTACATCGAACACTTCCAGCCGACCGGCTCGGCGATCGGCTTCCGTATCAGCGGCAAGCTGGACGAGGTGCAGTCCCCGTTCCAGAAGATCGAGATCTACCAGACCACCGATTGGGGCAAGCTGATGCTGATCGACGGCGCGGTGATGCTCACCAGCCGCGACAATTTCTTTTACCACGAGATGATCAGCCACCCGGCACTGTTCACTCACCCGGCGCCCAAGCGCGTGGTGATCATCGGCGGCGGCGACTGCGGCACACTGCGCGAGGTGCTCAAGCACCCCGGCGTGGAAAGCGCCACCCAGTGCGATATCGACGAGCAGGTCACCCGCATGTCGGAGAAGTATTTCCCCGAGTTGTGCGACGCCAACCACGACGCGCGCGCCGAACTGCTGTTCGACGACGGTGTGGCCTACATGGCCAATTGCCCGGCCGGCAGCGTGGACATCGTGATCGTCGATTCCACCGACCCGGTTGGCCCGGCCGAAGGCCTGTTCAACAAGGCCTTCTACGAGAGCTGCTTCAAGGCATTGAAGGACGACGGCATCCTGGTGCAGCAGTCCGAATCGCCGCTGGCGCTGCTGGACCTGATCAACGAAATGCGCACGGAAATGGGCAAGGCCGGCTTCCAGTCGTTCAAGACCTTGCCGTTCCCGCAGCCGTGCTACCCCACCGGCTGGTGGAGCGTGACCATGGCCAGCAAGCAGGCCAAGGCCAATTTCGCGTTCCGCCAGGACGCTGCGCAGGCCAAGGGCTTCGACACGCTGTACTACACCGCGCACCTGCACACCGGCGTGCTGGTTGCCCCGCCGTTCGTGGCCAAGGCACTGGGCGAGTAATCGCGGCTGGCCGAGCATGGCTGGCACGTGCAAACGGCAAGTGTTCAAGCATGGCGCCTGAATGGACGCGGCCGGTTCCTGCAAACGGCCGCGCCCGCTTGGCGGTGAGGTCCAGCCGTTTTGCGGGTTTTCTGCATGGCCTGCGTGCTTACGGCGCGCGGGCCGATGCATTGGCACACCGATCAGGTCTACCGTGGCCGCCCAACGCTGGTGATGTGTGAGGCCAGCGCGCCACCCCCACTTCTGGCACAGCGATCCGCCGATAGCGCGGCCGTTGCTGCGTCACTGCTGCGGTCTATGGGCCGATGTATGTGAAGCCCACCGATGCATCGATGCGCTGCGCAAGCTATAGGCGCGCCAGCACTTCTGTCTTCTTGGCGTCGAATTCGTCCTGCGTGATCAGCCCCGCCTCCAGCAATTGCTTGAGCTTGCTCAGCACCTGCACCGGATCGTCGGTCGCAGGAACCGCACTGGCTTGCGGTGCCACTGCCGCACCGTGCGCACCAGGCGCATGCACCACCACGCCACCGGCCGCCGCACGCAACTTGTCGATCTCCAGCTGCTGGCGCTTTTCGTAGGCGGATTCTTCTACCTGCTGCGCATAGGCATACACGCGCCGCGCCTGTTTCTTGGGCAGGCTGTCGATGGAAGCGTAGGCGCCCTGCGTGGTGCGGCACATGATGGTGGCTCCGAGCATCTGTTCGCTCATGTGCACATCGAGCACCTCGCGCCAGGGGAAATCGCGGAACGTCATGCCGAGCAGCTTTGGGTAGACCACGATGAAGCGGCGGTTGGTCAGCACCACCGCATCCGGAGACAGGTTCATCACCATTTTCTTCTGCACGGCGATGTACTCGACCTGCTCGTCGCGGGTCAGCAACTCGGTGATCTTGGGCAGGATCTTGCCCACCGCCACCGGGTCCTGTTCGTCCGTCAAAAACTGCGCCAATGCGTCCATCTGCCCTCGCCAACGGTTGAATCGGTGCGTTGACCAGGACACTACAGCAAGCCGCATGGATGGCGGTGCAATGCCGACCGTTTGCGGTGCAGCGTCAGATGGATCGCTGTCCGCTGCATCGCGGTGCATGCGGCATGCCGCAGAAGGACGAGCGCTGCCGCCCGCCCTTCGACCAGCGCTAGTTAGAAGCGGACTTCCAGTACTGCGTTCAGTACGTCTGCACGGTTGATGGTGATGTCTTGGGCATAGTCGTAGTAGTCACTGGCGTAGACGTAGTTGGTGTACATCGCGCTCACGCTCGCATGCTTGCCGATATCGAGGCCCAGGCCGAGGCTTGCGTAACCACCAAAGATTTCGTCGCTCATGTCTGCGACCTCGGCATACCAAGAGCCAAGGCGGACTACCGCGAACAGCGGAGTGTCACCAAAATTGAAACGTGCCGTACCCCCGATGCCGCCAAACTTCACTGCGGGGATAAAGACATCGTCGGTCGTATCGCCGCGGTCCAGGCGCCCAATCGATCCCTAAGTCCGATCAACGTGACCGAGCCAGCACGCCAGCGATAGCCGGCGCTGAGGCCAAGCATGTCTTGCTTATAGCCACTGAAAACCTCACCTCGACCACGCTGCACGCCGATGAACGCGCCCCTTTCAATGCGCGATTCCTCCACCCGTGTGTAGCTCGCTGCGGGGACAGGCGCTGCCGGGTAAGCAGCGGCAGGCTGGCCTGCCTGGGCCTCAGTCTGCTCGGTCACCGTCGTGAATCGGCCGGGCGCACCAGGCTGGCCGGAGCCGCTTCCACCGACAGCGGCCGGCGCTGCGCCAACGCCCGCTGGCGCCGGACGCGACGATGGCGCTGCCGGCGCGGCAACGCCTTGGGTGCCGGTCTGCTGCTTTTGCTGTTGACGGTAGCTGTCCCAGCCGCGCGACAACGACTGCGCCGAGGCCTGAGCCGTGACGCCGAACGCCGTGCAGGCCAACAGCAGTGTTGCGGTCCTTTTCATTGCATCCCCAATGAGTCGTGCTCCATCGTTTCCGCATCCTTGCGCACGCAGGTGGCACCTGACGGCGTCTGGAAGTGGCGCAAGTTGCAGTCGTATTCGGGGCGCGTTTCGGCATCACCGGATGTCGTGCGACATCGATGCAGGGCGACGCTCGAAGCGCGTGCCCGTGTTAACGCGTGCTGCAGCCCCCTGACCGCAGCCGGCACAGTGTCTGGAGTCTCATTCGCGGTCAAGAAGCAAAGCGACCGTCAACGCACTTCAGCAGCCGGCACTGACAGCGTCGACCCTGAGGCAAGACGCAACGCCGGCGGGGCGAATCATGGCCTGGGCTGGCGTGCCTGTATGCACTGGCCGGTACATTCCGATCCTGGTGGGTCCTGTCAAACGCCTGATTCCAAATGCTGTTCCACTCCCGGAACATTTCATTTGTTAAATAAATATAATTTCAATACTCGTAAGTTCTAAAATTAGGCAGACCGATCCTCGCGATCACCGTGAACCTGCGCAACGCGTGACATCTCCGCGCCGCCAAGGTCTGGAGAACTGCCATGCATTACCAGCCGCTGGACATGTCCAGCCTGCACCTCGTCACCCCTGTTCTGCTCAAGCAAGGCACCAGGCTGCTCGAGCCGGACGTCTACCGCACCCACGTGAACGGGCAGCCGGCGGTGGTCAAGGACTACGGCCGCTATCGCCGCACGCTGTTGTCGCCGATCGCCCGGCTCATGGTGCGCCACGAGGCCAGGATGCTGCGGCAGTTGCAAGGCTGGCGGCATGCCCCGGCCTTGCTCGGCACGCTGGGCGGGCTGGCGCTGGGCATGGAATTCATTCCAGGCGACACGCTCAGCGCCAGCACCGTCGTAGGCCAGGAGGTCTTCCAGCAATTGCAGCAGGCGCTGCGCCGGCTGCATGCGTTCGGCATCACCCATAACGATCTGCACGGCACCAATGTGGTGGTCAGTGCCGGCGTGCCGGTGCTGATCGATTTCACCTCGGCATGGCGATTCCCGCGCTGGCTGCGGCGCGGCACGTTGGCGCGTCAGCTGCAGCGCAGCGACGTGGCCAACTTTCAGAAAATGCGCCAGCGCCTTGCCGGCATCGCGCCGACTGCCGACGAATCGGCCCGCAGTGCCGAACCGCATTGGGTGCAGGCGATTCGCAGCGGCTGGAAGCGGCTGTATCGACGCTTGAAAGGCAGGGCGTGACCAGCGCTGCCGACTAACGGCGACTAAGCACACCATTACGCCCAGCTGCCGCGCTGATGTCGTCGGTTTGATCTGGAGCGCGGACGTCCTTCCGGCGCGTCATGCCAGGTGCTGCGATGCAGATGGCAATGGCGCCCGCGCAGTTGCATGCACAGCGACGCGAACAATTCCCCGTGCGCGTCGTTAGTGTTTGTGCACTAACCCACTCATTTTGCTGCTGCCGACTCAGTCGCTGCCGCATGGCGATAAGCGATCAGGCGCGGCGCTTGCGCGATGAAGCGGTCCAGCACGCCGTCAGCGATCTTGACCGGGCCGCCGAAGCGCGTGGCGCCGGGAATCGATTGGATCTGGCCCGCGACGGCGGCGATCGCAGCCGCCTCGGCAAACAAGGCCGGCGCCTGCGTGTGGCCGCGATTTGCCGCATCCAGCCCGGCTGCGGTCTTCTGCAGGGCCTGGCCCCAGTCTTCCATTGCCTCCAGCCACGGGCGCGATTGCTCGGCAAAACCCTCATCGGCCACGCCGTCGCGGATGATCTGCGGTGCCGCAGCCAGTTCGTCGGCAGTGCGTGCCAGTTCGGCAATCGCCTGCGTGCGCGTTGCCGAATCGCCAAGCGCGATTGCCTCGCGTACATGGTCGAGCACCGCCTTCAAGCGTGGCGCCTGTTCCTGCCATGGCTGGCTGCCAAAGGTGGGCGCCAGGTGCTGGGTATCGAAGAAGGTCAGCAGGGCCGCAGTGACGCGCGCATCGCCGCCGGCCAGATCGCGCGCCGCCGCATGCCAGGTGCGTTGCGCGTCGTAGCCTTTGTCGTTCCAGGCGAACGCGGCCACGCCCATCACCGCGACGCGGCTCGGTGCTTCCTGGTTCATCGGGTTGGACACGATGCCCGACAACTCGGCCGACAGACCCGCCTCGCGCCGCGCATACGGCGCCATCAGCAGGCGCCCGGCCGACGTTTCGAAATCGTTGACCGGATAGTTGTCCCACAACAGCGTCTTGCGGCCGAACGCCTTGGTGGCTGCGCGCGCATCGGGGATGGAAATGGCCGGCGGCACCACGTCGGTACCGGTCCACTGCACCACGATCTTCGGGTCTAGATGCTTGCGCAGCGCTTCCTTGTAAGGGCTCTCTTTGGCGTCGTAGTACTCGGTCGGCACCATGATGAGTTCAGCGGCCGCATCGTGGCGCGCGACCAGATCGGCCTGCACCAGATTGAGCAGATGCGACTGCGCGATACCGGCCGCCTGCGCGCCGGACTCGCCGAAGGTGGTCTTGTCGCGTTCGCAATTCCACTTGGTGTATTCGATATCGTCCAGCGCCACGTAGAAGCTGCGCACGCCCAGCGCGCGGAACGCATCGAACTTGCGCAACAGCGCCTTGGCATCGGCCGGATCGGAGAAGCACACGGTGGGGCCAGGCGAAATCGCGTAGACGAAATCGACATGATGGCGCTTGGCGGTGGCGGCCAGCTGGCCGAGCGCCTTCAAGGTCGCCTTCGGGTACGGCTCGCGCCAGCGATCGCGCGCGTAAGGGTCGTCCTTCGGGCTGTAGATGAAGGTGTTGGCCTTGGTGCGGGCGAGGAAATCGATGTGCTTGCTGCGATCGCTCATCGACCACGGCGCGCCGTAGAAGCCTTCGATGGTGCCGCGGATCGGCATGGACGGGTAATCCTGGATCGTCAGCGTCGGGATGGCCGGCCGCTCGACCAGCTGCCGCAGCGTCTGCGCCGCATGGAACAGGCCATCGTCATCGTGGCCGGCCAGCGTGATCAGGCTGCCGCGATCGAGCGCAACGCTGGCCAACGTGTAGCCTTCCTTATGGGTGTCCTGCATCGCCTTGCTACGCCCCAGCGCATCGCGCACCACGGCCGCATCGCCGGTGCCGAGCACGATGTGCGGGCGGTCCAGCGTGGCAGGCAGGCGTGTGGCGGTCGCAATCTTGGTGACGCCTGCGCTGTCGAGAATGCTGCGCACCAGCGCCACCGTGGCCTTGTCCGCGCCAGGGGCGACCACCAGCACCACCGAGCGGCCCAAGGTGACGGTTGCCCCATCCAGCATCATAGAGACCGGCGTCGGATAGATCGCCGGCTGGGTAACCGGTTCGGTCACGTCCTGTGCCAGCGCCGGAGCAGCCAGGCCCAGCGCTACCAATACCGAAAGCAGGCGCACGCCCGGCGTGCAGTTGCGTCGCTTCATCTCGAACTCCGGTATTGGAATGGTATTACGCCCTAGAGTAGGCAAGTCGGGCGGCGGCGACAAGCGCGGCCGCGATTGCTCGATGTTAAGCGCTGGAACGCCGTAACTTCAGGATGTTTCTGCATTGCACGCCAGAAAGGTGCGGCAGCAATCGGTGGCGGTATTGAAATGGTCTGACAAGATGGACGGTGGCGCCTTCGCGCCCGGTAGCGGCCTGGCCCGCACACGCCCAGACGCCCATCTGCGGCGGTGATGCGCGCCACCGCCAGTGCATTTAATGCACGCGCGGCGCGCACGTCGCATGGCTTGGGCGGCCCGAGTTTCCTGCGGTCGGTGCGACCACAATGCGCCTGATCCAGTGAAGTCGACTGGATTGCTGGCGCAGCACTACGGCTCTGCGGTCTCGCCGCTGCGCAGGCAGAGCGCATCGAACCCCTCACCGCCCGCCACGCGTCTGGCAAGCAGCAAGCGCCGCATTGCGACCTACAGCGCGTCGCTATCCAGCTCGCCGGTACGGATACGGACCACCGTGCCCAGGTCGTACACGAACACCTTGCCGTCGCCGATCTTGCCGGTACCGGCCGCCGCGACGATCGCCTCGACCACGCGCTCGGCCTGGTCGTCGGTCACCGCCACTTCGATCTTCACCTTGGGCAGGAAATCGACCACGTATTCGGCGCCGCGATAGAGCTCGGTGTGGCCCTTCTGGCGGCCGAAGCCCTTGACCTCGGTCACCGTGATGCCCGCCACCCCACAGCCGGCGAGCGCTTCGCGCACATCGTCGAGCTTGAACGGTTTGACGATGGCCATGATCATTTTCATCGGTGCAGGTCCCAGGGCATGACGGCCGCGCAGCATACCGTGGACGGGCGCAACACTCATCCAACCGCGCCCCGCCATCACCGCGGACGACAGCCGAATGAGACTATCCTTACCGCCTGCCGACTGCCTTGCCGATGTCCCGCGTGTCCCGGCCTGCACTAGGCTTCCTACGGACCTGCGGAGAACACCATGATCGATTTCAACCAGCTCGACGACCTCGCCCGCCGCCTCAGCGACCTGGTGCCGCCGGGCCTGCGCCAATCGCGCGAAGAACTGCAAAGCACCTTCAAGGGCGCATTGCAGGCCGGGCTGGGCAAACTGGACCTGGTCACCCGTGAAGAGTTCGACGTGCAGCGCGCGGTCCTGCTGCGCACCCGCGAAAAACTCGACGCGCTGGAGCAGACCGTTGCCGCACTGGAAGCGCGCGCACCCGGCACGCCACCCACTGCACCCCCCACCACCCCCTGAGCGAAGGCCACCACCATGAGTCTGGCGCTGGTGCACAGCCGTGCCCGCGTGGGGGTGCATGCGCCTGAAGTTCGGGTGGAAGTGCATCTCTCCGGCGGTCTTCCCTCCACCCAGATCGTGGGCCTACCCGAAGCGGCAGTGCGCGAATCGCGCGAGCGCGTGCGTGCCGCCCTGCTGTGCGCACAGTTCGAATTCCCCGCCCGGCGCATCACCATCAACCTGGCACCGGCCGATCTACCGAAAGAAGGCGGCCGGTTCGACCTGCCGATCGCTCTCGGCATCCTGGCTGCCAGCGGGCAGATCGACCGCCAGGCCCTGGCCGATTACGAATTCCTCGGCGAGCTTGCGCTGACCGGCGAGCTGCGCGGCGTCGACGGCGTGCTGCCCGCGGCATTGGCGGCCGCGCAGGCCGGGCGTCGGCTGATCGTCCCGCTCGCCAACGGTGCCGAAGCCGCCATCGCCGGGCACGTCGAAGCCTTCACCGCGCGCACCCTGCTGGATGTCTGCGCCACGCTCAACGGCAGCCAGAAAGCGCCTGCCGCCGAGCTGGCAGTGCAGGCGCTCGGCGCCCGCGCCCTGCCCGACATGGCCGACGTACGCGGCCAACCGCACGCACGTCGCGCGCTGGAGATCGCCGCCGCCGGTGGGCATCATCTATTGCTGGTCGGCAGCCCTGGCTGCGGCAAGACCCTGCTGGCCTCGCGCCTGCCTGGTCTATTGCCCGAGGCCAGCGAAGCAGAGGCACTGGAAACCGCAGCGATCACCTCGATCAGCGGCCGTGGGCTGGATCTGGCCCGCTGGCGGCAACGCCCCTACCGCGCCCCGCACCACACCGCCAGCCCAGTGGCCCTGGTCGGCGGCGGCACGCACCCGCGCCCCGGCGAGATCTCGCTGTCTCACAACGGCGTGCTGTTCCTGGACGAATTGCCCGAGTGGCAACGGCAAACCTTGGAAGTGTTGCGCGAGCCACTGGAGTCGGGCGTGGTCACGATCGCGCGCGCGTCACGCAGCGTGGATTTTCCGGCGCGCTTCCAACTAATCGCCGCCATGAATCCCTGCCCGTGCGGCTGGGCAGGCGATGGCAGCGGGCGCTGCCGCTGCAGCAGCGACAGCATCCGTCGCTACCGCAGCCGCATCTCGGGCCCGTTGCTGGACCGCATCGACCTGCATGTGGAAGTGCCGCGCCTTCCGCCTCAGGCGCTGCGCAGCGGCAACCTTGGTGAAAACAGCGCCAGCGTGCGGACGCGCGTGGTCGCCGCACGACAACGACAGCTTGCACGCGGCGCGCTGCCCAATGCGCAACTGGACCAGGCCGACACCGACCGCCATTGCCGCCTGCAACACGACGATCAGGTGCTGCTGGAGCGCGCCATCGAACACCTGCAGCTGTCCGCACGCTCGATGCATCGCATCCTGCGCGTTGCACGCACCATCGCCGATCTCGACGACAGCCCGGACATCGCCACACGCCATCTCACCGAAGCGATCGGCTACCGCAAACTGGATCGTGCGCTTGGCGCCGCCAGCGCGGCGTAGTTCGGCAGGTCAACCGGAGCGGATCCGCAAGCCATGCGCGGGCGCGCATCCTGCTACTGCAGGGCGCCCGCATTGTCAGGAAGTGGTGCTGGTGCCGGTGCCGGTGCCGGTGCGCAACAGCATTGGCCGTCACGGTGTTCATCGGATGCAGCCAATTGATCGCTCGCGCGGCATCGGCGCACGCGTGGCATCGTGCCTAACGCCAGCACGCACCGAGCCGGATGCCCTCACGGACGCCCGCCCTTGCTGCACGACCGCGGGCGCCACATCCCAACATGCATTTCATGGCGCGACACGTACAACAGGCAGCACTCCATTGTGCAGAGGCCTGTATGAGCCACCACCCTGAACTTGCCACGGTCCCTTCGCTGGACCTGAATCGCTACCTGGGCACGTGGTACGAAATCGCCCGCCTGCCGACCCGCTTCGAGGATGCCGACTGTACCGACGTGTCGGCGCACTACACCCTGGAAGACGACGGCAGCGTGCGCGTCCAGAATCGCTGCTTCACCGCAGAAGGCGAGCTGGAAGAAGCGGTAGGCCAGGCGCGCGCCATCGACGACACGCACAGCCGGCTGGAAGTGACCTTCTTGCCCGAGGGTCTGCGCTGGATCCCTTTCACCAAGGGCGACTATTGGGTGATGCGCATCGACGCCGATTACACGGCTGCACTGGTCGGCAGCCCGGATCGCAAGTACTTATGGCTACTGGCGCGCTTGCCGCAGCTGGACGAAAACATCGCCCAGTCCTACCTGGCGCATGCGCGCGAACAGGGCTTCGATCTGTCGCCACTGATCCACACCCCGCACACCGGGCGGCTGACCGAGTAACCGCTTCCGTAGGCGACCCCGACTGGCTGGGGACTGGTCAGGCCAGCAACGACGCACCGCCTGCAACCCTGGTGACCTCGAGGCACTGACCAGTGGACGATAGGCATATGCTCTCAACGAGCATCCAGACCACAATCGCCCACTGACGCAGTCGCCGTGGCCACTGGCGTGGCGACCCAGCGCACCGGTCCTGGCGGCTCCACCGCGCAGACCAGCACCCCAACCTCTCAGTCGTCGAGCGTGCCGAGATCCTTGGCAGCGGCCTGTGCACCTTCCAGGCTGTCGAAGGCCACGCCGGTGTCGCCGACCACGTACTTGGTCAGCTCGCCGTCGCGTGTTGTCTCCTGCATCTTGAAGATCGGCACCGCATCGGTGCCGCCGACGCGTTCTTTCTGCGTTGTCATGCGTGATTCCTCCAGTGAAAGCATCCTGCGTGGGACCGGTATCCGGCTGCTCCCGGGCGGGAGCGCAGACAATCCGACCCTAGCGCGGTCCTGCGTGCAGTCGCGTGAATCCGCAGGCGGCCCCGACTGCCAGGATGCAACGCAAGAAGGTCGGAAAAAAATCACAGCCGCTTCGCTCCGCAAACGCGCGCAATGCACGCGTGTGTCGTACATTCGCGACGTGCAGCCTCATCAGTCCATGCCGTGCGTCACCAATCGCGACGTGAGCCGTTCGCGCACGCCGGTTGGCGTGCACCTTCGATCTGCGCAAGCCTGCGCTGGCGGCGTTTCTGCAGGGGCCATGCGTGAACCGGCAGCACGGCCGTCGCGGGTGGTGGGATGAAGCGCCAACGCATCATCAGCGTCACCGTGCTGCTGGTGTTGCTGAGCGCAACGCTGCCGATCGGCCTGTCCTACTACCTGGCTTGGCGGCTGGCGTTGGCGCGCGAAGAGGGCAAGCTGAGCCAGTTGGCGGCGCTGTCGATCCGGCGCACCGAAAGCGCCTTCGACGAGGCGCATGGCGCATTGTTGAGCATGGCCGCCTCGCGGTTGCCGCCGTGCTCGCCTGCGCATCTGGCGCAGATGCGCGCCTTGGTGCTGACCAGCCACTACATCGTCGAGCTGGGACGGTTTCAACAAGGTCGTCTCAGCTGTACGTCGTGGGGCCAACTGCGCAACACCGTTCCGCAGCGCACGGCCGACTTCGTGGTCAAACGCGGCATCGCGGTGACCACGCGGCTGCTGCCGTTGGCCAATCCGCAGCGTCCGCTGATGGCATTGCAACTGGGCGACTACAACGTCCTGATCAACCCGGACACGCTGGCCGACATCAATATTCCGCCTGGCCTGCAACTGGCGATCGGCACGCCGGACGGGCAGATTCTCAGCAGCACCGGCACCGCCGCCGAACACTTGCTGATCGACCCCACGGCCAAGCGTGAGCCGGGCGCCCTCTTGCTTTCGCAGGTGTTGTTCGGGCGCGACCGTCGTGGCGACTGGGCCGCGGTGGTCACCGAGCCGGTGGCCTATCTGCGCGGGCCGCTGGCGGCGGCGCGGTTGCAGCTGGTACCGATCGGCATTGCCGTGGCGCTGCTGCTGGTCGGTGCGGTGCTGTGGGTCTCGCGGCGGCGCCTGTCGCCATTGGCGCGGCTGGAAATCGCCGTGCAGCGCGGCGAGTTCATCGTGCACTACCAACCGATCGTTGCGCTCGACAGCGGCGCCTGCGTCGGCGCCGAAGCGCTGGTGCGCTGGCAGCAGCCCGACGGTGTGCTGGTGCCGCCGGACGCCTTCATCCCGCTGGCCGAACAAAGCGGCCTGATCCTGCCGATCACCGATCTGGTGGTGGCCGAAGTCATCCGCGAACTGGGCTCCACCCTGGCCGCCGATCCAGCGCTGCATGTGGCCATCAATGTCTCCGCCGACGACATCAAGAGTGGCCGCGTGCAGGGCGTGCTGGCGCAGGCGTTGCGCGGCACCGGCGTGGACAGCGGCCAGCTGTGGGTGGAGGCGACCGAACGCAGCCTGATGGACATCGATGTGGCACGCACCACCATCACCCATCTGCGCGGTGCCGGCCACACGGTGTCCATCGACGATTTCGGCACCGGTTATTCGAGCCTGCAGTATCTGCAGGGCTTGCCGCTGGACGCGTTGAAGATCGACAAATCGTTCGTGGACACCATCGGCACCCACTCGGCCACCAGTGCGGTGACCGCGCACATCATCGAGATGGCCAAGACGCTACGGCTGCGCACCATCGCCGAAGGGGTCGAGCGGCAGGAACAGCTCGATTATCTGCGCGCCCATGGTGTGGATCTGGCGCAGGGCTGGCTGTTTTCGCGCGCATTGCCGGCCACTGGTTTCATCGCCTATCACGCTCAGGCGCGCAGCGCGACGCAGTGAACCCGGCAAGAAAAAGGCCGCCATTGGCGGCCTTTCGATGTCGATCAGGCGTTGCGCAACCCAATCACGCGCCCTGCAATGCAGCACTGCTCTGCCGCACCGGCTTGGGCCGGCTCGGGAAGGCATGGCGCACGATCCGCCACATCACCTGGCCGAACTGGCGCGGCAGCGAGCCGGTGTTGTAGTGCTGGCCGTAGCGCGCACAAACCTGCTTCACTTCGACGGCGATCTGCGCATAGCGGTTGGCCGGCAGGTCGGGATAGAAGTGATGCTCGATCTGGTGGCTCAGGTTGCCCGACAGCACGTTCATCAGCTTGCCACCGGTCAGATTGGACGAACCACGCAGCTGACGCAGATACCAGTGGCCACGCGATTCGTTGCGGATGGATTCCTTCGGAAACACTTCCGCATCGGCGGTGAAGTGGCCGCAGAAGATGATCACGAAGGTCCAGATGCTGCGCAGCACGTTGGCCGCCAGATTGCCCAGCAGCACGGTCAGGAAGAACGGGCCGGCCAGCAGCGGAAAGACGATGTAGTCCTTGAGCATCTGGCGACCCATCTTGCGGCCGACCGGCAGGAACGAGGCACGCAATTCGGCGGCCTTCATCTTGCCGGCGAACCAACGGCCCAGACGCAGGTCCTGGATCGCCACGCCCCATTCGAACAGCAGCGCGAACACCACCGCGATAAAGGGCTGCAGCAGGTAGAAGGGGCGCCAGCGCTGCTCGGGGAAGATGCGCAGCAGGCCGTAGCCGATGTCGTCGTCCATGCCACGCACATTGGTGTAGGTGTGGTGCTTGAAGTTGTGCGTCTTGCGCCAGTTGTCGCCGGTGGCAACGATGTCCCACTCGTAGGTGTTGCCGTTGAGCTGCGGGTCGCCCATCCAGTCGTACTGGCCGTGCATGACGTTATGGCCCAGCTCCATGTTCTCCAGGATCTTGGACAATGCCAGCAGCAGCACGCCGGCGATCCATGCCGGAATCAGCACGCTGTGCACGAAGGCACCCAGGAACAGCAGCGCACGGCCGGCCACGCCGGTCCAGCGCACGGCAGCCACGATGCGGCGGATGTAGCGCGCATCGGCGGCGCCCACCTGGCGCAGCACGCGCGCGCGGATGGCATCGAGTTCGTCGCCGAAAGACTGCAGTTCGGCAGCGGACAGGGCACGGTTATGGACTCGGCTCATGAAGATTCCTTACAGATCCAGGATCAGGTCAGTGCTCGGCGCACTGATGCACAGGCGCACCTGTGCGGTGGGTTCGTTGCTGCGTTCACCGGTCAGCAGGTGCCGGGTGGTGCCGGATTGGCGCGGGCAGGCGCAGGTATTGCAGATGCCCATGCGGCAGCCGTGTTTGGGCCGCAGGCCTTGCGCTTCCAGCCCTTCCAGCAGCGACTGGCCGCGCGGCAGGGTCAGAGTACGGCCGCTGCGTGACAGTTGGACCTGCACCTGCCCGGTCTCGGCCTCGTGCAGTGCCGGCACGCTGAAGGCCTCTGCCTGAAAGGCAGCCACGCATCCCTGCAGCCGCTCGCGCGCGGCCTGCACAAAACCGCCCGGCCCACAGGCCATCACATGGCGCTGGTCCAGCGCGGCAATGTGGTCCAACGAATAGGTGTCCACGCGTTCTGCAGGGGTCTCGCCTTCGCGGGTGGTCAACAGTTGCACACGCAGGCGCGGATGCGTCGCGGCCAGCGCGGCGAATTCGTCGACGAAGCAGGCTTCGTCGCGCTGGCGCACCCAATACAGCAGGTCCACGTCCATCGGCATACCGGCCTGCGCGGCGGCCTGCAGCAACGCGCGCATCGGCGTGATGCCCGAACCGGCGGCCAGCAGCAGGAGCGGAGTGGGCGTGGTCGGCAGCAGCATGTCGCCGAAAGCAGGGGCCAGCGACACCACCGTGCCCAGGGCCGCATCGTGCGCCAGGAAGCGGCTCACCAGCCCGCCCTCGATCGCCTTGACGGTGATCGCCAGCCGGCCGTCGGCCAGTACCGTCGGGCTGTAGCTGCGCAGCAGGCGGCGGCCGTCGATTTCCACGCCCAGGCTCACGTGCTGGCCGGCCTGCAGGCCGCGCCAATGGCCGTTGGGTTGCAACACCAGGGTCACCGCATCGCGGCTGGCCGGGGTGCGCTGGACCAGCCGCGCCATCGGCTGTTCCAGCGTCCACAACGGGTTGAGCCGGGTTGCCCAGAAATCGAACAGTTGCGGGGACACCAGCCGACGCGCCAGGCGTGCCGGCAGCGGGGACTTGGACTTGCGAGGAGATGCCAGGTTCATGGGCCGCACTATACGCATGCATGCACATCCGTGTATACACTTGTATATTGCCAGAGGGGCTATGATTCAGGCCCACGCCCGGCTGCAGCCTCATGACCTCTATCGCCCTGCCTTCCCACGACGCGCCGCCGTCCCGCAAGCCGGCGATTTCACGTGAGGATCTCATCGCTGCAGCACTGTCCTTGATTGGCCCGCACCGCAGCCTGTCCACACTGAGCCTGCGCGAAGTGGCACGCGAGGCGGGCATCGCGCCGAACAGCTTCTATCGGCAGTTCCGCGACATGGACGAGCTCGCCGTGGCCTTGATCGACCTGGCCGGGCGTTCGCTGCGCACCATCATCGGCCAGGCGCGCCAGCGCGCGACCTCCACCGACCGCAGTGTCATCCGTGTTTCGGTCGAAGCCTTCATGGAACAGCTGCGCGCCGACGACAAGCTGCTGCACGTGCTGTTGCGCGAAGGCGCGGTGGGCTCTGACGCCTTCAAGCAGGCAGTGGAGCGCGAACTGACCTATTTCGAAGACGAGCTGCGCGTGGACCTGATTCGCCTGGCCGCGGCCGACAACGCCAAGCTGCATGCTCCTGCCCTGGTGTCCAAGGCGATCACCCGGCTGGTGTTTGCGATGGGCGCGGTGGCGATGGATTCGCCGCCGGAAAAAGATCCCGAGCTGATCGAGCAGATCTCGCAGATGCTGCGCATGATCCTCACCGGCGCGCGCACCCTGGGCACGCACGGCGGTTGATTGCTTGCCGGCGTCCGCGCGCTGCGGGCATCGGCATCGGCGCATGGACCGGGTGTCTACAGCGATTTTGAGCGCGCCGTGCAAACTTTCCGACGACTGCTCACGACGCGCTACCGGCATGCGTCATCGGCGGTGCTTGAATCAGATCATCGCCGGATTCCACCGCCCTCTTCGATTCCATCAGCGCGTTGTAGCCGATACACAGCTGCATTCTCTTTCGCTTCGCGAAAGATAATCCGAAAAATAATTGCATAAAGTGCTTGCACCGTTAAAAAGACGCAGGTAATGTTCGCGCCCTCAGCAGCCACGTCTGCACTTTCACCGAACCGACCTCATGTCCCTGCTCAACTCCGCCACATTCAATCGACTGCCCAGCGCGCACCGCGCGGCATCGTATGTGCGCACGAAGAAAGCAGACGTGCGCATCACCCTCTTCGACTGATCCCCTCACAAGGAGATCGGTCACTCGATCTCCGAGGCACGCGAACGCCCTTGGATGCTGCATCCCGGGGCGTTTTTCGTTGTGCGTTCGCATCACATCTTGTGGATGACCTTCCAGGCACCCGGGCATGGATTGCCCGACAACATGGACGTTGCACGCGACCAGGCGCGAGAGCGCTGTGCCCAGGTGCCGGGCACGGGTAGCGCGTGGTCATGCACAGACAAGAATTACCGTTTGAATAAAACGGTGATCAGAAACACTGCGAAAGATATTCAGCGGCCTGGAGTTTATTCCAGCTGGTGCGCGCGGCGATGCCGTGGCGTATACCGAACTCTTTGGCATGTTTCTCGTTACGGGTATCGGCTCCTGGTGGAGCGGCGGCGAAAGCCGTAGTCCTGGTTCGATTCCGGAATACCCGCCCCTGGATAGCTCAGTTGGGTAGAGCAACAGATTTGTAATCTGTCTGTCGCGGGTTCGAATCCCGCTCCATGCATGACCTTCTCGGTCATTCCTCGGGACGCAAGTCCCCTTACGGAAACGCCCATGCCGCAGGCAACAGGCAAGCCATCGCCTGACTGCCTGCAGCAGCGGCGCCCCTGCCGGGCCATTGCCCTGAACGCGCGTGCTGCGCCGTTCGCTGCCGCTACGCAAGCCATCGCACCGCAGCAGTCACACAAATGCAGGCGCCAACAGCGCATTGCGCCCCGCACGGCCGCCGTCACCGGCGTTTCCACCTTTCAACGCCGCGTTGCATCGGCACACGTTCCGCCAGCAGTCCGATCCGGGCGGCGGAACGGCTGCATTCCCGGATCGGACCACCAGAGCCAAACCCAAGGAGAAGTGCCATGTTCTGGACCAAGAGGGTCGTGATCGGTGACGGCGAGCGCGGCCTGGTGTATCGCAACCGTCGGTTCGAGCGCGTGCTCGTCCCCGGCGTCTATCGCCTGTTCGACCCGTTGGGTCGCCGCCAGGTCATCGTCCACGCCATCACGCAAGGCGCCGATGTGGGCTGCGATGCAGAAATGCTGATCGACACGCTCGGCAGCATCCTGCCGCAACACTTCGTGCTGGCCGACATCGGCACCGTGCAGGTCGGCTTGCTGATCCGCAACGGCAAGCTCGACGACGTGCTGCCACCGGGCACGCGCACGCTTTACTGGCGTGGTCCGTCGGCAATCGAGGTGCAGACCCTGCCATTGGGCGACGGGCTGCAGGTGCCCACCGATGTGCAGCGCAGGCTGCGCCAGCTCGGCACGCTGTCGCGTGTGGCGGTCTGCATGGATGTGCCGGCCGAGTCGCAAGGGCTGGTGTTCGTCGACGGCAAGCTGCTTGCACCGTTCGGGCCGGGGGCTTATGCATTCTGGAATTTCCAGAAGAACATCAGCACCGACGTAATCGATCTGCGCGTGCAGTCGGTCGAAGTGTCCGGACAGGAGCTGTTGACGCGCGACAAGGTGTCGTTGCGGGTCAACCTGGCCGCCAGCATGCGCGTCACCGATGCCGTGGCGATGCGTACGCGCGTGGCCAAGGCCGGCGATTACCTGTATCGCGAGTTGCAGTACGGTTTGCGGCGCGCAGTCTCGGCCAAGACGCTGGACGAGTTGTTGGGCGACAAGGCCTGCCTGGATGCAGATATCTTCGGGTATGTGCGCGGCAGCGTGAGCGGCTTCGGCATCGAGGTACTGGGTGTCGGCGTCAAGGACGTGATCCTGCCGGGCGAGATGCGCGAGATCCTCAACGCAGTCGTGCAGGCGGAGAAGCAGGCGCAAGCCAACGTCATCCGTCGGCGCGAAGAGGCCAACGCCACGCGCTCGTTGCTCAACACCGCCAAGCTGATCGAAGACAGCCCGGTACTGATGCGTTTGAAGGAACTGGAGGCGCTGGAAAAGGTCACCGAAAAGATCGACAAGCTCACCGTATTCGGCGGCCTGGATGGCGTGCTGAAACAATTGGTGACGATCAGGCAATGAAGGCTGCGCGTGGCGGAAGGATCTGCCACGCACTGCCGCAACGTAATGACAACAATGAGTACATCACAACACTTTGAATTTCTGCACGCCGAAGGCAGCAGCACCCCGATCAAGGGCTGGGTACGCGGCGTGCCGCTGGAAGAGCAGGCGCATGCGCAGCTGCGCAATATCGCAGCGGTCCCGTTTGTCGGTCCGTGGGTCGCGGTGATGCCAGACGTGCATCTGGGCAAAGGCGCAACCGTGGGCTCGGTGATTCCGACCCGTGGCGCCATCATCCCGGCGGCGGTCGGCGTGGATATCGGCTGCGGCATGGCGGCGGTGCGCACCACGCTGCGCGCCAACGACCTGCCCGACAGTCTGGCGCAGCTGCGTTCCAGCATCGAGCGCAGCGTGCCGGTGGGCAACGGCCGTGGCGGCGAGCACCGCAAGCTGCCGGACAGCATCCAGACCCGCATCGCGCAGTCCGGGCTGGTGCAGCGTCTGGACGCCATCAAGCAGCAGCACAAGCGCATCCGGACCGACAAGCTGGACTGCCAGATCGGCACGCTGGGTGGCGGCAACCATTTCATCGAGATCTGCCTGGACGAAACCGATGCGGTCTGGGTGATGCTGCACAGCGGTTCGCGCGGCACCGGCAACCTGATCGGCACGTATTTCATCGAGCGCGCGCGTGAGCAACTGGCGCATCGCGTATTGGGTTTTCATCTGCCCGACAAGGACCTGGCCTTCTTCATGCAGGGCGAGCCTTTGTTCGACGAGTATGTCGAAGCGGTGTCGTGGGCGCAGGATTACGCCCGCGAAAATCGCGAGGCGATGATGGCGCGCGTGCTGGCCGAGATGCGTCACCGCTTGCCCAAATTCCAGCTGGAAAAGCTCGCAGTCAATTGCCACCACAACTATGTGCAAAAGGAAACGCACGGTGGCGAGGAATTGTTGATCACCCGCAAGGGCGCGGTCAGCGCTCGTGCCGGCGAGCTGGGCATCATTCCGGGCAGCATGGGCACGCGCAGCCACATTGTGCGCGGGTTGGGCAACGCCGACAGTTTCCACAGCTGCAGCCACGGCGCAGGGCGCGTGATGAGCAGGACCGCTGCACGCGCGCAAATCACCCTGGCACAGCATCGCGAGGCCACCGCACATGTGGAATGCCGCAAGGACGCGGCAGTGATCGACGAGTCGCCTGCCGCGTACAAGTCCATCGATGCAGTGATGGCGGCGCAGCGGGATCTGGTCGAGGTGCTGCACACCTTGCGCCAGGTGGTGTGCATCAAGGGATAGAAGAGGGCCGCGCTTGCGGCCCTCTTCACTACAGACACGTTGCAAGCGCGAGCGAGCAACCTCATCCGCAATGCACTGCACAGTTCAGTCATGTCGCGGCAGCGCTCACATCAAAGCACGCGCGTTTCACTCTTTCGACGCCATCGTGGCGCCTCGTTCGCGGTCTGATCTACAGGGCGCATCCAACAGATAATCCGGAGGCGGTATGAGCAATCTCGACAAGCAGGAACGCAAGGAGGAAGCGAAGGACTTGAACCGCGACCCGATCTCCGGAGCGCCTGGTTCGCATCCGGTTGGGGTGGGCGTGGGCGGCATCGCCGGCGGTGCTGCAGCTGGCGCGCTGGCGGGCACGGTGTTCGGGCCGCTTGGCACCTTGATTGGTGCAGCAGCCGGTGTGGTTGCAGGCGCTGCAGCTGGCAAGGGCGTGGCCGAACGGCTCGACCCCACGGTGGAGACCGAATACTGGCGGCAGGAGCATCGCAACCGTCCTTACTACAAGGAAGGCACCGACTACGATCGCGACTACGCCACCGTCTACGGATTCGGTTTGCAGGCACGCGAAACCCGCCCGACCAGCACCTGGGAAGAAACCGAAGCCACCTTGGCTGGGGAATGGCCACGCAACCGCGGGCAATCGCGCCTGGAGTGGGACGAAGCCCGGCTTGCAGCACGCGACGCATGGGAGCGTGCGGACCGTACCCACACGGTCTATCGCGACAGCGATACGCACTACGCCGGTCGCTTCGACAGCGCCCGCTACCGCGATGCCGAGTATTCGTATGACGACTATCGTCCGGCTTACCGCTATGGCATGCAGGCGCGCCAGCAGCATGCCGGTCGCCAGTGGGACGACCATCTGGAACGCGACCTGGGCGATGGCTGGGACCGCTTCAAGGCCAATTCGCGTCTGAGCTGGGAAAAGGCCAAGCATGCGGTGCGTGAGGCGTTCGATTCGGATCATCACGATGCAGCGGCGCGCCGCAACCCAACCGATCCGCGCGTCTGAGGCTTGATCGCAGCGGCCTGGTAAAGATTGCCGCGGCGAGCGCAATGCGTTGACCCAGGGCGGGCCTATTCGGGCCCGCCCTGCATTGTGGAGTGATGAACGTTCGTTGCTCGTCGGGCGTCACTGGAAGTGCATGGATGCCGACACGCATTCCAGGGTGATCTACCCACACGACGGCCCGCGCGCACTAGACGTCCAACACGCCGTGGAAGCAACGCATGCACGCCCGCACGGTGTTGCACGCGCTACCTCGTTCCTGACGCCTAACCTGCGGTCTTCTCTACCGCCCGGATGTCGCCGCGAAAGACCGGAGTGCTCTGCTCCAATTGGGTCGCAGCAGCGCCTTGCTGATCCTTGAGCAACTGCTTGCGCGTGGCCACCACCTCCTTGGCCAATGCGATACGCCGGCCGACGACCATCTCGGTCAGCCAGTCGATCAGTGCGCGCGTGTATTGCTGCTGGTGCTCCTTGATGCTGAGCGCATGGTCGGCACCGGCGATGACGCGCGATGTGAGCGAACGCGCCTGCACGAATGATCGCGCGTAGTTGTGCAGCACCGGCTGCGGCACGATCACATCGTGTTCGGCTTCCACCAACAGCACATCGCCCTTGTACTCGGCGCAGGCGGCCAGGGCGATGTTGTCGGCCGGGCGCAGGCGCTGCCGGCGGTACGCCATCAGCTCCGGGTCGGCATTGAGGCTGACCTTGGGTTGGTCCCAGTGGGCATCCTTGTAGAGCGCAGGCGAACGCAACGCCAGCCACTCCACCGGGCGCTCGCGCGTCAGCAGTGCGGACAGATAGCCCCCGTAACTCAGGCCAACCACGGCGATCGACTGCGCATCCACGTAGGGCAGAGCCGCCAATTGATCATACGCAGCCTTGATGTCGTCCAGGTTCTGTGCGCGTGTCACGGTCTGGCGCATCGATGCGTAACCCTCATGACCACGCAGATCGAAGGTCATGCAGATGCAGCCCAGGCCTGCTGCCTCGCGCGCACGTACCAGGCTGTGGTGCTGGCTGCCGCCCCAGCCGTGCACGAACAACACTGCAGGCATGCCTGAGGGCGTGAGCAAGGTGCCACTGAGTGCGTCCTGGCCGACCGGGATATCGATACTGGAAAGTTTGGCTTCCATTACGTCGCAGAGATGCTCCTGTATTTGTAACGCGGCCCTGGACCGGATTGGGTTGCGCGATAGTAGACCTGCGCATCGGCCGGCGGCTGGCCCTGATAGATTTCGTGTGTGGACGCATTGATCCACTGCAACGCGGGATCGTGCTGGAACGCGGCGATTGCAGCGAGTTCGGCCGGGGTTGCGCCACCGATTCGCCAGGATTGTTCCAGCACGCCGCATACCGGGACGTTAATAGCATCCCGACCGCTGACCACATCGTAGTTGCGGCGGGAAATCTGCAGCTCAGGATACGCGGCGGTGACGCATCGATCGTATCTGCACGCTTGCTCGACCACCTGCCGTTCGAGCGATGGTAACGCGGTCGCCATCAGTGCCTCCAACGACCCACGAAAGACGCGCAACGACGAGCCGCCGTACACCTCGCTGCCGTCCGCATCGGGCACGCTGCATTGCGTGCCGTAGTACGCAATCTGGACACCTGCCAAACACAACTCGCCCACGCTATGCGTCACCGGCTGCAAGATATTGCGTTCCAGCACGCCGCCATGCGTGCCTAGATAGGTCTCGGGCAGGCTGTCCAGCACCTGCGCTAGCTGCGATGCGTCGGCGATGCGCCACTGGTCGTTGCCGCCCACGCCGGTGGGCAGCTTCAGGCGCACGTCTCCACCACCAGACAGCGCCTCGAATGCGTGCATCGCATCCGGGCGAGAAAACGCGGTGTAGCCCGGCAGCGTGGCGGGAATCAGCGACGTGGCCAGCGCCTGATCCCAGCCTGCAGGACGTGCCGCATCGGCGCCAATCAATGGGTGGCCGATGACCTTGGTGGCCAGAAATGCATGCGGCACGATACCGCCAAGCAAGTCGTCCACGCCGTGGATGCCAAGCCCACGCGCTTGCGCAGTCGTGAGCGTGTCGTCAGGTACGTGGAATGTTCCTCCTTCAATCACGCCATGGCCGGCGACGCCGGCATCGGGCACACCCAGCAAGCGCGCAATCTCGCGACATACCCATGCATGTGTGGCACGCTCATGACCGTGCTCGGGCACCCGGCGCATGGCATGCCCAAGCACGTGGCGATAGTGCGTCTGTGCCATGACCTCTCACCTGCGGCGTGATCGCGCGTTGTTACTGGCCTCGGTCGCAGCTGAGGGACGGGTCTAAAAAGCAGGTGTTGTCTGGCCTTACTTCAAGGCCAGATACAGGCCAAGCACGATCAGGAACACCACGATCAAACTGATGGCGATACGGCCTCCGCGCAACTCCAACAAGGCATGCCACCACACGCGTGCTTCAGGTGTGCCGCTCGCATGATGCGGCTTACGGCTACTGGTCTCGCTGTCCTGCATCCTGGGTACTCTCGCTCCATTACGTCGCCCCCTACCTTAATGATCAGACGTTACACAGGTGTGGAGCGGTTCAGAATCTTCTGTGAAATGCGGCATTGCGAAAGCGATTTTCGCCCGATTGTCCATTACGCGCCTGGACTCAAGTTGGTCAGGCGCACCAGTTTGGCGACATCGGAACGAATACGAGACCAACGCGTTGCCTCGACCACAAGGTTTCAAACGCGGTCACGTCGTACGCATGCACCACTTGCACGCGCCTGCATGCGTGGCGTGTAGACGCGCTCGAACAATCTGACCAATTAAGCGTGCAATGCGCCGACGCGCTGCAATGGTCGGGTTCGATGATCAATCGTTGACATACCCGCAGTTACCCTGCAGGTCAAGTTTGTTTATAGCGGAACACCCCCAGTCATGAGCAGAGATCCATCCGTCATCGATGTACAGGCCGAAATCGCGCATTGGCAGGCGCGGCATGCCCAGGGCAACCTGGGCGCAGGCAAGTTCAGCGAGTTGTCCCCGGTGGTGAAAATGGCCTGCGACATCTACCTGCAAGCCCCGCGTTCGAGCGACCAGGAACGTCTGCGCTTATTTCGGGACCGCTTGGAGCACCACTTCATTTCTTCCAGCACACAGTCCAACTACGAACAGTTGGCAACCGATTGTTGGCAGCGCCTGGGCGCGCGCAATAGTTGAGTCCGCAGTATCGAGCAACATCTGTTTTTCATTGGAGATCGTCATGAAAACCCCGTATCAAGTGCAGCAGGAGCTGGAACGACTGGAGCGGTTGGTGCCGCACATCGTCAGCGACCAGGGCGACCGCGCGGAGGAGATCCTTGGCTTCCACGTGGCCAGTCTGTTGGGTAGCGCGCCGGTCAGCGAGCACGCGTTGATTCGCGAACGCACCGCGCGCATGGCGCGTACCTGCCGCAGTGCGCAGGAGGCCGTGCGTGCACCCAAGGTGCCTGCCAGACCATTGGGCTTGGCCCCCGTCGCCCAGCCGCAGTGGGCCTGACCAACCTCCCCGGAGCCGCCTAGCGGCTCCTTTGCATTCCACCTCCGGCAATTGCCGATTCACTCCAGGATCTTCATGAAAGTCACGCTTCTCACCGCTTCGCTGCTGGCCATGCTCTCTCTGACTGCCTGCGATCGCCCCGGCGGCGATGCTTCGCGCACTGCGCCAGCAGTGTCGCCCGAGCCGACGGCCGCGCCCGTCAGTGGCAGCGGCGCGACCGAGTTGGCCAAGGGCGATGGGGCAGTGCTGGGCGTGCTGGCTGCGATCGACGACAACGAGATCGCACTCGCCAAGCAGGCCATCGAACAGGATCTGGGCGGAGCCACCGGCGAGTTCGCGCAACAGATGCTGCACGACCATGAAGCCAACCTCGAAAAGACCAAGTCGCTTGGCGCATCCGAGAGCTCGCGCGCGCAGGCCATACGTGCCAAGGGCAAGGCGGCAGTGGAAGCGCTGTCCAAGACGCTGACCTTGCCGGACGGCAAGGACGCCTACCGCAATGCCTTCATGCGCACCATGGTCATCGACCATGGCGACACCATCAAGATCATCGATTCGGAGCTGCTGCCCGCCGCAGAAAGCGCGCCGGTCAAGCAGCATCTGGAGCAGACGCGCCGCGTTGTCTCGGCGCACTTCGAACGCGCCCACGCGGTGTCATCGTCCAAGTAAGCAGCTGATCGAGCGCTCACCCTGCAAACGCGCCGGCCAGTCCGGCGCGTTTGCGTTAGGTGGGCAGCACACGCCGCTATCGTCGAGGTCGTAGGCCACGCTGCAGGCCGACGGCCGCAGCGCACAGCCGCATGCCCGCGCCAGCTTCACCTCGCTTGGCGCGATCCTGGCCTATCGTGCCGCATCGATTCGGCCAGGAGCCCTCCATGCATCTGCTCATCACCGGCGGCACCGGCTTCATTGGCCAGGCCCTGTGCCCGGCATTGCTGCAGGCCGGCCATCAAGTCAGCGTGCTGACCCGCGACCCGCAGCGCGCCACGCGCATCCTGCCCGGCATCACCGCCGTGCGCACGCTGGATGGGGTACAGGCCGATGCAGTCATCAACCTGGCTGGCGAGCCGCTGGCCGCCGGCCGCTGGACCGACGCCCGCAAGCAGCGCTTCCGCCAATCGCGCCTGGGCATCACGCGCCAATTGCAGGCCTGGATCGCGCAGCAGCCGGCCGCGCAACGCCCCTCGGTACTGATTTCCGGCTCGGCGGTGGGCTACTACGGCGAACGTGGCGATACTGCGTTGACCGAAGCCGAGCCCGCCGGCGATGACTTTTCCGCGGTGCTGTGCCGCGACTGGGAAGCCGAAGCCAACACCATCGCCGCACTCGGCCCGCGGGTGAGCTGGGTGCGCACCGGGATCGTGCTGGATCGCGATGGCGGCGCGCTGGCCCGCATGCTGCCGGCATTCCGATTCGGCGGCGGTGGACCGTTCGGCGATGGCAGGCACTGGATGAGCTGGATCCACCGCGCCGATATGGTCGCGCTCTTGCTGTGGTTGCTGCAGCAAGGCCAGCCTGGCGCCTACAACGCGACGGCGCCCAATCCGGTGACCAATGCCGACTTCGCACGCACGCTGGCCCAGGTGCTGCACCGCCCCGCCCTGTTGGCATTGCCGGGCGGTTTGCTGCGGCTGGGCTTCGGCGAGATGGCCGACCTGCTGCTGATCAGCCAGCGCGTGCTGCCGCAGCGCGCGCTCGATGCCGGCTTCCGCTTTCAGTACCTCCACCTGGACGCTGCGCTGCGCGCCATCCTGCAGCGCTGAGCGGGCCTGACCAAACGGGGCCGAACGGCATGCATGGCCTGGCCTGCGTGCGGTTCGGCCATGCACTAATATTTGCCTAAGCTTCATCACCGACAGTGCTGCGGATCTCGGACTGGCCCTGCGCACGACAGAACACCCATGCATCTGCTCCTCGTCGAAGACGACACCATGCTGGCCAACGCCATCTGCGATGGTGTGCGTCAGCAGTCATGGACCATCGATCATGTCGGTCATGCCAATGCCGCCAAGACGGTGCTGGTGGACCATCGCTACAGTGCGGTGTTGCTGGATATCGGCCTGCCGGGCGAGTCCGGGCTGAGCGTGATCCGTTTCATGCGCAGCCACTACGATGCCACCCCGGTGATCGCGCTGACCGCGCGTGGCCAGCTCACCGACCGCATCCGCGGTCTGGATGCCGGCGCCGACGATTATCTGGTCAAGCCGTTTCAGTTCGACGAGCTGATGGCGCGGCTGCGGGCGGTCACCCGGCGCAGCCAGGGCCGCGTGGTGCCCCTGCTCAGCCACGGCGACGTCTGTATGGATCCGAGCAGCCGCAAGGTCACCAAGGACGGCAAATGGGTGGCGCTGAGCGCACACGAATACCGCCTGCTGCTGGCGTTGATGGAACGTGCCGGACGCGTGGTCACCAAGGATCAGCTGGAAGAAGGCGTCTATGGCGGCCCATCCGAAGGCGGCAGCAACATGATCGCGGTGTATGTGCACCAGTTGCGGCGCAAGCTGGGCGATGCGCTGATCTCCACCGTCTACGGCCAGGGCTACATGGTCGGAAAGACCCCTGAATGAAGTCGCTGCAGGCACGCATGCTGGCGGCGCTGGCCGCGATCGTTCTGCTGAGCTGGTCCACCTCTCTGTGGATCCTGGTCGCACTGGTCACCCAGGGTCATCACAGCGTGTTCGAGCAGGAACTCAACCTGCTCGGCGATCGACTGATCGCCATCTTGCCCGACGCGCTCCAGCAGCGCTTCGATATGCAGGCAGAACCGCCCGACGCGGCGGTAACGTCGACCCCGATCGGCAACCCATCCTCGCGCATGAGCGTGAAGCAGACCCTGATTGCGGTGGTGCTCAACACCGTGCAATTGGGCATCCTGGGGCTATTGATGTGGTGGGCCGTGCGGACCTCGCTGGGGCCGCTGCGCGCCTTGTCCGGCACCATCGCGCAACGCACCGGCCTGGATACCGAGCCGGTGCCGCTGGCTCAGGCGCCCGACGAAGTCCGCCCATTGATCGCCTCGTTCAACACCTTGTTGGCGCGGGTGGAACAGGCCGTGCAGGCCGAGCGCGATTTCGTCGCCGATGCCGCGCACGAACTGCGCACCCCGCTCTCGGCACTGCATGCCTACGCCGAGGTCGCATTGCGCGCGCCCACACTGGAGGCCAAGGACGCCGCGCTGGGCCAACTGCTGGAAACCGCGCGTCGCAGCAATCGGCTGGCCGAACAATTGCTGGATCTGGCGCGACTGGATGCCGGCATCAGTTCAGCGGCCTATCATCAAGTCGAAATGGGCGAGCTGATCTCGCATGTGATGGACGAATTCAGCGTGCAGGCCGACGCACGCCAGATGCAGTTGCAGGTTGAGGCATCGCCCTGCCTGCTGCGTTGCGATGTGGATGCAGTGGGCATTCTGATCCGCAACCTGGTCGACAACGCCATCCGCTATGGCCGCCTGCATGGCAAGGTGGAAGTGAGCTGCGGCTATTGTGTGCGTGCTGACGTATTGCACCCCTTCTTGCAGGTCAGCGATGACGGTCCCGGTGTACCCGAAGGCGCGCAGACCTCTATTTTCGAGCGGTTTTATCGTGTGCCCGGTCGCCCCGTACAGGGCAGTGGCATCGGATTGTCGCTCGTCGCCGGCATTGCGCGCCTGCACGGAGCAACGATCGAAGCCGGCGACGGCAACGATGGACGCGACCTCTGCGTGCGCGTGGTGTTTGCCGGCGACCGCCCCGCCGGCGCGGCCTGAATCTGCCTGTGCTGTAGCGCGAGAGCACGACGATACGCGGCCAACCAAACGGCTACGCAATCACGGGCTGGCGCGGTTAGTGCTTGGAGCGCGATGGACCAGTGGCCGCACGTGGAATGCGCGACTGCGCACGCACGGGCCCAGCGCGAAACGCGATACGGCCTATCTGCGGCTTACGGTGCGGTTCCCGAGCGCCGTCAATACCACCTGACCACTGCGCGCTCCGTTTGGGTAGGCGCTCTACTGCGGACACTTTGGTGTGGCGCACGGAAATACCTTGCCTTCGCCGGGGTGCGCCGTCGTCGCGACGAACCAATAAGTTCCCAAACTCGTTTGCCTACCGTGTACTCACCGCACGCATCAAGGATGCCTGGTGATGCCTCACTCGATCCGTTTCACCCAACACCTCCCTACCGCACGATCGCTGGCGGTCGGGCAGTGCGCGGCCAACGACCCCGTGGCCGCGCATCCGCTGCCTGTCGCGCCGGAATTTCGCTGCGGCCTGCCCGGCACGCGCAACCGCGACATCTGGTGCGCGTTGCCGGATATCCGCAGCGCGCGCGATGCCCGCCGCCTGCAGTATTTGGCCAAGCGCGGCGTGTTGTTCACTGCCGCAATAGCGGTCTTGGCCCTGGCAGCTGCCAGCGTTCTATTGCACTGAACATCAGGTCACGACAACGCGCAGGGACTGCGCCCACCCACCTTCTTGCACCAGGTCATTCTCAATGTCGACTTCCTACTTCGTTCGATACTGCGCACTCGCCGTTGTCAGCGTCAGCCTGATCGGCTGCGCCAGCACCCGCCCCGTGCCCTATCGCCAACTACCATCTTCGAGCTACCTGCGTCCGCACGATGGCAGCCGCGGCGGCCGCATGCCGTACGCGTATCACGGCGAGGTCGATTGGTCGCGGTATCGGACCGTATTCGTCGAACCGGTGAGCATTTACCGCGGTCCGGATGCGCAATTCGAAGAGGTGCCCGAGCAGGACAAACGCATGCTCGCCGATTTCATGCAACGCGAGTTCGGCGACGCAATTGGCCAGCGCTGGCAGCCCACCACTGCCATCGGGCGCGACACCTTGCGTGTGCGGCTCACCTTGACCGGCGCCAAACCCAGCAAACGGGTCATCGGCACCTTCATGAAGGTCGATATCGGTGGGGGCTCCTACAATGCCGTCCAGGCCGCGCGTGGCAAGGAAGGCGCATTCTCCGGCTCGGTCAGCTATGCGGTGGAAATCTTCGACGCGTCAAGCGATCGCTTGCTGGCGGCCTATGTCGAAAAGCAGTATCCCAATGCGATGAACATCAAGGCCAGCCTCGGTGCGTATGGCGCGGCCAAGGCAGGGATCGTCCTGGGTGCGAAACAATTGGTCGATGGCATGCGCTAGGCCTTGTTCCTTTTATTGCATGCGCGATGCCTGTGCGTATCGGAGTACACGTACGCGATACGTTCGGGCAATCCTCCCGCGCAGTGCAGGGTCATCAGCGTGTTGGCTGCAGGCGGGAGCGCTAGCCAAAGCTGCTGCAACAAAAACGCCGACGCTGTTGAACAGCGCCGGCGTTTTCACCATTGCACAGGGTCGGTGACACCTATCGCGTGCGCTGCACGCCTTCCACGCTACCTGGCGACCCGCACATCTCGCCTGCGCCCTGCTTGACAACCTCAGCGCGTGACGCGCTTTGCCGCTTTCTTGCCCACTGCCTTGCGCGCGGCGGTGGTCTTTGCCACGGCACGTGTAGCCGGGGTCTTGGTGACCTTGGCGGCTTTCTTCAACGCAGTCTTGGTCACGGCTTTCTTGAGCGGGGCCTTCTTTACTGCGGCCTGCCTGGTCGCGGTTTGCTTGGCGACCGGCGCCTTCTTGGCTGCAGGCTTGACCAGCGGCTTCTTCGCTGCCGCCGACTTGGCCACCGCCTTCTTCGCAGCCTTCTTCGCCGCCGTGCGCGCGTTCACCGTTGCGACGGCGGTCTTGCGTGCGGCGCTCTTGGCAGCGGTCTTGGCACTCAGTGCGGCCGCCTCGGCCTTGGCATTGGCCTTGGCGGTTTCCAGCTTGCGCTTGGTAGTGGCCTTGGTGTCGGTGATCTTCTTCTTGGCCGCGGCGCTGGTGCTGCTCAACTTCTGCTTGGCGGCCTGCGTAGTCGAGGTCAACGTTTGCTTAGCCGCGTCCTTGGTGGCGGTGAGCTTCTGCTTGGCGGCCTCCTTGGTGGCGACCAGCGTGTCCTTGGCAGCGTCCTTGGTGGCCGCCAGCGAGCGCTTGGTCCTGGCCACGCTGCGTTTCACTGCGGTGGCTGCATTGCCGGCGTTCTTGGCCATGTTCTTTTCGACCTTGACCACTGCCTTGCGCGCTTTGGCCACCTGCGTCTTGACCTCTTCCACCGCCGTGCCTGCCGCCTCCTGCACGCTGGCAACCGCCTCGCTGGCGGTGCTGGCGAGGGTCTCGGTCAATTCGGTGGCGGTGCTTTTTACGCTATCGACGGCGTCGGACAGGGTTGCCGTTACGCCATTGCCGTTGCTCATAGACCCTCCTTAAGGGCGTCAGTGCGGGAAACCTAGGCGATGCGCGACCGCACGCAACATGCTGAACAGGCATCGGATCAAGCGGACGCTACGCCCGGCCCGTCGGGCTGTCAACGCAATCAGGGCAAGGGATGCGTGGCACTTTCACCGGCAGTTAAATTGCGCGCAGGCACTCTCGTTCAGCTTGATTTACGCAGTCAGACGCCCTATTCCTCATCCACCGCGTAACCCGGAATCCGTTCCATGCGACCGCTGCCTACCCTGCTGACTCTTTCGCTGGCCGCCGCCTTCGGCGGATTTGCCGCCACCGGCGTCAACGCCTGGCTCGACAATCGCGCCGAAGCCACGCCCCCCGGCAATGCCGCCTTCACCCTGCCGACGGCCGCCGCATTGCCAGCCGCGGTGGCCGGCCAGCCAGTGCCGTCGTTGGCGCCGATGCTGCAGCAGGCCATGCCAGCAGTGGTGAGCGTGAACACCAAACAGGTGGTGCGCGTCCGCAACCCGTTCTTCAATGACCCGATCCTGCGCCGGCTGTTTCCGCAGGTGCCGCAGGATCGCATCAACGAATCGCTGGGTTCGGGCGTGATCATCGATGCGCAAAAAGGCTATGTCCTGACCAACCACCACGTCATCGAAAACGCCGACGACGTGCAGGTGACGCTCGGCGACGGACGCACGGTCAAGGCCGAGTTCATCGGCTCCGATGCCGATACCGACATCGCGCTGATCCGCATCAAGGCCGACAACCTCACCGATATCAAACTGGCCGACAGCAACGCGCTGCGTGTGGGCGATTTTGTGGTGGCCATCGGCAACCCGTTCGGCTTCACCCAGACCGTTACCTCCGGCATCGTCTCGGCCGTGGGGCGCAGCGGAATTCGCGGCTTGGGCTATCAGAACTTCATCCAGACCGATGCCTCGATCAACCCCGGCAATTCGGGCGGCGCGCTGGTCAACTTGCAAGGCCAGTTGGTTGGCATCAACACCGCCAGCTTCAATCCGCAGGGCAGCATGGCCGGCAATATCGGCCTTGGGCTGGCGATTCCGTCCAACCTGGCACGCAATGTGGTCGAGCAATTGGTGACCAAGGGCGTGGTGGTGCGCGGCACGCTCGGCCTGGAGACCCAGAACCTCACCCAGCAGATGTTGCAGGGCCTGGGCGTGGATTCGTTGCGCGGCGCCTTGGTGACACGGGTGTTGCCGGGTTCCGCAGCGGCCGCGGCAGGCGTGCAACCGGGCGACGTGGTGGTGGCGGCCAACGACCAGCGCGTGGACAGCGCCGAAGCGCTGCACAACTACGAAGGCCTGCAGGCGGTGGGCAGTGCGGTGACGCTGGATATCCGTCGCGATGGCAAGCCGCTCAAGCTCAAGGCCACGCTGAAAGAGCAGGATCGCGCCGTCACCGGCGATATGCTGGACCCGCGACTGACCGGCGCGACCTTCGTCGATCTCCCCGAATCGCTGCGTCAGTCAGGCATCACGGGGGTAATGGTGAGCGAGGTCAAACGCGGCGGTCGCGCTGCCGCCAACGGCCTGGTCGCCGGCGATGTGATCGTGGCCAGCAGCGTGGGCGAGTTCGCCGACCTTGCCAGCTGGCGCGCCAATTTCCAGCGTAAGCCGCAGCAGCTTGTCGTGCGCATCCTGCGTGGCAACGCGCAATACGACGCGCTGATGCGTTGACGCGATGTGCACCGGAAGGTGCTTCCACTAACGCCTCCTACACCCCCCCGATGCTATTGCTACTGCTCGACCGCACGTGAGTGGCGGCTGCCATCAATGACCGAAGGAGATATCGCATGAGCCCCACCAATACCGATCAGCTGAAGGAAAACCTGAGCGAAGCCGGCACCCACCTGAAGTCGGCAGCGAGCGCTGCTGGCGAAGCCGTCCGCGGTGCCACCAGCGCCGCTGGCGATGAGCTCAAGCTCGGTCGCGCCAACGTCAAGGCCGAACTGTCCGACACCGCGCTGGCCGGCATGGCCGCTGCCGAGTTCGGCGGTGCCGCTGCCAAGGAACAGATGGACGTCCTGGTCGCCAAGGGCAACGATCTGCTGGAAAGCGCTACCGATCTGATCCGCGAGCGTCCGCTGGCTGCCTTCGGCGTTGCCTTCGCTGCTGGCTGGGTCATCGCCAAGCTGGCACGCAGCAACGACAACTAAGTCGTGAGCGATCAGGCCTCTCCCGCTGCCGGAACCGACGCGCCAGACGCGCGCGCGCAGACGCCAGGACTGGACGAAAGCGTACGCGCGGTCGGCGCAGCCGGCCGTGCAACGCTGGGCTCGGCCAAGGACACCAGCCGCGCCTTGCGTCGGCTGGTGTCGGCCGATCTGCAACTGGCACGCAGCGCATTCGGGCGTGGCCTGGCCTGGGCCTGCGTGGCCGTGGTGTTCGGCGCCTCGTCGTGGTTGCTGCTGGCCGGTGCCATCATCGCGCTGTTGCAACGTGCCGGACTATCGTGGTTCCAGGCGATGTTTTTCACCGCGTTGGGCAGTCTGCTGGTGACCGGCATCGCGGCATGGCGGGTGTTTTTCTACTTCGACCACACCGGCATGAATGCAACGCGCCGTCAGCTCATCAAGCTGGGGATTTTCGATGACCCCAGCAAGGACGACGACGCGGCGACCTCTGCCAGTGGAGCACGTCCATGAAGTTTGGAACCTTGCGTCAACGCGTCGAGCGCGCCGAATTCCTGGTCGAAGGACGCGCGCAGGAAACGCGCCTGCATTGGAGCGAACTGCGCCAGACCTGGCGCGCCGGGTGGTCCCCGCTACGGATTGTGACGGTGGGTTTCGGGCTCGGGTTCGTCACCGGCCGTCATGAGCCACAGGCGGCATTGGGCAGCATCGCCAGCAAGCTTGGCGGGATTCCCAAGATTTTGCAGATGATCAGCACCATCTCTGCGCTGTTCACCGCGCACCGCGCGCAGGAAGCCTCCGAGCAGGCCGAACGTGCGGCAGACAATGCCGAGGAAGTGGCAGCCGACCCGCCGGTGACCGTGGTGCAGGTTCCGACCGATCGCGCGGCCTGAGCGCGGACGGCATTCGCGGCGGCTAGCGAATTGCTGCGCCGCCGTTGTGGCTGGCAGATTGGCTGTGCAAGGCATCGGCGTACCAGCGCCAATTTGACTGTGCACGCGCGCCGGACTGTACACGCGCGCCGGATGGAGGTGTTCGGACGCTGGCCCTGCATGCAACACGCACGACTGCGCTTGGGGATCGGGCGAAAGAACCGTTGCACCGCGAACCGCGATGTTCGAATCTGCGCGTTCCAACTCGCCAAATGACCGCACGCCGTGGTTACTCGCCGATACTCGCCACGGTCGCTGGCGATATGGCTCGGAGATGTGGGGATCGCGCGCCATGGGTGACCAATGCAAGCCACGGGTGACCAATAAGCGTCGCCGATCGCGGCGAGGTCTGACGGCCGTTCGCACGCAGCCTGCGTGCTGTCGCAGATGGCAGCGTGCGGCAGATCCTGGCGTCGGTGGCAATGCCACCCCGACGAGCGATTCGGCGCCTTACGACCTGCACCAGGACGCGTGCGGCCGAGTTCGCCACGAGCCTTCGCTCGCTGACATCCTGCCCACAGGCCCTGTGCGCGCCGTTGACGCATTGCACCGATAATGGCGCACCGCTGGCAGCACGCCAGTCTGCTGCCAGGGCGCGCATGTCTCTTCCCGTCGATTTACCGGATGCCGCCACCGCGGCAGATTCGCTTCCGCCCGCACCGGCGCCCCGCCCGCGCGCGCCGGCCTCGCTGGTGGTACTGGCCACGCTCGCCATCGGTTACACGCTATGGGCGGCGCAGACGATCATCCTGCCGATCATGCTGGCCGCGTTTTTCGCGCTGATCGGCAATCCCATCCTGCGGGGTTTGCGCAAGCTGTACATCCCGCGATTTCTCGGCGCCTTGCTCATCCTGTGCCTTGGCCTGGCCGGTACCGTCACGCTGGCCGCGCAATTGGCCGGCCCCGCCGCCGAATGGGTGCAACAGGCACCAAGGCAGATGCGCCAGATTGCGCGCGATGTGCGCGATCTCACCAAGCCGGTGATGCAAGCCAACCAGGCAGCGGAAAACTTTGCACGCGCGGCCGGTGGCGAAGGCCAGCGCGGCGTGCAGATCGTGCGCACGCAGATGGACGACCCCTACAAGGCACTGGTCCGCACGCCCAAGCTGGCGGCCTCGGTGCTGGCGGTGGTGCTGCTGACGTTCTTCTTCATGGTGTATGGCGAAAGCCTGCAGCGGCATGCGATCGCCCTGCTACCGAACCGGCAGCAGCAACGCTTCACCACCGAGATCATGCTGGACATCGAGCGCGAGGTCTCGCGCTACGTGCTCACCATCAGCGTGATCAACACGCTGGTCGGGCTGGTATTTGCCGGCATTTTGTCTGTGCTGCAGATTCCGCTGCCTGAAGCGATCCTGTGGGGAACAGTGGTCGCATTGCTGAATTTCGCACCGTATGTCGGTCCGTTGATCGGCGTGATGCTGATGCTGCTGATGGGTTTTGTGGAATTTCGTACCACCTTGTCCTCGCTGCTGCCGGCGATCCTGTACCTGGCGCTGCACACGATCGAAGGCCAGGTGGTCACACCGATCGTGCTGGGCCGACGCATGGCGATCTCGCCGCTGATGCTGATCCTGGCGCTGATGCTGTTTGGCTGGCTGTGGGGCATGGTCGGCCTGCTGCTGGCGGTGCCGTTGCTGGTCTGCATCAAGATGGTGCTGAGCCGGGTGGACGGGATGCAGCGCTGGGCGCGGCTACTGGAGTAGCCGGGATTGGGGAATCGGCATTCGGGATTGGTATGCAACCGCACGGCTGCCGTTGCCAATCCCCAATCCCGACTCCCCAATCCCCTTTTTATCGCAACACCCGTAAAATCCGGCAATGAGTTTCCCAATCAGCGCCATCACCCTCGACCTCGACGATACGTTGTGGCCCTTTGCGCCGATCGGGGCGCGCATCGACCAGGTGCTGTACGACTGGATGCGCGAGCACAGCCCGGTGACTGCCGAGCGCTTTCCGGTGGAGGCGATGCGCGAGCTGCGGGAGCGCAGCTTTGCCGACAACCCGCACCTGCATCACGACCTCAGCGCACTGCGCCGGTTGACGCTGGAAATGGCCTTGCGCGAGAGCGGCGGCGACCTGGCGTTGCTGGAGCCGGCCTACGAAGTGTTCTATGCGGCGCGCAACCAGGTGGAATGCTATCCGGATGCGCTCGACGCGCTGGCGCGCATTGCCGCCCATGTGCCGGTGGCCGCGCTCAGCAACGGCAATGCCGATCTGCAGCGCATCGGGCTGATGCATCACTTCGCGTTTCAATTGGGCTCGCGCGAACACGGCAGCGCAAAGCCCGACCCGAGCATCTTCCTGGCTGCCTGCGCGCGGCTCGAGGTGCCTCCCGCTCAGGTGCTGCATGTGGGCGACCATGTGCGCATGGATGTGCTGGGCGCGCTGGATGCCGGCCTGCGTGCCTGCTGGATCAATCGCGAGGGCGCGGTGTGGTCGCACCCCACCCAGCAGCCGGATCTTGAGTTCGACAGCATGACCGGGCTGGCCGATTGGCTGGACGCGCAGCAACCGCATCCGGGCCCCGCGCGCGCCGGCATCACCCTTCCCGCCTGAGCCACTCTGCACGGCGCACGGCGCTGCACTCGAGGATTCCCATGTCGCACCTGACCGGTTTCACCGATCCCACTGCCGCAGCCTTGCCGCTGTATGTGCTCGACCGCGAGAGCTTTACGCGCTGGTGCGCGGAGCAGCCCACCCGTGTGCTGTCATGGGCGCAGGCGCAGCGTTTCGATGCCGCGCCGGGCAGCGTGCTGTTGTTGCCGGGCGACAACGGGCTGGCCGGAGCAGTCCTGGGGATCGGCGACCGCGCCGATGCCTACGCCTACGCGCATGCGCCAATGGCCTTGCCGCCGGCCAGCCGCTGGACGCTGGCCAACCCGCTGAGCGATGCCGAGCAGGCGTTGCTGCATCTGGGCTGGGGATTGGGCGCCTATCGCTTTTCGCGGTATCGCAAGGTGCCGCGCGCGCCGGCCGAACTGGCGGCAACGCCATCGGCACACACCCATGCACTGATCCAGGCGTGCCTGCGCGTGCGCGATTGGGTCAACACGCCCACCGAAGACATGGGTCCGCAGCATCTGGAAGAAGCCACACGCACGCTGGGACAGGCGCATGGCGCACAGGTCGATGCAGTCGTCGGCGACGCGTTGCTGGCGCAGAACTTCCCCACCATCCATGCCGTGGGGCGCGCCTCGCATCGCGCGCCGCGACTGATCCAGTTGCAGTGGGGTGACACCGCGCATCCGCATCTGGTGCTGGTCGGCAAGGGTGTGTGCTTCGACACCGGCGGGCTGGATCTGAAGCCGGCCGATGGCATGCGCAACATGAAAAAGGACATGGGCGGTGCGGCGCATGCGTTGGCGCTGGCCGGGCTGGTGATGGCGCAACAGTTGCCGGTACGGCTGACGCTGCTGATTGCGGCAGTGGAGAACGCGGTGGGCCCGGAGGCATTCCGCCCTGGAGAAGTGATCACCACCCGCGCCGGCGTGACGGTGGAAGTGGACAACACCGATGCCGAAGGCCGCCTGGTGCTGTGCGATGCGCTGAGCTATGCCACCGAGCAGCATCCGGATCTGATCCTGGATTTCGCTACGCTCACCGGCGCGGCACGCATCGCGCTGGGCCCGGACCTGCCGGCGCTCTTTGCCAACGACGATGCGCTGGCGCAGGCCTGGATCAGTGCCGGCGAACAGACCCGCGACCCGGTGTGGCGCATGCCGCTATGGCGCCCGTATCTGCGCTATCTCAACAGCCATGTTGCCGACATGGCCAACGCCGGCTCGCGCATGGCTGGCGCCGTCACCGCCGCGCTGTATCTGGAACGCTTCGTGGCACCCGGCCAGCCGTGGGCGCATCTGGACGTCTACGCCTGGAACGACAGCGACCGCCCCGGCCGGCCCGCCGGCGGCGAAGCGCTGGCACTGCGCTCGGCGTTCGCGATGCTGCAGCAACGCTACGGCGGCTGAGCGCGGGCAGCGCTGCAATCAGGCCGAGGCGAACACAACCTTTGCGCTGCGCTGGTCAGCCCTGGCGACGCAACAACGGCGCGATCGTGCGCATGCGTGTCTGCGTCGCCGGGCCAACCAGCGCGAACGCGGTATCGCCTTCGGCCCAGTACTGCGCCAACAGCCGGCCATCGCGGCGCTCGCCGGTCGGCATCGGTCCGCTGCGTGGACGCAGATACAAGCCAATGCATGCGCCGTCGGCATCGCCATACACCAGCATCGCGGCCGCGCCTTCCGGTGTGGAAAGCAGTTGCCCACCGCGCAACGTATAACCCTGCGCACGCAGATCCGGCACGACGCCTGCGTTGCCGAAATGCGTTCGCAACCACGGTTCCAATTCGGCGCGGCGTTGCACGTCCAACGCAACGCCCTGATGCGCGCCGGCATCGGCGAACAGGCGGTAGGCGGCTACTGCATCGGCCATCGGCACGCGTTGGCTGGCGATCCGGCTCGCATGCAGCTGCCAGCCCAGCCCGGTCCCCAAGCCAAGTGCCAGCACGCAACTGGCGGCCACGGCAAACATGGCACGGCGGCGCTGTTGCAGCCCGCGGCGAATCGCTGCGGGCGTGAATGCCACGGCGCTCATCTCCGGCGCCAGACCAGCATGTGCGGCACGCAGCGCTTCGGCATCGCGCTTCCAGCCCGCCACGCGTGCGGCCTGGGCGGGGTACGCGTGTAGCCAGGCGGCCACTGCTGCATGTTGCTCCGGCGCCAGGCGGCCATCGACGTAGGCGTGCAGCGCGTGTTCGTCCGGCGGTGTGGCGGTCATTTCAGGATCCTCAATGCAGGTGCGTGGCTCACATGCCCCTCGTTCAATGCGCGCAGACGTTCGCGCGCGCGCGACAGGCGCGACATCACCGTGCCGATCGGGATGCCGAGGGTGTCGGCCACCTCGCGATAACTGAAGCCTTCCACGCTCACCAAGAGCAATAACGCACGTTGTTCGGCCGGCAGCGATGCAAGGCTGGCCAGCATGGCGCGCCCGTCGTGCACCTGCTCAGGGGATGCGGATTGGCTGGGCTGCTGCGGCGCGAACAGGCCCACGACCCGCTGCCAGCGTGCGGCACGCCGCTGCCCATCCAGAAACTGCCGGTACAGGATGGCGAACAGCCAGGGCTGCAGGGCGTCGGCGGTATGCCGGGTGCGCCACCGCCGCAGCGCGCGCTCCAGCGTGGCTTGCACCAGATCGTCGGCGCTGGCGGGCTCGCCGCTCAGCGAGCGCGCAAAGCGGCGCAGTGCCGGCAGCACGGCGCGCAGTTGGTCATCGTCCAAAGCATCCATTGGCGGGCTTGGTGGTGGCATCACACGTTAGACGCACTGGAGCGTGGATTATTCCCGCGATCGGTGCGTGCCACCGTCGTCGGTGGGAAGGGAATAACGCGGCACGTACGTCGTCTCACCCGTATCAACCACACACAGTATCGACCACCGGAGCCAGCCATGACGTTGCCACCTCCCTCGCCCCCGCGCGCGCAGCCCCGTGCTGCCGTTGTTGGGAATTGCCGCCATTGCCGGCGGCATTGCGCTTGCGTTCGCCTGGACGGCCGGCTGGATCGGTGGCGACCGGCTCACTGCCGCGCGCATGACCGACACCATCGAATCCAGCGGGCCGCCGCATCCGGGCTTTCGCCGCGCGCATACCAAGGGTGTGTGCGTGAGCGGGCAGTTCCAGTCCAGCGGCAAGGCCACCTGGCTGTCGTCGGCACGCATCTTCAGCCAGCCCAGCACGCCGGTACTGGGACGCATGTCGATCGGCGGCGGCGACCCGCACGGACCCGACGGGCAGGCGCGCGTACGCAGCATGGCGCTGCTGTTGCGCAGCGACGATGGGCAGGAATGGCGCACGGCGATGAACAGCTTCCCGTTCTTCGTGGTCGCCACCCCGGCCGGTTTCCAGGCCTTGAACGTGGCTTCCAAGCCCGACCCGGCCACCGGCAAGCCGGATCCGGAAAAACTGGCGGCATTCGGCAAGCAATACCCGGAAGCCGCCAAGTTCCAGCAGTGGGCCAAGACCGCGCCGTGGTCGGACAGCTGGGCCAACACGCAGTACAACGGCGTCAATGCGTTCCGCGCGATTGCCGCCGACGGACGCGAACGCTACATCCGCTGGTCGATGCGCCCGCATACGCCATTCAAGGAATTGAGCGCCGAACAACGCAAGCAGGCCGATGGCGATTTTCTCGCCACCGACCTGGACGCGCGGCTGGCGCACGGGCCGTTGCGTTGGGACATGGTGCTGACCATCGCCGAGCCCGGCGATGCGGTGGACGACCCGTCGCAGCCATGGCCGGAACGCCGCAAGCAGATCGTGGCCGGCACGCTCTCGATCGAGCATGCGCAGCCTCAGGCCAGCGGCCCCTGTCGCGATCTCAATTACGACCCGCTGATCTTGCCCAAGGGCCTTGCCGCATCGAATGACCCGATTCTGGCAGCGCGCTCGTCGGTGTATTCGCAATCGTTCAATCGCCGCGAGCGCGAGATCGCCAATGGCACGGGCGGCGCCGCCACCGGCCAGGGAGCACGCCAATGAGCCGTACCCACTTCAATCTGCCAGCGCGCGTACTGCATTGGCTAATGGCCGCGATGATCCTGACCATGCTGTTCGTCGGTGTCGGCATGGTGGCCTCGGTGACGCAGCGGCCATGGTTGATCGATCTGCATCGCCCGCTGGGCATCGCGATTCTGATCCTGGCCGTGCTGCGCCTGATCAACCGCCTGCGCCATCGACCGCCGGCATTGCCTGCGGATTTGCCTGCGTGGCAGAAGGCTGCGGCAATTGCCTCGCATTGGCTGCTGTATGCATTGATGCTGGGCATGCCGCTGATCGGCTGGGCGATGTTGTCGGCCGGCGCCTACCCGATCGTGCTGTGGCCAGGCGCGAACCTGCCGGCGATCGCACCACACGACCCTGCGCTGTATGCCTGGCTGCGCAGCGCGCATGGCTGGCTGGCGTATCTGTTGTTCGCCACCGTGTTGGGGCATCTAAGCGCGGCGTTGTATCACGCCTGGGTGCGCCGCGATGGGGTGTTTTCCAGCATGGCGCGTGGCGAGCGCTCTGCGCGGTGATGGATGGGTGTTGGCTCCCTTCCCCCGCCGGGAGAGAGGCTTTGATTTCCCTTCTCCCCCCGGGAGAAGGTGCCCCGCAGGGGCGGATGAGGGTGCGAGCGAAGCAGCGAATTAACCACCATCTGGAGTGGCGTCGCCCCGTACCCTCACCCCAACCCCGCTCCCGCCGGGAGAGAGGCTTTGATTTGCCTTCTCCCCTCGGGAGAAGGTGCCCCGCAGGGGCGGATGAGGGTGCGGGCAAAGCAGCGGGTTAACTACCGTCTGGAGTGGCGTTGCCGCATACCCTCACCCCAACCACTCGCACGCCGGGAGCTGGGCTTTGATTTCCCTTCTCCCCCCGGGAGAAGGTGCCCCGCAGGGGCGGATGAGGGTGCAGGCAAAGCAGCGGGTTAACTGCCGTCTGGAGTGGCGTTGCCGCATACCCTCACCCGACCCCTCTCACGCGGGGGAGAGGGCTAGTGCCGGCGTTGTGTTTTGGCCGCTGGCGCAGATGATTCGATGCCCTTGCCGGTAGCCGCCCAATAGATCCCACCGTACAAGTGCTCCAGATAGCGTGGGTCGTTATAAGCTTCGGCTTGGTGGCCCAGCGCAGTGGCGAACACGCGGCCACCTTCGAAGTGGTGATACCACGCCACCGGGTGCTGTTGGCCCATGCCCTTGGCGACCTGTCCTGGCCAGATCAGCGTGGGGTCGTAACTGCGTTCGTCGACGGTGAGCAGCGTGACCAGATCGTCGCTGTAGGGCGGATCGTATTCGTACCATTCGTCGCTCCACACCCAACGCTTGGGCAGGCCGGCCGTGGCCGGGAAATTGGCCTCGGCCACATCCACCATCGCCGTTTGCAGGTACGGATGGGTGCGGAACGAGCGGCCGATCATGTGGTCGTACCACTCCCACTCACCGCGCTTGATCGCAAAGGCCTTGTGCACCGCGACCACGCCGCCGCCGTTGCGCACATATTTTTGGAAGTTGGCCCGCTGGGCGGGATCCAGATCGGTGGCCGGCGTATTGAGCAATACAATGGCCGCGTAGTGCGACAGATCGCCATCGAAGGCTTTGGCATTCCACGCCCACACCATCTGAACATCATGCTTGCGCGCCATCGCTTCGAATTGCGGTTTGGCCACGGGGATATAGTCGTGGTGATACTGATTGGGAATGGCGGCCACCAAGATCTTGAATTGCTCGGCCGACGCGTTGAATGCGCAGATCAGCAGCAAGCCCAACAGCCATATCGATTTCATGCAGTTACTCGTGGTGGTGACGATCATCCGGAAGTGTACCTGTGCGATGAAGGCATGCCTTCGCATGCATTTGGAATAGCTGTTGATCGCCCTACAACCGATGGCCAAGGCAAGCAGACGCGTATCGACGCGATCGCAAAGCAAGCACGCATGCGTGCGTGCGTGCGTGCAACGTCGCAGCACGCTTGCTTACACGATGCCGCACACGTGTGCACGCGATGCATGGCTGCAGTGCGGCGACCAACCGCTCGCATGAGCTGTGCCGATTCAACGCTCTGGCAACGCCCGCTTTGCGATCAGCAGCACTGTGCCGATGGCGCACGCTAAACACGCCGATGGCGATCACGCACCGCGGCGTCCGCCAGCAGTTACAACCAGCCTTTCTGCCGCGCCAACCGATACGCTTCGATCCGATTGGCCACACCCAACTTGCCGATGCATTCGGACAGGTAATTGCGCACCGTGCCGTGCGAGAGCTGCAACTGCTGCGCGATCTCGCTGGCGGAGCGGCCTTCGCCGGCCAGTCGCAGCACCGTCCGTTCGCGTTCGCTCAAGGGGTCTGCTTCCACCCACGCATCGATGGCCAGCTGCGGGTCGATCACCCGCCCGCCGCGGTGCACCTGGCGCAACGCATCGACCAGTTGTTCGGCGGGCGCATCCTTGAGCAGATACCCGGCCACGCCGGCATCCAGGGCACGGCGCAAAAATCCCGGCCGCGCGAACGTGGTGACGATCATGACGCGTACCGGCAACGCCTGGCGCTGGATCCGCTGCGCCAGTTCCAGCCCGGTCAGGCCAGGCATTTCGATATCGGTGACCAGCACGTCCGGCTGCAGGCACTGCAGTTCGCGCCATGCGCTTTCGCCATCGCCGGCGCTGCCGACCACCGCAATATCGTCCTCCAGCCCGAGCAAGGCCACCAGCGCGCCACGCAGCAAGGCTTGGTCTTCCGCCAACAACACCCGGATCATCGGTCGCGCTCGCATGCATGCAACGGTTGCGCACGATAGCAGCGCTGCCACATGCCGTGCACTTGGCAGCGCAACCAAAGGCGCGTCAAAGCGGCTGCGGCATCGCCGGCGGCGACGTTGCGGGGACAACTGCAGGCCGCGGCAACGGCAGACTGGCGCGCAATCGCATGCCGCGCGGCATGGCCTGCACATCCAGCGCGCCACCCAGGGCGTGCAGGCGTGCGCGCATGCCGTCCAGGCCGTTGCCAGGCACGATCACGCCGCCGCGGCCGTCGTCGGTGATTTCCAGCATCGCCTGCTCGCCGTGCGCGCGCAGCTGCACACGCACACGTTTTGCCTGGGCGTGGCGCTGCACATTGGTGGCCGCCTCGCGCACGACCAAGGCCAGCGCGGTTTCATGCTCGGGCGGCAAGGCCAGCGGCTCCAGGTGTTGCTCCAGCGCAATGCCGTCCAGGTCCAGCAGCACGCGCGCAGATGCCAGTTCGGCTACCAGGCCGGCAGCACGGATACCGGTGACCGCACGTCGTACCTGCGCCAATGCCTCGCGCGAGACCTGCGCCACCGCGTCGATCTCGTTGCGTGCGGCCTGCGGGTCGCGCTCGATCAGGCGCGCAGCCAGATCGGATTTGAGCGCCACCAGCGACAGGGTGTGGCCAAGCAGATCGTGCAGGTCGCGACCGATGCGCTCGCGTTCGGCAGTGGCTGCCAAACGGCGAACTTCGTCCTGCGACAAGCGCAGCAACGCGTCCTTGCGTTCGTTGATGCTGTACACCGCGCCCACGGCGGCCATGCCCAGCACCGTCACCGGCATCCACACCAGCGCCTGCAGGCTCAAGCCAAGCCAGTGCGCCCAGCTCAGGTACAACGCGTTCATCAGCAGCAACATCGCAAAGTGCCGCCACAACGCGTGCCGCGTGGAGGGGCGCAAGGTCAGGCAGGCGAACACGAAATAGCTGAGCCCTGCCGCGTACACCGGCAGCAAGGCGGCGCTCAGCGCCGCCATCGCCCAGGCATAGCGGTACAAGGTGCCGCGCGGTGCCAGCAACATGCGTGCGTACAGCAGCACAAACAGCGGATACGACGCCAGCGTGCACAACAGCCAGGTCCTGTCGTAGCCACGCGCAGAAAACGCCGGCACCACGAACACCCAGGCCGACCAGAACAGATGCACGCTATCCATCCAGGGCGATTGGCCCTGCGCCAGGCGCGCGGCCACCTGCGAACTGGCGGCGGGACGAAGCCATGCGGGTAACCGGAGGCGCATCAGACAAGGTCCGTGTGGGTGAGCGGATTCTGCCACTGCCGGGCCCGCCTGCGTGCGGCTGAATGCAGGACGATATGGGTGAGCGGCCTCATGCATGCTCCTGGTGATGACTGCGCTGCGATCGCCCGCCGAGGTTGCGATTGGCCTGCGCAGACGCAAGCCAGAGACGTGCAGTGTGCAAATGCAGGGAAAGCATGCCGGTCGCGGGTTGCCGAGGAGCTTCCAGTATTGCCGCCCGCAGCGCTGGCGCACGAGTAGCCGGTGTCATGGTGTGCGGATGACAGCTGTCACTGGTGAGCGTACCGCGCTGACTGCATGCTGCGCACCATCTGGCGGTGGCATCGGCGCATCGACCGTTCGTCGCCGCACCGCAGTTGGTGACTTCCGGCAGCTTGCGGCATCGCCTGCAGACCGTCACATTTCGCGCAGCCTTCCGTCCTGGTCATCGATGAACACTTCCGCCGATCTGCTCAAGCAACTCCGCATCGACCGCCAGCGCCCTGCCACGCCGCCGCCCGCCCGCCGTACCGGCTGGATCCTCGCTGCAGTGATCGTCGTCATCGTGCTGGCCGCCGTCGCGTGGTGGTTCACGCGCCGGCCGGTGGTGAAGGTGCAGACCGCGCCGGTGGTGGCGATCAGCGCCGGTAGCAGCAGCGCATCGGTGCTGGACGCCTCCGGCTATGTGGTGGCACGACGCATGGCCACGGTGTCGGCGCAAGTCACCGGCAAGGTGCGCGAGGTGATGATCGAAGAAGGCATGCGCGTCGAACAAGGCCAGGTGATGGCCACCCTCGACCCGCTCGATGCCGATGCGCAGCGCGCCCTGTCGGCCTCGCAGTTGTCGGCCGCACACAGCCAGGTCGACAACATGCAGGCGCAACTGGCGGTGGCCAACGCCGATGCCACGCGCCTGCAATCGTTGGTGGGTGCGCAGCTAGTGTCGCGCTCGCAATACGACCAGGCCATCGCGCAGCGCGATGCCTTGCGCGCGCAGTTGCAGAACGCCCAGCGCAACGTGCAGGTCGCCTCCGACCAACTGGCCATCGCCGGCATCCGCTCGGACTTCAACGTAGTGCGCGCGCCGTTTGCCGGCGTGGTGACGGCCAAGGCCGCGCAGCCGGGCGAAATCGTCTCGCCGTTGTCGGCCGGCGGCGGGTTCACCCGTACCGGCATCGGCACCATCGTGGACATGGAATCGCTGGAAATCGAGGTGGAAGTGGGCGAGTCCTACATCGGCCGCGTGCAACCCAAGATGCCGGTGGAAGCGGTGCTCAATGCCTATCCGGAATGGAAGATTCCAGGCGAGGTCATCGCCATCATCCCCACCGCCGACCGCGGCAAGGCCACGGTGAAAGTGCGCGTGGCGCTCAAGGTCAAGGACCCGCGCATCGTGCCGGAAATGGGTGTCCGGGTGAGCTTTCTGGAGCAGGCCAAACCGCAACAGGCAACCCAGCCGCAGGGCGTGCGCGTCCCGGCCGCCGCACTGGTGGAGCGCGATACGCGCACGGTTGCGTTCGTGGTCGGCGAGCAGAACATCGTCAGCGCGCGTGCCGTCACGACCGGGATGGTGATGGGCGAGGACAGGCAGGTGCTCTCGGGCCTGGCCGCAGGCGACAGCGTGGTACTGAATCCGCCGCAAGCCTTGAAGGATGGCGACAAGGTGACCGACGCGGAACGGGACGCTGCCGAGTAACGCACTACGACAAACCGCGCAGGCAGCAACCACTCAGAAGCACGGAAAGCGCGTTGATGGAAACGGCAGCGGTGCAGGCGCCTGCGCCGCGCAGCGATAACGCTGCTGAATCCAGTAATGCAGTATCGGCCGCGTGTTCGCGCATCTGCGCTGGCGCAGGTCTTCACCATTTTCAGCCAGCGTTGTCGCACGCACGTTTCAGACACCGGCAACGTGCGTGGCACATGTGTCGCAACAGCACTCGTTGCCTTGCCTGCACTTGCCGCAGCGCTTCATCGCATTTCAGCTCACCGTGCTACTGCAGCCGCCTCACATTCGCCATCGCTCTGCGCAGCGCTTCATCTCTTCCATCGCACCGCCAGGAGTTGCCATGTCCGCTCTCGTCAGTTTGCGCAACATCACCAAGACCTACCAACGCGGCCCCGAGCAGGTGCAGGTACTGCACGGCATCGATCTGGAGATCGCCAGCGGCGATTTCGTTGCACTGATGGGGCCGTCTGGCTCCGGCAAGACCACCTTGCTCAACCTGATCGGCGGGCTGGACAACCCCAGCGGTGGCGAGATCGAAATCGAAGGCGAACGTATCGACCGCATGAGCGGTGGGCAGCTGGCGACCTGGCGCAGTCACCACGTCGGTTTCGTGTTCCAGTTCTACAACCTGATGCCGATGCTCACCGCGCAGAAGAACGTGGAGCTGCCGTTGCTGCTCACCTCGCTCAATGCCGCCCAACGCAAGCGCAATGCCGAGATCGCATTGACCCTGGTCGGCCTGCAGGAGCGCCGCAACCACAAGCCCAGCGAATTGTCCGGTGGCCAGCAGCAACGCGTGGCGATTGCGCGCGCAATCGTGTCTGATCCCACCTTCCTGATCTGCGACGAGCCCACCGGCGACCTGGACCGCCACAACGCCGAAGAAATCCTGCGCCTGCTGCAGGAGCTCAATCGCGAACACGGCAAGACCATCGTGATGGTCACCCACGACCCCAAGGCCGCCGAATACGCCACCCACACCATCCATCTGGACAAGGGCGAGCTGGCCGACGCGCCGCTTGCACTGTAAGGGAGCGCTGCCATGAAGTATCTCTCGCTGGTTTGGGCGCAGTTGTTCCGCAGCAAGACCCGCACCTTGCTGACCCTGCTCTCGGTGGTCGCGGCGTTTTTATTGTTCGGCATGCTCGATTCGGTGCGCGTGGCCTTCACCTCCGGCGGTAGCGTCAGCGGCGTGGACCGGCTGGTGGTGGCATCGCGCTTGTCGATCACCCAGTCGTTGCCGATCACTCTGGAAAACCAGATCCGCAGCGTGCCGGGCGTACGCGATGTGACTTCGGCAATGTGGTTCGGCGGCATCTACCGCGACCCGAAGAATTTCTTCCCGAATTTTTCGGTGGCGCCCAATTTCTTCGATGTGTACAGCGAATATCAATTGCCCAAGGATCAGCTCAAGGCGTTCCAGACCACGCGCACCGGCGCGATCGTTGGCGAAAGCCTGGCCAAGGAAAACGGCTGGAAGATCGGCGACACCATTCCGCTGCAGGCCACCATCTTTCCGCGCGGCGGCAGCAATGACTGGCCGCTGCAACTGGTCTGCATCTTCCGCATGAAAGACCGCACCGTGGCGGCCAACCAGGAACGCCAGTTGATGATGAACTGGAAGTACTTCGACGAGTCAAACGACTACATCAAAAGCAGGGTGAGTTGGTACACGGTGACGCTGCGCAATGCCGACCAGGCATCGCGCGTGGCCCAGGCCATCGATGCGTTGTCGGCCAACTCCGACCATGAAACCAAGTCGCAGACCGAATCGGCATTTCAGCAGGCCTTCGTCAAACAGTTCGCCGACATCGGCTTGATCGTCACCTCGATCATGGCCGCGGTGTTTTTCACCTTGCTGCTGCTGACCGGCAACACCATGGCCCAGGCCGTGCGCGAGCGGATTCCGGAGCTGGCCACGCTCAAGACGCTGGGCTTTCAGGACCGCACCGTGCTGAGCCTGGTGATGGTGGAGTCGATGTTGCTGATCGGCCTGGGCGGTTTGATCGGCATGGGATTGGCCGCGCTGGTGATCCCGGCGGTTGCAGCACGCAGCGGTGGGCTGATGCCGACCCAGACCGTGCCGCTGCAGACCTGGCTGGTCGCCTTCGGGCTGATGGCCGGCATCGGCATCGTGGTGGGCGTGCTGCCGGCGTTACGCGCGCAGCGCTTGAAGATCGTCGATGCACTCGCCGGCCGCTGACAGGAGCATGCACATGCAACGCAAATAGAAAGATCGTGGGGTCAACGCGCTGTCGGTCGTGCTGCTGGCGATCGGGCTGGCTGCCTGGATCGCACTGCCGTGGATGGTGCTGCTGCCGATCGGTGGATTGCTGGCGGTGTGGCTGGTGGCCACCCGCAGCGGCAGGCTCTCGCTGGCTGCCGCACGCATCGGTATCGCCACGCTGCCGCAGCGCTGGGGGTCCAGCTCGGTGATCGTGGTCGGCATTGCCGGCGTGGTCGGCGTGCTGGTGGCGATGCTGGCAATGGGCCAGGGCTTCCAGGCCACGCTCAACAGCACCGGCGACGACACCACCGCCATTGTCCTGCGCGGCGGTTCGCAGGCCGAAACCAACTCGGTGATCACCCGCGACCTGGTGCCGCTGATCGGCAGCCTGCCCGGCATCGCCGCCGATGCCAATGGCCGCCCGATGCTGTCGCCGGAACTCTCGCAAGTGGTGAACATCGCCTCGCGCTCCGACGGCACCGACGTCAACGCACAACTGCGCGGCGTGGGCGAACAGGCCTGGGCCGTGCATGACAAGGTCAAGATCGTGCAGGGCCGCCGCTTCAACACCGGCCTGCGCGAAATGGTGGTGGGCAAGGGCGCGTTGAACCAGTTCCGCGGACTGGAGCTGGGCAAGACCCTCACGCTTGGCAGCCAGCAGTGGACGGTGGTGGGCGTGTTCGCCTCCGGCGATGCGCACGATTCGGAGCTGTGGACCGACGCGCAGACCCTGGCCACCACCTACAACCGCAGCGCCTATCAATCGATCAGCGTGCGCACCAACGGCAAGGCAGGCTTCAGCGCGTTCAAGACCGCCATGGCCGCCGATCCGCGGCTCAAGCTGGATGTGGAAACCACCCGCGCCTATTACGGCAAGCAGGGCGGCGGGCTGAACAAGCTGATCAGCATCCTGGGCACGGTGATCGGGGCGATCATGGCAGTGGGCGCGGTATTCGGCGCGCTCAACACCATGTACGCAGCGGTGGCCACGCGCGCGCGCGAGATCGCCACCATGCGCGCGATCGGCTTCCGCGGCACGCCGGTGATCATGGCGCTGATGCTGGAAACCATGCTGCTGGCATTGCTGGGCGGGCTGCTGGGCGGAGCGATCGCCTGGGCGGTGTTCAACGGTTACACCGTCTCCACGCTGGGCAGCAACTTCAGCCAGGTGGTGTTCCAGTTCAAGGTCTCGCCGCAGCTGCTGTGGAGCGGGCTGAAATGGGCGCTGGGCATCGGCCTGGTGGGCGGGCTGTTTCCGGCGCTGCGTGCGGCGCGCCTGCCGATTACCACGGCGTTGCGTGAGGTGTAGGCGGGCTGTTCGCCCGCAGGGATTCGGGAGTCGGGATTCGGGAGTGGGGATTGGTGACAGCCGGAGCACAGCGCATGGCGGCTGCGGCTGAACACATTGCAGGCTGTCATGGTTTTGTCACTGCAGTGCGGTAGATGCGCGGGTCGGGCAGGCCGTAGCCTGCTCGGCCGTTTGCTGCATCGATCGATCGCCATGACGCGCCTGCTTGTGCTGGTCTGCGCCTGCCTGTGGCTGGCCGGCTGCTCCTCTTCTTCGACCTCGCTCAGCGAGCGCCTGGTTGCGCCCGGTGGCACCTCGCCGCTACTGGACGAAGAACGCATTGCCGCCACCATCGCCACGGTGCCCAACCGCAGCGGGCATGTGGTGACGCGCGATGGCGTGCCGATCTTCTGGCGCGCGATCGACCCCGGCCAGTACGCCATGCACTATCGCTACCTGGGGCAGCGCAACGACCCGGCGCATGCGCTGGATGTGGATTTCAGTTTCCAGCTACCGACTGCCAAACCGCCAGTGCCGCGCGGCACCGTAGTGCTGCTGCACGGCTGGATGATGGATGGCGACTCGTTGCTGCCCTGGTCGCTGCAGCTTGCGCAGGCCGGCTACCGCGTGGTCACCATCGACCTTCGCAATCATGGTCATTCCGGCGGCGGCCCCTCCGGCTACGGCACACGCGAATCCGACGACGTCATCGATGTGCTCGACTCACTGCAACCACGCGGCGAAATCCGCGGGCCGCTGTATCTGTTCGGTATTTCCTACGGTGCGGCCACCGCGCTGTTTACTGCCGACAAACTCGGCTCGCGCGTAACCGGCGTGGTGGCAATGGAATCCTTCGCCAATGCCGGGCGCGGCATTCGCGACATGGTGCCGCACCTGCTCGCCAGCCAACCGCTCGGCTGGCGTGGGCGGGCGGTGGCGGCGTATGCGCGTTGGCGCTATGCCGACCAGAATATCGACGCGGTGATTGCGGCGGCCGACACCCAGCTCAAGCTGGACCTGGACCGTGTCGATGTCGCGCACGCCCTGGCCGACACGCGCAGCTGCGTGCTGCTGTTGCACGGCGATGCCGATCAGCACATTCCTGTGGCGCATGGCCGCGCACTGGCCCTGGCCAGCGCGCGTGCGCATTACCTCGAACTGCCTGGCGAAAACCATTTGAGCCTGCCACTGCGGCTGGACGTGCTCGGCGGACCGATCGACCAATGGCTGGCACAGGTGCAACAAGACCCCAGCCATTGCCCTGCACCGCAGGCGCTGCCCGCGTCCACGCTGGCAGTGGCCAGCCCGTTCGTGCCGCCGCGCAGTTGAGCGCGACATCGCGCACGCTGACGCGACGCAGAGAAAATGCCACACGCACGACGTGCGGTGAAGCGCTGACTCAGCGCGTCACCACCGGCTGCCGCGAACGCACCACGCTGTCGCCGACAAACAGCAGCAACCCCACCCAGATCGCCGCAAAACCAATCGCGCGTCCCTGGTCGAACGGCTCGTGGAAGAACCACACACCCAGCAGCAGCTGCAGGCTCGGCGCGATGTATTGCAGGATGCCCACCAGCGACAACGGAATGCGCCGCACCCCGTAGGCGAAACCGATCAACGGCAGCGCCGTCACCACGCCGCCGAAGATCAGCATCGCATCGGTGCGCAGGCTCCAGCCGCTCAGGAAGGCGCCACCATGGCCCTGCTCGCCCCACGCCGCCAGCAGCAGCGCCGGCACGAACAGGTACACGCTTCCACGCCCAGCCCGGCCACCGGATGCACCGCCACCAATTTGCGCAGCAACCCGTAAATACCGAAGGACACCGCCAGCCCCAACGCAATCCACGGCGGCGCGCCGGCATCGATGGTCAGCCACAGCACGCCCGCTGCCGCGCAGGTCACCGCCACCCACTGGATGCGGCGCAGGCGCTCTTTCAACACCAGCACGCCCAGCAAGACGCTCAGCAGCGGGTTGATGAAATACCCCAGGCTGGCCTCGATCACATGCCCGGCGTTGATCGCCCAGATGTACAGGCCCCAGTTGAACGCGATCGCCACGCTGCTGCCGGCCAGCATGCGCAGCGCGCCGGGCTGCGCGGCAATTCCGCGCCACCAGCGCAGGCCCGAGCTCGCCAGCAGCCACGCCACCACCAGCACCGTGCTCCACACGATGCGGTGGGCGATGATCTGCAGCGACGGCACCGCCTTGAGCAGATGCCAGTACACCGGCACCAGCCCCCACAGCACGAAGGTGGAAGCGGTGATCAACAACCCGCGGCGCGCTTCCTGCGGCGACACCGCGCTCATCGCCGCGCCTTGGCGAAGGTGACCACCAGCACGCCGGCCAGGATCACCGCCATCGCACCGATGTCGTGCGCGCTGAAGCGCTCGTGGCCGAGCCAGGCGCCCAGGCTGACCGCAATCACCGGGTTGACATAGGCGTAGCTGCCGGCGAGCGCAGGGCGCACGTGATGCAGCAACCACACGTAGGCGGTGAACGCCACGATCGAGCCGAACACGCACAGGTAGGCCACCGCCAGCAGCCCTTGCGGACTCGGCCACACCTGCGGGCGCTCGCCGATCAGCAGGCCGGTACTGACCAGCAGCACGCCGCCGCACAGCATCTGCCCGGCGGCGGTCATGAACGGCGAAGGCAGATCGCGGCCGCGCGACCACACCGACCCGAATGCCCAGCCGATCGGTGCGATCAGCAGCAACACCAGGCCGCCCGGCGTCGCGGTCAGGCTGCTGCCGGCGTTGAGCCACACCACGCCCAGAAAGCCGATCACGATGCCCAGCCATTCGCCGCCGCTGGCATGCTGGCCGCGCAACGCGCCAAACAAGGCCATCCATAAAGGCACCGAGGCCACTGCAGTGGCGGCCAGCCCGGACGACACGCTGCGCTCGGCCAGCACCACCATGCCGTTGCCCAGCAGCAGCAACGCAGCCCCCATCAGCGCCACGTTCTTCCACTGCGCACGCGTTGGCGCCGCCACACCGCGCCAGCGCAGCACGCTGTAGAGCACGCTACCGGCGACGATGAAACGTGCGCCGGACACCATCGTCAGCGGCTGCGCGCCACCTTCCAGCGCAAATCGGATCGCCAGATAGGTTGAGCCCCACATCACGTAGACCAGCAACAAGGCGAGAACGACTAACCCGCTGCGCGCAGGCGCGGCAGCATCGTGAGAGGAAGACATCGGAACAGTGCCAGGCAGTGCAGCGGAAGCTTCAATTCTAGAGCACATGGCAAAGCACACGCCGCACCCCGGCCGCGCTATGGTGCACGTCACACCGCATCCGAGCGTGCATATGCATCGCCTTCTTCGCTGGCTGGCCCTGGTCACCCTGTGCACAACATCCGCCACGGCATCGGCACGCGCTCCCGAGCCGTGGGAACTCAGCGGCCGCAAGCTGATCGACGCCGGACTGGACGGATCGCTTGCGCCAGAAATCGTCGCGCCAGAGCAACGCGAGTTCAAGGTGCTTGTCTCGGCCAGCCGCGCCGGCGCGTATCTGCTCGGCGTCGCCAGCGCCAGCTATCGCACCGGCTGGTGCATGCCGGCGGGCAGCACCGGCACGCCCGATCTGCAGGCGGTCATCGCCGATATCGGCGCGCTGCCCGATACACGCCAGGACCAAGCCGCACCCGACTTGATCGTCCAGGCGCTGGCAAAGCGCTATCCATGCGGCGGCAGCGACAAGAGCAGGCGTGCCGGCAGCGGCAACTCACCCAATACCGCCAAGCCGTAGGGCACGCCTATACACAGTCGTTCAATGCGCTGGCGTTGATCACAACGCCAGCATGTGCACTGCGCGAGGACCAACGTCCCGAGCAGCCGTCTGGCGAGCGTGGGCGGCGCGCGGGATGCGCACACGCACGAGCAAGTGCATGCCACCGAGCATTGGTTGCGTTCGCTTGGCGTAGCGCTCAGTCATCCGATCCGCATGGACAGCGCGCAGCATCCCAAGTGTACGAGCGCACATGCCGCATCGAATCCGGCTGCGCCCGTCTGGCGATCAGCGCAGGCGTCCTGATCGCTGCTCTTGGCCTCGATCAAGGGCACGGCACCCTCTCGCTCCTGCGCGCTTACTTGCGCGCCGCATCGCTCTTGGCACGGATCGCCTTGAATTCCGAGCCATCCTGCCAGCTCGGCCACTGCCGGCCATTGGCCAGCGCCACGCCCACGTCGTAGACCAGCGTGGTATCGGCGGCATGGCCGCTGGCATCCCATTGCGGGGTCCAGCGATCGCACGGCTGGTGGTAGCACTCGGCGAAATACTTATCGCGCAGTGCCTTGCCGGCTTTGACGCCGCCATCGAGCATGTCCAGGCCGGGGCCGGCGGTGATCGCCGGCACACCCATGCGCGCGAACGCAAAATGATCGGCGCGGTAGAAGAAGCCTGCTTCCAGATTCGGGTCCGGCGAGTAGCTGCGACCACGCGCCTTGGCGGCGGTTTCAAGGTCACCTTCCAGCGACACCCGCCCACGTCCCCACGAGGCGATGTCGCGGGTCGGGCCATCGGGGCTGAACATTTCCATGTTGAGCACGGCCACGGTCTTGTCCAACGGCGCCAGCGGATGCGCGGCGTAGTAGTTGGCGCCGAGCAGGCCCTTTTCCTCGGCAGTCAACGCGATGAAATACAACGTGCGCTGCGGCTTGGGGCCGGCTGCGAATACGCGCGCCAACTCCAGCACGCTGGCCACGCCGGTGGCGTTGTCCACCGCGCCACGCCGAACCGTATCGCCACCGGCATCGGCCTTACCGATCCCAAACGCATCCCAGTGCGCGGAAAAGATCACCGTCTCATCCGGATGCGCACTGCCGGTGAGTTTGGCCACCACGTTATGCGTCACCACGCGCTCGCGCTTGAGCTTGAAATCCACCGACAACGCCGCATCGCCCAGCGCCACAGGCGCGAAGTCGCGCTGCTGCGCACGCAGCTTGGCCTGTTCGAAATCCAGGCCGGCCTGCTTGAACAACGACACCGCCAGTGCACGCTGCATCCAGCCACGCACCGGCACATGCTGCGCGCGGGCGTCGGCATCACTGCGCTCGATGTCGAACAACGGCGACATGCCCGAGCTCTGCACGGTGGCCCAGCCATACGCCGCCGGCGCCGTCTCGTGCACGATCAACACACCGGCCGCGCCGCGCCGTGCGGCCTCTTCGTACTTGTAGGTCCATCGGCCGTAATACGTCACGGCCTTGCCGTCGAACGCGCCCGGCTGCGGCGATTCGAAATCGGCATCGTTGATCAGTACCACCGCGATCTTGCCGCGCAGGTCCACGCCCTTGTAATCGTCCCACTGGCGCTCTGGCGCACTGATGCCGTAACCGACGAACACCAGTGGCGCGTTCTTCAACGCAACCGCCTGCTGCGGGCGCAGGCTTTGCAGGGTCACATCGTTGCCATTGACCAACGCCTGGGTCTTGCCGCCGACACGTAGACTCGCGCGCACCGGGCCATCCACCTGCGCGCGCACCAGCGGCACGGCCTGGGTCCAGCTGCCCTGCTCGCCGCCTGGCTCCAGGCCGGCCGCCTTGAACTGCTCGACCAGGTAATCGACCGTGCGCTGCTCGCCGGCGCTGGCCGGCGCGCGCCCTTCGAAATCGTCCGACGCCAGCAAGCGCACGTGACGCGACAATGCCTCGGCATCGATGCCGCCACCCGGCAGATCATTGGCGGCCTGCGCCACACCTCCCACAAACAGGCAGGCAGACAACAGCAGGATGCGCATCGGATTCACGGAGAGGCCTTGCAACGGTAGATGACACATAGTTTACAAGCGTGCAGCCAATCCAGGAGCGCTCTGACGGGAGAATGCAGTCGATCGCAGGGATTGCGTGCGTGGCGAAGAAGGGCCAACAACAACACTGCGCAGCCGCCAGGCAGGTGCGGACGCCGGTCGGAATCGGCATGCGCCACGCGTACGCCGCGGCTCTGAGCGCGTTGTCCACATCCACCCGCCGCCTGCTCGCTACCTGTAGTTAGCCAGCTCACGAGCAAATCACCTGTGGCTTGGCTGCAGAACCCTTGCCCGTCCAACATGCAAACCACCGCAAGTACTTACTTGGACGTGCTCCTGCACGAACTCTGCGCAGAAGGTCCCACGACGGTGAGCGGACAGGGACACGTTGAGATGGCCGCCGCGCACAATGCTCACTTAGACAACCAGCAAATTGTCTGGTGCGGTGTCCTCGCCGCTTGCGGGACCGTTGGCGGCATGGATGCCGCCAACGAGCCTACAAGGACGTACTTGCGGCGTGTCCCGCAAGCGGCCAGGGCACCGCGCACTCGACTGATCGGCTTTTAAACAACGTGACAATTCGCCACAGCATTCGAGCGGCGGTATCAGCCGCTCCAGGAGCGCTAACCCGTAGGCGCCGCACGATCCAGCCAACAGCCCAGCCCCTGCGCGTTGAGCTCGATATCTGTTGCCAGCAGCCGCTCCACGGCGGCATCGTCCAACCGACACTCATGTTGGCGCGCGCGTTCCAAATACAATTGGGTCAACGCCGCCACCATGCAGCGATGCCGGTCCGGACGCTGCGTGCAACCCAGCGCAATGTCGGTCATCGCATGAATCTGCTCGCCCAGCGCCCGCGCCAACGGTTCTGGCGAGGTGACACGGCCGTAATGGGTCAGATACATCGCCTCTGGTGCGGCGTCCATCAGGCGCGCGATCGATTGCAGCATGGCCTCGGGTTCGAACTGCACCGGTGAAGACGTCGGCAGGATGAAGGCGCCACGCGCACTGTCCAACGGGCGATACGACAGGCCGAAGGTGTCGCCGGTGAACCAGCTGCGGCTGCGCGCATCCCACACGCACAGATGATGGCGCGCATGTCCTGGCGTCTCGAGGGTGCGCAGCGCGCGCTCGCCCAGCATCACGGTATGACCCTCGCCCGCCGCCACCACGCGCTCGGCCGGCACCGGCTCGATAACGCCGTAATTGCGCGCCATCTCCGCCTCGCCATACACCGCGGTGGCGCCGGCAATCAGCCGCGCAGGGTCGATCAGGTGCGGCGCACCGCGCGGATGCACCAGCACCTGCGCATTGGGCAAATGTCGCAACAAGGCACCTGCACCGCCAGCATGATCCAGATGCACATGGGTCAGGATCAACCACTCCACCTGCGCTGGCGACAACCCGGCCGCCTGCACCGCGGCCAGCACCTGCGGTACCGATAGCGAGGTACCGCAATCGATCAAGGCAGCATGCTGCGCTTGGACCACCAGATACGCCGCATCAAATTGCACGCCACCAAAGCCGGTATCGATGGTGTGGATGTTGAACTCGGCTGTCGCTGTCATTGGCACCCCGCGGCGGCTGTCGAAACTGCAGTGTAGGCCCAAGCCTGGCGTCGCTGTCGTGCATGTTGCCACAGGCACGAGCTTACCCAGCCGCGACGCCCCACCTCTCCGCCTGCTGCACCGCGCAGGTCACGCCTCGCGCAAGGCATCCATCGCGGCAAGAATCACGTCCGCATCCACTTGCGCATGCACGCCCGGCAGCTGCAAATCGCTGGCCTGGGTAGCCTGTTTCAACCGTGCGATCACCTGTCCGGCATCGCGTGGCGAAGCGAAACCATCGCTCTGCAGCAGCAATGCGCCGGCGCCATCGTTCAACTTGAAATAGAACTGCCCATCGCGTTCACGATATTGCTTGAACACCGGCAGCGCGATCTTTTCGCTGGCCTGCACCGCCGCGGTGGCGGCCTGGCTGGACAGATCGCGCAAGCCCACCGCATCGCGCAACTCGGCCAGCAGCGGGGTGGCATAGCGCGCGCGCAGACGTGCACCACCGGCGCGCAGAATCGCTTCGATCTTGGCTGGCTCTGCCATCAACGCCTCGTAGCGTGTACGCAGCGGCGCAATCTCTTGATCGATCCGCTCGAACAGCTGCTGCTTGGCATCGCCCCAGCCGATGCCATCGGCAAACGCCTGCGCAAAAGCCGCAGATTCCTGCGGCGTGGCAAATGCCTGGTACAGCTGAAACAACGCCGACCCCTGCGTGTCCTTCGCTTGGCCAGGCGCACGCGAATCGGTAAGGATGGAATATACCAGCTTGCGCAATTCCTCGCGCGGCGCGAACAGTGGAATGGTGTTGCTATAGCTCTTGCTCATCTTGCGGCCGTCCAGGCCCGGCAAGGTGGACACCTGCTCGTCGATCACCACTTCGGGCAAGGTAAAAAAGTCGCGCCCGTAGACATGATTGAACCGCTGCGCGAAATCGCGTGCCATTTCGATGTGCTGGATCTGGTCGCGCCCCACCGGCACCTTGTGCGCATTGAAGATCAGGATATCGGCCGCCATCAGCACCGGATACATGAACAAGCCTGCGGTGACACCGGCATCCTCGTCCTCGCCATCGGCGCGGTTCTTGTCCACTGCCGCCTTGTAGGCATGCGCGCGATTGAGGATGCCCTTGCCGGCCACGCAGGTCAGCAACCACATCAACTCGGTGGTTTCGGGCACATCGGACTGCCGGTAGAACCACACCTTGTCCGGGTCCAGGCCGCAGGCCAGCCAGGTGGCGGCGATTTCCAGCGTCGAACGCTGCGTACGCGCTGGGTCCTGGGCCTTGATCAGGCTATGCAGATCGGCCAGGAAATAAAAGCTCTCCGCATCGGCACCGGCACTGGCCTGGATGGCCGGGCGGATCGCTCCAACGTAATTGCCCAGATGCGGGGTGCCGGAGGTGGTGATGCCGGTTAGGACACGGGTGGTCATCGACGTCATGCCAGGGTGGGGTAGCCCCCAAGTTTAGCGGTTCCGCACTTTTGCCACCGCCGCACCGGCACCGGGGGTTGGCTCGACGCCCGAACGCAGGACGGGCCGCACTGGGCGGCCCGTCGTCTGCACGCTGCTCGCCTCAACCGGCGGCAGGTCGGCGCACCCTTCAGGTGTCGTCTCAGGTGTCGTCGCGCAACGACTTTTCGAATGCGCGCACTTCAGTCTGGGCGCGGTCGCGATCCCAGCCATAGCGCTCCTGGAGCTTGCCCTGCAGATATTCGGCATTGCCTTCGGCAACCTTGAAATCGTCGTCGGTAAGATCGCCCCACTTGGCCTGGGCCTTGCCCTTCAACTGGGTCCACTTGCCGGAAATGATGTCACTGTTCATGCGATGACTCCGCTGATGCGGTCGCGATTGACCGTGGCGCCAGCGTGCCCACGCGGGCGTTGGTCCTGGATCAAAAGGTGTCAAACCGCCGATCACTGCACTGAACCGTTGCCCACTGCCATCGCTGGCCTCGCAGCGCGCTGCAGCGCTGGCGGCAGGCGTGCCTTCTACGTGGCGCGCGCACAAAAAAACGGGCCTTGCGGCCCGTTTTTCTGCACGCGGCGAAAGATTACTTACGCGCTGCGTCTTCCACCTTCTCGCCAGCGCCCTGCACGTCCTTGCCGGCACCTGCGACGGTGTTGCAACCCGCCAGCATTCCCACCGACAACATCGACAGCACCAGCAGCACAATTGCACGCTTCATAACATACTCCTCATGGGTAAAGCGGCGCGTTGCCGCAGATCGATCAATTCAACAAGACCACGCGATGTGGCGGATCAGCACTTACCGTCGCTGCACTTTTCGGCCGTTTTCTCGACCTTGTTGCCCGCACCCTGCATGTCCTTGCCGGCGCCGGCCACGGTGTTGCAGCCCGTCATCACGCCGGACGAAAACAGGCCCAGCACCATCAGTGTCAGCAGTCGCTTCATCGCTTGTCCTCGTTCTATCACGGTGCCAGCGCACCTGGCTTGGCGCCAAATCTGACTGCGCGGCCGTGGATTTGATGTGAACGCGGCGCGGTGCGCTCGGTACGGATCAATCGCGCATCAGCGTCGACTTGCCAAACAGGCTTTCGACCAGATCCACCGCCAGTTCGGCGGTCGCATTGCGGCTGTCCAGCACCGGGTTGAGCTCGACGATATCCAGCGACCCCATGCGCCCGGTGTCGGCAATCATTTCCATCACCAGTTGCGCCTCGCGGTAGTTGGGGCCACCGGGCACCGTGGTGCCCACGCCCGGCGCGATGCTGGGGTCGAGGAAATCCACATCGAAACTCACGTGCAGGTGCGTATCGGCGCTCATGCCCTGCAATGCCGCTTCCATGGTGCGCTTCATACCGGCTTCGTCGATGTAGCGCATGTCGTACACATCGATGCGGTGCTGCTTGATCAGCCGCTTCTCCTCCGGGTCCACCGAGCGGATGCCGATCTGCCGCACCTGCTCGGGCAACAACGCCGGCGCACTGCCACCCAGGTGCGTCAGCGCCTCGGGGCCCAGCCCGCACAGGCAGGCCACCGGCATGCCGTGCACGTTGCCCGAAGGGGTCACCTCGCTGGTGTTGAAATCCGAATGCGCATCCAGCCACAGCACCCGCAACGGCCTGCCCTGCTCGCGGCAGTACTTGGCCACCGCCGTGATCGAGCCGATGCCCAGGCAATGGTCGCCACCGAGCATGACCGGCATGCGCCCGGCACGCAGGTCGGCATAGCTGGCGTCCATCAGCGCCTGGTTCCACGCCACCACTTCGTCCAGATGCCGGTAGCCGGCCTGTGGCGCCTGCCAGGGATTGCGCGGGCCATCCAGATTGCCCAGATCGCGCACCTCCACGCCGCGGCCGACCAGCGCCTCCTGCAGGCCGGCGATGCGTAGCGCCTCCGGCCCCATGCGCGCACCTCGGTGGCCCGCGCCGATGTCGGTGGGGACGCCAATCAAGGAAACCGGCACGTACTGCGTTGCCATACATTGCTCCAGTAGCGATAAAGCCGTGCAGTCTAGTTGCCCGCCCGCACAGTGACGCGCGGCAGCGCAGCACGCATGTCGCCCGTACTGAACATTGCGCGCAAACGCGAGGTTTAGATCTGCCTCGTCGCGCCGCTAACGTGACGTACCAAGGCACGTTGTGGCGCACCGGACTTTGCCGATTCTGCCTGTCTGACCGCCCAGTTAAGCACCACGGGCGAGCCTGGCAGCCTGCTCGGATCCGGGTGGTATGGTGCGCCGCCCGGCGCGCCACACCATGCACGTACGCGCCCGGGCCATCACGCAACAGGGGGATTTTCATGCCGCACAACGCCGTCAACCAGGTCGTCAAGGCTGCCGTAGGTGAAGTCCCGCGGGCGCTGCATTTCTACGATCTGCCGCGCATTGGTCACGAGTTTGCGCAGACCATCGAACGCGAGCCGGGCATCCGTCTGCTGATGCTTTCCACTGCCGACGGGCGTGCCATCACCGAACGTTCCAGCCTGGATGTGGACAGTCGCCGGCTTGCCGCGATGGCCAATTCGTTCCTGACCCTGGGCGAGACCCTGGCGCGCGAATCCAGCCTGAAAGAGGCCGATTACGCCACCATCAGCACGCGCGCCGGGCAGCTGGTGCTGATCCGCATCCGCGCCGACAAGCCACTGACGCTTACCGCAGTGGGCAGCAGCGACATCAATGCCGCTGCGCTGTTGTTCAACGCGCGCGATTGCGCCGGCCGCCTCGCCACCGTGTTGACGCCGCCGCACGGCTGAGCACTTGGCACTGTTCGTGCATGCCGCAAGGCACCCATTCCTCATCGTTCGTAAGGACCACACGTGTCAAAACTCAATCTGGAACACCTGCATTCGCTGGCCGGCTTCGTCGGCGCGGCGCTGGTCGATAGCGACAGCGGCATGGCGCTGGGCATGACCGGCGGTGCCGAGCTCAACCTGGAACTGGCGGCGGCCGGCAACACCGAAGTGGTGCGCGCCAAGCGCCGTATCGCCGAACAGCTCGGCCTGAACGACACCATCGAAGACATCCTGATCACGCTTGCACGCCAGTACCACCTGCTGCGCCCGCTGGAAAGCAACAGCACGCTGTTCCTGTATGTCGTGCTGGACCGTGCCAAGGCCAACCTGGCCATGGCCCGTCACGAGCTCAAGGCGTTCGAGAAAACCCTCGATTTCGGTTGATGCCCACGGCGCAGCGCCAGCGCATCGCCTGATCCAGCCTGCCGGTGCAGACCGGCAGGCATCTCGCAATCCAATGCGCCGTTACGGCGCCAGCTCATGACCACACCCATCAACGCCATGCGGGTCGCCACGGCCGGCCTGGACCTGCTGCACACCACACGCCTGAAACTGGCGTGCTCGCTGCTGCTCGCCGACCGCATCGACGTGCAGTTGGGCCCGTGGCCGCAGCACGCAGCCGATGTGGTGGTCCTGGGCCTGGACAGCGCCGATGGCTTGGCTGCCTGGCAGGCATTGCAGGGGCAACCTGTGCGTGTGCTGGTGGTGTCGCGCACACCCATGGCCGGCGCGTGGATCAAGCACGGCGCCACCGTGCGCGAACTCAACGAACACGTGCGCCTGCTGCTGTCCTCGCCGCACGCCACCCCGGTCGCGGAGCCGGCCTTGCTGCTGCGGCACTGCCGCGGCGAATTCGGCGCCGGCGCAGTGACGCTGCAGCATGCGCAGTTGCACGTGCGTGTGGACCCGCGCAATGGGTGCGTGCAGTTGCCCGCTGGCGTGGCGCTGGCAGAGGTGATCGCCGCGCTGGACCGCTCGGGCTGGCACGTCGTGCCCGACCCTGCCGCAACCGCGCTGCCCCAGCGCATTTCCTTCGAAGCGCTGTTTTTCGCCCTGCCCGAGCATCTGCGCCAGGCGCTGCCGGCGGTGGAACCCAGCCATGCGCTGCAATTGCGCCAGTGGCCGGAGTTGACTGCAGAAACCAGCTCGCCAGCCCAGTTGCTGGCCATCGCCCACCTGCATGCGCGCCCCTGGCGCCCGCAAGCGCTGGCCAATGCTTGCAAGCTGCCGCTGCAGACGGTGGAATGCCTGTTCGCCGCTGCACTCGCCAGCGGCCTTGCCCAGACTGCGGAGATTCCCGTGCCTGCAACCCAGCACCGCCCAGATGGCGGCAACACGCGGTTCTTTTCCTGGGTCGCCCGTCGGTTCGGCCTTTCCCTCTTCCAGGCGCAGTCATGAGTCTTCCAGCCAACAAGCTGGTGTTCGTCGGCGGCATGGGCGCCGGCAAGACCACCGCGGTGCGCTCCATCTCCGATGTGGAGCCGGTGAGCACCGAAATGCCGCTCAGCCAGGATACCTACGGCGACAAGACCTACACCACCGTCGCGCTGGACTACAGCTCGATCGAGCTGGAAGACGGCGAACTGCTGCATGTCTACGGTGTGCCAGGCCAGAAATACCTGGATTTCATGTGGCCGCTGGTGTGCGACGGTGCGCTGGGTGTCATCGTGCTGACCAACGCACGCGACCCGCAGATGCTCACAGCCACGCTGGAGTTGTTGCGCGAGTTTGCGCAGATCGCGCCCGAGGCCAGCCTGGCGGTGGGCATCACCATGACCGATGAAGTCGAGGATTTCCTGGTGCCGCCCTTTCGCGACGCCTTGGTGGCCGAAGGCTTCCGCGTGCCGATCATGCGCGTGGATGCGCGCTCGGCGACCCAGATCACCTTCCTGGTGAAGTCGCTGCTGTCCTATCGCTACACCTCGGCGAACAGCTGATCGAAAGCATGCTTGGCGCGGGTACTGGGTACGGCACGCAAGACAAGGAATCTGGTCACGACGGTGCCTGAGCGGGCGTCACGCGGGGGATGCCGCCTCTAGGGTAGCGGCGACGCGTCCGTTTTCCTTGAAGCCAAAAACACGACTCAGTCGCGAGACGCGTGTGCAGTGTGTCTGACTTGTTCAGTATGGCCCGCGGGCAGAAGCCAGGATATCGGGACATTTCCGACATCGCGCAGGACATACCGCCGATAAGTCATCGGCAATAGAGGCGCCGCGCGCGTCGGATCCTTCGACCCCATCGACGCCGTGCCCCTCAAGCACGTCACGGCAGCGCCCGCACTGCAGCGTCGCGCCTGCCATGCGCTGTGCGGCCGAGTTTCGCCAGCGCCTGTCGCGATGGCTGCATGCTCTTCATCGCGGTGCTGCCGGTTAGGGTCCATCGCCACGATCAGATAAAGTAGCGCGATGACAATCGAACTGAAGCCCGGCGGCTTGCTGATCGCCATCGAAGGCATCGACGGCGCGGGCAAGACCACGCTCGCCCGCCGCCTGGCCACTACCCTGGAAGCGGCCGGCGCGCGCGTCGTGCTGAGCAAGGAGCCCACCAACGGCCCGTGGGGCAGCCAATTGCGCCAGTCCGCCGCCACCGGCCGCCTGAGTGCAGAGCAAGAAGCCGAGCTGCTCATCCGCGACCGCCACGAACATGTGGACACCTTGATCGCGCCCGCGCTGGCACGCGGCGACATCGTCATCCTGGACCGCTACTTTCCCTCGATGGTGGCCTACCAGGGCGCGGCCGGTCTGCCGCTGGACGAACTCCTGGAGCGCAACGCCTTCGCGCCGCGCCCCGACGTCCTGCTGCTGCTCGACCTGCCCCCGCCCACCGGCCTGGCCCGTATCCGCGCCCGCGGCGATGCGCCCAACCACTTCGAAACCCAGGACAACCTGGAACGCTGCCGCGCGATTTTTGCCGCGCTGGACTTGCCCGGCAAACACGTGGTGGACGCCAGTGCCGATGCCGACAGCGTGCTGCGCCAGGCCCACGCCATCATCGTGGCCGCATTGGCCGACCGATTGAGCGACGATGCAGCGAAGGCCGACACCGGCAAGGCCGCACTGGAACTGCTCTCGGCCGGTCGCCCGGCCTGATTGCTGCACCTCGCATCGCGCGATCGACATCGCGCGATGCACCTGAGATGGTGCACGCCACTTGCAGCGGCGACCAAACGGTGCGGACAGCCTTCAGCTGAGCGTGGATAGCGCGCTCAAGCACCGGAGCGCGACGCACCCTCCGGCTTGCAAAACGCTGGGTGCGATAAGGTTCGTCGGGACAGATGGCGGCAGGCAACGCGCCATGGTGCCTGGTAACCAGTTGATGCAAAGATTCCACACCGCATCGCGTGCTCGAACCGCCGCAACGTCAACTGTGATTGCCACGTCTGCGTGGATCGAAGATGGTGCCGACACCCGGATTCGAACTGGGGACCTACCGCTTACAAGGCGGTTGCTCTACCAACTGAGCTATGCCGGCGAAGGCAGGCGCGTTGCGCGCCGGTGCGCATTCTAGCGCAGCGCGGCGCAATCTAGCGAACGCTGACGCGTGGCACCGGCAGCCCCTTGCAGGACGCTGGGGGCCGTACTGGTGCGGACATCGATCCACCAGCGCGACTGCCCATTGCCGCTGGGCACCAGTTGCGCCGGGAATCCTGCGCCGACCAGGCTGGCCTGGCGCCGCTCGGCGCGCTCGCGGCTCTGGTACTGGCCCAGCGCCACGGTGTTGTCCTCGCCCTGCGCGATCACGTAGTAATCGCCCATCCCGGCCGCGGCAATGCGCTTGACCAGGGCCTGTGCCGCCGCGCGATCGCCCACGTTGGGCAACATCACCCGAAACGTGCTGATACCGGCGTCCTTGTCCTCGCGCACGCTGGCGCGACTGGCCTGCCCACGCACGCGTGCCAGCGCCGCATCGGCATCGGCGCGTGCAGCGAATGGCCCAAGGCTGGCGCAGCGCTCTGCGGCAGGCGGGGATGGCGCAGGCGATGGTTGTGCCGCCGTCGTGGCGACGCCATTAGCCGTTTTCGTAGCGGCGTTCGCCGCTGCCGACGTCTCAGCTGCACCGCGCGGCGCTTGCGCTGCGGCAGTGGTGGCCGCTGGCGGCGCTGCAGGCGTTGACGCCGAAGGACCGGCAACTGCCGGCGTGGGTACCGCTGCAGGCCCAGATGCTGGCGATGGCGATGGCGCCGGTGCAGTCGACGCACGCTCTGCCGCAGCCGTCGATTCGGTAAGCGCTGCAGCCGGCCGCACGGGCCCGCCAGCACCGGTTACCGTCGGCAGTAATTCCAGCCGCGCCACACCGGTCGGCTGCAGCGGCGCCGGCGGTGGTGCCGGCGGCGGCTGCAAGGCCCACCACAATGCCACCCCGGCATTGAGGACGATCAAGACGACGATGAGCGCACGAACGTACATGCCTGGATTCTACGGTGACGACACGGCGGTCGCCCACGTCGCCAGCCCGTCCAGCACCAGGGCCGCGCGGAACGTGGCATCGGGCAACAGCGGCAGCAACGGCGGCGCGCCACCGCCATGCACCAGCAGCCGCACCGGCACGCCCAGGCTGCGTTGGGCGTGCTGCAGGCTGCGCTCGATCAGCGCCACCGCCGCGCCATCGCAGCCGGAGGTCAAGGCATCGTCGGTGTCGATGGCCAGCTCGACGTAATCGCCGCCGCTGGCCGGCAGTTGCACCGCGCGCGCATGCAGCGCTTCGCGCATGGTGGTCGGCGAGGCGGCGATGCGGCCGCCGTGATGCAGGCCATCGGCGCCGAGCACGTCGATGGTCAATGCGGTGCCCACGCCGGCCACCAGCACCGGCGCGTCGCCGCGCGCGCCCAGCAACGCCAGAAAGCGATCCACGCCGAAGCGGCTCGGGTCGGCGTAAGCGATACGGATGCCGGCGCATTCGGCGGTGGTCCGCACGATGCGCACCTGCGTAAAGCGCTCCTGCAGGCAGGCGATCATGCGTTGCGTCAATGCCGGTGCGGCCACGCTGGCGACATAGGCAATACGCCCGGACGGCAGCGCCGCCAGCGCCGCGGCGTCCATCGCCTCGGCGCCATGCGCCCATGCCTGCACCTGGCCGGCACGGTTGCCGTGCAGCGGCGCGTACTTGAAGCGCGAATTTCCCAGGTCGAACAACCACTCGCTCATGCAGGTCTCACGCTTACTTCTCCGGAGTGGAACAGACGCACCGTCTCGCCCAGTTGCACCCGCAACGCACCATCGGCCGCCAGGCCGAGCGCGACGCCACGATGGCAGGTGCCGGCCTCTTCGACCTGCACCGCACGCCCGCTCAAGACATCCAGGCCTGCATAACGCCCCAGAAACGGCGCCAAGCCCTGCGCCTCGAACAGGTCCAGTGCCGGCAGCAATCCGGACAGCACCGCTGCCGTCACCTGGTCGCGCGACACCGGCCTGCCCGCCAGGGTATCCAGGTCGATCCATGGCTGGTCGATGCCGGCCGCTGCCGTCGCCGGCATGTGCACGTTCAAGCCCAGCCCGATCACTGCACGCGCGTTGCCGGCCATCTCGCCGCCGCCTTCGATCAACAGGCCGCCCAGCTTGCGCTGCCGCGCCAGCAGATCGTTGGGCCACTTCAGCCCGACATCGGCGAACCCGCAACCACGCAAGGCTTCGGCCACTGCGACACCCACGGCCAAACTCAGGCCGGCGAGTTGGCCCAGCCCGCCATTGAAACGGCGCGAGGCCGACAGATAGATGTGCGCACCCAGCGGCGAGGTCCATTGACGCCCGCGCCGGCCGCGGCCGCCGGTCTGACGCTCGGCCAGCAGCACCGCCACGCCCTGGTCGGGCGCCGGCTGCGCCAGCAAGGTGGTGTTGGTGGATTCCAGCGTCCAGGCCACATCCAGTGCCGCCAGCCCAGCGGCCGCGTCGGGTGCCATGCCGGCGCGGATACGCGCCGCATCCAGCAGATCCAATGGCGCGGCCAGGCGATAGCCGTCACCGGCACGTCCTTCGATGTCGACACCGGCCGCGCGCAGATTCTGGATGCGCTTCCACACCGCCGCGCGGGTCAGCCCGGCATCGCGCGCCAACGCATCGCCGGACAGCCGGCCACCGGCGAGTTTGGCCAGCAACGCACGGTCATCCACGGCTGCGGCGGGCGATGCGGCGTGAGGTGGCGACGGCGCGGGCTGCAGCACCTGGAGGCAATACCTGCGCTGCGCAGCCGGCGTGTCGCCGGGACGAGGCGCGCGAGGCAGCATCGACGGGCCAGACCATGCGTACCGTCGGCGCGGTGACCGACCGCACCGAGCCTGCGCCCTGCCGCTGACCAGCGCGCGCGCGCGACCAATCTCCCGCAGCGCCTACGCCGCACCGCCGGCCGCCGGCGCCTTTCATCTCACAGTGCATTGCGCGCAAAGTCCCCGAATCCATCCGCCAAAGTATGCGCCAAGCCCTCCCGGGCGCCCAGCGTGGCTTGCGTGAGGGAGTGAAAAGCGCGTTATGATCGGCGACTCACGCCGCTTGCCCTGGATGTGGACGATGCGCCGAATCACGGTTTGCCTGCTCCTGTTGTTGGCTCCGCTTGCCGCCCTGGCATCGGACCAGCTGATCGACGGCGATCATGACAGCTGCATCAGCACCAATTCGGCCGCACGCGGCAGGACACCGGCGCCCGAAGCGGCACCGGCACGCAACAGCCCGCACAAGGCCACGCCGTCCACCGGCGGCGGCGGTGGCAGCGATGGCGATTCGTTATTCCCGCGCATGCGCACGATGCCGCGCTGGCACAGTTTCCTGCCGGGCATGTTCCGCTGATCCAGTGGTTGACGCGCTGGCTGCGCCGGCCGCCTCCCGACATTGCTGATGCGCTGTGGCAGCGGCTGTGCGGCAGTTGCGCCTGGGTCGCCGCGCTCGATCCGCCCCGCCAGCAACGTCTGCGCGCGTTGACCGCGCAGTTCCTGCAGCAAAAGACCATTTCGCCTGTCGACGGGCTGCTGCTGCAACCGAACGATCAACTCGTGCTAGCCGCGACCTGCTGCCTGCCGCTGCTGGAAATCGGCGCCGCCGGTTGGCGCGGCTGGTCGCAGCTGATCGTGTACCCGGACGCGTTCCGCGTGCAGCGCACCCACCTGGATGCGGCCGGGGTGATGCATGCCTGGGAAGACACCCTGATCGGCGAAGCCTGGGAGCAAGGCCCGCTGATCGTCAGCTGGGCCGACGTACAAGCCGACCTGGACGACCCGCAGGCGGGCTTCAACGTGATCGTGCATGAGATGGCGCACAAGCTCGATGCACTGGATGGCGCGCTCGACGGCACGCCGCCCCTGCCACGCGATGCGCAACGCGCCTGGGCACGCGATTTCCAGCATGCCTACGATGTGTTTTGCGAACGCGTCGATGCGGGCGAAGACACCCAGATCGATCCGTATGCCGCCGAAGCCCCGGAGGAATTCTTCGCGGTGGTCAGCGAATATCACTTCTCCGCACCGCACGTGCTGTTGCGCACGATGCCGCAGGTCGCTTTGCACCTGGAACGGTTCTACGGACGCTCGCCGTTTGCAGATTCCGTGCAACGGTAATGTGCCGCGTCGCGGGGCGGCGTGCGGTATCGCCGTTGGCAGAGGCAACCTGCAGCCGTGGTTTGAAGCAGATGCCGCATCATCGATGCAAACCGGCGTTCGATACCACGCACATGACCTGGCCTGTGCGGTCGCTCGCCATCCAGACTCACACCAATCCAAGATCGCGTGGCGTGGCACCCGGGAACACCCGCTCCAACTGCGCCGGCGACAGCCCCCACAAACGGCTGAGCATCCCGCCGAACAGGCTGCGGTAGTTGTTGAGCACCGGGTAATCGCGGTTTTGCAGCAGCTTCGCCTGTTCGACCGCCACCTGCTCGCCCGCGATGCGGCCGCCGCGCACGCCACCGCCCAGCACCCAGTAGGTCGTGCCATGGCCATGATCGGTGCCCTTGCTGCCATTCTCGCGGAAGGTGCGGCCGAATTCGGAGATGACCACCACCACGGTGTCGTTCCAGGCCGGGCCCAACGCATCGGCATAGGCCGCCAGCCCTTCGCCGAGATTGCGCAGATTGTTGGCCAGGCCACCTTCCACACTGCCCTGGTTGGCATGCGTGTCCCAGCCACCGACATCGACAAACCCCAGGCGATAGCGCTCGCGCATCAAGGTGGCCATGCGCCGGGTTTCATCGGCAAACGTACGTGCACTGGCGGCGCCACGGCCGGCCTGCTCCATCTCTTCGCGCAACTGCGCGGTGACCTGCTGACGCAGCGCCAAGCCCTCGCGCGCAGCGGCCGCCAGCGGCGTGCTGTCGTACATCTGCGACAGGATCTGTGCCTGCCGCGCATCCAGCCCGCCTTTGCCGATACTGCGCAACGACACGTTGGGTAGATCGCCGCCGCCCTGGAACGTCAGCGGCAACGAATCGGTGAACGCGATGGCCGGCACGCCACTGAGCACCCCCGACAGCCGCGCCATGAACCCGGAACGGTAATCGCGATGCTTGCCGGCCTGGCCGGATTCGATATCGTCCTGGGTTTCGAAGTGGCTGCGCGACAGGTCGTCGGTGCCGGCAAACGGCACGAACGCCACTTGCTTGCGTTCCCACAGTGGCAGCAGCGTCTCGCGCACCACCGGGCTGAGACCCCACTGCGCATTCAGCGCCAGCGTACTGTTTGGATTGCCGGCATCTGGCCGCGCAATCGCCAGGCTCGGCCGCGACTGGTAATAAAAATCGCTGCCATGCGGCACCAGCAGATTATTGCTGTCGTAGCCGCCACGCAGAAACACCACCAGCATGCGTGCGCTATCGCGTGGCGCAGCGAACAGACGACCGGCCCACGGCATGCTTGCAGCGGCTGCAGAGGCAAGCAGAAATCGACGTCGTTGCATGGTGTCCTCCCGTGGCGTTGACCGCCTGGTACTGGTTAGATCGTTGGATCGGTTTATGCATCTGCGCGCATTGAATCGTCGGCGTTGCAGCAGATCTGAATCGGTGTGACTGCGTCAGCGGTAATTGAAGTCAGGCGACGACAACAAGAATCCATTCCATTCGGCGGGCGAGCGCGCTTGCGTCAGTGCCTGCTGGGTCGCGGCAGACAGCGAGGGCGCCAGCCAGCGGTACGAGGGGCGCGTGTCGATCTGCGTCACTGCCGGAATCGGCGTGTCGTTGTCGCCGTCCAGACGAAACAACTGCTTCGGTCCACCGCCGATCGAACGCGCCACCTCGAACCTGCGTGCCAGCTGCCCGGAACTGGTCCAGGCCTGCGACTGCAGCGACCAGCCATCGGGCGTGATGCGACCAAACAACGGTTCACCCAGCTGCTGCACCCAACTGGCCATTGGCGCGGCATTGATCACCGGTTGACCCTCGTACGCCACCCGCATCGCCGACACCACAAACCGGTTCGGGTCCTTGAACTTGCGCGGTTGCGCCTGCGCAAACTCCGGCGACGCCAGCATGGTCTGCATGACCTTGGCGATATCGCCATCGCTGTGCTGGAAGGTATTGGCCATGCGCGTCACCAGTGCCGCAGGCGGCGCGTCGCTGACGAAGTACTCGGCCAAACGCTGCGAAATGAAATGCGCGCAAGCCGGCTGCCGCACCAACAGCTGCACGGCGTGTTCGATCTCATCCAGCCCACCGCCGGCAATGCGCTGGCCAAGCAGCATCTTGTCGCCGGGCTGATGACGCGCCGGATTGAATTCGAACAGACCCTTGCGCACGACCTGCGCCTGCCCTGGCGCGGCAAGCGGCAACGGCGGTGCACCATTGGCCTTGATCGGCACCAGGCCCGCGCCGGTGAGGATCAGCGCCAGTTGCTGCACATCCTGCTGGCTGTAGCCGCCGTGCACGCCCAGCGTGTGCAGTTCCATCAACTCGCGTGCGTAGTTTTCGTTGACCTTGCCCTTGGCGTTCTTGGCATTGTCCAAGTATTCCAGCATTGCCGGGCTTTCCAGCGTGGCCATCACCAGGTCGGCGAACTTGCCGGTGGCATTGGGGCGGATGGCGTTTTCCATGTAGTCGGCCGCCATCCACTTCACCCGGGCCTTGTCGGCATACACGCTGAAATGATTGAGCCAGAACCACACCAGTTGCTCGCGCAGCTGATCCGGCGCGTACACCGCGCGCAACAGTTGCGCCTGCCGCGCCTGCACCAGCATCTGACCACCGCGCGCCTGCCACTGCTTGCGCAAGGCAACCTTCTCATCGCCATCGGGCATGGACTGCAGGCGGACCTTGTCGGCTTCGTACTGGGTCAGCAAATCCACCAGCGGGGTGTGCAATGCATCGAAGCGCTGCAGCTGCGCGCGCACCGATGCGGGCAACGCAGCGTCGTCGCTGGGCTGCAACAACAGCGCCCCAAAGCGCTTGGGGCCCAGCCGTGTCAGCTGCGCCGCGCTGCCGGCATCAACCCCATAGGTGGCCCGCTGCAGCCAGCGCATCTGCGATGGAGTCAGTGGCGCTTGTGCAGCCGTGCAAGTAAGCGCGCACAGGCTGCCAATCAACAGCGGCAGCACACGCCATCCTCGCGTGCGCCGCACGTGCGTAACACGCGGATGCACGCCTACGGCTTGGCCAACTTGCTCGATCATGCAGCCCCTCCATCGCAACGGCTTGCCCGTCCAGTATGGGTAAGCCAACGCGTGAGGCGTTAAACGGTTGTCGGAACGCCAGCGCACATTGGCCACGGGTTCATCGGACCTGCGGCGGTCACAATCCCGGCGGCAGGGTCACATCGAAGCGGGCGCCGCCCAGTTCCTGCGAGCGCACCACCTGCAGCTCGCCGCGATAGCCCTTGATCAGGTCCTGCACGATGGACATGCCGATGCCATGCCCTTGCACACGCTCGTCGCCACGCACACCGCGCTGCAGAATCTTGGCCACGTCTTCCGGCGCGATGCCGGGGCCGTCGTCTTCCACCGACAGAATCAGGCCGGCACGACGGCTACCGGTGGTGGGCCCCGGTTTTGCGGTCAGCAGCACGCGGCTACGCGCCCACTTGAAGCCGTTTTCCAGCAGGTTGCCGAGCAGTTCCTGCAGATCGCCCGGCTCGCCGTGAAAGCGCGCTTCGGGGGAAATATCGAATTCGCACAACACGCCCTTGACCGAATACACCTTCTCAAGGCCACGCACGATTTCTTCGGCGGTCGGTTCGATCGGCAGCGGTGCCGCGAACAATTTGTGCCCGCTGGAAGCCGCACGCGCCAGCTGGTACGACACCAAGTCGTTCATGCGGCGCAACTGCACATCCATTTCTTCGTGCAAATCGCGCTCGGACGCGCCGCTATCCAGTTGGGTGCGCAAGACGGCAATGGGCGTCTTGAGGCTATGCGCAAGATCGGCCAGCGTGTTGCGCTGACGCTCCAGGTTGTCGCGTTCGCTTTCGATGAAGGCATTGATGCTGTCGGTCAGCGGCTCCAATTCGCGCGGATGCTGCTCGCTCATGCGCTGGATCTCGCCGCGCTGCACCTTGGTCAACTCGTTGATGACCCGCCGCAGCGGACGCAGGCTCCATTGCAGAATGAAGGCCTGCAGCACCAGCAACACCACACCGGCACTGCCTAGGTAGAACCACACTGCGCCACGGAACACGCGCAGCTGCGCACCCATCGAGCGCGCGTCCTCCATCACATAGATGGTGTACGGAATCTCGCCGCCGTGTTCGCGTTCGACATAGCTCACGCCTAAGCCGTAGCGATACAGCTGGCCCAGGCTACCGTCGATCTGGGTCATTTCCAGTGGGCCGATGAACTCTTCCTGGCGCGGCTCCAGCATGCGGCCGTGCGGAATGTTCGGGCCTTCGGCCGACATCGAGGTCCAGCTTTCGTCCGGACGGACCACTTCTACATAAAGCCCGCCGCCAGGCACATCGAAACGCGGGTCGGGCGGTTGACCGCCGATGTACAGCGACCCGTCGCGGACGAAATCGATATTGGCCGCATACGCGGAGGCGTAATTCTTCAGCCGCTCGCGCAGGTTCTTCTCGGCGGTGTCGGCAAACGCCACATCCAGCGCGTAACCGGCCAGCGCCAGGAAGGCCACCAGGCTGAGGCTGGCGGCCAGCAGCTGGCGGGCCTGCAATGAGCGCGGCCGCCAGCGTCTATACCACTTGGAGCGGCCCGGCACGTGGTCTTCCTGCTCGTTGACGCGCTGACTCAGCCTTCGGTACGCGGAATGGCGAAGCGATAACCGCGGCCACGCACGGTCTCAATCGGCTTGAGTTCACCATCGGGGTCGAGCTTCTTGCGCAGGCGACCGATGAACACTTCCAGCACGTTCGAATCGCGGTCGAAGTCCTGCTGGTAGATGTGCTCGGTGAGATCGGCCTTGGAGACCAGTTCGCCGGCATGCATCATCAGGTACTCGAGCACCTTGTACTCGTAGCTGGTCAGATCGACGTTGGCGCCGTTGACGCTCACCGTCTGCGCCGCCAGGTCCAGCGCGACCGGGCCGCATTCCAGCGTGGGCTTGCTCCAACCGGCAGCACGCCGCAGCAGCGCGTTGACGCGCGCCAGCAACTCTTCGACGTGGAACGGCTTGACCAGATAGTCGTCGGCACCCTGCTTGAGGCCCTCGACCTTGTCCTGCCAGCTCGAGCGCGCGGTCAGGATCAGCACTGGGAACTTCTTGCCTTCATCGCGCAGGGCCTTGATCAGCTCCATCCCCGACATCTTGGGCAAGCCAAGATCGATGATGCCGACATCGAATGGCACCTCACGGCCCATGTACAGGCCCTCTTCGCCGTCCTGTGCAGCGTCGACCGCAAAGCCTTCGCGCTTCAGACGCGCCGCAAGGGTTTCGCGCAGGGGAGCTTCGTCTTCGACCAAAAGGATACGCATGCACTCTCCCTAGTTACGTTGTCGGCCAGTGGCCGGGGGAATTTATAAGACTGAACGCACAACTATCTACGTTCAGTGGTTATCGTCGCGTGGTGGCGCGTCGGGCGGCGAGTTCCGCGCAGGCGCGGCCTGCGTCTGCTCCGGCTCATACACGGTGTGCACGCGCCCGTCCTTCATGTACTTGACCCGATTGAGATTGCCGCCATCGAACGGCACGCGCTCGGCACCCAGGATCTGTCCACCGGTTGACCGCTGCACATGCCGAATGGTGTCCGACAGCGTGCGGCTGTTGCCGCGTGCCGAAGGCGGCATCGCCTCGCGTCCGCTCTGCACCATCGGGTAGCCCTGGCCCCAGGCCGACGGCGCGGCCATGGCAACCCAGAGGGCAACCAGAGCGACTTGGCGAGCGCGGCAGGGCAGTTGGGTCACAAACAAATCCTAGCGGGTTGTTCAGAAACATTCAAAATTTGTGAAATCGACCACGTATGGCTGAAGGTCGAGCGTCGAAATCGAGGCAAATTCTTGATTTTTCGGGGTGAATCCGATCTGAACTTTTTAGCTTCACGTTAACGGCATTCAGTGAAATGAATAGCGATCAGGCCAGCATGCACGACCATTGCGCGGCAGGGCGGACGCGCCTGATGCAGCAGCCGCCTGAAACAGCCGGCAGCCCGTTCAGGAATGCAAGCGGTGGGCCAAAGTCAGGCAACGACTCGCCAGGGCCGCGTATCGGTGCGCTCCAGGGCCTGCTCGACCAGATCCCAGCCGGCACCCGGGCGATGTGCGCCTTCGCTCAGGACCTGCCGGAACGCCCTGCCTCCAGGCTGGCCATGGAACAGGCCCAGCACGTGCCGGGTCATGTGCTTCAAGGCCAGGCCCTGTGCCAGCTGTGATTCCACATACGGCTGATAGGCGCGCAGCAAGGACTCGCGTGGTTGCTCGGGCCGCTGGTTCAAGGCGGCATCCAGACAATGCAGGACGTACGGGTCGTGATAGGCGGCGCGGCCGAGCATGACGCCGTCGGTGTGCTGCAGATGCGCCATGGCCGCGTCCACGGCCACAATGCCGCCGTTGAGCACCACCGGCAGGTCGGGCCGCTCCCGCTTGAGCCGGTAGGCCCAGTCGTACCGCAGCGGCGGCACTTCGCGGTTTTCCTTCGGCGACAAGCCCTTGAGCCAGGCATTGCGGGCGTGCACCACCACCATGGCCGCGCCGGCCGCGACCACCTGGTCGACAAAGCGGGCAAACACCGCGTAGTCGTCATCGTCGTCCACGCCCAGGCGGCACTTGACCGTAATCGGCAAGTGGCTGGCCGCGCACATGGCCGCGACGCACTCGGCCACCAGCGCCGGCTCGCGCATCAGGCAGGCGCCGAAACGCCCCGCCTGCACACGGTCGGACGGGCAACCGCAATTGAGATTGATCTCATCAAAACCCCATTCCTGCGCAATCGCCGCCGCCTGTGCGAGCAAGGCCGGATCGCTGCCGCCCAGCTGCAGCGCCAGCGGATGCTCCACCACATTGAAGCCGATCAAGCGCGCGCGATCACCGTGGATCACCGCATTGGCGTGCACCATTTCGGTGTACAGGCGCGCCGACGGCGCCAATAGACGGTGGAACACCCGACAGTGGCGGTCCGTCCAGTCCATCATCGGAGCGACGGACAGGCGCAGTGAAGCGGCGTAACGATCGGAGGGAGCAGTCATCGACGAGTTAGCCGCAGCGAGCGGCCATGGGAATGCGAAGCAGGATCAACAGCTTACACGGGCCCCGATGAATCTGCGGCAGTGCGGCACGGGATACGGGGGCGCCTACGTCCCACGCCTGTCTGCAGGATCGCTTGTCCGCGTGCCGGATGATCTAGCCAGACCGCTTGGTCGAATCCAAACCTTAGGCACCAGTGCAGATGCCGCTGGTGGCGCGCGTTGGCGGCCAGGATCAAAGCGATGCTCGGCCGTCGGAAGGGGTGAACATCTCGCATGAGCATTGGAGTGGTTTTCCCTCGCTCGCCGAGGACCGGCGGCAGCGGGAGGCATCACGGCAAGTTGCGCGGTGCCTGTCTGCGTTCGCTCTGCAGAGCGAACGCGTTGCATCGTCAATGACGAGCGGAGCTTTCTCGGTCCAGTGCCGCAACCACTGCCGCGTGCGGACGGCAGCGAAGCTTACGGGTTACGGACGCCGACACGCTCTTCGGCGCTCAACGGCTTGCCCAGCGCATGGTAGGAGGCAACCAGCGTGATCAGGGCAGTACCCATGACCGTGTAGAAGCTCCACGACTTGGCCAGCACATGCACCTGGCCGAACACCAGCGCGACGACGGCAGTGGCAGTGCACAGCACCATGGCCAGCAGCGACATCAGGAAAGGGATGGAGGGATCGAGCTTCATGGTCCGGGGGTTCCAAGGTGCGATGCGATAGCTGCAGCATCGGCGTTCCCGGCGCTTTCTTGAACTGTTTTCTGCGGTTTTTTCCAGGCGATTCAAAGTAAGTCAGCAAGCACTCAGTTTTCTGTCAAAGCCTTGGCGCGCAAGGCTTTGCGCGTCAGAAAAATCCTGACGCAATGGCGAAATGATCACCACCACTGTCAGAGATCCAGCGCGGCCGCGGCGGAAAACCGACGGCGTTGCAAGGCGCGGTTTGGGGTAGCAGACGGCGGTGCGAGTGCTGCGATGGAGGCGGCGACCCTGATCGACGCCGTCCACATGGCAGGTGCAGCAAGCGCCGATGGCTGCGCAACAACCAGGTGGCGGTGCGGCATGCATCCACAGGCGTGGCATCTTTCGCCAGAGCCGGGGAGCGTTGCGATAAGAGCGCGTATGGCTACCTGCCTGCCGCACGGCAGCCGTTGGCTCCGAGCAGCCACCTGCTGCCTCTAGCGGGCAATGCGCAACCAAGACGCGCGGCGCGGCCGAGGCGGCACGCTGGGAGGGGCAGGCTCGGCAGGCGCGCGGGACTGGCGCGCTCAGCGCGCCGGCGCGGTAGCGAATTCGCCGCGCTGCAGCTTGGTCACATCGTTGCCCTGCCCGTCCTTGAGGCTGAGGTCCGCGCCCTCGGCGGCGAGGTCCTTGAGCACGTCGGTGCGTTGGAACAGGGCTGCATACATCGCAGCGGTCTGGCCGGCGTTGTTGCGCTGGTCCGGCGCACAATCGGCCTGCATCAGGCGCTTGGCGATGCCCAGCTCGCCCTTGAAGATGGCACCCATCAGTGCGGTGTTACCGCGCTTGTCCTGCGCGCAAGGGTCGGCGCCGGCGCTCAGCAATTGCTCCACCGCCGGCCGCTGGCCGTGGTAAGCAGCCAAGATCAATGCGGTGTAGCCCTTTTCGTCGCGGGTATTGAGGTCGTAATGCGAGCGGATGAACTCGGCCAGCATGTCCTGGCGGCCCTCGCGCGCGGCGTCGAAGAAATACTCGCGCAGCTGCAGCTTGATCTGCTCAGGCGTGGCAGTGGCCGTTGCGCTGGCAGCGGATGCAGGTGCAGGTGCAGGTGCAGGTGCAGGTGCAGGTGCAGGTGATGCAGCGTTTGCAATCGCAGACGCGCTGCCAAGCATCAGAAACAACAGGGTGCGCATAGCGATCTCCCGAAACGAAGACGACATCGCGGCGCAGGCCGCGATGTCGTCGAAGCGGATCAATCCTGCAGGCTGGAGGCCAGCTGCTTGACTCGTGCCAGGTCGCCCTTGGCCACGCGGGTGACGCCGGTACCGTACTCGGGGTCGGCCTTGTACAGGAACGACAGCATCAGGTGCTTGCTTTCGGTATCGGTAGTGGCCAGCGACTCACCGAAGCTCTGCACCAGATCGGCGCGGTCCTTCTTGCTGTAGGAGCGATACAACTCGCCGGCCTGCTTGAAGTTCTGCTCGCGGGTGATCTTGGCCTGCTGGGTCGTGCCCGACAGCGGCAGCTCGCTGTAACGCGCCGCTGTGTCCTGCGGACGCGGCTCCAGGCGGCTCGGCTCGTAGTTCACGCCACTGGTGGTCTGACCGATGTTGCCCTGGCCATCCTGATTGCCGTTGTTGACCGCCACACGCGGGCGGTTGACCGGCAGACTCAGCCCGTTGGCACCGATGCGATACAGCTGGGTATCGGCATACGAGAAAATACGGCCTTGCAACAGACGGTCTTCGGACGGCTCGATACCCGGCACCAGATTGGCCGGCGCCATCGCCACCTGCTCGGTTTCCTGGAAGAAGTTGTCGACGTTCTTGTTCAACACCATCTGGCCGACCTTCTGCTCCGGCACGTCCGGCCAGATCTTGGTGGCATCGAGCGGGTCGAAGTCGAACTTGGCCAGGTCTTCGGGCTTGAGCACCTGCACGTACAGGTCCCACTTCGGGTAGTCGCCCTTCTTGATTGCGCCGACCAGGTCGTTGGTCAGGTGGCTGTAGTCCTTGGCCTGCACCGCGGCGACCTGCTTGGGATCGAGGTTCTTGATGCCCTGCAGCGTCTTCCAGTGGAACTTGACGTAGTGCACCTCACCTTGCGCGTTGACCAGCTTGTAGGCGTGCACGCCGTTGCCGTCCATGAAGCGATAGCCGGCCGGGGTGCCCTCGTTGGAGTACAGCAGGGTCAGCGTGCGCGTGGCCTCTGGTACGTGCGAGAAGAAATCGAAGCGACGCGAATCGTCATCCAGGTTGGTGCGCGGGTCCGGCTTGAACGCGTGCACCATGTCGGGAAACTTGATCGCATCGCGAATGAAGAACGTGGGGAAGTTGTTGCCGACCAGATCCCAATTGCCTTCGCTGGTGTAGAACTTGGTGGCGAAACCATGCGGGTCGCGCAGTGTCTCCGGCGAGTGGTTGCCGTGGACGACGGAGGAAAAGCGCACGAACACGGGGGTTTTTTCGCCGGCGCTGAACACCTTGGCCTTGGTCAGGCTGGAGAGATCGGCAGTGGCGGTGAACTCGCCTTTGACGCCGGTGCCGCGCGCGTGCACCACGCGCTCGGGAATGCGCTCGCGGTCGAAACGCTGCAGCTTCTGGATCAGTTGCACGTCCTGCAGCAGCGTCGGGCCGGTGGCGCCGGCTGTCTGCGAATTCTGGTTGTCGCCAACCTTGGCGCCATTGTCGCGGGTCAGAACGGATTGGGCGAAGACCGGCGGAGCGATCAACGTCGGGGCTAGCAGGGCTAGCACCATGAGGTGTCCAGGGCGCATGGCGTCAGCTCGTTTGAGGAGGCTGAATCATCGCCAGCAGGCCGAAGCGTGAGAAGTCGTTAGTTATGATCGCTTCGATAGGGGAATCTGATGATGACGGCGTTGCGTGATATGCATCGCATTAGAAGTCGGCAGCGAGTCTTAAATCACGCACCAGCCTTCCACCTTCGGTAGGCAGCAGGAGCTCAACGCGCTCACGTGGATGTGCTGGCAAGGACGCAGTTGCTGCAGTGCAGAGGTCATTGGATCCCCGCTATGCGTGGTCACGACAACAAAGATGCGTACCATCACCCATTAGCACGACTACAGGCATGTAACTGCTCGATGCGGCCGCCCTGCACGAACACCTGAGCGGCCCCTGTGCTGTAGCCGGATCAACGCCCCCGCACGCTGTCCTCTTCCTCGGGCAGCCCGGCCTCTGCCCGGCGCTTTTTCAACTCGGCAGGATTTTCCAGCTCGAACAAGCTGCCGTCGGCCCTGCGCTGCGTTCCGTAGCGCTGCGGTTTGCCCGACATGATGAGATTACGATCGATGAACAACGCGAGGTCCGCAGTGCTGTAGGCGCCACGTTGCGCGGCCGCCTGCATTTTTTGCAGGAAGTCATCGCGAAAGGCCCGGTCGGTCGAATGCTGCGCGATCAAAAAGCCTGCATGCGCACCATCCTCAGGGCGTGTCCTAGATTTTGTGTAACCGGGCCACAGGCAGGAGACTGCCACCTAACCCGGAGACACCATGAGCCCACGCACACATGAGGTACCCGACGAGCTGCTTAGCAGCCTGTTGGTCAACTACACCAAACCCGAGGATCTGATCGGCGAGAACGGCCTGCTCAAGCAGCTGACCAAGCGGTTGGTGGAGCGGGCGCTGGACGCGGAGATGACCGAACACCTCGGTCATGACAAGCATGAGCCGGTCGCCAACGCGGCCGGCAACACGCGCAACGGACGCAGCCGCAAGACGCTCAAGGGCGAGTTCGGCGAGCTGCCGATCGAGATTCCGCGTGATCGCCACGGCAGCTTCGCGCCACAGCTGATCCCCAAGCACCAGACCCGCTGGGCCGGCTTCGATGACAAGATCTTGTCGTTGTACGCGCGCGGCATGACCGTGCGCGAGATCCAGTCGCACCTGGAGGAGATGTACGGCACCGAGGTGTCGCCGAGTCTGATTTCCTCAGTCACCGATGCGGTCGTCGAGGAGGTCAAGGCGTGGCAGGCGCGGCCACTGGATCCGGTCTATCCGATCGTCTATCTGGACTGCATCCACGTCAAAGTGCGCGAGGGCGCGGTGCGGGTCAAGGCGGTGTACCTGGCCATCGGCATCACCATGGGCGGCGAGAAGGAAGTGCTGGGCCTATGGCTGGCGCAGGCCGAGGGTGCCAAGTTTTGGCTGCAAGTCGTGACGGAGCTACGCAACCGCGGGGTGCAGGACATCTTCATTGCCTGCGTCGATGGCCTGAAGGGGTTTCCCGAGGCGATCGAGGCGGTGTTCCCGCAGACCACCGTGCAGCTGTGCATCGTGCACATGGTGCGGCACAGCCTGAACTACGTCTCGTGGAAACGCCGCGCCGAGGTTGCCGCCGATCTCAAGCGCATTTACGCCTGCGCCACCGTCGAGGAGGCCGAGCAGGCACTGACCGAGTTCGAGGCCAAGTGGGACGCCCAGTACCCGCCCATCAGCCAGTCATGGCGGCGCAATTGGTCACGACTGATCCCGTTCTTCGACTACCCACCGGAGATCCGCAAGGTGATCTATACGACCAACGCCATCGAGTCGGTCAACATGAGCCTGCGCAAGCTGACCAAGAACCGCGGCGCGTTCCCCAGCGACGAAGCCTTGATGAAACTGTTCTACCTGGCTCTGCGCAACATCACCAAGAAATGGACGCTGCCGATCCGCGACTGGAAGGCTGCGCTGAACCGCTTTACGATCCAGTTCGAGGGGCGACTTCCTCAGCGGTAACCCAAACCACGGTTACACAAAATTCTGCACACGCTCCATCCTCACCCACGGAGGGAATGTCGGGAAAGCCAAATTGATCGATCAGGCGGGACAGCGCGGCCTGGTTTTCCCGTTGCGAGGCAACCAGGCGCATGGCCATCTCTTTTGCTGCGCCCTGGTTGGCCTGCAACTGTTGCGCGGTGACCGCACCACGAATTTCTGCACGGATCTTCTGGTCGGCATCGGCCAGTGCCAGCAACTGCTGACGGTAGGACGCATTCATGGATTGTTGCCTCGCCGGTTGCTCCTCTGCGTCTTCCGCAAACGCCTGCACGGGCATCGCCCATTGCCCCCATAACAGCATCCCAAGCAGCACCATTTTCATACGTACGCCAGTCCCGATTCTGGGGAACATCCGCCCCCTGCGCTATCTTCACTCACCGCGGGCACCTTGCGCAGGCGTGGAAATTCCAGAGACCTATCGACGCGACCGTAAACCAGGAATGAGCAAAATTTGCTCGCAATATCCATTCCCGGTGCCTTTTCGTCCAGATAGAGAAACTGCCCCCCAGGGTTGAGCTCAAGAAACACCGGCTCGCCGCCGCCGACAGGCACGACGAAATCTGCGCAGAAAAAATCGACGCCCAGCACCGATCTCAGTGCATCAAGCTTGGCCTGAAGCCCGGGAAACAGCGGCACCCAGTCGTAACGCAGCGTTGTCTTGTGCCGGACCGCCCGATAGTCGATTTCCCCCTCCAGGGAGTGCCGCATCCGCAGACAGGCGTATTCGCCCCCCATGCAGACAACTCGCAAATCGGCTTGATGGTCGACGACTTGCTGGTAGGTTGTGGGACATGCGCGCAGATCGGCATCCGTCAATGGTTCGTTCTGCGAAACGCGTGTCGCATAGGAGACGCTATAGTTGGCGCCGTCGGCCCATGCGCCCACATTGAATGGCTTGACGACTACGCCATTCGCATGACGCTGACGAAATGCTTGAATGTCGCCAGGGCACTGGCTGATCAAGGTCTCGGGCACCACCAGACCACTGGCGATGGCCGCAGCGAGCTGTAACGGCTTCTGGTCTGCTGCAAGCGCCGCGAGCGGCGCATTGACCCAGCGCTGCACGCCATGTCCGGCGCCAAGCAGTGCGACAGCTCCCAGATCGAACAGCAGCCCCTCTGTCTTGATGAACTTGGTGTCCTGATCATGGACATGTGCAGGCGCGGTCTTGTTGAACATCAAACGGCGGCTCCATGCCGCGTCGTAAGTAACCGAGGCGCCCTCCCGGACGACACTGGCGCCGCTTTGCCCATAGAGCAGGGAACCCTCGAGACCACACGGCCACTGGTTCGTATCCAACAGGCTGGCCGTATGCCCCGATGCCGCAATCATCGCCGCAATCGTAGATGCATGCGTGTCGCGATGAGGAGCGACGATCAACACCTTCCTAGGATCTTTCTGCATAGGCGCAATCTGTTCCGTAGCGCAGTCGAAGCATGGCGACATCTTCATGCCGCCATGCCGGGGGACACTTAACCGACGATCACGATGGTCTCAGTGTCGACGGCCTCGACAATGATGATGATCAACGTATCGCCAGCACCACCGCAGGACACAGCACTGACTTCTTCCTGAGTCATTTCACGTGCGAAGCGCTGGGCGACGGGACGCGAATTTTCCATGAGTTCAAAGTTTTCCATTCCTTACTCCTTGGCTGCTTCAGGGTAGTTCGCCGGCGAGATTGCCGACGCGCTTCTCGATGCCGTGATGGGCATCAAGTCTCTCGGCAGCATGACGGCTGCCCGGCTTGTCGCCCGACTCGGCAACAAGCGATATCCTGCGATCGGCAGATGCGATCGTTTCCTGGCGATGCGCGATGATGATCCTGGTCATTTTCATCGCTTTGATATGGGCGTTCACCACCTGGTCCCTCGTGGAATCCAGATGGCTGGTTGCTTCGTCCAGCACCAGAATCTTCGGTTGGCGATACAACGCACGTGCCAGGATGACGCGCTGACGTTGCCCGCCCGACAGGATCGAGCCCATGTCGCCGACCAGCGATTCATATCCCATGGGCATCCGTGCAATATCGTCGTGGATCGCGGCCAGCTGCGCAGCGCTGGCGATCCGCTCGATACTCGAGTCAGGATCGAAGAAGGCGATGTTGTCGGCTAACGACCCCGCAAAGAGCTGATCGTCCTGCATGACTGCCGAGACCATTGCCCGGTAATTCTCCAGCCCATATTTGCGGATATCCACACCGCCGACCTCAATGCTGCCCTCCGTTGGCTCGATCAGGCCCAGCAGCAATTTGGCGAATGTCGATTTACCGCATCCGCTCGGACCCACGATCGCGACCGACTCACCTGCTTCGATGCGCAGGTCGAGATTACGGATGACCCAGGGGTCGTCGTCCGAGTAACGAAAGCTCAGCCCTTTCACGTGAATTTTCGGAACCGGCTCCGGACCGCTATAGCTTGAAATTTCGTCGAGCTCGGGCGCCGTAGTGGCGATATCGGCAATCCGCTCGGCGTGCAGGCGCAACATCTTGAGCTCGATGAATTTGTCGACCAGGCTCGCAGCCCTGCTGGTAAACAAATCCGCAAACGCCAGGAAGGCGACCAACATGCCTGCAGACAGCGTCCCGCTCAGCGCCAGATAGCCACCGATGGCGATCAGGAACACCCTCTGCGTTCCAAACAGGCCCTGATTGAGCGCATTGAACGCCAAGCCGAAACGTTGCGACTGCATTTCCAGCCGCACGCTTTGCGCAGTGGCGCTGAACAATCGTCCTTGACGCAGCCCCTGCTTGTTGGCCAGCTTGATCGCTTGAATGCCGCGTACCGACTCCATCAGCTCGCTTTGCTGACGTGCGGCATACGTCAGCTGATCGCGGCTGACCACGAACTGGAGTCGATAGAACGCCAGGCGCAAACCCAGATACAAGGCAAAGGCAGCCAGCACCAGGCCGGTGAGTGCGGGGCTGTAGGCCAGCAGGACTGCCACTGCCAGGCATCCGGTCAGGCCGTTGAGCATTGCCTCGACGAAGCTGCCGGTCAACGTGGTCTGGATGGACTTCAACGAGGAAAAGCGCGACAGCACATCGCCCATATGCCGCTTTTCGAAATACTCCAGCGGAAGCCGTAGCAAATGACCGAACAAGTTGGTGATCCATTGCGTGTTCAACGATGCGCCAAGCCAGCTGACCACCCAGCTGCGTGCAAGCGTCAGAACCGTCTGGAAGAGCACGGTCAACAGGAAGGCGATGGTCAGGATCTTGAGCAGCGGCATATCCGCCGAGACCAGCACATGGTCGATGACCCACTGCATCTGGAAGGGCAACAGCAGCGCCAGCGCTTCGATTGCCAAGGCTAGCCCGAAGATCTGCACCAACGAGCGTGTGCAGAATTTTGTGTAACCGTGGTTTGGGTTACCGCTGAGGAAGTCGCCCCTCGAACTGGATCGTAAAGCGGTTCAGCGCAGCCTTCCAGTCGCGGATCGGCAGCGTCCATTTCTTGGTGATGTTGCGCAGAGCCAGGTAGAACAGTTTCATCAAGGCTTCGTCGCTGGGGAACGCGCCGCGGTTCTTGGTCAGCTTGCGCAGGCTCATGTTGACCGACTCGATGGCGTTGGTCGTATAGATCACCTTGCGGATCTCCGGTGGGTAGTCGAAGAACGGGATCAGTCGTGACCAATTGCGCCGCCATGACTGGCTGATGGGCGGGTACTGGGCGTCCCACTTGGCCTCGAACTCGGTCAGTGCCTGCTCGGCCTCCTCGACGGTGGCGCAGGCGTAAATGCGCTTGAGATCGGCGGCAACCTCGGCGCGGCGTTTCCACGAGACGTAGTTCAGGCTGTGCCGCACCATGTGCACGATGCACAGCTGCACGGTGGTCTGCGGGAACACCGCCTCGATCGCCTCGGGAAACCCCTTCAGGCCATCGACGCAGGCAATGAAGATGTCCTGCACCCCGCGGTTGCGTAGCTCCGTCACGACTTGCAGCCAAAACTTGGCACCCTCGGCCTGCGCCAGCCATAGGCCCAGCACTTCCTTCTCGCCGCCCATGGTGATGCCGATGGCCAGGTACACCGCCTTGACCCGCACCGCGCCCTCGCGCACTTTGACGTGGATGCAGTCCAGATAGACGATCGGATAGACCGGATCCAGTGGCCGCGCCTGCCACGCCTTGACCTCCTCGACGACCGCATCGGTGACTGAGGAAATCAGACTCGGCGACACCTCGGTGCCGTACATCTCCTCCAGGTGCGACTGGATCTCGCGCACGGTCATGCCGCGCGCGTACAACGACAAGATCTTGTCATCGAAGCCGGCCCAGCGGGTCTGGTGCTTGGGGATCAGCTGTGGCGCGAAGCTGCCGTGGCGATCACGCGGAATCTCGATCGGCAGCTCGCCGAACTCGCCCTTGAGCGTCTTGCGGCTGCGTCCGTTGCGCGTGTTGCCGGCCGCGTTGGCGACCGGCTCATGCTTGTCATGACCGAGGTGTTCGGTCATCTCCGCGTCCAGCGCCCGCTCCACCAACCGCTTGGTCAGCTGCTTGAGCAGGCCGTTCTCGCCGATCAGATCCTCGGGTTTGGTGTAGTTGACCAACAGGCTGCTAAGCAGCTCGTCGGGTACCTCATGTGTGCGTGGGCTCATGGTGTCTCCGGGTTAGGTGGCAGTCTCCTGCCTGTGGCCCGGTTACACAAAATCTAGGACACGCCCGCACCAACCCACGCTTGAGTCCGAAAATGCGTCCGGTGAGCGAGCGCAAGGACAACGCTGGCGTTTCAACCGAAGGCTCGAAGCGCGTGCCTGGCTGCAGCTCCAGCAACACGCCGGTGAAATGCTTGCCGAGCTCGGACATCGGCAATCGGAGCGTCCCTCGCGCAGGATCGTGAAGCAGTGCCACGCCACGTACCACTCGCTCCAGCACCACGAAATGCGACATATCCCAATGCAGGATGCAGGGTTGCCCGAGTTCCTTCAGATACTCAGGTTCCGCACGCATCGCACGGACATCCAGCCCCATGGCGCGCCCGATCTGGACCAATCGCTCAAGGCGCACGCCCCTGAGGGAGATGTTGAAGCGCCGCCTGACCTGTGCAAGGTCGATTTTGTCGCCGTGATAGCGGGCAATCATGACCAGGCAGGCAAGACCGCACTCTGCCGCCTCGGTCTGCATGATCGGAACGATGTGCGCGCGGTTCGACAGCAACTGGTGAACGGAGGTGGTGTCGATCATCCGCGCTGCCCAGCCGAATCATCGGAAAGGCGCGACGTCATGTCGTAGACCGGCTCAAACATCCATTCGATCAACCGACGCTTCTCGAGCAGGATATCTGCATCCAGCGCCATGCCTGGACGAAGTGACTCCTGTCTTCCATTGGCCAGGATGTGCTGACTTTCCAGCTCGACCACTACGCGATAACGAGCGTCGTCAATCTGCTGTCCCAGCAGCGATGACACTTCTTTGGAGCTGATCGCGCTGCGCGAGACGTCGACCACACGCCCTGCATGGCGGCCGAACTTCTGATACGGAAAGGCCTGGTAGCGCAGCAGCACGTTATCGCCGCGTGTGACGAATCCAACTGCCTTGGAGGGCACCCACAGCTCGGCCCGCAACTTGATGTCCTTGGGCAACAAGGTGATCAGGGGCTGTTGCGCACCCACCGGTTGCCCTGCGTGCACGAGCAGGTTGGTGACGATTCCATCGGTTGGCGCACGCAACACCACCGAACGGCGCGCCTCGGTTTCCGAGAGCGATTGCGCGACATCTGCTATTTGCCTGGCGATCTCGTTACGCTTTGCTTCCAACGTCGCAGGGGTTTGTTCAAGCTGCGACTGGAGTTGAGAGTGCTCCACACGCAGGTCCAGCGCATGTTTCTGCAACTCCTTGAGTTGCGCCTGGTTCTGGATGGCGATGTCTTGCTGTTGCAGCAACTGGACCTTGGTCAATATCCCCTTTTCTGCAGCGCTCACCCACTGTTCGTAGAGTCCCAGCGCACTGTCTGCGCGCTGGCGTTGCAAGCGAATCTGCTCGGCAGTGTTATCCATCTGCGCTTGGAGCAGTGCGACACGGCGACCCAGGTCGCGCTGTTGGGCAGCGTAGAGCTGATTCTGGGCTTGCAGATCCGCATTCAGGCGCCCGCGTTTGATCTCCAGTTGCGAAATCACCGATGCCTGGGTGTCACCCAGGGATGTGCTGTCCTGCTCTCCGGAAATTTCCACGATCGGCTCGCCTGCCCGCACGCTCGCCCCCTCTGCGACGAATGCGTTGGAGACGATGCCAGCACTGAGCGGTGTCAGGGTCAGCAGGCCACGGTCCGGGACGAGTGCGCCGTTGACTGCTTCGTGCCGCGTGAAACTTCCAAGGCACAACAGCCCGACTACCGCGGCAATAAGAGCGAGCGCAATGGCGAACAACGGCCAACCGAAGGTGGGCGCCTGAAGACGTACCGGCACAAGCCACGCATCGCGGCGAGCACGTAACACTTCTTCCCTGAAGAACCCGCCTGGCATGTGCACTCCCTGCTTCGTTGAGACCTGCGCCCACTTCCTTCAGGCTCAGTTAATCAGCAAAACAGACGCGGTAAAGCGCACTGCGTCGCATAACGCTATGCCGTTATGACGACCGAGATGTGGCACAGGTCCGTGGCGAGTGCGAACTAGCCGATCACCCGCTTGAACGGCGGCAACGCGTCGATGATGCGTTTGCCGTAGCGACGGGTGAGCAAGCGCGAGTCGAGGATGATCACGCGGCCGTGGTCGCTGGAGCTGCGGATCAGGCGGCCGGCGAATTGGGTGAGCGTGCGTAGCGCGTGCGGGATGGCGATCAGGTTGAAGGCGTTGTGGCCGCGGCTTTCCAGCCATTCGCTCAAGGTGGAGGTTTGCGGATCGGTGGGCACGGCGAACGGCACCTGGGTGATGACCACGGTGGTGCAGGCTTCGCCCGGCAGATCCAATCCTTCGCCGAAAGAATTCAAACCGAACAGCACCGAGCCCTCGCCGGCGGCGATGCGGCGCAAATGTTCGGTGATCAGTTGCGACTTGTTGCCCTCACCTTGCACCAGCACGCGGTTGCGCTGCGCCAGCGGCATCAGGTCGGCCACATTTTCCATCTTCCAGCGCGAAGTGAACAACACGATGCTGCCCTTGGCGTTCCAGTCCAGTTCGCGCACCAGATACTTGGCCACTTCCTTGGGATGACCTTCGCGGTCGTCGGGCGTGACCGGGAAATTGGGCACGATCAATTCAGCCTGGTTGGGCAGGTCGAACGGCGAGGCCAGCGAGGCCATTTCGGCGTGATCGGGCAAGCCGTTGTCGATGGCGAAGGATTGGAAATCGCCGCCACCGGTGAGCGTGGCCGAGGTCATCACGACCGAGTCCACCTCGTTCCAGATCATCGTGCGCAGCACCTGCGCGGCCGACACCGGCGAGCAATGGCAGACCAGATCACCGTCGCGCGAGAGGGTGATCCAGCGCGCCATCGGCGGCTGACCTTCCTTGTCTTCGCGGCGCCAGCCGCTCCACAGATTGTGCTGCTGCTCGGCCATTTCCAGCGCCAGGCCGAGGCTGCGCTGCAGACGTTCGCGCGCGGAATCGTCCTGTTTTCCCTTGGCAATGGCGCTGTGTGCGGCATGCACCCAATTGAAGAGCGCGCGGGTTTCTTCGCCGAGTTCTTCGATGGCCGGGCCCCATTGCGGCGGCAGCTTGCCGTTGGCCGCGCGCCACAGCGGATCGCGCTCGCCGGGCTCGGGCTTCCACACGCGTTCGACCTCGGCGTGGAAGGCCTTGAGCAGTTTGGACACGCGCGCCGCCACCTCGATGGCTTCGGTGGGCAGCAAATTGCCCAGCTTGTCCTTGTCCACCGCGCGATAAGCGGCCGCGATGAGGATCTGCATGCGCCCGGTACGCCGGGCCATGTCGTCCAGCGGCAGATTGGCGGCGCCCTGGTCGATCGCCACGCCGGCGATGTGGTGGCCTTCGTCGAGCACCAGCAGCATGTCCGCTGGCGGGGCGATCAGCGGCTGGCCATTCTCGGCATCGCCCAGCGACAGCGACGACAGCAACAAGGCGTGGTTGGTGACCACGATCTGCGCCTCGCGTACATCGGTGCGCGCCTTGAGTACCGGACATTGCGCCGCGTAGCTGCAGCGGCGCCCCGCACAGCCGGAGGCAGGGGTGGTGATGCGCATGCGCAGCGGCACGGAGATCTGTTCTGGCGCATCGTCCAGATCGCCATTCCACGTGCGGGCGGCGTAGGCCTTGGCGAGGCGCTTGGCCAGATCCGCATCGACCGGGCTGAGCGGGCGGTCGTACAACGCCTGCTCGTCTTCGAACATGGCGTTCTGGCTGGTATCGCCTTCCAGCTCGGCGGCATTGCGGGTGCACAGGTAGCGGGTGCGGCCCTTGGCCAGGGCCACGGTGGCGTCCAGCCCGGTGGCCTTGAGGAAGGCCGGGATGTCGCGTTCCACCAGCTGCGATTGCAGCGCAACGGTGCCGGTGCTGATGACCAATTTTTTCTTGGTGGCCAGCGCGATCGGCACGCCGGCGGTGAGATAGCCCAGGCTCTTGCCCACGCCGGTGGGCGCCTCGGCGATGCCGATGCCGCCGGAGGTGGCCAGGGCACGCGAGACCAGGCCGATCATCTGGCTCTGCGCGCGTCGCGTGGCAAAGCCCGGCGTATTGGCCTGCAGCTTGGCGTAGGCGTCGCGGATGCTGGCCTTGATCGGGTCGGTCAGGCTGCGCTGGGTGGGAACGGGCGCCGACGGCGCGGCCGGTGGGGCAACTTCACTCATCGCGCTATTTTCGCATGGACCGGCGCAGTGACTGCGACCGGCGCGCCGCACGGCTGAACGGGTTGCCTGCTTGCAGCGGCGACCGGCCCATCCTCGTCGGCAAGCCGGCACCGGGCGGCAGTCCCACGCCGGTGCGACCTGCTGCGCGGCCAAGGGCATGGCACGATTGTCCGATCGTGGCCTGCCAGCACCGGCCGCCTGCAGGCACTCGCCGCCTGCGTCACCCGAAAGGCGGCGCAGTGAATGCCGATGCTAGACCCGCCGCTGTCTGTAAAGCGTCGGCACGATCAATGCGCTCAGTTACGCTGCCGGCGCGCCGGCCACGCATAGCGCGCCCATACCAGGCCGATGGCCGTCATTGCGATGCCCATCAACAGCATGCCGGCACCCACGCCATTCGGCCCGAAGCGTTCGTACAACAGGCCACCACGATTGACCGCGGCCAGCGCCTGCGGATGCAGCAGCGTCCACACGCCCTGCCCGGCGCAGACCAGTCCAACGATCACCAGCAAGATGGCTTTGATCGGGATCATGGGCGCGGACCCGTGCCAGCGGGCGAACGCTGCAGGCTGGCCGCCAGCGTCCACACCAGCACGCCGATGCCCACGGCCTGCACGGCCATCAGCACGAAGTGAGCGATGCCGACCACCCTGCTGATCTGACGCACGTTGCCTTGCTGCAGCAACAGCATCGGAATCGCCTGGACGGCGACCTCGGCGAACAGGCAGCCCAGCAGCAGCCAGAGCGCGGCCAACCCGGCGCGCCGCAGCGGGCCATGCGGTGCGCGCCACACCAGGACCAGCCCGAGCAGCAGCGCAATTAGCATCGGCACGCGCGACAGCAGGCTGGTGACCAGGGTCAGCAGGATCGCGGTGGCATCGGCGCTGCCCACCTCAGTCGGCACTGACCAGCACGGCCTCGCGCGCGCGCAGCGCGGCGTAGACCGGGTCGGTGTCCGGGCGTACGCCGTGCCACAGCGCGAAGCTCTCGGCGGCCTGTTCCACCAGCATGCCCAGCCCGTCGATGGCGTACCGGCAGTGCGCCGCGCGCGCCCAGGCCAGAAATGCAATGGCGGTGTCGCCGTAATTCAGATCGACCGCAGCAGTCAGGCTGTTGACCAGGCCCAGTGGCAATGCGAACGCGCCGGCATCGCGGTCGCGACCGGCGGCCGTGGCATTGACGATCAGTTCGAAGTCGCCCAGCTCACGCAGGTCTTCGATGTAACGCGACGTCACCCGCGCCGGTTCGCCCAGCGCATCGCACAAGGCATCGGCGCGCTCGGGCGAGCGGTTCACCACCACCATTGCGGTGATGCCCGCCTCCAGCAGCGCCGGCGCCACACCGCGTGCAGCACCACCGGCGCCCAGCAGCAGCACGCGGCGGCCACGCAGATCCAGGCCCTGGCGTTCGGTGAGATCGCGCACCAGGCCGGCGCCGTCGGTGTTGTCGCCCTGCCACTGGCCGTCGTTGCGCACCAACGTGTTCACCGCCCCGGCCAACCGCGCGCGATCGCTCAGGCTGCTGGCCAGCGCATAGGCGGCTTCCTTCAACGGCAGGGTGACGTTCGCACCTTTGCCGCCTTCATCGGCGAAGCGTTGCAGCGCGGCGCTGAAGTCTTCCAACGGCGCGTCGATGGCGGTGTAGTCCAGCGCAATGCCGGTCTGCTTCCCGAACTCGGCGTGGATGGCCGGCGACAGCGAATGGGCGACGGGGTGACCGAACACGGCATAACGGGATACGGGCATGAAACGCTCTCTGGTTGACTAGACTGTGCGCGACTTGGAGCCGCTCTTGAGGCAGGAACACCGCATGTACTATCGATGGACGCTGCTCACGCTGGCGGCAAGTTTACTCTGCGTCCCGTCTGCTTCGGGGCTCGCCGAATTCGGCATCGAGGGCATGGGCGTGGTCTCCACGCCGGCCAACGAGGCGCGCGCCACGCTCAGCCCGGACGGGCAACGCATCGTCTGGGCCAGCGACCGGGCCGGTGGTGCCGGCGGCTGGGATCTGTGGCAGGCGCAGTTGCGCGGCGGGCGTTGGCAGGACGCGCAGCCGCTTCCGATCAATACCGCGCAGGACGAGACCACCCCATTGTTCAGTGCCGACGGCCGCTGGCTGCTGTTCGCCTCCACCCGGCCCGGCGGCGCGGGCGGCAGCGACCTGTACCGTGCCCCGGTGGATGCGCAAGGCGTCGTGGGCCGCGTGCAATCGCTGGGCGCGGCGATCAACAGCGCCGGCAACGAGCGCGCACCGACGCTGTCGCTGGACGGCACACGCCTGCTGTTCGCCAGCGACGGTCATGGCGGTGCAGGCGGCGTGGATCTATTCGTCGCGCACTGGGACGGGCAGGCGTTCACCGCGCCGGTGGCCCTGGTCGACATCAATAGCGCCGCCGACGAGCTGGACGCCGCCTGGCTCGGCGACGGACGCGCGCTGGTATGGGCCCGCGGAAAGATCGATGGCCCCAGCCAGTTGCTGCTGGCCATCTGCAAGGACGGCCATTTTGCCCAGGGCTCGCCGCTGCCGCTGTCGTTCAACGGGCCGCAGGAGCGCACCTTCGGCGCGGTCGTGGACACGGCCAAGCCGGGCGAACTGCTGGTGACCGGCAGTGCGCGCGCACCGCGTGCAGGGCAGTTGGACATCTACCGGATGAAGGCACCGGCAGCCGATGGCGATGCGCGTTGCCGTTGAAGTAGGTGGAGCGACCGCGTCGACCCAGAGCGGCTGGACGCACGTATGGCACGCCGGTGTATTGCAGGGTGGATATCTGGGCTTTGTTGCAACGCCGCTTATCCGAGGTCTGGATGCAGTGCACTTGATCTGCAACCGGGCTGGGTGGGCAAGCAACAAGCGCGCTGGTCGGTGTGCATTGCGCAATGCATTAGACGAATCAAGCTGCGGCTCGGTCGATCCCTTGCCGCAGCGACTAGCCGCCCTCATGACCACGCCACTCACGGCGACAACCCAATCGAAACGTGCAGCGATCTGTTCGTGGAGTGAGCTGCTTGAGTAAGACGCCAGCCAACTCTCCAGCGCGGTGCCCTCGCCGCTTGCGGGACCGGTGGCGGCATGGACGCCGCCATCGAGCCCCGCGGACGGGTTCACGGCGTGTCGCGCGAGCGGTGAGGACACCGCGCGCTCGACCGACCAGGCGTTTGATTGCATCGAATCGGATGCCGATAACCGAGCGCTGTGTCGCCACCATGCGGACGTGGCACGCACTGGGACTCGAAAGGAGTCAGCCGTGCCCTGGGGTTCTGTGCTCTCTGCAACCGCCTAGCGCGCATTCACTGCGTTGCCAGCCGATGTAAGGCCGGACTGCAGCGGTCATGACCGCACTCAGTACACATCGCGCCGATAGCGGCCCGCCGCGGTCAGCGATTCCAGTCGCGAGTCGCCGAGCAGGTCTCGCAACGTGGCATCGACTTCGCGCGCCATGCTGTCCAGACTGCCGCAGACGTAAATCACCGCACCGCGGTCGATCCAGTGCCGCAGCGTGTCGCCGGCGTCGCGCACGTGATGTTGCACATAGCGTTTTTGCGGTTGATCGCGCGAGAACACCCACTCCAGCTGCTGTAGATGCCCACTGGCCTGCCAGGCCTGCAGCTCGTCGGCGAACAGGCGGTCGTGCGCCGCATGCCGTTCGCCGAACAACAACCAGTGCCCATGCACGCCGGCCAACTCGGCCTCGCGTAGCAGCGCGCGCAGGCCCGCAATGCCGGTGCCGTTGCCGATCAAGACCATCGGCATCGTTTCGAGCCGATGGAACCCGGGATTGGTGCGCAACCGTGCGCGCACCGGCGTGCCGATCGCCGCATGGCAGATCAACCAACCCGAACCCAGACCGGGACGACCATCGGCACGTGCCGTCAGCCGCACCACCACCATCGCAGTGCCGTCGGCCGGGACGCTGGCGAGCGAATAATCGCGTGTGGGCAGCCAGGCGCATGCGTCCAGCCAGGTCTGCGGATCAGGGCGATGGGCAAGTGGCGTTGCGGGCGGCTCGGGCAGTACGCGCTCGGCAGCAGCCTGATGCAATGGCAGCAGCTGCGCATCCACGTGCACCAGCGCGTCCGGCGCCAGGCCCCATGCCGCCAGACAGGCGTGCACCTGTGCGTGGGCATGCGCGGGCTGCACTTCGAGGATGTCGCCGGCCTGCCATTGCGCATCGGCAGGCGGCTGCAGATCGACGCGCCAGATCGGCGCCCCCTCGCTGCCCGGATTCAGATGCATGCGCGAGGACAGGGTCCATTCGGTCAGTTTGGGACGTGCCAGCGGCGCCACGCGCATGGGTGCACCGGCGATCTGGCCCAGCTGCGCATGCCATTGCGCCAGTGCCTGCGGATCGGCCTTGTCCAGTTCCACTGCAGGAAACAGCGCGCGTGCACCCTGCGCATCCAGCCACTGTTCGACGCGCCGCGAGAATCCGCAGAACTGCGCGTATTGGCGGTCTCCCAGCGCCAGCACCGCGTAGGTCAGCTGCGGCAATGCCAGGCGTTGCCGCAGCAGTCCGCGCTCGAAACCGCGTGCCGCATCCGGTGGCTCGCCATCGCCAAACGTGCTGATCACAAACAACGCATGCCCGGTGCGTTGTAGCGCCTGCGCCTCCAGCTGCGCCAGCGAGCGCACCTGCACCGGCAAACCGGCAGCTTGCAGATGCCCGGCGGCCTGCCACGCCAGGCGCTCGGCAAAACCGCTCTGGCTGGCAAACGCAATCAACCACGGTGCCGCTTGCGAGGCCTGTGCTGCGCCTTGCAACACCTTGCGCGCAGCGCGCAGTTCGCGTTTTTTGCGGCGCCGATCCAGATACAGCATCCAGCCGGTGACGAAGAAGACCGACATGGCCAGGCTGGCCAGCATCACCACGATGCGCCCGGGCAACCCGAAGAAACTGCCCGAATGCAGCGGGAACATGCTCACCGCCAATTGCTGCCCGCGCGGCAGCAGCGCGTAGTCCTGACGCTGCAGCAGTGCTCCGCTGTCCGGCGCGATATCCAGGCTGTTGTAGGCGCGGTCGTGAGCGGGATGGTCGGGCAAGAACCGCACATTCAACGGCTGCCCGGCGCGCGTGGGAATGCGCAGATCCAGGGCGGCGCTGCGCGTGGCGGGAATGCCATCGAGCGTGCGCTGCACGCGCGCAAGATCGACGGTGGCCGGGCGGCTAGCGCCGTTGTCGCCACGTATCGCGGGCGCAGCGCCGAGCAAGGCCATCATGCCATCGCGATACCAGGGGTAGGACCAGGTCAGCCCGGTCAGCGCGACCAGCAAATACACCAGCAAGCACCAGGTGCCGAACACCGCGTGCAGGCTCCACAAAAAACTGCGCCCCTGCCGTCGCCATTCCACCACCCACCAGGTGCGCGGGCTCCACCACCGTCGCGGCCAGCGCAGATACAGCCCCGATGCGCAGAAGAACAGCAAGACGAAGGCGCTCGCACCGGTGACCGCCTGCCCGCGCTTGCCGGCCGTCAGGTTGCGGTGCAGGTCTTCGATGAAGGCAAACGCAGCGCTCAGCCGCGGCGGCGCGACTCGCTCACCCGTATAGGGATCGAAGTACACCCGGCCCGCGCCCTTGCCGGCGAGGCGCGCGGCAGACGGGCGCGCACCCGTAGGATCGATCAACAGGCGCGTCACCGTCTGTTTGTGACCTGCACCGGCTGGCGCCAGATCGAGCCGTTGCAACAGCACATCCACCGGCAAGGGCCGCTCGCCCGCCGCATGCCGCTGCGCCAGCTGCGCAATGGCCGGGTTGGCCAGACGCACGATCTCGTTTTCGAACGACATCGCCGCGCCGGTCAACCCCATCACCGACAGCACCAGCCCGGCAGTGATGCCGAGCAGCCAATGCAGCTGGAACAGGAGCGTCTTGATCAAGACCTGGACACGAAACAGGACGGCCGGCCATTGTAGATGAGAATGAGTCTCGCATCCGATCTGCATCGATGCTCATGGCGTTGCGGCGTCTTGCCCGCCGCGCGCCCGCAAGCGCCTTGTCTTGCCTGCGGCGTCCTGCCGCGCCGTCATCTGCCGCACATGAGGCGGTCATCGTTTGGACATCGCCTGTTGCCACCTTCCCCACTCCCCCTTGGCAAGCGAGCTCTGCAATGTCCTTCCTCCTGCGTGGTTGCGTGGCCCTGGCCCTGTTGTGCACGACCTCCGTGGCGGTGGCCGCCACCAGTTGTCCCAGCCTGTACGCGAACGGCACCCCGCCCAGCGTGGGCAGCAGCACGACCCGCACCACCGAGGTGTGCCACACCGAATACGTGCTGCTGGCCTCGGGCGTGACCAAGGACCCGGTGTATTCGGCCGAGCACCTCACCGACCAACAGGTTGCCGGCGCCGAGGCGATCGGCCGGGTCGGCTCCTTCCACGACGAAACCGGTATTCCGGCCGCCGATCGCTTGAAGAGTTCCGACTACACCAATACCGGCTACGACCGCGGGCACATGACGCCGGCCGGCGATGCATCGACCGAAAGTTCGGAAAAAGAAACCTTTTCCATGGCCAACGTCGTCCCGCAGGACCACAAGCTCAACACCGGCGAGTGGGCGCACATCGAAGAACAGGTGCGTCAGTTGGCCAAGCAACACGGCGAGTTGTACGTGGTGACCGGCCCTGCGTTCGACAGCGGCACTGCAGCGACGATCGGCACCGACAAGGTCGCCGTCCCGGCGTATGTGTGGAAGGCCATCTACGAACCGGGCGTGGGCGCGGGGGCGTATCTGTGCGTCAACGACAGCAGCATCAACTGCGATGTGGTGTCGATCGACGACCTGGTCATGATGACCAACGTCGACCCGTTCCCCTCGCTCAGCGCCAGCGTGAAGTCGCAGGCGATCGCGTTGGTGCTGCCCTGAGACGAGAGACGGGATTCGGGGTTTGCACCACTATCAGTTGCTAGCTCGGCGCTGCGCCGTCGCCAGGCGCGTTCCGCGGCTGACCCGGAAATTTCAAGCGTCGCGCGCCGGCCTGTTGCGGCGTACGCAAGCCATAGCATCAGAAGGTTTGAACGCTCTTGCATGGGAGCGACGTGCCGTATTGCATCCGATGCAGGCGGCACGTCGACATCCCCGATCCAGCGGGCGCTGGTGCCTCTCTCAGGCTAACGACCGGCCATGGAACCGAACCGCCCGCTCCGGATCCTGCTGCGCGCAGGCGACTGCTTGGCAGAAGCGAGCGCTCCTATCCATGCACAACTGAAATGCGCGCCGTCCCACCGTGCTCGCGCTCAGCGCGTTTCGCGCAACCAGCGTGCCACTTGCGGGGCGAAATACGTCAACACGCCATCGGCACCGGCACGCTTGAAGGCCATCAACGCCTCGAGCACGCACTTGCGCTCATCCAGCCAGCCATTGGCCGCGGCCGCCTTGAGCATCGCGTACTCGCCGCTGACCTGATACGCAAAGGTCGGCACGCGGAATTGGTCCTTCACCCGGCGCACCACATCCAGATACGGCATGCCCGGCTTGACCATCACCATGTCCGCGCCTTCTTCCAGATCCAGCGCGATCTCGCGCAAGGCTTCATCGCCGTTGGCCGGGTCCATCTGGTAGGTGGTCTTGTCGGCCTTGCCCAGATTGCCGGCGCTGCCCACCGCATCGCGGAACGGGCCGTAGAACGCCGAAGCATACTTGGCCGAGTACGCCATGATCCGCACGTTGAGATGATCGTCGGCATCGAGCGCGCGGCGGATCGCACCGATGCGGCCATCCATCATGTCCGAAGGCGAAATGATGTCCACGCCGGCCTGCGCATGCGACAACGATTGCTTGACCAGGGCCTGGACCGTAATCTCGTTGAGCACATAACCCTTGGCGTCGATGATGCCGTCCTGGCCGTGGGTGGTGTACGGGTCCAGCGCCACGTCGGTCATGACGCCCAGCTCCGGAAAGCGCGACTTCAACGCCCGCACCGCGCGCTGCGCCAGGCCGTCCGGGTTCCAGGCCTCGGCCGCGTCCAGGCTTTTGCCGGCCGGGTCGATCACCGGGAACAGGTCGATCACCGGAATGCCCAGTTCCAACGCGTTTTCCGCCTCGCGCAGCAACTCGTCCAGCGACAGGCGTTCCACGCCCGGCATCGAGGCAATCGGCGCGCGGCCAGGCAATTCGTGCACGAACACCGGCCAGATCAGGTCGTCGGTGGTCAGCGTGTTTTCGCGCATCAACCGACGCGAAAACGCATCGTGGCGCATGCGGCGGGGGCGATAGTGCGGGTGGGCCATGGCAAGGCTCCTAGAGACAGCGCATCAGTTTACGCCCGCCGTCACGCGCAGGACGCGCTGCGACGCAGTGTCGCAGCGCTGCAACGGCGCGGATTCTGCGTGCGTGCGCCGCACGCAGCGCACCGAACGCTGCCGACACAGGCGCTGCTCGACTCGCGCACGCGACACGCGCAGGCACGCATCCACATCGCCGCCTATCGAAAAGCTTGTTAGATAATCCCGCCGCCCAGGGTCAGGCGCATCACCCCGACCACGATCACCAAGCCGTTGAGCACCAGGCCGGTCTTGGCACGGCCGCGGTTGCCTGCCGAGGTGAACAACAGCGCGATGGCGGCGATCAGCGCGCCCACGGCCGCGAACGGAATCAGGAACCAGTTGCCCCACCCCAGCAGCGGGATGAAGGCCAACACCATCCAGAGCAACGCCACGATGCCCCACAACAGGCTGATCAATCCCACGTGCCACCTCGTCTTGAAGAAAGCACGAGCTTACCGGCGCGGCCGTCCTCGCGCCGTGGGCGGGTGGTCATCATGACCAATGGCGGTTTGGCGGCAGCCTCACACCGGCATGGCTAGGGTGCGCCAAAGTCCGGCGCGATTCAGTCCAGGCGCCGGATCATCGCTGTCACTACCCGGCTGTCATTACCCAGCTTTCATTACCCAAGGGGTCCCACCATGCGCAAGCAGTCGCTGATCAGGAACGTTGCCATCGCAGCGGCTACCGCCGCCTTGCTGGCCGGCTGCGCCAGCAGCTCCAAGGTGATGCTGGGCCAGGCGCGCGCGCCGATCGACCCGGCGCAGGTGCAGGTGTATTCCAACGCACCGGTCGGCTCGGTGGAAATCGCCCAGCTCGAATCGACCAGCGCCGCCGGCTTCGGCACCCAGGGCCAGACCGACGCCGCCGTGCAACGCCTCAAGCGCGAAGCCGCCAAGCTCGGCGCCAACGGCGTGGTCATCGTCGGCGTGGGCTCCGAACGCTCCGGCGGCGGCCTGTCGGTCGGCGGTGGCAGCTACGGCGGCCGCGTCGGCGGCGGCGTAGGGATCGGCATCCCCACCACCCAGAAGCGCGCAGCAGGTGTGGCGATCTGGGTGCCGGCGGGGGCACAGCAGCGCCCGGCACCGGATGCTCCGCCAGCGACACGGTAAAGCCCGCAAGATTCACTCGCATCAAGACGCCAGGGCGCGACGGACGGCTGTTTTCAGCCGCCCGTCGCGCCCTGGCGCTTTGCATCCGACAAGGCTGGTTAGCGCTTGCCTTGTTGCGCAGGAATGAACTGCGTCTCCACCGCCTTGGCCAGCTGGTCCGGTGGCAGCAGGCCCTGGTCCAGCAGGAAGTTGTTGAAGGCCAGGCGGTCGAACTTCTTGCCCAGGGCCAGTTCGGTGCGCATGCGCAGTTCGAGGATGCGGGTGTAGCCGTAGAAATAGCTGCCGGCCTGGCCGGGGGCGCGGACGGTGTAGCGGTCCAGTTCCTGGCGGGTCATGGCCGGCGACAGGCCGACGTCGTCTTCCAGTACCTGGCGCGCGCGTTCGCGGTCGATCAGGCCCAGGTTGAGCATCGGGTCGAGCATGGCGCGGGCGGCGCGCAGCAGGCGGAACTGCAGGGCGATGAGCTGGCCGTCGAGCGGTTCGTACGGCACCATTTCCGCTTCGGCATACAGCGCCCAGCCTTCGACGTTGACCGAGTTGAAGGCAAACATGCTGCGCGCCAGCGACACGCCGCGTTCGACCATGGCGGTGAACTGCAGTTCGTGGCCGGGGCGGCCTTCGTGGGCGCTGAGCGTCCAGGCGGCCGAGCCGAAGTTGAAGTCGTCGTACTGCTCTTTCTTGGCGCCATCGGCGGTCGGATTGCCCAGCGGCAACACGAACTGGCCCTGCTGGCCGGTATTGCCGATCAGCGGGGCCGGCAGGAAATGCGGGGCCGGTTGCGCCGCGCTTTCGGCGGCGCTGCCCAGGCGCATCTGCATCGGGCGGTTGGGCACATCGACGATGCGCTGCTGGCGGATGATCGGGTCGATCTGATCGATCACACCGCGGTAGCGGGTTTCCAACTGGTCGTCGGCGATCTTGTTGCCCTTGAGCGCGCGGATCACCTGCACATAATCGCCGCCCTGCACGCCCTTGGCCTTGGCCACCAGCGGCGCCAGCTGGCGCATGGCCGAGCGGGTCTCCATGAACTCCAGTTGCGCGCGCTGGATCAGCTGCTGCGGGGCGATGTCGATGCCGACCTGCTTGAGCTGAAACGCGTAGAGCGGCTCGGGCAGACGGGTGTCCTTGCGCGCCTTGGGCAGCACGTTGCTGCGCGTCCAGGCGGCGTAGTCCTTCAGTTGCGTGGACATGGCCTTGAGCGCCTCGTCGGCGCCGGCGATCTTGTACTTGGCGAACAGCTCGCCGATCCCAGCAACGTAGGTGTCCACATTGGCCAGCGCCTGCTCCACTTCGCGCTGGGTGGGCTGCAGCAACGCGGTGTTGCCCAGCTTTTCCTCGTAGCGCTGGCGCGCCAGCGTGGTGGTCGGCGTGCTTCCCGGCACCAGGCCGACGTAGCGCTTGAGGCGATCCAGCGCCTTGGCGCGGCGCTCGGGCACGGTCTGGTCGGAGAGCAGCCCGTTGAGGCCACTGAAGACCGCCTCGGGAGCGTCGCTCCAGGGCAACAGATAGCGCTCGTTGAGCTCGCTGCCTTCGATGTTCTGCTCGGCGGCGCGGATCATGATCTGCAGATCCTGGCGCACGTTGGCATCGCGTTCGGTGGCCAGCTTGGCTTGCAGCGTGGCGCGCGCCTTGCGCATGGCATCGCGATAACGCGCGGCGTTGTCCGGGCCGAGGTCGACGACCTGATCGTCGTAGCCGGGCACGCCGAAGAAGCTGGCGTATTCGGGCTGGAACGGCGCCTGCGCATTGAGCAGGATCTGCGCATAGCCGTTGCTGGTCTGTACCCAGGCCGGGCTGGCGGGTACCTTGGCGGTGCTTTGAATGGTCTGCGCCTGGAGCGGCAAACAGGTGCCGAGCGCCAGAGCGACGGCAATCACAAGAGGCTTCATCGAGAAGATTCCAACGGGGCGATGCGCGACCGTACGCGGAGCGCGCGGCGCCGACAACCTGCCGAAGGTCATCGTGCCTGCCGCCACAATCCATCTCCGCGCCGCACACAAAGAATCGATACAAGCAGACAGGCGAAGGGATTCATAGATCAAGCCGGAAACAGAAGACTGGCCTCATACAATGTGGCGCTGCGCACCTGCTTTCACACGCTTACTACAGAGGCCAGCTGCACCCTTACCGACTTTGACTTACCATAGATAGAACGTACACTTCAAGAATCAGCACTCAAGGAATTGTCATGAAACGCTGGATAGGGATGTTTGCAGTTCTTCTGTTCACTCAGGCGGCTAGCGCAGCGGGACAAAGTGTTTATCAAGAGCTGGCATGCCGCAGCAATGACCCCTTTGTTTTTTGTACCCAGGGGTGCAAAGACGAGGACAAAAACTGGACTCCGATTGATCCAATCTCCGGGACCTGGGTCGCTGTTCCAGGCTATTGCCCGTGGCCAACGAGTACCGGACCATGTTGCGTCGGCAATGTCTGCTTCAACGTCTGGACACAGACTGCCGTCACCGCAGTAGGCCAGTACATGAGTATTTGTCCCCAAGCGAAGAAGCAGGGCCAGTGGAAAGGAAAGCAACGGCCTGAAAAAGTTCCGTTTGACCATTAAACGGCGCCTTCCAGATACCGTCTCGTTTGAAGTGCAGCAAGCGCGGGTGTGTTGCGAGCGCAGCACCCTCACCACGCTTAAGTCTGCATCGAGACACATGAGAGTTGCCCGGCTTCGACACTATGCATTGAGCCGTCTGCTCCTTACTGGATAGAAAGCTTGAATCTCTGACCAAGGAGTAGTCGCTACTCCCTGTTTTCAGTGGCGTTCACCCATCTCGAACAGACGTATTCAATCAGACGTCGGGGTCGCAGATGGCGCCAAGCAGCGTTTGAGAAACGCTTCGGCGGTCTTGTAACGATGCAGCGCCGTTGCACCCGACAACCCATGCTTCGCACCGGGATACGTCATCAACTCGAATGCGGTGCCGCGCTGCTGCAGCGCGCTCATCAGCGCGGTGGAATTGGTGAACAGCACGTTGTCGTCGGCCATGCCGTGGATCAGCAGCAGCTTGGCGCGCAGGCCATCCAGATGCGTGGCGATGCGTGCGTCGCGGTAGCCTGCGGCGTTGCGCGCCGGCAGGTCCATGTAGCGCTCGGTGTAATGCGTGTCGTACAGGCCCCAATCGGTGACCGGTGCGCCGGCCACGCCACAGGCATAGGCGTCGCTGTGCTTGGCCAGCAGCATCAGGGTCATGTAACCGCCGTTGGACCAGCCCTGCACGCCGATGCGCTTGGCATCCACCCAAGGCTGTTGCTTGAGCCAGGCCACGCCTTGCAACTGGTCGTCGACCTCCACCGTGCCCTGCCTGCCGTACAGCGCGCCACCGAACGCACGTCCGCGCCGCGGCGTGCCGCGGTTGTCCAGCGAAAACACCACGTACCCGCGCTGGGCCAGGTACTGGTCGAACAAGGCATCGCCGCGGCTGGGCCAGGCATCGAGCACGGTCTGCGCCGCCGGGCCACCGTACACGTAAACGATGACCGGGTAACGCTTGGCCGGATCGAACTTGTCCGGCGTGGTCAGCCGGTAATGCAGCGGTGTCCTGCCATCGGCGGCGGTGAGCGTGCCGAATGCGATCGGGCGCTGCGCATCGCGGTAGGTGGCGTAAGGATGCTGCGGATCGCTCAGGTCGTTCTTCAGCAGCGTGGCGATCTTTTCGCCACTGGCGCGGAACAACTCGATCTGCGGCGGCGTGGTGGTGTTGGACCAGGTATCGACGTACACGCTGGCGTTGCTTGCGAAACTGGCCGCGTGCGTGCCGTTGGTGTTGGAGCGCTTTTCGATCGCGCCACCGGCCAGGGGGACGGCGTAAATATGGGTTTGGGTAGGCCCGTCCTTGCTCGCGGCGAAATACACCGTGCCGGCCTGCTCGTCGACGGCAAGCAAGGCATCGACCACCCAGTTGCCGGAGGTCAAGGGCGTCAACGTGCGGCCGTCTTCGGATGCGAGATACAGATGCTCGTAGCCGCTGCGCTCGGAGTTCCAGAGAAAGCGGCCATCCTTGAGGAACCGCAGGTCGTTGCTGAGCGGCACCCAGGTGGGCGAGGTTTCGGTGATGAGCGTGCGCTGCGTGCCACTGGCCAGCGTGGTTTCGATCAACTCAAGGGTTTTCTGGTCGCGCGATTGCCGCTGGAAGGTCAGGCGCTGTGCATCGCGCCAGTCCACGCGCGCCAGATAGATGTCCGGGTTCTTGCCCAGGTCGATCCAGCGCGGGGTCGCCTTGGCGCGCGGTGCGATCACGCCCAATTGCACCGCGACATTCGGCTGACCGGCCTGCGGATAGCGCTGGCTGATCACCTCGGTATGGTCGGCATACACTTCCGGGCGCTTTTGCACGGGCACCTGTGATTCGTCGATGCGCGCAAAGGCGATCGCCGAGTCGTCCGGCGCCCACCAATAGCCGGTGTGACGGTCCATTTCTTCATCGGCAACGAATTCGGCCACGCCATTGCCGATGGTCTCGCTCCCATCGTGGGTCAGCTGCAGCGCGTTGCCGTTGGCCAACTCGATGACCCACACGTTGCGTTCGCGCACGAAGCTGACGAAACCGCCCTTGGGCGAGAGCTTGGCGTCGGTGGCAAAGCCTTCCCCGTGGGTGAGCTTGCGTACCGCGGCCGCGCCGGTCTTGCGCAGGTCGTACAGGTACAACTCGCCACCTAGCGGGAACAGCAGCGCTTGCGCATCCGGTGCCCATTGGTAATCGACGATGCCGGTGAATGCGGCGATGCGCTGACGTTCACGACGTGCTTTTTCGACATCGCTCAAGACCTCGGTGCCGGGCAACACGATTTTTGAATCGACCAACAGGCGCGTCTGGCCGCTGGCAATGTCGTATTCCCACAGATCCAGCTGATTGCGATCGCTGTCCTTGCCGCGCAGGAAGGTCACGCGCGAGCCATCCGGCGCCACCCTGGGCTTCATCAACGTGGGACCGGAAAGCGGCAACGGGCCGGTGATGGCCTCCAGGGTGAGTTTTTCGGCGTGGGCCATGGGAATGGTGCTGAGCATGAGGGCAAGGGTGACCAACAGGGCGCGCATCGATGATCCTGTCTGACGATTGCGCACAGGATGCGGGGGCGTGCGGTATTTGAGAAGTGCAGCGGTCTTGTGTGTGGCAATTGAAAGACGGTGCGCACGATGCTGCGTTGTATCGCGGATGTTGTCGTGCACGGGCCAGCCTGGGTGCCGATAGATGTTGACGCGCGCTGCGGATGGACCATCGCGGGTTTGAGGTGGCTTCGGTGATGGGTGAGTGCGGATTTGATGCGAGATCCGTACCCTCACCCCAACCCCTCTCCCGAGGGGAGAGGGGCTCTCGCTGGCTTTTTCTGCCGGGAGACAGTGGCGCGTTGCGCCGGATGCGGGCGGGCGCCGCCTGTGTAGTGCGATTGAACCGCTGCGTAGTGCGGTGTCTGACTGCGTGACTGCATGAAGCGATGCAATGCAGTGCGCCCACCTGCGCAGCAGACCCTGGCGCAGCCCCGACAGCACCGCGCTTCAGCACTCCGCTTTCGCACGCAGGCTCCGCCCCCTGCCCAAGCCCTACGCCTCAGCGCTTGCCGAACAGGTGCTTGCGCTCTTCATCGCTGAGCGGCTTGCCGGCATTGGGATTGACCTGTTCCTTGAGCGCATAGGCGCGCTGGGTGGCCGGGCGGGCGGCGATGGCGTCGTGCCAGCGCTTGAGATGCGGAAAGGCGGCGTAGTCCGGCTTGAGGTCGCCATACACTTCGATCCACGGATAGCTGGCCATGTCGGCGATGCCGTAGTCATCTCCCGCCAGGAAGGCGTGGTCGGCCAGGCGCTTGTCGAGCACGCCATGCAGGCGACGCACCTCGGCCTGTAGCGCTCGATCGCGTAAGCAATCTTTTCCGGTGCGTAGACGTTGAAGTGACCCATCTGGCCGCTCATCGGGCCCAGCCCGCCCATCTGCCAGAACAGCCATTCCAGTGCAGCGATCCGGCCGCGGGCATCGCGCGGCAGGAAGCGGCCGGTCTTCTCGGCCAGATACAGCAGGATCGCCCCGGACTCGAACACGCTCTGCGCACCGCCGCCATCGGCCGGTGCATGGTCGACGATGGCCGGCATCTTGTTGTTGGGCGAAATCTGGAGAAATGCAGGTTCGAATTGCTCGCCCTTGCCGATGTCCACCGGCTTGAGGGCGTACTGCAGCCCGGCCTCTTCCAGAAACAGCGTGACTTTGTGCCCGTTGGGCGTAGGCCAGTAATACAGATCGATCATCGTGCGCTCCAGTCGAAGGTGGGGTCGTTGCGGCAGACCGAATTCAAGGCGGCTGCCTGGCATGCAGGCATCGGGCCGGCAACGCACTCGCCGCTGACCAACCCGCTTGCCAGGCGCGCATCCGAGGCGTGCGCCCGCGATGTCGGTGCCATCGCCTGTCGAGATACGTTGCCATCCAAGCGCGATGGTAAGGCCAAGCGTTTGCATCCGGCTGCATGACACGCCTCGCTCGGTGGAACGATGTGTGACGCAACAGGGTCGCGGCCGATGCTGCAGTGCAAATTGACTTTGTTAAGGCCGCAATAACAAATGCTCGATTGTTCCATTGACCTTTGCCTGTCCCGCCTGGGGCCGGCCTTATCTTCTGTTTGGGGAAGCAACTACCGTGAGAGAGACTCGCACCCTGCCGCGCACGCGGCGCTTGACGTCTGCCCTGCTGTTCGCCTTGTCGACTCCGCTGGCCGCGCAGACCGCGCCGGCGCCGCAGGCGGCATCCACTGTCCCGGGTTCCAGCCAGGCCGATCCCGCCACCCTCGATACCGTCCAGGTCAGCGGTATTCGCGGCAGCCTTACCTCGTCGATGAACGTCAAACGCGATGCGCAAGGCATCGTCGACGGCATCGTGGCCGAAGACATCGGCAAATTCCCTGATACCAACCTGGCCGAATCGTTGCAGCGCATCAGCGGTGTGTCGATCGACCGCTCGCTGGGCGAAGGCTCGCGCGTCACCGTGCGTGGCGTCGGCCCGGACTTCAACCTGGTGCTGTTGAACGGCCGCCAGATGCCGGGCGCCAGCATCGAAGAATCCAACGCCTCCAACTCGCGTGCGTTCGACTTCGCCAACCTGGCGTCCGAGTCGATCTCCGGCATCGAGGTGTTCAAGACCAGCCGTGCCAGCACGCCCACCGGCGGTATCGGCGCGACCATCAACATCAAGACCGCCCGGCCGCTGGATAACCCCGGCATGCATGCCAATGTGGGCCTCAAGGGTGTGCATGATGCTTCCAACGAGAATCTGCCCGGCCGCTTGCAGGGCGATTCGCTGACGCCGGAAATTTCCGGCATTTTCAGCAACACCTCGGCCGACGGGCGCTTTGGCGTGTCGCTGAGCGGCAGCTACCAGGAACGCGACTTCGGCTACAGCCAGGTCGGCGTGCCCAATGGCTGGCGCGCATTCCGTGGCGATTCCACCGCCTACGGCACCATTCCGCAGCCCGGTGCACCGGGTTCGGAAAACATCGTCAACCGCCCCGGGCCGAACGATATCTATTCGGTGCCGCAGAACCTCAACTACCGCGTGGTCGGCGTCGAACGCCAGCGCACCAACGGCCAGCTGGTGCTGCAGTACAAGCCGCTGGACAACATCACCACCACGCTGGATTACACCTATTCGGAAAACAAGATCCAGCAGCAGCGCAACGAGATGTCGGTGTGGTTCAACTACGGACCGTCCGCCAGCTCCTGGACCAAGGGACCGGTCGCAGGCCCGATTACCTATTCGGAAATCGTCAATCCGCCCACCAGCGATCTGGCCACCGCCGGCTCCAATGCGGCCACGCGTAACCAGAACAAGTCGCTGGGTTTCAACGTGGATTGGGCGGTGAACGACCAGTTCAAGCTCAACTTCGACATCCACCGCTCCACTGCCGAAGCCGGCGCGGACAGCCCGTACGGGTCGAGCAACTCGCTGGGCGTGTCCGGTTTCTACCGCGGCACCTCGGTGGTGGATTTCAGCAAGGATTTCCCGGTGCTGCAGCAGCAGCTGGGCTTCGGGCTCAATGGCCTGGATCCGTCGCGCACGCTGGTCACCGGCTCGGCGTTCCGCAATAGCTACATGAAGTCGGAAATCGATCAGGCGCAGGTCAACGGCGATTTCACCTTCGAAAACTATTCGCAGTTGAAGTTCGGCATCGGCAGCACCGAGGTCAAGAACCGCTCGGCGTTTTCCAATGTGCAGCGCGACACCTGGGGCGGCAACGGCACGGCAGCCGACTATCCGGACGACCTGTGGATTCCCAGCTCGTTCGCGCAGTACTTCGATGCGATCGACGGCAGCGGCAATCCGGCACAGTTCAACCAGCTGTTCCTGTTCGACTTCGAGCGCGCGCGCCAGGCCGCTGCGCAAGCCGCTGGGGATGAGTCGCTGTACCGTATCTCGCCGGTGTTCACCACCGACCGCCGCGTCACCGAAAAATCCAAGAACGCCTACCTGCAGTGGGGCAATAGCTGGGACGATCTGCGCGTGCCGATCAGCCTGGCCGCCGGCGTGCGTTACGAGGAAACCAAGGTGGAAGCGCGGGCGCTGGTACCGGTGGCCGTGGGCATCGACTGGGTCGCCAACAACGAGCTGCCGATCCGGCTGGCCGACTCGGCGTTCTCCGGTGGCAGCGGCAAGTACGAATACTGGCTGCCCAGCCTGGACCTGAGCTTCAGGCTGCGCGAAGACCTGGTACTGCGCGGCAGCTATGGCGAAACCATCGGCCGACCCGGCTGGGGCGACATCCAGGGCGGGCAGACGCTCAACCAGATCGGCCGCATCGAAGGCGGCTCCGGCCAGGAAGGCAATCCCGGCCTCAAGCCATTGCTGTCGCACAACATCGACCTGTCGCTGGAGTGGTACTACGGCGACGCGAGCTACGCCTCGGTGGGCTTCTTCCGCAAGAACATCGACAACTACGTCGGCGTCACCACCCGCAACGACACCTCGCTCGGCCTGCACACGCCGGTGGGCGGCGCCTACTGGAACCAGGCGCTGGCCAATGGCTGTGCCACTGCCGACCTGACCTGCATCCGCAACTACATCTTCCGCAACTTCGCCGGTCAGCCGGGCGTGGTCCGCGGAACCGACGACACCAATGGCAATGCCACCGGTACGATCAGCGGTCAGCCGGGCGACCCGGTCGCCAACTTCTCCATCACCGCGCCGGCCAACCAGCGTTCGGCCTCGCTGGATGGTTGGGAATTCAACGTGCAGCACATGTTCGGCCAGAGCGGTTTCGGCGTGTCGGCCAACTACACCAAGGTCGATTCCGGGCTGACCTACAACAACTACGTGATCGGCGAGCAGTTCGCGCTGGAAGGGTTGAGCGATTCGGCCAACCTGGTCGGTTTCTACGACAAGGGGCAATGGCAGGTGCGTGCGGCCTACAACTGGCGCGACGAGTTCCTGGCCGCGCGTTTTGACGGCAGTGGCCTGCCCAACCCGGTCTACACCGAAGCCTATGGTCAGCTGGATCTGAGCATCGGCTACCAGTGGACCGATAACCTGTCGCTGAGCCTGGAAGCGATCAACCTCACCAACGAAATACAGCGCCAGCACGGCCGGCAGAAGAACGAGATCATCTATGCCACCCAGACCGGCCCGCGCTACATGCTGGGGCTGCGCTACAAGTTCTGGTGATGCCGCTGTGGCGATGCAGGATTAACTGCATCGCCCCAGCAAGCCGCACGTTCCCCGGCAGCATGACCGCCGGGGAACGTACACGGCCGTTGCACCGCCCGAGGACGTGAAGGCATCCGGGGCTTGCCGTGCAATGGCGATTCGTTGAAGCATGGGCCACGCGCCCCGCGTGCTGTGCCAATCCCCATGACCAATGCTGTGTTGTTGAACAATCTCGATCACCGCGATCTGCGTGTGATCTCCGCGCACGGCGCCGCCTACGGCGATGACGTGATGTCGGCGGCGACCTTTCCGCAGGAATTTCGCCAGGTGCAGGCGCAATACCCCATCGTGTTCCATCGCAGCGGCGAGCGCAGTTTCCAGCCGCTGGCATTGCTGGGATTACGCCTGGGCGAAAACCTGTTCCTGGATGGCGCGCACTGGGATGCGCCCTACATCCCGCTGGCGATTGAGCGCCAGCCGTTCCTGATCGGCGAGCAGCCCGATGGGCCGATGGTGCATGTGGACCTGGACAGCCCACGCATCAGCCGCACCGAGGGCGAACCGCTGTTTCGCGAACACGGCGGCACCACCGAATTTCTCGACCGCATCAGCCAGGTGCTGCGCACGCTGCACGATGGCCTGGTGGCCAGCACGGGCTTCGTCGAACGTGCGCTGCGTTACGACCTGCTCGAACCCTTCGTGTTCCAAGCCACCTTGAACAACGGCCTGGAATGCCGCCTGGCCGGGCTGTATGTCGTGCACGAAGAACGCCTGCGCGCACTCAATGATGCGGCGCTGCTCGAACTGCACCGGCACGGCGATCTGGAACCGCTGTACATGGCGGTGGCCTCGATTGCGCAATTGCGCCATCTGCTCGAACGCATGAACCGCCGTCATGCCGGCTGAGCCACGCGCCATCGAGGAACGCCACGGCCTGGACCCGCAACAGCTGGACCCGGCCATCCTTCGCTCCACCACGCCGCTGGTGCTGCGCGGGCTGGTACGCGACTGGCCGCTGGCCCGCGCCGGCGCCAGTTCTGCGCAGGCCGCTGCCGCTTACCTGCGTGATTTCGACCGCGGCGAGGCAGTGGTGGCGCAAGTTGGGCCACCGGAGATCGGCGGGCGCTTTTTCTACAACGCGGACATGAGCGGCTTCAATTTCCGCCCCGAACGCGTGCCGCTGGGCGTGGTGCTGGACACCTTGCTGCGCGACCTGGACAACGCGCAGCCACCGGCCATCTACGTCGGCTCCACCACGCTGGACACCTACCTGCCCGGCCTGCGTGCAGCCAACCCGATCGCGCTGCCGCACGGCGAGCCGCTGGCCAGCATCTGGATCGGCAACCGCACCCGGATCGCCGCCCATCAGGACCTGCCCGACAACCTGGCCTGCGTGGTCGCCGGGCGACGCCGGTTTACACTGTTCCCGCCCGATCAGCTGGCCAATCTCTACATCGGCCCGCTGGATCTCACCCCGGCCGGGCAGCCGGTCAGCCTGGTGGATATCGCCGCACCGGACCTGCAGCGTTTTCCGCACTATGCGCAGGCGCTGGACCACGCCCTGGTCGCCGAGCTGGCGCCGGGCGATGCGCTGTTCATTCCCAGCATGTGGTGGCATCACGTCGAGGCGCTGGAGAGCTTCAACGTATTGGTGAACTTCTGGTGGCGGCAGAGCCCGGCCTACATGGATTCGCCGATGAACGCGCTGATGCTGGCACTGCTGACCATCCGCGACCTGCCGGCCGAACAACGCGCCACCTGGCAGGAAGTGTTTCGTCACTATGTCTTCGAGTCCGACGACAGCACCGCCGCGCATCTGCCCGATGCCGCGCGCGGTGTGCTGGCCCCGATGGACGACGCCAGCGCGCGCAGCCTGCGTGCGCGGCTGTTGCAACGCTTGAATCGCTGAGGATTTGACCATGCCCGACACCACGCCTTCGGACCCGCAACAGCGCCCGGTACGCCGCGTCGTCATCGCCGGTGGCGGCACGGCCGGCTGGATGGCGGCGGCAGCGCTGTCGAAATTGCTGGGCCGGCACCTGCAGATCACCCTGGTGGAGTCCGACGAGATCGGCACGGTGGGGGTAGGCGAAGCCACCATCCCCAGCCTGGTCACCTTCCACCGCTTGCTGGAAATCGACGAAGCCATGTTCATGGCCGCCACCCAGGCCACCATCAAGCTCGGCATCGCCTTCGAACACTGGCGCGATGTGGACCAGCACTACATCCATTCCTTCGGGCATGCCGGGACCGACCACTGGAGCGCCGGGTTCCAGCATTTCTGGTTGAAGGGGCGCCAGCGCGGGGTGGCGCGCGACTTCGGCGACTACTGCCTGGAACTGCGTGCGGCGCAGGAAGGCCGTTTTGCGCACCTGCCCAATGGCGGGATGAATTACGCCTATCACCTGGACGCCGGGCTGTACGCGCGCTTCCTGCGCCGCTTCAGCGAAGGCTTCGGGGTGCAGCGCATCGAGGGGCGTATCGGCCAGGTCGAGACCGACCCGGAGAGCGGCTTCCTCACCGCGCTGACCCTGCACAACGGCGCCCGCGTCGAAGGCGATCTGTTCATCGACTGCACCGGCTTTGCCGGCCTGCTGATCGGCAAGACGCTGGGCGTGGGCAGCGACGATTGGTCGCGCTGGTTGTTCGCCGACAGCGCGCTGGCGGTGCAGACCGAATCGATGGGTCCGCCGGTGACCTATACCCGTTCGCGCGCCGATCAGGCCGGCTGGATGTGGCGCATTCCGCTGCAGCACCGGGTGGGGAACGGCATCGTGTATTCCAGCCGCTACATGGACCAGGATGGCGCCCGTGCGGTGCTGGAACGCAACCTCACCGGGCGCGCGCTCACCGAACCGCGGCCGCTGCGCTTCACGCCCAACCAGCGCCACCGCGTGTGGGAGAAGAACTGCGTGGCGCTGGGCCTGGCAAGCGGGTTCCTGGAGCCGCTGGAATCGACCAACATCCATCTGATCCAGCGCGGCATCATCCGCCTGCTGCAGACCTTTCCGCAGGTGATCAACGCGGTCGACATCGCCGAGTACAACCGTCAGGCGGCCCAGGAGATCACCCACATCCGGGATTTCGTGATCCTGCACTACCACGCCACCGATCGCCGCGACACGCCGTTCTGGCGCGACTGCGCGGCCATGGACATCCCCGATTCGCTGCGCCACCGGGTGGAGTTGTTCCGCCAGAGCGGGCGGGTCTTCCATCAGGCCAACGAGCTGTTCGCGGAGAACTCCTGGGTGCAGGTGATGCTGGGCCAGGGCATCGTGCCGCAACAGCACCACCCGGTGGCCGACCTGATGGGCGATGTGGAGCTGGGCCGCTTTCTGGAGACCATCCGCACCCGGGTGGAGGCGGCGCTGGTGCGGTTGCCCGCGCACGCGGACTTCCTGCAGCGCTACTGCCCTGCCCCGCCGCTGCCCGAACCGGCCGCGCGCGTACCGGCCCCGCAGGTCATGGCGACCCCGGCCGGATAAATTTCGGCGATCTGCAGCGCAACCCTTGGCTTAGACCGCCCCAGCAATGCTAGATTGCGGCATTGCCGTCCATTGCGGGAACAATGGCCGGCGCTCGCCGCAGCAACGTTATCTTTCGCACTCGGGGTAAGGGGGACGCATGTTGGATCTGACACAGGGCCGTATGGCACGCCGGATCGCGCCGGTCATTTTGCTGGTGGGCCTGGCCGCCTGCTCCAAGCAGGAAGACAAGGCCGCCACCACCACGCCGGCGACCGGCGCCACACCGGCGGCAACGGCACCCACGCCGGCCACGGCGGTCTCGCCGCAGGTGCAGTCGATGGCTGCCGAACAATTGCGCGAATCGGCCACCAAGGCGCTGCAGGACAACCGCATGTACGCCCCGGCCGGCGACAACGCGGTGGAGTACTACCTGGCCTTGCGCGAGAAGCAGCCGCAGGACGCCACCGTCAACAGCGCGCTGACCGATCTGCTTCCCTATACCCTGATCGCCGCCGAACAAGGCATCAGCCGCGAAGAATTTCCCGAAGCGCAGCGCTTGATCGCGTTGATCGAGAAGGTCGACCCGCAGGCACCGGCATTGCCGCGCCTGAAGAGCGGCCTGGAAACGGGAATGAAGACCGCTGCCAACCGCTCCGAGCAGGATGCCGAGCAGGCCAAGAAGCAGGTCGAGGACAAGGCCAAGCAGGCGGCCGAGCAGAAGCGTCTGGCCGAGCAGCAGAGCCGTGAGGCCGCCGCTGCCCAGCAGATTGCCGCCCAGCAGGAAGCGGCGCGCCAGCAGACGGCCGAGGCCGAGCGCCAGGCCGCTGCACGGCGTCAGGCCGAGGCGCCGGCACCCACTCCGGCGGCACCGCGTCCGGCGCCAGCCGCCGCTGCTGCAGCCGCGCCGGCCGCGCAGTCGCTGCGTCCGATCAGCACCCCGGCCCCGCGCTACCCCGCCGAAGCACTGCGCTCGGGCACCTCGGGCGAGGTGCTGGTGGAACTGACGGTCGGCACCGACGGCTCGATCACCGCCTCGCGCGTGCTGCGCGCCAACCCGCCGCGCGTGTTCGACCGCGAAGCCCTCAACGCGGTCAAGCGTTGGCGCTTCGAACCGGTGGCCGCACCGGTGACCACGCGGCGCACGCTGTCGTTCAATCCGGGCGATTGATCGCCGGGTCGTTGATGACATGGAAACGCAAAAGCCCGCAGCGATGCGGGCTTTTGCGTTGTGGCAGTGGTGCGTTGTGGCAGTGGTGCGTTGTGGCAGTGGTGCGTTGTGGCGGTGCGTAGTGGCGGTGGTGTGTTGCCGCGGCAATGCAACGTCGGTGCCGCGTGTTGCAGGGTGCCGCCGGGACTTGCCGCAAACACCCACCGCAACACCCTCAGCCCGAAATCGCCAGACGCTCCTGGTGATAGCGGCGCACCGCGGCATACCACAGCAATGCCGCCACCCCGAAACCGGCCAGCAGATACACCGCCCAGGTCTGCAGGTTGATGGTCTCGTGACGGATCACCTTCAACAGCATCTGGTTCTGCGCCAGAAACGGCACCGCGAAATGCCACAGCTGCGTCTTCAGCGGATAGGCCATCAACGCGTAGCCCGGCAGCATCGGCAGCAGCAGCAACCAGGTCATGTGCGCCTGCGCTTCCTTCATGCTCTTGGCCGCGGCGGCCAGATAGGTCAGCAGCGAGGTGCCGACAAACAGCATCGGCACCAGGATGAAGAGCATTTGCAGCATCGGCACGAAACCGACATTGAGCTGGCGGCCCAGGTTGGATGTGGAGAGCTGCGCGCTCAGCTTGAATGCCAGCAAGGTGAGCAACAGCGACACCATGCCGATCACGCAGGCCGCAGCGATCTTGCCGCTGACGATGGCGCTGCGCGGCGCAGGCGTGGCCAGCAACGGCTCCAGCGACTGGCGTTCACGCTCGCCGGCGGTGGCGTCCAGAATCAACGAGGCGCCGCCCAGAAACGAGGTGATCACCAGCAACACCGGCAGCAGCATCGCCATCATCTGGCCGCGCTTGGCTTCGGCCGTGGCCAGGTCTTGCGCGGCCACTTCCAGGGGCCTGGAAACCTGCGCGTCGATACCGCGCGCCAGCAGCCGCAGTGCGCCGACCTGCTGGCTGTAGCCGGTGAGCGCGGCCTGCAGGCGCATGCTCGGCACATCGGCCTCGCGGCGGGTGCTGTCCTTGATGATCTCCACCAGCGCCGGCCGACCTTCGCGCCAATCCTCGGCGTAGCTGTCGCTGATGCGCAGCGCCACATCCACGTCCTGGTTGCGAATCGCTGCGGTCAGGTCGGCTGGCGCATCCACGGCATTGAGCCCTTGGGCGGCCAGAAATCGCACCAGATTCGGCGCGTTGCTGCGGCCGAGCGTGGGGATCTCCAGCGGCTTGTCGATCTGCGTACGCACGCGGCTTTCGCTCAGCGCGCCCATGCCCAGGATCAGGATCGGGTACAGCAACGGCGATAACAGCAACGCCAATGCCAGGGTGCGGCGGTCGCGCGAGATGTCGCGCAATTCCTTGCGCAGCACCGTCCATAGCGTGGACAACAATGCTGTGGTGCTCATGCGTGCAGTCCCTCGTCCGAGCCGATCGCCTTGACGAAGGCGTCTTCCAGATTGTGTTCACCGGTGGCAGCGCGCAGTTCGTCGGCGCTGCCGGATGCCACCACCTTGCCCTTGGCGATGATGACGATGCGATCGCACAGCGCAGCCACCTCCTGCATGATGTGGCTGGAAAAGATCACGCAACGTCCCTCCGCACGCAGCTGCTGCAGGAAGCCACGCATGGCGCGCGTGGTCATCACGTCCAGGCCGTTGGTGGGCTCGTCCAGGATCACGTTGCGCGGATCGTGCACCAAGGCGCGCGCAATCGCGGTCTTGGTGCGCTGGCCCTGGCTGAAGCCTTCGGTCTGGCGGTCGAGAATGTCGTCCATGTCCAATGCGCTGGCCAGCAGCTGCGTGCGCTGGGCGATCTGCGCGCGCGAGAGGCCATGCAACTGGCCGAAGTAGGCAATGTTCTCGCGTGCGGTCAGGCGCTTGTAGACGCCGCGTGCGTCCGGCAACACCCCGAGTGCACGGCGCACCGTTACCGGGTCGCGGGCGGCATCCACGCCATCCACGGCCACGCTGCCCTGGTCGGGCGCCATCAACGTGTAGAGCATGCGCAAGGTGGTGGTCTTGCCGGCGCCATTGGGGCCGAGCAGCCCGGTGATCTGGCCATCGGCGGCGCTGAAGCTGACCCCGTCGACGGCTTTCACCAGCCCGGTCTTGGTCTTGAACGACTTGTGCAGGGTATCGACGACGATCATGCAAGCGCCTCCGTGGCGTGGTCGATGTGGCTCATGGTTCCCATCCGTTGAACGAGGTGAAGGCGGGCACGGTGTTGAGGCTGGCAACGCAGCTGGTATCCAGCGCCTTGGCATCGGCGGTCTGCATGAACTGGCTCAGCACCTTGGGCATGCAGCCCAGCCGGAACACGCCATGCCCCTGCCCGGGCGCGATCACATGCCGGCCGTTGGGCAGCCCCTGCAGCACGCGCTCGGCATAGCGTGGCGGTGTGACCGGGTCGAGCTGACCGGAGAGCAGCAACACCGGCAACATGGAGCGGAACGGCGCGCTCGCAGCGGCCGGCGCCGGCTTGGACGGCCACACCTTGCACGGTGCGAAGAACATCTCGGCGACCTCGTTGCCCAGCAAGGTGGTGGCCTGGTGTGCGGGTGGGCGATAGCGCCCGGCATCTTCGCTGCACAACACCGACCATTGCATCAGGCGATTCATCTGATCGGACATGCCCGATGCGCTCATCTGCGCCAAGGCCATCAACGAGGCGTAACGCCCTGCGGCAGCTTCGTCCAGCACCAACGGCAACAACGATGCGGTTTCCGGCGCATACGAGAAACCGAACGCCAGGCCGGCCACGGTGTCGGCAGTGACCTGTTCGTGGCGTAAGCCACCGGTGCGCGGGTCGCGGTAGTCCACTGCCACCGGTGCCTGCCGCAACCGCTCCACCACCTGGCGCAACTGCGTGGCGGTATCGACAGGAAAGCGCTTGGCGCATGCAGGCTGCTGGCGGCATTGCGCAGACTGCAGCGCAATCGCATCTTCGAAGGTGCGCGCGAACTCGCCGCCGATCACCAGATCGTTCGGCGCCACGCCATCGATCACCACGGTGCGCGTGTGCTGCGGATAACGTGCGGCATAGTGCTGCGCCACACGCGTGCCGTACGAGGCACCGATCAAATTCAGTGTCTGCACGCCCAGTGCTGCGCGTACCGCATCCAGGTCGCCGATGGCTTCGCTGGTGGTGTAGTAGCGCGGGTCGGCGTCGTTGCGCAGACCATCGGCACATCGGGCCGCATACGCAGTCAATTGCTCGGCGGTGGCCTGGCTGCTGTTCTCCAGCGCCAGCGGCTTGCCGGCCGCGTCGCGACACGCCAGCGGATGCGAGCCACCGGTGCCGCGCTGATCGACCAGAAAGATGTCGCGCTGCTTGCGCACTTCGTGCAGGCCCATGTCCACGATCGCCGCGACTTCGGTGGCCGATTGCCCCGGCCCACCGGCAATGAAGAACACCGGGTCCGGCGTGCTGCCGCCGCCGGCGTCGCTTTCCAGCCAGGCGATCTTCAACGCGATGCTGCGCCCGCTCGGTGCGGCCGGATTTTCCGGCACGCGCAGGCTTGCGCACTGCGCTTCGATATTGCCGGCAGCACCGCCGGCGCTCAGCGTGCATGGGGTGAACAGCAACGTGCCGTAACGATTGCCTGCGGCATTGCCGGGTGGGGTGTGTGCAACGGGCTGCCGCGCAGCCGTACCCGGCGCTGTCGCGGTGGGTCTTGCCGCAACGTCCGTTGCTGCGGCCGGCGCTGCAGCGCGCTGGCATCCGGCCGCCAGCATCGCGATCAGCATTGCCGCCGCCATTGTGGATTGCTTGACCATCGTCATCCTATCTCCTGGTAGTGCCTGTCCCCTGACGTTGCCTGCGGCCACACGTGACCGCGGCAACTACTGCCCGTCTTCGAAAAGAAACACCTGCTCGATCGCTTCGCCAAACAAGCGTGCGATCCGGAACGCCAACGGCAGGCTGGGATCGTATTTGCCGGTTTCCAGCGCATTGATCGTCTGCCGCGACACACCCAGCCGTTCGCCGAGTTCCCCTTGCGACCACCCGTTGGCCTTGCGCAATTCGCGCACGCGGCTATTCATTCAAAACGACGCGCGTGGATGCTTTTGGTGATGCCGTAGATGACGCACAGCAAGGGAAACACCCACAGCATCGCCGCGCTCGCCGGAACATCGATCAGCTCGGCAGCCTGCAGAAATCCGGCCGTCATGTACGCACCGCTGATCAGCCCGGCGGCAATGGCGATCGCTTCCAGCTCGATCCGCCGTTGCATCTCGTCCGAATCGCGCACGTAGCGCGCCACCGCACGAATGACCAGTACCACCAGCACCGCCGGCAGCAGGGCGATCAACACCCGCGCCCAGTGCGGCCCGACATGCCCGAGCAGATAGCGCCAGAACAGCATCACCAACACGTACAACAGCATCGGGATGCCGAATTCGCGGTAGTACCGTCGCGCCAACGCCGGGCGGGTGCTATCGCGCAGATCGCCGCGCGCCAGCCAGAGCGGCACCGACAGCAGCATGCATGAGCCACCAATGCCGGCACTGACCCCGGCAAGGTAGCTGCTTAACGGCAGCACGTGCCACAGGCCGAGCAGCCCAATGCCGAGGAAGACCAGCCCCACGCAGAACACCAGCAGCGCCTTGCGCTTGCAGGGAGTCATCGCACGGCCTCGGCGACGCCATGACGCGCGCTGTGGGCACGTCCGGCAACCGTGCCCGCAGCGCATCGCGTTGCACGGTGATGCCTGCATTCCATTTGCCTGTGCTGCCGCCGCATCCCAGTCGCCTGTCAAGTATGCTTGACAGGCAAGATGCGCCCACTGGACGTTGCTGTCAAGCACCCTTTACACACTCGAACGCGGCTTTCTGGATCGGCCTTCATTGCTGGGCCCCAGCGGCGAACGCCCGTGGCGAGACGTCGGCAGGCAAGACAGACGACACACAGCCGCCGCAGCGTACGCGCGCACATGCCGATGCCGCGGCCGCGTTCGCATGGCGGCTGCCCAGCGATGTGGTTGGCCTCGCTGCATCACCCTGCATGTCGGCAGTGGTGTGCCGCGCATGCGGTAGGCTGCCGGCTGGAACTTCAGCAGGAGCGACGATGCGTTCACCTGTCTTGTTGGCAGCGGCGCTGTGCTGCATGACGCCCTGTGCACCGGCGCAGCACGCGGCGCCGCGCACGATCCAGCTGGATCTGTCCACCGCTGGCGCGCCGGTCGATCGTTTTTACGACCTGTCGGTCGGCTCGGATTTCCCCGGCACCTTGATTCGCAGCGACACGCAGGCGCATCTGCTGCCTGCAGTGCAGGAGTTGGGGTTTCGCTACATCCGTTTCCACGATGTGTTTCATGACGTGCTCGGTACCGTCAAACAGGTCGACGGCAACCTGGTATACGACTGGACCAAGCTGGATCAGTTGTACGACGCGCTGCTGGCCAAGCGGATTCGCCCGTTCGTCGAATTGGGCTTTACCCCAAGCGCAATGAAAACCTCGGAACAGACGTTGTTCTACTGGAAGGGTAACACCTCGCATCCGGATCCTGCCAAGTGGACGCAGTTGATCGATGCGTATGTGCGCCACATCCGCGCGCGTTACGGTGCCGAGGAAGTGCGCCAGTGGTATTTCGAAGTCTGGAACGAGCCCAATCTGAAGGATTTCTGGGAGAACGCCGACCAGCAGGCCTACTTCGATCTGTATGCGAACACGGCGCGCACCATCAAGGCGATCGACCCGCAACTGCGCGTCGGCGGTCCATCGACGGCAGGCGCCGCCTGGGTACCCGAGTTACTGGCCTTCGTCGCCAACAACACGCTGCCGATCGATTTCGTCACGACGCATACCTATGGCGTGGATGGCGGGTTTCTCGATGAAAACGGCAAGCAGGACACCAAGCTGTCCGCATCGCCGGATGCCATCGTCGGCGATGTGCGACGCGTGCGCGCACAGATCCAGGCCTCGCCATTTCCCAACCTGCCGCTGTACTTCACCGAGTGGAGCAGCAGCTATACACCGCGCGATTTCGTGCACGACAGTTACATCAGCGCACCCTATCTGCTGACCAAGCTCAAACAGGTGCGCGGCGTAGTGCAGGGCATGAGTTACTGGACCTATACCGATCTGTTCGAAGAACCCGGCCCACCGCCAACGCCGTTCCACGGCGGGTTTGGGCTGATGAATCGCGAGGGCATTCGCAAGCCGGCCTGGTTCGCTTACAAATACTTGCATGCGCTCAAGGGTCGCGATGTGCCGCTGAGCGACACACATTCCCTGGCCGCAGTGGACGGCACGCGTGTCGCCGCGCTGGTGTGGGATTGGCAGCAGCCTGTGCAGGCGGTGAGCAATACGCCGTTCTACACCAGACAGGTGCCCGCCACCGATAGCGCACCGTTGCAGATGCGCATGACCCACGTTCCTGCCGGCACATACCAATTGCAGGTGCGCAGGACCGGCTACCGGCGCAACGACCCCTTGTCGCTGTATATCGACATGGGCATGCCCAAGGCACTTGCGCCGCGTCAGTTGACGCAGTTGCAACAGGCAACGCGCGATGTGCCCGAACAGGACCGGCGTATCCGTGTGGGCACCGATGGCGTGCTTGACATCGCGGTACCGATGCGCAGCAACGATGTGGTGCTGCTGACGCTGGAGCCGGCCGCGCGCTGACGGCAGACGTTCAGGATGGCTGCGCGTTGGAACGCTGGGGCGCAGCACGCCCAGGCAGACCGTCGCGCGCAATTATCTGTCGGCGGCGCTTACTTCAAATAGGTCTTGAGGATCGCCGTGATGTCATCCACTGCCAGCTCGCGCTCGTCCAGGGCGTGGGGTGCGGCGACATGATGCTTGAGGTGCTCGCTGAGCAGCTCGACCATCAAACCTTGCGCCGCGCCGCGAAATGCGGCGACCTGGGTCAATAGCGCAGTGCATTCCACGTCCTGCGTCAGGGCTTTTTCCAGCCCTTCCACCTGCCCGCGGATCCTGCGCACGCGCGCGAGCAGTTTCGTTTTGTCCTGATTTAGATGCGCCATGCCATATACCCCCCAGGGGTATTTAGGATACCCTGTGGGGGTACCTTAGCCAGGGCCATCGCCGATGTCGACCACGCACGCCGCGCCGCATTGCGCGCAGTCGCACACCTTTGCCAGCACCAACCCGCTCGCCGAGCGCAGCACCGGCAAGGCGGTGATGCTGACCGTGCTCATGATGGTGGTGGAGATCGTGGGCGGTTGGATGCTCAATTCCATGGCCCTGCTCGCCGACGGCTGGCATATGAGCTCGCACGCGTTGGCGCTGGGACTGGCGTTGTTCGCCTATCGCTTCGCGCGGCAGCATGCCGGGGACGTGCGCTTCACCTTCGGCACGTGGAAGGTCGAGGTGCTGGGCGGTTACACCAGCGCGATCCTGTTGCTGGGCGTTGCCGCGCTGATGGCGTTCCAGTCGGTGAAACGGTTGTTCACGCCCAAGCCCATCCAGTATCAGGAAGCAACCGTGATTGCGGTGATCGGCCTGCTGGTGAATTTGATTTGCGCGTGGTGGCTGCGCGATTCGCATGGGCATGCTCACTCCCACGGGCATCGCAGCCACGGCCATGCGCACACGCACGAGGGTCATGGTCATGGTCATGGTCATGGTCATGGTCATGGTCATGGTCATGGTCATGGTCATGGTCATGGTCATGGTCATGGTCATGGTCATGGTCATGGTCATCACCAGGATGCGCACAGCGATCTCAATCTGCGCGCGGCGTATCTGCACGTGGTGGCCGATGCCGCGACCTCGGTGCTCGCCATCGTCGCGCTGGTCGCCGGCATGCACTGGGGCGTGACCTGGCTGGACCCGCTCATGGGTCTCGTCGGCGCGGTGCTGGTCACCGTCTGGGCCTGGGGGTTGCTGCGCAGCACCGGCAGCGTGTTGCTGGATGCGGAGATGGACGCGCCGGTGGTGGCCGAAGTGAAGCAGGTGATCGCCGAGCTTGGGCATGCGATCGACATCGCCGACCTGCATGTGTGGCGGGTCGGCAGCGAGCGGTATGCCTGCGTCATCAGCCTGGTCACCACGGCCGACATCGATGCGGAGCGGGTGCGGCGCGCGCTGCAGATCCATGAAGAACTGGTGCATGTCACGGTGGAGCTGCGGCGCCCGGCGCTACTGAACGCTACGGCGTAGAACCGCAGCAGCTCGGCGCCACAAGCCACGCGCCGCAGGCCACAGTACGCTGCCGGCGCAGGCGGCATGTTCGCGCCGCCTACATGCAATCTCAGGCCTTGGGCGGCGTGGAGCTGACGTACTTCTCGCGGCGAATCTGCGCACTCGGCAGGCCGGCGGCTTTGAGCGCGTCCAGGCAGGTGTCCACCATGTCCGGGTTTCCGCACAGGTAGGCGATGTCGTGCGCGGCATCGGGCGCGAACTCGGCCAGGTGCTGCTGCACGTAGCCGTGCCGCACATCGGCGTGCGGCTGGGCGGGCAATTCGCGCGAGAAGCACGGCACGTAGCGGAACTGCGGATGCGCCTCTGCAAACGCGCGGAAGTCCTCGCCGTACAGCAGCTCGGTCGGGGTGCGTGCACCTTGCAGCAACACCACCTGCACACCGCGGGTGGCGATCGCTTCGGCCAGCAGCGGCAGCATCGAGCGGTACGGGGTGACGCCGGTGCCGGTGGCGATCAGCACGTAACGCCGGTTGTGGTCGCCCGGCTGCAGGCAGAAGCGCCCGTAGGGGCCGCTTGCCTGCAACTGGTCGCCAATCTCCAGGCCTTCGAACAAGGCCGTGGCCGAGCCGCCGGGCACGAAGCTCACCGCGATCTCCACTGCCTCGCCCGGCCCCAGCGCATGATCGTGGATGGTCGCCAGCGAATAGCTGCGCTTGGTCGGCGTGCCATCGGCGTAGTCGAAATGGATCTGGATGAACTGCCCGGGCTGGAAATCCAGCGGCTGGCCGTCGTCACGGACGAACTGGCAGTGGGCCACGGTGGGCGCAATCATGCGCCGGTCGACAAGCTTGAGGGGGAATTGAACGGGCACGAACGTATTTGGGACAGTCTGTGATCGGGGCAAACCCCAACGGGCTTCTATAATAACGGGCTGCAACTCGCTGCGCCGTCACCCTGGCGCGAAGGACCCGGCTTGAATTCCCCATCTCCCCGTGCGCCCGCCCTGCGCGTGTGCGATCTGCGCAAGACCTACGACAACGGCACCCAGGCGCTCAAGGGCGTCTCGCTGGACGTGGCGCCAGGCGATTTCTTCGCCCTGCTCGGCCCCAACGGAGCGGGCAAGTCCACCCTGATCGGCATCATCAGCTCGCTGGTGAACCTGTCCGGCGGCCAGGTGGAAGTGTTCGGCACCGACCTGGTCGCCCACCGCAGCGATGCGATGCGCCTGATCGGCCTGGTGCCGCAGGAAATCAATTTCAACCTGTTCGAAAAGCCGTTCGACATCCTGGTCAACTACGCCGGCTTCTACGGCATGCCGCGCAGCCAGGCGCAGGCGCTGGCCGAAGTGGAACTACGCCGCGCCCACCTGTGGGAGAAGGCCCAGGTGATGAGCCGCACGCTCTCCGGCGGCATGAAGCGCCGGCTGATGATCGCCCGCGCCATGATGACCCAGCCGCGCCTGCTGATCCTGGACGAACCGACCGCCGGTGTGGATATCGAAATCCGCCGCGACATGTGGCGCGTGCTCAAGGACATCAACGCCGCCGGCACCACGATCATCCTGACCACGCATTACCTGGAAGAAGCCGAGCATCTGTGCCGCAACCTGGCCATCATCAACCACGGCCAGATCGTCACCCAGGGGCCGATGCGCGAACTGCTGGCCAAGCTCGACGTGGAAGGCTTCCTGTTCGATATCGACGGTGAGCTGCCCGCGCAGCTGCCGGTGATCGAAGGCACCACGCTCACCGCCATCGACGGCCACACGCTGGATCTGGACATGCCGCGTGCGATGGACCTCAACCGCGTGTTCGCCACCCTGGGCGATGCCGGCATCCGGGTGCGCTCGATGCGCACCAAGAGCAACCGGCTGGAAGAATTGTTCGTTCGCCTGACCGGGCCCGGCGAGACCGTCGCCGCCCCGGCTCCTGCCGCAGCGGCGCCCGTGCGCCCGGCAGGCCACCCATGAGTCCCTCGGAGCCGTCGATGTCCGCAACGCCAGCCACACCCCGCCAACGCAACTGGATTGCGCTGGGCACCATCGTGCGCCGCGAAGTGCAGCGCATCCTGCGCATCTGGGGCCAGACCCTGGTGCCGCCGGCCATCACCATGACGCTGTACTTTTTGATCTTCGGCGGGCTGATCGGCTCGCGCGTGGGCGAAATGGGCGGCTACAGCTACATGCAGTTCATCGTGCCCGGCCTGGTGATGATGAGCGTGATCCAGAACAGCTACGGCAACATCTCTTCGAGCTTCTTCGGCGCCAAGTTCGGCCGCCATGTGGAAGAGCTGCTGGTCAGCCCGATGCCCAACTGGGTGATCCTGTGGGGCTATGTGTCCGGCGCGGTGCTGCGCGGGGTGATGGTCGGGGCGATCGTGCTGATCATCGCGATGTTCTTCACCCCGGTGCGGATCCCGCATCCATTGGTCACGCTGACCACGCTGTTGCTGGGCGCGACTATCTTCTCGCTGGCCGGCTTCGTCAACGCGGTCTATGCCAAGAAGTTCGACGACGTGGCGATCGTGCCCACCTTCATCCTGACCCCGCTGACCTACCTGGGCGGCGTGTTCTATTCGGTGAAGCTGCTGCCCGGCTGGGCCGAGGCGGCCACCCATGCCAACCCGATCTTCTACATGGTCAACGCGTTCCGCTACGGCCTGCTCGGCAGCTCCGACGTGCCGATCTGGGTGGCCTACGCGCTGATGCTGGGCTTTGTCGCCGTGCTCAGCGCCCTGGCGTTGTGGCTGCTGCGGCGGGGCGTGGGGTTGCGGAGCTGATGGCCATGCGCATCCTGATCCTCGGCGCCGGCGGCACCGGCGGTTATTTCGGCGGCCGGCTGGCGCAGGCCGGCGTGGACGTCACCTTCCTGGTCCGCGAGGCGCGTGCGGCGCAGTTGCAGGCCGACGGCTTGCGCATCCGCAGCCCGCTGGGCGATGCCGATCTGCAGGTGGCGCATGTCACCGCGCAGGACTTGCCGGCGCGGGTGGCGCAGCGGCCGTTCGACCTGGTGATCCTCAGCTGCAAGGCCTACGACCTGGACAGCGCGATCGAGGCGATTGCGCCAGCGGTGGGCGAGCACACCACGGTGTTGCCCATCCTCAACGGGCTGCGCCATTACGCGGCATTGGACGAGCGCTTCGGCTCAGCGCGGGTGCTGGGCGGGCTGTGCTTCATCAGCGCCACCAAGGGCGAGCACGGCGAGATTCTGCACCTGGGCAAGCCGGCAGCGATCACCTTCGGCGAGCGTAGCGGTGACGCGCAATCGGCGCGGGTGCAGGCATTTGCCGCCGCTTGCGCGCAGGCCGACATCACCCATGTGGCCAGCGAGCAGATCGCGCAGGAACAGTGGATCAAATACAGCTTTCTCACCGCACTGGCCGCGGCCACCTGCCTGATGCGTGCGCCGGTAGGCGCGATCGTGGCCACCGACGACGGCCGCGCGTTGATCAACGGCCTGTACAACGAGTGCCTGTGGGCCGCCGATGCAGCCTGGCAATCGATTCCCGAGCCAGCACGCGCCAACGCGTTGCAAACGCTGCTACAGGTGGATTCGCCGCTCAAGGCCTCGATGCTGCGCGACCTGGAAGCCGGCCAGGACGTGGAGGCAGCACAGATCGTCGGCGACATGCTGGCGCGCGTGCGCGAGACCGGGCGCAACGCCCCACTGCTGATGGCCGCCAATGTGCATCTGCAGGCGTATCAGGTGTTGCGGCATAGCTGATGGGAATGCAGGCGGCTGTGCGCGTGCGACGCATGCATCGCCCCCATCCGCCCTTCGGGCACCTTCCCCCGCAGGCGGGAGGAGGAAGCGGCTTGGGGAACAGTGGCTACCGTTGCATCAATGCGCGACGACCCTCAGCACCACTTCCAACAGATCCCTTCTCCCGCTTGCGGGAGAAGGTGGCGCAACGCACCGGATGAGGGCGCACCGGGTTGGCGCAGCCTTCGCGCTGCAACGACGCAGTGAACACGATGCTCTGCTTCCCATCGCCTACTTTGCCCCTGATGAAAGCGCTCAGCCACCTGTTTCGTGCCGGTCATTTCGTGATCCTGGCGTTCTTCGTGCTGTGTGCGGCGGGCCTGGTGACGATGGCCGGGCTGGAGCTGTGGCACGGCTTCACACCCGGCGGCGACATGGTGGTGCGCGACCGCTTCAACGTCGTGCTCGAAGCAGTCGGCCTGCTGACAGTGGCGCTGGTCACGCTCGAACTGGGCCAGACCATCTTCGAAGAAGAGATCCTGCGCGACGTCAAGGTCAGTGGCCCCACGCGCGTACGGCGGTATTTGTCGCGCTTTTTCGTGGTGATCGTGATCGCGCTGGCGATCGAGACGCTGGTGTCGATCTTCGAGCTGATGCATGCCGACCCGGCCAAGCTGCCCTACGCTGCTGCCGTTGGCTCATGCGCGGCACTGCTGCTGATCGCCTGGGGTGGTAATCCCCCCGCCCATTAGCAGACGCCAGAAGTGGAATTTTCTCGTCCCCTTTCCCGAGGAGGTTCCATGAAGAAGTCCCGCTTTACCGACAGCCAGATCATCGCCGTGCTCAAGCAGGCCCAGGCCGGTGCGCCCGTGCCGGAGCTGTGCCGCGAGCACGGCATCAGCTCGGCCACGTTCTACAAGTGGCGCAGCAAGTTCGGCGGCATGGACGTGTCCATGGTCGCGCGCATGAAGGAGCTGGAGGAGGAGAACCGCCGGCTCAAGAAGATGTACGCCGAGGCGCAGCTCAGTACCGACCTGCTGAAGGAAGCGCTCGCAAAAAAATGGTGAGGCCATCTCAGCGACGCGAGATGGCCCAATCGGCGGTCACGAGCGGGCGCACGAACATCCGCCACGCCTGCCAGACCTTCGCGGTGAGCCAGACCTGCTTCCGCTACCAGGCCAAGGCCAGCGAGCAGAACGCCCGGATCGCCGACTGGCTGATCCGGTTGACGACCGCCCATCGCGACTGGGGCTTTGGCCTGTGCTACCTGTACCTGCGCAACGTGAAGGGCTTTGGTTGGAACCACAAGCGGATCTACCGGATCTACCGCGAGTTGGAGTTGAACCTGCGGATCAAGCCGAAGAAGCGGCTGGTGCGTGAGCGGCCACAGCCACTGGCGGTGCCGGAGACGATCAACCAAGTCTGGTCGATGGACTTCATGCACGACCAGCTGGCCGACGGCCGCAGCTTCCGGCTGTTCAATGTGCTCGACGACTTCAATCGCGAGGGACTGGGGATCGAGGTCGACCTGTCGCTGCCGTCAGCCCGGGTGATCCGATCGCTGGAGCAGATCATCGAGTGGCGCGGCAAGCCCGCCGTGATCCGCTGCGACAACGGCCCTGAATACATCAGTGGCGCGTTGCTGTCCTGGGCGCAGCGGCATGGCATCCGGGTCGAGCACATCCAGCCGGGCAAGCCACAGCAGAACGCCTACGTTGAACGCTACAACCGCACCATCCGCTACGCTTGGCTCGCCCAAACCCTGTTCGACACCATCGACCAGGTGCAGGACAAAGCCACCCGCTGGCTATGGACGTACAACCACGAGCGTCCGAATATGGCGCTCGGCGGCATCACGCCTGCCATGAAGTTGGCGATGGCCGCTTAGCTCCACTTCTGGCGACCGCTAAAAGTGGGGGGATTACCGGGTGTGTTCGTCAAACTCAATCGCAGCGCCGAGGAGCTGGAACCGGAGGCGATGGAAGAAACCAAGCGCGAAGACCGCGAAGTGCAGGAATAAGCGCGGCAGACAGAAGGTCGCTGGCGGTTGTCAGATAAGCGCGCGCGTTGCGGAGCAACGCAGTGGATACGCGGCACTTGTCCATTTTCGACGGCTAGCCGCGCTTTTTCGCAGCGGCGCAGTCGTTTGCTTGTCAGCCGCTCTCCACCTGGTCAGTGTCAGCCAGCAGCCGTTGGCAGCGGCGGCACCGCCGTCGGCTTGCCATCGGCATCGAGCGCAATCATCACGAACTGCCCGCGTGTGCACAGCTCGCGCGCGCCGCTAAGCAGGTCTTCGGCGATCAATTCCACTTCCACCGTGATCGAGCTACGCCCCACCGATACCACGCGCGCGATGGTTTCCACCATCTGGCCCTGGCGGATCGGCAGCTTGAAATCCACCTGATCCGAACGCGCCGTCACCACGGTGCGGCGCGCGTAGCGCGAGGCGGCGAGAAACGCGGCCTTGTCCATCCACGCCAGCGCCTGCCCACCGAACAGCGTGCCCAGATGATTGGTGTGATTGGGAAACACGATCTCGGCCATGCGGGCTTCGGTCGGTGCAACGGGCGTGGAACTGGTCATGAAGAAGTGCCGTATGAGGAAGAAAGGCCGGCCCGATCAACTGCGCAGCGTCGGCAGGAAACTCAGGTCGATGTGGTACCGCGACGGCCGTTGCGGATCGACGAAGATGCGCAGCGATTGTCCATCGCGCAGGAACGGCTGCGGATCGGTCCACAGGTTGTCGCTGCGGTACTCGGTCAGGGTGTTGTGTGCGCGGTCATGGCGATGGGCCAGGATACGGAACGGGTGCACGCCGTTGACCTGCAAAGACGCATTGCGTTCAACGCAGACGAAGCGCGCTTCCACCACCATGCCATGCTGGCGCAACCACGCCGCACGGCGCGCATGCCAGACACGATAGCCCAGGATGCCGCCACCCACGCCGCCGAATACCACGCCCAGCAGCAACAAGATCCAGCGGGCCTGATCCGGCAGCAGCGCCGCACCGGTCAACAGGCCCAGCCCCGCCAGCAGGAAGCTCCAGGCGACGATGGTGACGGTGGCGTTCATCGCCGGGCGCCTTGCATCGACCAAGCGCCGGCCACTCTCACAGGCCGCTGCGGACCGCCGCTTCCACCTGCGCCGGCGACTGGAAGCCCGGCAAGCGCGCCACTTCGGCACCGTCCTTGAACAAGGCAAGAGTCGGCGTCTGCCGCAGGCCCAGGCCACGGAAAAACTCCTCGCCCACCACTTCCAGCTTCACCTTGAGCAGTGCGACGCCTGCTGCGTCCTCGCTCGCGGCGAACTTGGTCAGCGACATGTCGAGCATCTTGCAACCAGGGCAATTGTCCTTGTAATAGTCGACAAGTAAGCGCGGATGCGCGGCCAGGGCAGCGGCGTAGTCGTCAGGGGTGGTGGCGTGGAGCGTCTGCATGGGGGGTGTTCTCGAACGGTGTATCGGTGAGGGCAAGAATGTGGTCGGTCCAGCTTTGGATCTTGGTGGCGTCGCGTTCGCCGTGTGGCATTTGTTCGATCTCCAGCCGCGGGTAGCGCGTACCGAAGAACGCAGCGATGCGCCGGGCTGCACCGCAATAGTTCTCCTCGCCCCACTGCGTCTCGCCAGTGCCGAATACTGCCAGGCGCTCCGGCTTGCCGACCGCGGCAACGAGCTGTTCGATGAAGCGCTTCATTTCCAGCGGCGTACGCCCGGCGTTGATGCTCCAGCTGCCGAGGATGTAGAGATCGTGCTCGGCACCATCCGGACATGCCTGCGCCAGCGTCTGGATGTCGGCATCGATCCAGGTTACCGCGTGCCCCAGTTCCTCGCAGCGCGCGCAGATCGCGCGCGCGACATCGCGCGTGTTGCCGCTGAGCGATGTGTGGGCGAGGAGGATGTGCATTTGCTCAATGATTAACAGATTCAGTAAAATTCAACAACAAAAACAATGGGTTGCAGTTTTCTTCGACGTCTGGAGCTTCTTGATATCGCGGCACTGTGCCAGGCGCACTTGACTCTAACGGTGGCTGAGCTAAGCTCCGCCTCGAGTTCACTGCCTATCGGCTTTGAACCTATCGAGGTCTCGGCCGCTGAACCCGCGTAGCGAATCAGCGGCCTTTTTTGTCTGCTATTTGGCTTTGGTCAGCGAGCGGATGCACTCTTCGCGAGACCACGTCGGCGAACTTTGAATCTTTCCTATGCTGCTATCTGCTTGGTAGCAAGTGATGAAGTTAGCCTTCAGTGCCAAATCTTGTTTGAGCGATAGTGCAATCACGACCACAAAATCTTCATAGACCACCGCCACCCGGCGGGTGGCGTCAACCTGTCCGGCAGTTTTATTCCAGCCTTGAAATAGAGTGGCATCCGGATGCGTAAGGGTCGCCTGAATCCAGTCGATTCGCTGCGCTCTTACTTCTGAAAAGGTGTCCTTCCGCCCATCCCACCCTGCGCTCTCGTAGAACGCGTGGTCAAACTTTTTTGCATCGAAGTAGACCCGGATCTCGTCTGGTGTCTGGATCTTGCCACGACAATAGACACGTTCGTAGTGCTGTCGGTACTGGGCAGAAGTTTCGTATTTGACCAACGGAGGCAATGGCATCACCAGCCTCCGTTGAGTCGAATTTTGAACAGGTTGAATTTCTCCTCGCCCTTGCTCGTTGGACCAAGCTCGCGACCTAGTGCGCTTTCAATGCGGCTAACAACGGTGAACTTCGCAGTGTTAGGCATCAAGGTAGAATTGATCTTGCTGCTAGCCGCTCCCAGCAACAAATCACACATCTGAATCAGTACTACTTCGTCAGACGGTAAGGACTGAACACTTTCAATTTTCGAGCTCAAATTTGCTCGCGACAGACACTGGGCAAGGACAGGCAAGCGCTTGGAATCACGATTGCTTTTCGCGTCACAGAAGATTCGATATTCATTAAAATCGAGAATCCAGTGATGAAGGAGCTGGTAGTAGAACTTGTAGAATCCCAACTCCGCATCATCGTCATGCAGCGAAAGATCAATTTGGGTCCGATCAACCGCAATACATCGAAAACGAAGGTTCTCGCCGTATGCGAAGAAAAGGTCGACCAGTTCTACGTAGAAGTCACGGCGATTAGGCGCAACCTTGCTCCACTTGATCTCGCCCCAAGCCCTATGTCTTTCTCGAAGGTCGCCAATGCGCGACTTAAACTCATTGCGAACTTCCTGTGGCAGCCAAAGGCTTCCGATCATGAGGTAACGCGCGCGCGGATTAGCAGACGTCAGGACGTCCGGATTCGCCTCATCGCAGTACACCTCAAATCTCATATGAGTTCGCAGATAGTTGGGAGATATGAGCAGCAGGAATTCTTACAGATCGTCGAAACCGTTATCTGAATTCGTCTTCTTGTACGACGCATTGCGCATCTCGAAGAAGTCGGTCTTGGTCTCGGTGAAGTTGTCGGCGTAGGCCTTGATCCACGGCATCACGTTGTCGTTGGCGCCCTCGTACAGCTTCTCGATGCCGAGCATGCCGGCCATCTTGTTGGCGCGGTACTTCACGTAGCGGATCATCTCGTCCACGTCGATGCCGTCGATGCCGTCCAGCACTTCGGCGGTCCACTGGGTTTCCAGGTCGATCGCGTGCTCGAAGGCCTTGTGCACGTAGTCGGTGAGCTCATCGCCCTGCAGCGCCTGGTTCTCGCCGATGATGGCGCGAATCAGCTCGCTGATGAACTTCGAATGCGCCAGCTCGTCGCGGTTGATGAAGCTGATGATCTTGCCGGTACCGGTCATGCGGTTCTGGCGGACCAGATTGTAGAAATACGCAAAGCCGGAATAGAAGTTGATGCCTTCCAGGATCGAGGACTGGATCAGCGAACGGATCAGCGTTTCGGCCGTCTTCTCGCGCATGAAGTCTTCGTAGGCGCCCATGATCGGCGCATTGCGCTTGATGATGGTCGGGTGCGTGCGCGCGATTTCGAACACGCGATTCTGGTCGGCCAGGCCGGTGATCGAGGCCAGCACGTAGCTGTAGCTCTCGTTATGGATCACTTCCTGCTGGCCGATGATCGCGGCATTGGCATGCGCGGCCGGGTCGGTGATGTATTCGGCCACGTTGTAGATGAAACGCGTCTGCGGCGAATCCAGCGTGGCCAGCAAGCCGATGATCGAATCGTAGGCATTCTTTTCGCGCGCCGACAGCTCGTTGTACTGGCGCGCGTCGCCCTTCATGTCCACCTCGTCGGGGATCCAGAAGTTGGTCGACAGTTCCTTGTACGCCCGATAGAAGGACGGGTACGGGATGTCGTTCCAGTTGAGGATGCCGGAGGTCTGACCGTTGATGATGCCGGTCGAACGGTTGGGGTTGCGCGGCTCAAGAATCTTGATGCGGTCGAGCGGTGTTGCGGACATGGGTTTCTACTCGTATTTCAGGCGTCGCGCGCGTACAGCAGGGGCGACGGCGGCAATCGTTCTGGGGGAAAGCCCCCTGAGTGAGGGGGCGCGCCAAAGGCGCGGGGTGTGGAGGCTAATGAGCCGGGGCCCACGATTCGCAACGCGAACCGTGGGGAGCTAAAGCGCGAACGCGCTTTAGCTCGAACACCACTCGCATTCACTGATGTCGATATCGTTGGAGCGCACGTAGTACGTGGTCTTCAAACCCTCGCGCCAGGCGGTCATGTGCAGGTCCAGCAGCGTGCTCGCACGGATGGTGCTGGGCACATAGAAGTTGAAGCTGATCGACTGGTCCACGTGCCGCTGGCGGCGCGCGTTCTGGCGCACGCTGGCGAACTGGTCGACCTTGTAGGCGCCCTTTTCGTAGTACGGCCAGGTCTCCAGCGACAGGCCAGGAGCGGCAACCGGACGGCGGAAGTCCTTCTTTTCTTCGTAGTAGAACGCGCTGTAGATCGGGTCGATGGAGGCGGTGGAACCGGCGATCTGCGCGGTGCTCATGTTCGGTGCAACCGCCAGCATCCAGGCATTGCGCACGCCATTGACCGCCACCTGCGCCGACAGCTCCAGCCATTGCGGGCTGTTGTAGTCGCGCGCACGGAAGTACTCGCCGTTGTGCCAGTCGCTGCCGCGGAACACGCTGTAGGTGCCCTTTTCCTTGGCCAGCTCCATGCTCGCCTGGATGGTCAGGTAGTTGATGCGCTCGTACAGCTCGTCGCTGTAGTCCTCGGCTTCCTTGGCATTCCAGTGGATGGACTTCTGCGCCAGCAGATGATGCCAACCGAAGGTGCCAAGACCGATCGCGCGGTACTTCTGGTTGGTGATGGTGGCCTGCGGCACCGGCAACTGGTTCAGATCGATCACGTTGTCGAGCATGCGCACCTGGATCGGGATCAAGCGCTCCAGCACGTCGGCACCCAGCAGATCGGCCTGGTCGGCCTGCACGGTGATCGCGCGACCCAGGTTGATCGAGGACAGGTTGCACACGACGAAATCGCCCGCCTTCTTGGTGGTGACGATCTGATTGCCGCTGATGATCTCCTGCATCATCCGCGTCGGGCTCATGTTCTGCAGGATCTCGGTGCACAGGTTGGACGAATAGACCATGCCCTCGTGCTTGTTCGGGTTCTTGCGATTGACTTCATCGCGATAGAACATGAACGGGTTACCGGTTTCCAGCTGGCTGACCATGATGCGCTTGAAGATCTCGATCGCCTTGACGGTCTTGCGCGTGATGCGCTCGTCGGCGACGACTTCTTCGTACTTGCGACGGAAGCTGCCGTTGGCGTCGCCCTTCTTCTCATCGAAGAAATCCTGCAGGTACCAACCCTTGATCCGCTTCACTTCGTGCGGGTCGAACAGGTACCAGTCGCCGCGGCGCTCGACCGCTTCCATGAACAGGTCGGGGATGCACACCGAGGTGAACACGTCGTGCGCGCGCAGGCGCTGGTCGCCGTTGTTCAGGCGCAGGTCCAGGAACGCTTCGATGTCGCGATGGAAGATGTCCAGGTAGACCGCGATGGCGCCCTTGCGCTGGCCCAGCTGGTCCACCGACACGGCGGTGTTGTTGAGCTGCTTGATCCACGGCACCACGCCGCCGGACGAATTGGACACGCCACGGATCGCCGAACCCGACGAACGCACATAGCCCAGGTACGCGCCGACGCCGCCGCCGTGCTTGGACACGCGCGCCACGTCGGTATTGGAGTCGTAGATGCCCTGCAGGCTGTCGTCGACGGTGTCGATGAAGCAGCTCGAGAGCTGGCCGCCGACCTTGCCGGCATTGGCCAGCGTCGGGGTGGCCACCGTCATGTACAGGTTGGACAGCGCCCAGTAGGCCTCGCCGACCAGCTGCATGCGGCGCTCGCGGCTGCCCTTGCCGGTGCCGATCTCGTCCTGCATCAGGTACAGCGCGATGGTCAGCCAGCGCTCCTGCGGCAGTTCGAACACGCCGCGCGAGCTATCGGTAGCCAGGTAACGCGTGGCCAGCAGGTACAGGCCGTTGTAGGCGAACAGCTTGTCGCGCTCGGGCTCGATCATCTTGCCGGCTTCGATCAGCTCGTCCTTGGAATAGCGGCGCAGGATGTCGTTGGAATAGACATTGCGGTCGGCCAGGCTCTCCTGCAGGCCGACGAACGAGCCGTACTTCTGGCTGGCGTCGTAGAAACGGTTGCGGCTGGCGCGCTTGTAGAGGCGGCGCAGGTACAGACGCGCAGCGAAGTGCTCCCACTCCGGGGTGGTCAGATCGACGCGGGCTTCGGCCTCGCGGATCAGGTGGTCGACCAGGTCGTCGGCGTTGACGCTGTCCTTGCGCTCGACGAACCCGAACACCGAGCGCTTGTAGTCGGCCACGTCCAGCTGCGGGAACTCGGCATGGATCTGGTCGATGGCGCGCTCCAGGCGCTCCGGCTCGAACGGAATCTTGCGATTGCCCGCTTCTTTCGTGATCCAGGTGGAGACGTTTTGTTCTTCGATGGTCTGTGCGTGCATTGCAATGGCTTGGCGGGGAGGCGGCACGATGTCCGACGGGTCGGTCAATTCCGGCGCGCCGCAGGCGGGCGCGGCAACGCTGGCGGGAACGCTGGTGGGTATTGCGGTACCGGCGGCGATCGCGGAAAGGGTGTCGTTGGTGGTCATGCGTCCTCCATGCGTAGGCACACGAACCTGCCGGAGCAGGCAACGACCGAGCGGCGTCCAGGGTGCATTGGCGACACAGGACGCACAGCGCGCAGGCCATGGCCTGCGGCGGCATCACCCACCAATTTCCCTGAACTCCCACGGCCGCCATCACGCGGTGTGCTGTCGCATGATGGTGTTCGGTGGCAACGCGCTGCCGTCATCGGGCCGGAAGCGACCGCGGCAATGCCGGGGCGCGTACAGGTCGCTGAGATGGGAGCCGCAGGCAATGTCGCGCTTGCGCATCGCCTTCGTCTCATTGGTGCCACTTGGGGGCGGTCACCACCGAACCCCAAGATAGTGGGGTCCCCCCAGGGGGTCAACACCAAATGTGCTCAGACTGCGGCGAGCCTTGCGCCACAACGGGCTGCGCTGACGAGCGGTCGTCTCGCGCGGCGGGAGGACGAATCCGACTGCGCAGGTCAAGTCGGGAGGGTCCTGATTCTCGCTCGCCGCACTCACCCGCCGTCAACACCGAGCCTGCTATCGGTCGCGTTTTTTTACTCGCTCGGCGACCATGGCCGCCAGCCATTCAGCGGATGCGCAAGCTCGCCGGTGCTCGCTCAAATCTCGGTCGGCCCAAGATGGTGGCGCTTGCGGTAGCGGATCGAGGACCACACCGAGGCGGCGATGAAGGCCACGCCGATCAGGCCGGTCAGCACCTCCGGCACGTGGTAGACCGTGCCCACCAGCATGATGATCGCCAGCACGCCGATAGCGTAGTGCGCGCCGTGCTCCAGGAACACGAACTCGTCCAGGGTCCCCTTGTGCACCAGGTAGACCGTCATCGAGCGCACGAACATCGCGCCGATCGCCAGACCCAGCATGATGATCACCACGTCGCGGGTGATGGCGAAGGCGCCGATCACGCCATCGAACGAGAACGAGGCGTCCAGCACTTCCAGATACAGGAAGGCGGCGATGCCCGAACGCTTGGCCGGGCCCATGCTGCCGTCTTCGCTCTCTTCGGCTTCGAACAGCGCATCCACGCTGCCGACCAGCAGATACAGCAGGATGCCGCCCAGGCCTGCGAACAGCACACTCTGGAAGATGCCGGCCGGCAGGAACAACTTGGTGCCCAGCAGCACCGACACCGCCACGATCACCGACATCGCATCGGCCTTGCCCAGCTTGCCGACCAGCCGCTCCACCGGGCCCAGCCAGTGCAGCTTGCGCTCCTGGTCGAACAGGAAATTCAGGAACACCAGCAGCAGGAACATGCCACCGAAGGCGGCAATGGACGGGTAGTTGTCGGTCAGCACCTGGCTGTAACGGTCCGGCTCCTTCAGCGCCATCTGCATCACCGGCACCAGGCCCATGCCGGTGGCCACCGACACGATCACGATCGGGAACACCAGGCGCATGCCGAACACGGCGATCAGGATGCCCACGGTGAGGAACAGTTTTTGCCAGAACGCGTTCATGTGCTTGAGCACGCCGGCGTTGACCACCGCGTTGTCGAACGACAACGACACTTCCAGCACGCTCAGCACCAGGCATAGCCACAGCGCCTGCCAGATCCCCATCGATGAGGTATGGCCCCACCACGCAGCCAGGCCCAGGCAGATGGCGGTGACCACGAACGACATTCTGAAATCGCGAAACATTGACACTCCCAGGCGGGCCGAGACGACAGCCGGAGCAATAGGCCAGATCGAGGCCTGGCAGTCCGGCGTGCGGTGGAGGATGGGGGACCGCGGCGTGACGCAGGGTCAGGCCGGGCGCGGCTCGCCCATTATAGGGAGTGTCACCGCCATCAGGGTCGCATCGTCCGGATCCGGGCGCACGCCAAAGCCCAGGCTCTGGCACATCGCCAACATGGTGCGGTTCTCGCGCAGCACCTGGCCTTCGATCTGTTTGAGGCCCAGCCAGCGCGCGTACTCGATCATGATGCGCATCAGCTGCCAGCCGATGCCGTGGCCCTTGAGGTCCGAGCGGATCAGGATGCCGTACTCGCCGCGCTGGTAATCGGCATCGGCGTGCAGGCGCACCGCGCCGAGCATGTCGCCGGTCTTGGGGTCGATGGCCACCAGCGCAATGGAGCGGGCGTAATCGAGCTGGGTCAGCCGGGCAATGAATTCATGGCTGAAATGCTTCACCGACTGGAAGAAGCGCAGGCGCAGGTCCTCGTCGGTGACGCGGGCGAAGAACGCGCGGAACAGCGCGCCGTCTTCCGGGCGCACCGGGCGCACCAGCGCATGGGTGCCATCGCCCAGGCCGATCTGGCGTTCCCATTCCTTGGGGTACGGGAAAATCGCAAAGCGCGGATGGCCGCGGCCCTTGTGCAGCTTGCGCGCCGGCGCCACCGCCACGCGCGCGTCCAGCGCAATCACGCCATCGCGGTCGGCCAGCAGCGGATTGATGTCCAGCTCGGTGATTTCGGGGATGTCGGCAGCCAGCTGCGCCAACTTGACCAGCACCAGCGCCACCGCGCGCTCGTCGGCGGCCGGCACGTCGCGGTAGGCCTTGAGGATGCGCGAGACGCGGGTGCGGCCGATCAGTTCGTGGGCCAGGCGCAGGTCCAGCGGCGGCAGGGCCAGCTCGCGGTCGTTGATGACCTCCACCGCGGTGCCGCCGCGCCCGAACACGATCGCCGGGCCGAACACCGGGTCGTCGGCGATGCCGGCGATCAGTTCGCGCGCCTTGGGCCGCAGCACGGTGGGCTGCACGATCACCCCTTCGATCACTGCACTGGGATGCGCAGCGCGCGCGCGCGCCAGGATGCCGGTGGCCGCTTCGCGCACCGCCGCCACGCTGGACAGGTTCAGGCGCACACCGTCCACGTCGGACTTGTGCGCGATCTCGCTGGACAACACTTTTAATGTCACCGTGCGGCCGACCGCCAGTAACGGGTCTGCCAGCAACGCGGCGTCGTTGGCGGTGGCAGCCACCTGCAGCGGCACGATCGGGATGCCGTAGGCCGCCAGCAGGCGATTGGTGGCGACCGGATCCAGCCAGCGCCGGCCGGCCGCCAGGGCCTCTTCCACCAGCGTGCGCGCGATGCCGGCATCCACCACGAAGTCTTCCGGCAGGCTGGGCGGGGTCTCCATCAGCGCCGCCTGCGCCTCGCGGTAACGCACCAGGTGGGTAAAGCCGCGCACCGCATCCGATTCGGTGGCATAGGTGGGCACGCGCGCGGCATTGAGCGCGGCAATCGCCGCATCGTCCTGGCCCAGCCACACCGCAAATACCGGTTTGTCGCGCTGATAGCGGTTGCGCTGGTCCAGCGCGCGGGTCAGCGCCTTGGCCGCATCGGCCGAGGAGGTGAACGCGGTGGGCACGTTGACCACCAGCAGCGCGTCGTTTTCCGGATCGTCCAGCAGCGCTTCGATCGCGGCGGCATAGCGCGCGCCGTCGGCGTCGACAATGATGTCCACCGGGTTGCTGCGCGACCAGCCTTCCGGCAGCGATTGATCGAGTTTTTCCAGCGTCTTGGGCGATAAATCGGCCAGGGTGCCGCCACGCAGCACCAGCTGGTCCACCGCCAGCTGCCCCACCCCGCCGCCGTTGCTCAGGATGGCCAGGCGCCGGCCGGGGAAGCTGCCGAGCCGACCCAGGGTTTCGGCGGCGGCGAACAGCTCGTCCAGCGCGCCCACCCGCAACAGCCCGGCGCGTGCAAACGCGGCGCCGTACACCGCATCCGAACCGGCCAGCGCCTGCGCATGGGTGTCGGCATTGGGATTGATGCGGTACTGGCGGCCGGATTTGACCACCACCACCGGCTTGGCACGTGCGGCCGCGCGCGCCGCCGACATGAACTTGCGCGCGTCGCCGATGCGTTCGACATACAGCAGGATCGCGCGGGTGCGGTAGTCGGTGGCGAAGTAATCCAGCAGGTCGCCGAAGTCCACGTCCAGCGTATCGCCCAGCGACACCACCGCCGAAAACCCCACCGAGCGCGCCACGCCCCACTCCACCAGCGCCGCGGCAATGGCGCTGGACTCGGAGATCAGCGCCAGATCGCCGGCCTGTGGGCAGTGCGCGGCGATGCTGGCATTGAGCCGTGCATGCGGAGCGATCACGCCCAGGCAGTGCGGGCCGAGGATGCGCATGCCCTTGGCGCGCGCGGCCGCTTCCATGCGCGCGGCCGGCGAGCCTGGGCCGCTGCCGAGGCCGGCGGTGAGGATGATCGCGGCAGCCACACCACGCCGCGCGGCGATGGAGACGATGCGCGGCACGATGCGCGCCGGCGCAGTGATCACCACCAGGTCGGGCACCCACGGCAGATCGGTCAGCCGCGCCACCGTGCGCACACCGTCGATCTCGCTGTAGCGCGGGCTGACCCAGCCGATCTGGCCGGGAAACCCGGCCGCGCGCAGGTTGCGCACCACCGCCCGCCCGGCCGAGCGATCACGCGGGCTGCCGCCCACCACCGCCACGGTGCTGGGACGAAAGACCTGTTGCAGGTGGTACGTACTCATCGGGCGGGGGACGCGAATGCCATCGCGCTACGGTACACGTACTGGCGTTTCAGGGCATGGATGACGGATACATGCGCACATGCATGCATCCGTGATTGCCCGGGCGCGAGGCCGCTACAACAGCGTGCCGCTCAAGATCAGCGCGGCGATGCTGAAATAGATCACCAGACCGGTGACGTCCACCAGCGTGGCCACGAACGGCGCCGAGGCGCTGGCTGGGTCGAAGCCGAAGCGTTGCAGCACGAACGGCAGCATCGAGCCGGACAGCGAACCGAAGGTGACGATGCCGATCAGCGCCGCACCGATGGTCAGCGCCACCATCAGCCAGTGCGGGCCGTAGTCGTACAGGCCGGCGGTCTGCCAGATGGTGATACGCACGATCGCCAGCACGCCCAGGATCGCGCCCAGGGTCAGGCCGGTGGGCAGTTCGCGCAGCGCCACTTTCCACCAATCGCGCAGGCGGATTTCGCGCAGCGCCAGCGAGCGGATCAGCAGCGAGGTGGCCTGCGAACCGGAGTTGCCGCCCGAGCTCATGATCAACGGGATGAACAAGGTCAGCACCACCGCCTTGGACAGCTCGTCCTCGAAGTGCTGCATCGCGCTGGCGGTGAGCATTTCTCCCAGGAACAGCACGCTCAGCCAACCGGCACGCTTCTTGATCATCTGGCCGAAGCCAATCTGCATGTACGGCTTGTCCAGCGCTTCCATGCCGCCGAACTTGTGCACGTCCTCGGTGGATTCGGCGATGAGCGCATCGAGCACATCGTCCACGGTGACGATGCCGAGCACGTGGCCGCGCGCATCCACCACCGGGATCGCCAGCAGGTCGTGGCGACGGATCAGCCGCGCCACTTCTTCCTGGTCCAGTGCCGGGTCCACGGTGACCGGGGGATTGACCTGTGCCACCTCCAGGATCGGTGCCTCCGGCGCGCCGGTGATCAGGCGGCGCATGGTCACCACCTGCTGCAGCACGCGGGTATACGGGTCGAGCAGATAGATCGCGTAGACGGTCTCGCGGCTGCGCTCCACTTCGCGGATGTGCTGCAGGGTGCGGCCCACCGTCCAGTCCGACGGCACGGCCACGAACTCGGTGGTCATCAGCGCGCCGGCGGTGTTGGGCGGGTAGCGCATCAGCGCCTGGATCGACAGCCGCGCCTCGGCACTGAGCAGCCACAGCAGCGGCTGGCGCTGCTCGGCATCCAGGCCATGGAAGATGTCGGTGGCGCGGTCGTCGGCCATCTGCCCGAGCAGCGAGGCGGCCTGCTCGGCCGGCAGCGACGCGACCAGCGTGCTGGCATCGCGCAGCTCGGGTTGTTCGAGCAGTTTTACCGCCCGTGCTGACGGCAACGCGGCCAGCACCTGCGCTGCGTCGTCGCGGTCCAGGGTGTTGAGATATTCCACCGCATCGGCCGTGTTGAGTTCGGCCAGGGGTGCGGTCAGTGCATCGACGCCTTCGGCAAGGCGCAGGGTTTGCTCGTACATGGGTGTTCGCCTGGTGACGACCGTCGTCGATGACAGCCGGCGAACCTGGGCCTCAGGCGCGCGCCAGCTGGGTCATCGACCCGGGTCTAGGGTGACTGTCGCTGGACATGGGTAAGGGCTCCAAAGGTGCGTACCGACCGGTGATCCGGGCGATGGCGCGGCGCAGTCTGCGCGCCTGAGTCGGCTTGGTCAATGCCCTGCGTGTCGGTCGCTTAAGTGAGCTTCCCGAAGTCCGGCGGCGCAGGCCTGCACCCGCCCGGCGCTTGGTCAACACGCCAGCAGGGCACCACGTGGGGCGTGCCGGCGCACGGGGCGTTGCGCAGCGCAGAAGCCAGGCTGGGGACGCTCGCGCGGCGATACCCCAACGCCTGGCGGACAGGCGGGTTGCCAGGTGCCGACGCGCCGCTGCGGTGGCGCCGCTGGCCGTCGAGATGGCGCCGCACAACCGCCTGTCGCCGGGCCATGCTGGACGTCACAGTTCATTGCTACAGTCCGCTTCCCGCAACGCCCGGCGCGTTGCCTTTCCGCCATGGCATCGGCCATCGCATCCCACGTAACGCGTTTTCTTCCGGAGTTTTGTGCATGCCCGCTTCTAGGTCGCTCTTGTTACGTCGCATCAGCCCGCTGTGCCTGTGCATCGCCGCCGGCTGGGGCGCGGTGGGCATGGCGCAAACCGCACTGCCCGAGAGCGCGCCGGTGCAGGCGCACGAGACCGCGCCGCACAGCGGGCACGAATGGGGCTATACCGGTCCGGAAGGTGCCGAGCATTGGGCCGAGCTGGCCAAGGAAAATGCGCTGTGCGGCAATGGCCAGCAAAACAGCCCCATCGATCTGAAAGGCGCCATCGACGCCAACCTGGGCACGCTGCTGCTGAGCTACAGCGCCGTGCCGCTGGTGGTGCGCAACACCGGCCATTCCATCCAGCTGGATCTGCACGACGGCGGCACCATGGCGACCGGCGACAAGCAGTATCAAGCCTTGCAACTGCACTTCCATCACCCCAGCGAGCACCTGTTGAACGGCCGGCGTTTCCCGATGGAAGCACACCTGGTGCATCAGGGCCCGGACGGCACGCTGGGCGTGCTGGCGATCTTCTTCGAAACCGGCAAGGCCAACCCGGCGTTCCAGCGGGTGCTCGATGCCATGCCCAAGGACAAGGACCAGACCCGTCAGGTCGCCAACGCAACGGTCAGCGCCGAGGCGTTTCTTCCGCCGAGCAATCAACGCAGCTTCTATCGCTACGAAGGCTCACTGACCACTCCGCCATGCAGCGAAACGGTGGACTGGGTGGTGCTCAGCCAGCCGGTGCAGGTGTCGGAGGCACAGATCAATGCGTTCGAACGCGTGTACCCGTTCAATGCACGCCCGCTGCAGCCGCTGGATCGGCGCTTTCTGCTGAAAAGTCACTGATCGCTCGTACGGTGTGTCGACCATGTCTGGCACGCCACGCAGCGCCCGCGCACTGACGGTGCAGGCGCAGGCGGCGCCGGACTGATCCGCACCCACTGCGCGGACAGGTGCCGGGCCGTATCGCGCAGCCGCGCATCGCCGCCGTGCAGATGGCACATGCGTGCGCGCAGGCCAACGGACCTGCGCGGCATAATGCGTCCCTCAACGGAGAGTACGCATGCATAGCGGTGGTCTGGAACTGGCCTTGGTGCTGATGCTGGCCGCCATCGTGGCAGTGCCGGTGTTCAAGCGCTTCGGCCTGGGGGCGGTATTGGCCTATCTGGTCGCCGGCGTGGTGCTCGGCCCCGACGGCGTGGGTGTGGTGCAGGATGCCGAACGCATCAGCGGCGCGGCCGAAATCGGCGTGGTGATGCTGCTGTTCGTGATCGGGCTGGAGCTGTCGCCGGCGCGCCTGAAGGTGATGCGCCATTCGGTGTTCGGCGCTGGCGCCACCCAGGTGCTGGTGACGGCGGTGATCCTGGGCGGCTTGTTGATGGCAGCCCAGCTGGGCTGGAAGAGCGCGTTGATCGTCGGCGTGGCGCTGGCGCTCTCCTCCACGGCGGTGGGGCTGCAATTGCTGGCCGAACGCAAGGCCCTGAGCAGCGACTACGGGCGGCTGGCGTTTGCCATCTTGCTGTTCCAGGATTTGATCGCGATCCCGTTGCTGGCGGCCATCCCGCTGCTCGGCGGCAGCAAGAACGCAACGCTTCAATGGCAGGACGTGGCCAAGGCGATGGCGGCCCTGGCGCTGGTGATCGTGTGCGGGCGCTTCGTGTTGCGTCACCTGTTCAACGTGGTCGCCCGCACGCGCATGCCGGAAGTGTTCACCGCCAGCGCCTTGCTGGTGGTGCTGGGCACCGCCTGGATCATGCAGGAGGCCGGATTGAGCGCCAGCCTGGGCGCCTTCATCGCGGGCGTGTTGCTGGCCGATTCGGAATTCCGCCACGAACTGGAATCGCAGATCGAACCGTTCGAAGGCTTGCTGCTGGGCCTGTTCTTCATCTCGGTAGGCATGGGGATCGATCTCCACCGCGTGGCGACCGAGCCGTGGTTGATCGCAGCGGGCGTGGCGATATTGCTGGTGGTGAAGTTCTCGCTGCTGGTCGGTATCGGCAGCGTGGCCAAGCTGCCGCTGCGCAGCAGCCTGATGCTGGGTAGCGTGCTGTGGCTGGGCGGCGAATTCGCCTTCGTGGTGTTCAACGAAGCCGACCGCGTGGGCCTGCTGGAACCGGCCAATCACGACCGGCTGGTGGCCATCGTGGGCGTGTCGATGGCACTGACCCCGCTGTTGCTGCTCGGCATGCAGCGCATCCTCAACGGGCCGCTGCGCGCGCGCGCCCAAGCCCGATCGCCCGTTCGACACCATCGATGCGCAGACGCCCAAGGTGCTGGTTGCCGGCATGGGCCGCTTCGGCCAGGTGGTCGCGCGCCTGCTCACCGCACGGCATGTGCCGTTCGTGGCGCTGGAACACAACCCCGACACGGTGGAAGACCTGCGCCGCTTCGGCAGCCAGCTGTACTACGGCGACCCCACCCGCCCCGAGCTGCTGCGCGCTGCCGGTGCCGAGCGCATCAAGGTGTTCGTGATCGCGGTGGATGACCCGGACACCAACATCAAGACGGTGCGACTGATCCGTCGCCTGTACCCGCAAGCCACCGTGCTGGCGCGCGCGCGCAACCGCCAACACGCCTGGAAATTGATGGACCTGGGCGCAGAACCGTTCCGCGAGGTCTTCGCCTCCAGCCTGGAACTGAGCGAACGCGTCCTCACCTCGCTCGGCCTCGGTGAAGCGCTCGCACACGATCACGTCAAACGCTTCCGCCAGCACGACGAAGACCTGCTGCGCCGCCAGCATTTGGTCTACGACGACGAAGCCAAGGTGATCCAGACTTCGCGCGATGCACGTGCCGACCTGATGAATCTGTTCGAAGCCGACGTCAAGGCGGATGTGGAACCGGCACCCACCACGCAGGACGGCTGAGCCCTTCCGTAGGAGCGCGCCTGCGCGCGAACAGGCGTTTGCACGTAGGGCCCCGTCGCGCGCGGGCGCCCTCCCACGTGGATGTGGTGCATCGTTCGTCAGCGGTAACGACGCAGTCGTTGCCTCGGCGACGACCTACACGCGAGCGGCCGATTGCGTCCAAGTCATACGCCGATGGGATGGCGAGCCCCCACCAACCACCCACAATCGCTGCGCTGTTCGGGTAATCCCCCCGCCCATTAGCAGACGCCAGAAGTGGAATTTTCTCGTCCCCTTTCCCGAGGAGGTTCCATGAAGAAGTCCCGCTTTACCGACAGCCAGATCATCGCCGTGCTCAAGCAGGCCCAGGCCGGTGCGCCCGTGCCGGAGCTGTGCCGCGAGCACGGCATCAGCTCGGCCACGTTCTACAAGTGGCGCAGCAAGTTCGGCGGCATGGACGTGTCCATGGTCGCGCGCATGAAGGAGCTGGAGGAGGAGAACCGCCGGCTCAAGAAGATGTACGCCGAGGCGCAGCTCAGTACCGACCTGCTGAAGGAAGCGCTCGCAAAAAAATGGTGAGGCCATCTCAGCGACGCGAGATGGCCCAATCGGCAGTCACGAGCGGGCGTACGAACATCCGCCACGCCTGCCAGGCCTTCGCGGTGAGCCAGACCTGCTTCCGCTACCAGGCCAAGGCCAGCGAGCAGAACGCCCGGATCGCCGACTGGCTGATCCGCCTGACGACCGCCCATCGCGACTGGGGCTTTGGCCTGTGCTACCTGTACCTGCGCAACGTGAAGGGCTTTGGCTGGAATCACAAGCGGGTCTACCGGATCTACCGCGAGCTGGAGTTGAACCTGCGGATCAAGCCGAGGAAGCGGCTGGTGCGTGAGCGGCCCGAGCCTCTGGCGGTGCCGGAGGCTATCAACCAGGTCTGGTCGATGGACTTCATGCACGACCAGTTGGCCGACGGCCGCAGCTTCCGGCTGTTCAATGTGCTCGACGACTTCAATCGCGAGGGGCTGGGGATCGAGGTGGATCTGTCGCTGCCGTCAGCCCATGTGATCCGATCGCTGGAGCAGATCATCGAGTGGCGCGGCAAGCCCGCCGTGATCCGCTGCGACAACGGCCCTGAATACATCAGTGGCGCGTTGCTGTCCTGGGCGCAGCGGCATGGTATCCGGGTCGAGCACATCCAGCCGGGCAAGCCACAGCAGAACGCCTACGTTGAACGCTACAACCGCACCATCCGCTACGCCTGGCTCGCCCAAACCCTGTTCGACACCATCGACCAGGTGCAGGACAAAGCCACCCGCTGGCTATGGACGTACAACCACGAGCGTCCGAATATGGCGCTCGGCGGCATCACGCCTGCCATGAAGTTGGCGATGGCCGCTTAGCTCCACTTCTGGCGACCGCTAAAAGTGGGGGGATTACCTTCGTAGGAGCGTGCCTGCGCGCGACCGCGCGTTACCGATAAAGCTCATCGCGCGCGTGCACGCTCCTACCTGGATGTGGTGCATCGTTCGTCAGCGGTAACGACGCCGTCGTTGCCTCGGAGACGACCTGCACGCGATCGTTCGATTGCGTCAAAGTCATAATCCGATGCGGATGGCGAGCCCCCACCAACCACCCACAATCGCTGCGCTGTTCGTAGGAGCGTGCCTGCGCGCGACACGGGCATGACCGGTATCGCCCGTGTCGCGCGCAGGCACGCTCCTACGTGGAGTTGCGGAGGCTGTCGGCCGCTCGCCTCCATCAGCGGCGTGGCGTGCGCGCCACGGTCTTGCTGGCCGACTTCTTCGCTGCGCCCTTGCCTGCCGCGGTGTTGCCGGCGACCTTTGCGACCTTGCTGGTTGCGCGTTTGCGCACCGTTTTCTTGGCCGCGCCGCCAGACGACGTGGCTGCATCCTGCGAGGACTTCGCTGTAGCAGCGGATGCGCGTCTGGCGGACGCACTGGCGAGCTTTTTGGCCGGCGCCTTGCCGACCCTGCTTGCCGTCTTCTTGGCAGCTTTCTTCACCGGCGTCGCAGCACCAGCACGCACTTCCGGCGGACGACGCGGCGGGGGTTTGCGCCCTGGGGTGAGTGCGCGCCAGGCGTGTCCGCCGTTCATTGCCAGCAATGCGTCGGCGGCCGAGGGGCCGGCGCTGCCTGCGGCGTAATTGGGGAAGTCGCTGGGCGGCTGTTTCCATGCGTCCAGGATCGGTTGCACGATGCGCCATGCGCCCTCCACCATCGCCGCATCCTGGAACAGGCCGGCCTCGCCGTTCATGCAGTCCTGCAGCAGGCGCTCGTAGCCCACCGTGTATTCCTTGGGGAACCAGTCGCGGTAACGAAAGTCCATGCGCACCGGCGCCAGTGCCACCTGCGCGCCCGGGCGCTTGACGTCGAACTGCAGCGAGATGCCCTCGTCCGGCTGGATATGCAGCACCAGCCAATCGGGGCCGTAGCCGCCCACCTCGGTGCTGCGGAACGGCGCCAGCGGCGCGGGCTTGAAGCGGATCGCGATCTCGGTGGTGCGTTCGCGCAGGCGCTTGCCGGTGCGCAGGTAGAACGGCACGCCGGCCCAGCGCCAGGTATCCACCTGCAGCTTCATCGCCACGTAGGTTTCGGTGTCCGAATCGTCGGGCACGGTATCTTCTTCGCGGTAGCCCAGCACCGCATTGCGATTGACCGCGCCGGAGGCATATTGCCCGCGCACCACGTCTTCGGGCTTGATCGGGCGCACCGCCTCGATCACTTCTGCGCGACGGCGATGCATCGCCTCGGTCGTGAACGCCGCTGGCGGTTCCATCGCAATCATCGCCAGCAGCTGGAACAGATGGTTCGGCACCATGTCGCGCAGGCAGCCGGTGGGGTCGTAGAACCGTCCGCGCCCTTCCACGCCGATGGTTTCGGCCGCGGTGATCTGCACGTGGTCGATGCGGTCGCGATTCCACACCGGCTCGAACAAGCCATTGGCGAAGCGGAACGCGAGAATGTTCTGCACGGTTTCCTTGCCCAGGAAATGATCGATGCGGAACACCTGATCTTCGTGCAGCACCCTGGCGACCGTGGCATTGAGATGCTGGGCGCTGGGCAGGTCGTGGCCGAAGGGTTTTTCCACGATCACCCGGCGCCAGCCTTCGCCTTCGCGTTGCCTGACCAGGCCAGCCTCGCCCAGGTTGAGCAATACCGGCTCGAAGAAGCGCGCGGCGGTGGCCAGATAGAACAGCACATTGCCCTGCGTGCCGTAGCGCTTGTGCAACTTGTCCAGCACCCCGCCCAGCGATCGGTAGGCGCCCTGATCGGTGAAGTCGCCGCGCAGGTAATGCATGCGCTCGCGCAACCAGTCCCAGGTGGCGGTGTCGAATTGATCGGTCTGGAATTCGGCATCGCGACTGCTGAGCAGCTGCGTCATCGACTGACCCATGTTGGTCCGCCACGCGCGCTCGCTGATGTCGCCATGGTCCATGCCGACAATGGCGAACTCATCGCCCAGCGCACCGGAACGGCGCAGGTTGTACAGCGCCGGCATGACCAGGCGCTTGGTCAGATCGCCGCGTGCGCCGAACACCACGATGATGCACGGCGGTGTGGTTGCTTGCTCACTCATGGATGCGTTTCCTTTTCGCCCATGCGTCCGTGCAGGCGCAATGCCGCATTGACCAGGGCCACGTGGGAATACCCTTGCGGGAAGTTGCCGAGCATGCGTTTGCTGCGCGGGTCGTATTCTTCGGCGAGCAGGCCGACGTCGTTGCACAGCCCGAGCAGGCGTTCGAGCAGCGCACGCGCCTGGTCGGTGCGGCCGAGCAATGCGTAGTTTTCCACCAGCCAGAAACTGCAGGCCAGGAAGGTGCCTTCGCCGGCCGGCAAGCCATCGGCGCTGTCGTCGGCGCGATAGCGCTCGACCAGGCCGTCGATGGTCAGATCGCGTGCGATCGCATCGGCAGTGGCGGCGATGCGTGGATCGTCCGGCGGCAGGAAGCCGACGATGGGAATCAGCAGCAGCGAGGCGTCCAGCCGATCCGAACCATAGCTCTGCACGAAGTGGCCATCCGGGTGCACGCCCTTTTCCAGTACCTCGGCGTGGATTTGCTCGGCAATGCGGCCCCAGTGTGCGCGTTTCTCGGCATCTGCATTGGTGATGCCGTCGCGCGCGCCGCAGTCGAAGGCCAGCCATGCCATCACCTTGGAATGCACGAAGTGGCGGCGCTCATCGCGGATTTCCCAGATGCCTTCATCCGGTTCGCGCCACAGGGTTTCCAGGGTTTCCAGAATCTTTTCCAGCAGCGATGCAGACGAACCGTCGTCGTCGGACGGCAGGCCCACGCCCTTTTCGCGGGCGTAATGGAACGCGCCGATCAACTCGCCATACACATCGAGCTGGAACTGATCCACCGCGCCATTGCCGATGCGCACCGGGCCGGAATGTTCATAACCGGGCAGCCAGTGCGCTTCCCATTCCTGCAAGCGGCGTTCGCCGGCAATGCCGTACAGCGCCTGCAATTGATCCGGCGAACCGGCAATGGTGCGTTGGACCCAATCGCGAAAGGCTGCCGCTTCGTCGCGGTACCCGGCCTGCAACAACGCGATCAGCGTGAACACCGAATCGCGCAGCCAGCAATAGCGGTAATCCCAGTTGCGCGTGCCGCCCAGATGCTCCGGCAACGAGGCAGTGGGCGCGGCGACGATGCCGCCGGTGGGCAGATAACTCAGCCCCTTCAACACCACCAGCGAGCGACGCACCTGCTCGGTCCACGGCCCCACATCGGTACAGCGGCGCGCCCAGCCGTGCCAGAACGCGGTAGTGCGTTGCAGCGCCTGTTCGGCGTCGATCAAGGGCGGCGTGGCCTGGTGCGAGGCGCCGTGACTGAGCAGGAACCAGGTGCTTTGCCCTTCGCGCAGGGTGAAGTCGGTTTCGGTTCCCATGTCCTGGCCGCGCAGCGTTTGCGGCGAACGCAAGGCAAGTTGATCGGGGCCGGCGATGGCGCGGATACCATCGACGATGCGCGTCACCCATGGCACCGTGCGGCCGTAGTTGAAGCGGAAGGTCAGGCGCATGTGCATCGGCACGCTGCCCTGCACGCAGCGCACGATGCGCACCAGATGCTGATGGACTTCGCCGTTTTCGCTGGCGACCATGAAGTCGATCAGCTCCACCGTGCCGCTGTCGGTGATCATGCGCGTGCACAGCACCAGACTATCGTCCTGGTAGGCGCGCTCGGTGCGGAAGTCGGCAGCCGGCGACAATGCCCATTGCCCGTGTTGTTCGTCGCCCAGCAGCGAAGCGAACACCGCATCGGAATCGAAGCGTGGCAGGCACAGCCAGCCGATGGTGCCGCGGTGGTCGACCAGGGCCGCGCTGTGGCAGTTGCCCAGCATTGCGTGGTCCTCGATACGCACGCTCATTGGTTGGGCGCTTCCTTCCGGCGAAAGAACCCGCAGTCTTGCATGGGCCGTGTCGGGATCAGGTTACGACTGCGCCGGGAGACCCAGCAGCGGTGGCACCGTGTGTTTCAGGCGGCGTACCAGTGCCGGATCCATAGACGAATCGTCGTCTTGCATCTGCAGGCAGATCACCCGGCAGTGGCGCAGATGCGCGGCGAAGCGTTGCGCAGCAGCTGCAGATGGCGCCGTCCCATCACCGGCACCACCTCTGCCTGCTGCAACGGCTCCGGTGTGACCTGCACGTGCGCATCGGCGGCCAGCCCGGCCGATTGCGCCTGCACGCCGGGCCAGTCGGCGAAGACGCGCTCGGCGGCGGGGCTGTGCAGACGGTTACGGCTGCACAAGAACGGCACCGGCAGCGGTTGCCCGCTGCGCTGGCTCAGCGGCCTTCGCGCAGGAAGCGCGCCATCGAGGAGACGCCCGGCAGCGCCGGTTCGAACTGGCCGGCCACGTCGATGAAGCCGCGCATGATGGCGATCTCGCGCGGGGTGCGGTTGAGCGCATCGCGGCGGTCGGCATCGGCACCGGCGCGCAGCAGGCGCTGCACCAGCAGCGGCAGGCCGTGCAGTGCAGCCAGATGCAGCGGGCCGAAGCCGCGTTGGTCGGCCACATCCAGCGAGACATCTTCGTCGAGCAGGCGTTCGACGCCGGCCAGCACCACCTGCTCGTCGCAGGAGGTGCCCGGCTCGGCACGCGCGCCCAGCAACAGCAGCAACGGGCTGACCCGGCCACCGGCCAGGAAGTCCGGGTCGGCGCCGGCCAGCAGCAAGGTGTCCAACAGAGCCAACAGGCGGTTCTTGTCGCGCGCGGTGAAACCGTACAACGCCGCGCAATGCAACGGCGCCAGCCCCTGATTGTCGGTGGCGTGCACGTCGGCCGCGGCGGTGAGCAGGCGCGCCACGATGTCCGGCAGGCCCAGTGCGCAGGCCAGCATCAGCACGGTCACCCCGCCCGGCAGGCGGTGCTCGATCTGCGCACCGGCGTGCAGCAAGGCGGCTACGATCTCGGTCTGGCGCATGCTCACCGCCGCCGACAACGGCGTGGCGCCGCTGTTGGCCGCGCGCTGCGGATCGGCGCCGCGGCCAAGCAGGTGCATGACCACGCCAAGATGGCCACCACCGGCGGCACGCAGCAGCGCGGTGCAGCCTTGCGCGTCGACGGCATCGACGGTGAGGCCGAGATCGATCAGGCGACGCACCGCATCGGTATCGCCGGTCATCGCGGCGGCCGGCACATCCGCTTCGCGCAGCGTGCGGCGCGGCAGCGACCAGATGCGCCAGTCCAGCCAGTCGGCCAGATCGCGGCGGCCGATCGACAGCGCCACGCCCAGCGGGGTCTGCCCGTCGGCAGCGCGCGCTTCCGGCGAAGCGCCCTGCTTGACCAGCAGTTTCAGCGAGGCATCGCGGCCCAGCGCGGTGGCCAGATGCAGCGCCGTCATGCCGTGGCTGTCGCGCGCTTCGCGGTCCACGCCATGTTCCAGCAACCACTGCTGCAGGCGCAGCCAGCCCAGCCGCACCGCCAGCGACAACGGCGGATCGCCTGCGGCCGACGGCGCGAAGGGGTCGGCGCCGCGTTCGAGCAGTTCCAGCGCGAACTGTTCCAGCCCACGCGATGCCGCATCGTGCTGCACGCAGGCACTCAGCAACCGGGTCAGGCCACCTGCGCCAGCCGGCGAGACGCCATGCCGCAACAATGCCTGCAACGCCGGTACCGCCTCCACGCCGCGCGAGAGCAGCGCAAACATCGGCACATCGCCACAGGCGTCGCGCACCTCGGCGTCGGCGCCATGGCGCAGCAGCCAGTCGACCGCCTCGGCGTTCAAGGCCAGATGTGCGTCGTGCAACAGGCCGCCCAGTTCTTCCGGGGCGCATAGCCGCGCCAGCGCGACCAGGCCGTCGCGCTGGCCGAGCTGCAGGCCTTCGCGCAACAGCACCAGCGGCGGGCGATCGGGCAGCACGGCAACACCAGGCGCCTCGCCCTGCGCGTCGCTGACCGCGGCCGGCAACGGGTAAGCGGGATCGAGCAGTTGCACGATCGCCCAACGTCCGGCCTCGGCGGCCACATCCACCGCGCGACGGCCGTGCGCATCCACGCTGTCGGCAGGCACCTGCAGGTCCAGCAGGCGACGGATCAGCGCCGGCGAGACGTTGTCGGCCGCGCAGGCCAGCATCAAGGCGTTGCGGCCGTCGCCATCGATGGCCAGCACATCGGCCTTGCGCGCGACCAGGCGTTCGAGCACGGCGCTGCGTGCCTGGCGCGCGGCATCCAGCCACGGCGTGCGGCCCAGCAGATCGCGCGCTTCCAGATTCGCCCCGGCCGACAACAGCGCCTCGACGATGTCGCCGTGACCGGCCAGTGCGGCTTCGTGCAGCGCACTGCGCCGCTGGCGGTCGCGCGCGTCCACACGCGCCTTGTGCTTGAGCAGCAACTGCACGCCGGCCGGATCGTCTTCTTCGGTACCGGCTGCCGCCAGCAGCACCGGGGCGCCGCCTTCGGGCTCGGACTGTGCGCCGCGTTCCAGCAGGAATTTGGCCAGCCGCCAGTTGCCGACCTGGCAGGCCATCGCCAATGGCGAATGGCCTTCGTTGTTGAGCGCGTCGAGCTCGGCGGCGGCATCGCGCAACAGCGCGGCCACGCCCGGGTCGGAACTGCGCACGGCATGATGCAAGGGGGTGTTGCCGTCGTTGTCGCTGGCGCGCGGGTCGGCGCCATTGGCCAGCAAGGTCATCACCGCATCCGGGCGGCCGTGCCAGCTGTCGCGGGTGGCGGCCAGCAACGGGGTCATGCCGCGATGCGGTTGATTGACGTCGACGCGGCGCACGATCAACTCACGCAGCAGGCGCAGGTCCGGCAGCACCGCCGCCAGCGCCGGCAAGCTGCGCTGATCGCGCCATTCCGGCAGCGGCAGCGCCTGCGGGTCGGCACCGGCCTCGAGCAATTGCAGTGCGCGGTCCACCCGGCCACTGCGCGCGGCCTCGAAGAGTTCGGGTACCAGCTGATGCCGGGCCACCGGTTCCAGCGGGCGCGGTTCGGCGGCGGCTTCGGAGAAGAAATCGGCGGCCTGGCGCGTGTGCGGCACATCGCTGCGCATGGGTGCGGCGGTGCGTTGCAGCAGCAGATGGGCCACCGGCAGCAGCACACCGGCAGCCACCGCCAGACCCCAGCGCAGGCCGCCGGACAACCAGCCCGGCCAGGCCAGCACCACGGCCAGGGTGCACATCGCCAGCACCAGCGCGGCCGCCAGCAGGCCGCGCCAGGCATGCAATTCCTGCGCGGCCAGCGCCTGCCAGCGTGGTGCCAGCGCGCCACCGTCGCGTTCCACCTCGCCCCACAACGGCCAGGTCCGCCACAGCCCCAGCAAGGCCGCGCTGACTGCGACGCTCAGCGCCAGCGCGGCCGCCAGGCTGCCGCTGTCGCGCAGGGCGGTCAGCGGCCAGCTGATCAGCGCCGCCAGTGCCAGCAGGCCCACGCCCCAGATGGCCAGCAACGGCGGCAGCGCCTGCGCGATCGCGCGCGGCTGGCCCGGCACTGCGCGCGTCCCACGCGCCCACGACACCGCCAGCGCGAACGCCGGCTGCGCCAGCCACAGGCTCAGCGCAGCAACCACGCCGCCAAGGCCGCCGAGCAGGCAGAGCGCCACGCCAGCCGTACCGGCCAGCGCTGCGGCGCGCATCCGTGCGCCACGCACAGGCTCAGTCATGGTCGCACTCGCCGGCGAGCACGATGGTCTTGGGCAATTGCAGATAGAAGCCGTGCTTGCCCAGCGCCTCGCGCACCGTGGCCGCATCGGCCTGCGCCAACCGGCGCTCGGGCGTCAACGCCACATCCAGCACGAACGTAAATGGCGCCAGCTGCGCCTGCACGGCGGCAGGAAGACCGGAGAAATCGTCACGTGCGGCGAGATAGACGAAGGTGTCCTGCTTGCGTTGGCTTTTATAGACGTAGGCGTGCATGCGCGCGTGGTCGCGCTCTGAAGAGAGATGTGTCGCGTCGATTGTGTCGCAATTGCGGCGATGGCGAAAGCGCGGCCTGTGCGAAAAATCCCAGCCGCGTCAGCCACATGACGGTGACGTTCAGTTGCGCCGTCCACGGGACCCACGCGCGCCATCGATATACTGACCGCACTTTTTGACAGCCAGACCATCGTGAGCCAAGCGCAGCATTCGTCCCAGATGGCCCCGGTTGCCGTCACCGCGTTCACTTCCACCACCGCGCTCGGTGCCGGGCTTGCCGCCCAGGCCGCCGCGTTGACCGCCCGACGCAGCGGCCTGCGTCGCAACGATTTCGGCCCGCAACCGCTGCTGCCGTGCTGGGTTGGCCGCGTCGATGGCGTTGAAGACGTTGTACTGCCCGATTCCCTGCAAGCGTGGGATTGCCGCAACAACCGCCTGGCCTGGCTGGCCCTGCAGCAGGACGGGATGGCGCAGGCCGTGCAGGCCGCTGCGCAGCGCTACGGCGCCGAGCGGGTGGCGGTGATCATCGGCACCTCCACCTCCAGCATCGGCGCCAGCGAAGAAGCCTATACGCGGCTGGTCGACGACGCCGACGGCGCGCGCTTCCCCGAGGATCTGAATCGCCCGATCGTGCACACCCCGCATTCGCTGGGCGACTTCGTGCAGCACGCCACCGGCCTGCGTGGCCCGTGCGCCACCGTGGCCACGGCCTGTTCGTCCAGCGCCAAGGTGTTCGCCCAGGCGGCGCGGCTGATGGAGGCCGGCGTGATCGACGCGGCGCTGGTCGGCGGTGTGGACACCTTGTGCGGCAGCGTGCTGTTCGGCTTCAACTCGCTGCAGGTGGTGGCGCCGGAGATGTGCCAGCCATTCGATGCACGCCGGGTCGGCCTGAGCCTGGGCGAGGCCGGCGGCTTTGCGCTGCTCGAACGCCCGGCCGCCGCACCGGATGCCGCGCTGTGGCTGTACGGCTACGGGGAGTCCAGCGATGCCCACCACATGTCGGCGCCGCACCCACAAGGGCTGGGCGCACAGCTGGCGATGCGCGGTGCGCTCGACCGCGCCGGTCTGGAGCCGGCCGCAGTGGGTTATCTGAACCTGCACGGCACCGCCACGCCGGCCAACGACAGCGTGGAAGCCGCCGCAGTGGCTGCGATCTTCCCCGGCACCTTGCACGCCAGTTCGACCAAGGCCTGGACCGGCCACACCCTGGGCGCGGCCGGCATCGTCGAATCGGTGATCGCCCTGCTCGCGCTGCGCGACGACGTGCTGCCCGGCACGCTCAACAGCGACATCCCCGACCCGGCCTGTGGCCCGCAAATCCGCTTCGACAACGCCCATGCCCGCATCGACTACGCCATGAACAACTCCTTCGGTTTTGGCGGCAACAACTGTTCGCTGCTGTTCGGGCGGGCCCGCTGATGCTGACCGCGACCATCGAAGGGATCGGCTTCTGGACCCAGGGCCTGCCCAGCTGGGAAGCTGCCGGCGCCTTCGCGCGCGGCGGCGCGCTGCAGGACACTCCCGCCCGCCCGGCGCCGCAGCTGCTGGCTGCCAACGAACGCCGGCGTGCGCCGGACACGGTGGCGGTGTCGCTGGACGCTGCGTTGGCCGCCTGTAGCGCCGCAGGCCGCGACCCGGCCAGCCTGCCGTCGATCTTTACCTCGACCTACGGCGACCTGGCCATCTCCGACTACATGTGCACCACGCTGGCCAGCGATCCGTTGGCGATTTCGCCAACCAAGTTCCACAACTCGGTGCATAACGCCGCCGCCGGCTACTGGACCATCGGCGCCGGTGCGATGACCCCGGCCACGGCGATGAGCGCCGGCCTGGGCAGCTTCGCGCAGGGCTTGCTGGAGGCGCTGGTGCAACGCGCTGCCGGCGCGCAGGCCGTGCTGCTGGCCAGCTACGACGCCCGCTCGGTCGGGCCGCTCGGGCGCGTCGCCCCCAGCCAGGGGCTGCTGGGTAGCGCGCTGGTGCTGGGCACGCCCGGCCAGGCCGGCAAGCCGCAGCTGCAGGCACATCTGGACGACGGCGCGCCCTCGCCCGGCGACGGCGCGCTGGCGCGCCACATCGCCGGCAATGCCATGGCGCCGATGCTGCCGCTGCTGGACCTGTTGGCCGGCGATGGCGGCAGCGTGGCGTTGTATGCCGCGCCGGGCCGGGTGCTGCGCGTGGAGGTCCGGCAATGAGCCGGCAACCGCTGAGCCGGGAGGACACCGCCATCCTGGTGCCGGCCTTGAACGAGGCGCTGCGCATCCGCGAAGTGGTCACCGACGCGCTGGCCTATTGCGCGCACGTCATCGTGATCGACGACGGCTCTGACGACGGCACCGCCGAGTGCATCGCCGGCATGCCGGTCACGCTGATCCGTCACCCGCAGCGCATGGGCAAGGGCGCGGCACTGCGCAGTGGCTTTGCCGAAGCACAGCGGCTTGGCATGCGCGCGGTGATGACCATGGACGGCGACGGCCAGCACAAGGCGGCCGATTTCCCGCGCCTGCTGGCTGCCGCCAACCGCCACCCGGGCTGCGTGATCATCGGTGCGCGCATGCGCAAGCGCGCCACCCAGCCCACCATCCGCCGCATCGGCAACGATTTCGGCGACTGGGGCATTGCCTGGGGGTGCGGCTTCCGCCTGATCGACAGCCAAAGCGGCCAACGGCTGTATCCGGCCTCGGTGTTCACCCTGCCAAACGTGCCCGGCGAGGGCTTCGTGTTCGAAGCGCAGCTGCTGATTTCGGCCGCACGCCAGGCTGGCGCACGCGTGGTCGCCGTGCCGATCGAGACCCGCTACGCCGGCACCTCGCCGGGCACCTTCCGCAAGAGCCACTTCCGGCTGGTGCGCGACCTGTGGAATATCACCTCGCACGTGGTCAAACAGGTGTGGGCATACGGCCATGTGTGGCGCGAATATCGCCGCGTACGCGCCAACCCGGTGATCGTTGACGATCCCGACGGCGAATTTGCTACTGTCCCCGCGGTCACCAAGAGCAACCACTCCTCATGAATGCACAGCGCGCCGATGTCGTGATCACCGGAGGTGGCCTGGCCGGGCTGAGCCTGGCCCTGCAACTGAAGCAGCGCGATCCGGAGCTTGCCATCACCGTGCTGGAACGGCGCGCGCATCCGGTCCGCGAGGCCGCGTTCAAGGTCGGCGAATCCACGGTGGAAATCGGCGCGCATTATTTCGCCGACGTGCTGGGCCTGCGCGAGCATCTGGAAACCGAGCAGATCCGCAAGTTCGGGTTCCGGTTCTTCTTCTCCGACAAGCGCGAAGACATCGACCGCTGCACCGAACTGGGCGTGAGCAAGATCCTGCCCACGCCGTCGTGGCAGATCGACCGCGGCCGCTTCGAAAATTTTCTGGGCGAACGTGCACGCGCGCAGGGCATCGCTTTCATCGACAGCTGCAGCGTCAAGGGCGTGGACCTGTCCGAAGACGACACCGACCACGCCGTGCGCTTCGAACGCGACGGCACGCCAGGCACGCTGGCTGCACGCTGGGTGGTGGATGCCAGTGGCCGTGCCGGCCTGCTCAAGCGCAAGCTCGGCCTGGCGCAGGACAACGAGCACAACGCCAATGCAGTGTGGTGGCGCGTGGAAGGCCTGATCGACCCCAACGGCTGGTCGCAGGACAGCAACTGGCTGCAACGCTGCACGCCGCCGGACCGCTGGCGTTCGACCAATCACATGTGCGGGCCGGGCTACTGGTTCTGGCTGATTCCACTGTCGTCGGGAGCGCATTCGCTGGGCATCGTCTGCGATGCAGACCTGCATCCGCTGGAGAGCATGAACACCCACGAGAAGGCGATGACCTGGCTGCGCACGCATCAGCCGCAGGTGGCCGCCACGCTCGACCAGGCCGACTACCGGCTGCAGGACTTCCTGTTCCTGCGCAACTTCTCGTATGGCTGCAAGCAGGTGTTCTCGTCGCAGCGCTGGGCACTGACCGGCGAAGCGGGCGTGTTCCTGGACCCGTTCTATTCGCCAGGCAGCGACTTCATCGCCATCTCCAACACTTACATCTGTGAATTGATCGGCCGCGACCGCGCCGGCAAGTCGCTCAGCCCGTACGTGGAGCTGTACCAGCAGCTGTATTTCTCGTTCTACGAAAACACGCTGACGCTGTATCAGGATCAGTACGCGCTGTTCGGCGACGAGCAGGTCATGCCGGTCAAGGTGATCTGGGATTACACCTACTACTGGTCGTTGCTGGCGCCGCTGTTCTGCAGCGGGCGCATCGCCCATCTCAGCTTGCTCTCGCGCATGAAGAACGACTTCCTGCACGCGCGCGACATGAACCTGGCAATGCAGCAGGTGCTGCATGCATGGGGCGTGCGCAATACCGCCCAGGGCATCGCCGCCGGCAGCGGACGGCTGCTGGACCAATACCTGATCGGCTGGTTCAACGAACTCAATGGCGCCTTGAACGACACGCTCGACGATGATGCGTTTGTCGCGCGCATCCACGGCAATGTCGCGCAGATGGCAGTGCTGGCGCGCGAGATCCTGCAACAGGCACGCCAACGCTACCCCGACCTGCCCGACCACGGCCTGGATGCGCTCACGGCCGATGCCAGCGGCGAGGCGATTCTTACGGCGCCGTGGTATGCCGACGCGGCGTGAGGCTGTCGAACGCGCCAACCCTGGCGCTTTTCCCTAGAAACGCATGTTCTTGAGCGGCACGTGCTTCACGCAGGCGCGCTCTGATCATGAAGAGAAGAGGAGTCCGGCGGCCGAGCCGGCATGCCTTGCTCGCAGTCGTGCATACCGACACTTTCGACTGGTCCTCGCCGGCCCACCGCAGCGCGACCTGACGCGGCATCGACACCACGGGAGAGCTACAGGGACATAGTGGCAGCCTGTCCCGCCATGATGGGCAAGCAAGAACCAGCAGCAAACGCACGGCGTCGAGCGCGCGGTGCCCTCACCGCTCGCGGGACACGCCGTAAACCCGTCCATGGGGGACCGTTGGCGGCATCCATGCCGCCAACGGTCCCGCAATCGGCAAGGACACCGCACCAACAATTGGCTGGTGGTTGTGTTGAAGAGCGAGGACACCGCGTCGCGCGGTTTGATGCTCGCTTGTTGAAACCTGCGCGCACCAACCATCCCAACTGGTCCTTGCCCGCTCACCGTCGCGGGACCTTTGGCGGCATGGATGCCGCCAAAGAGCTTACAAGGACGTACTTGCAGCGTGTCCCGCGATGGTGAGCGGGCAAGGGCCCTGCAGCAACTCAAAGCTTCGAGTACATGGTGCTCTCAACTGCCAGCCTGGCCGTGTGCTGATAGCGACCCCAAAGCAGGCCACGCCCGACTGGCACTGCGCACTCGTTTTGTTGGTCGTCCTCAGCCCATCCCACCATTGACGCCAATCACTTGGCCATTGATGTAACCGGCCAGTTCCGAGCACAGAAAGGCGACCAGCGCGGCCACTTCATCGGGTTTGCCGACGCGGCCGGCCGGCACCAATTGCTTGATCACCTCCGGCGCAAAACTGTCGCCGACCATGTCGCTTTCGATCACGCCCGGCGCGACCACATTCACTGCAATGCCGCGGCTGGCCATTTCGCGCGAAAGCGACTTGCTGGCGCCGTGCAACGCCGCCTTTGCGGCGGCGTAGTTGGTCTGCCCGCGATTGCCCAGCACGGCCGCCACCGACGACACGCTGACGATGCGGCCCCAACGCGTGCGCGCCATCGGCAGCAGCAAGGGCTGGGTGACGTTGAAAAAACCGTGCAGCGACACGTCGATGACGCGGTGCCACTGCTCGGCATTCATGCCTGCCATCGGCGCGTCGTCATGGATGCCGGCATTGTTGACCACGATCTGGATCGGGCCAGCTTCCAGCAAACGCTCCAGCGCCGCCGCACTTGCCTGCGCGTCGGCCACATCGAAGGCCACTGCCTGTGCGCTGCCGCCATCGGCCACGATCGCGGCAACCACCTCGTCCGCACGCGTCAGGTTGCGGTTGGCGTGCACGATCACATGCCGGCCCTGCGCAGCCAGGTGCCGGCAGATCGCACCGCCAAGATCGCCGCTGCCGCCGGTAACCAGTGCGCGTCGTGCAGCTGAGTTCATAAGCCACGAACCATATGAGCAGGGAAGGAGCGTTATCGTAGACCAACCCGCCTGCGCGCAGACAGACACGTGCATCGAAGCAAGCGGCGGTGGCGCATTTTCTCGACTAGGCCGCACATCGGACAGTGGGCGCTTGAGCGCCATCGCGTCGGATTGCTAGCGTTTGGACATGCGCGATCGTGCGCGGCGACAAGGAGCGGCACCACATGAGCGCAGTGACCCTGATCGAACTGGGCAAGCAGGGCGAGGGTGCGATGAACGCGTGGCTGCAGTTACATGGCTTCAGTTATGTGGCCATCTGCCAGGCGCCGGAGACCTTCGCGCCGTTGTTCGGCACAGCGGTCAAACGGCCGGATTTCCTGCTGCTGCTGGAGTCGATCGGCTTGATCGCCATCGACGTCAAGAACCGCAACAGGTACAAGAACACCTGCTACAGCCTGCCCTATGAGGATGAACTCAGACGCGCGGTGGCGTTCGAGCGGCTGTTCCGCATTCCGGTCTGGTACGCCTATTTCAATCGCGAAGACGCTGGCCAGTCCTTCCATTGGATCAGCGCCTTGAAGGCACTCGAAGTCGGCGAGATCAAAACGCCGCACGATGGCAGTGCGGAATTCCTGTCGATCGGTCTGGAGCATTTCGAGCATCTGCACAGCGGCGGCGACATCGCGCGGCTGTATGCGCATCGCCTGCCCGGCGTCGGCAATCTGAGCGCGCTGATCGCGGCGAAGACACCCGTCAATCCATGAGCGCAGGCCTCAGGCGGCGCCCAGCATCACGGTGGCGCGTCCTTCGGCAAGCAATTGCTCGCCGTGGGTCAGGCGAAAACTGTATTGCTGGCTGTCTTCGCCCTGCATCAACACCTGCGCCTGGCAGTCGATCGCATCCGGCAAGGTGTCCAGATACATCACGTGCAATTCCACACTACGCAGTGCGACCAGCATGCCCGGGCGTACCGGCTTGCCGGATGCGCGCCCCAGCAACCCGCCATGCACGGCCATGGCCTGCGCGCCGTATTCGCACAGATGCAGCGCGCGCAAACGCCCATTGCATCGCAACGGATGGGTACCGCTGCGGTGCGCGTGACTGCGCAGCACGATGCGCTGCGCATCCCACTCGATCACCTCTTCCCACAGGCACATGCTGCCCTGGTGCGGAATCAGCGCGGCGATTGCGTCACGTCCGTGCATGCGGCTCTCCGTTCGCGGTGCGTTCCAGCGCCGGTTCGCGCGACACCAGCAAGGCCAGAATGAAATTGAACAACACGCCCAACGCCACCGTGCTGCCGATCGCACGCAAGACCGGGATACTGGAAGCGGCCAACAGCGCAAACACCAGCAGCGTCATCAGGCTGCAGACGATCAACGCATGCAGCGTACGCAGCTGGTCGGCGTGATCGTCGCCGGCGTGATCGAAGAACAGCGCGTAATCCAGGCCCAGACCGGCGGCCAGGATCAGCGCGATCAGATGGAACAGATTGAGCTCCACCCCGGTGCCGCGCAGGATCGCCAGGATCAGCACCGTGGTCAGCGCCATCGGCAGCAGCACCCGCACGATGCGGCGCGGGCTGCGCAATGCAATCGCCACGGCCACTGCCAGCAGCAATGCGGCAAGGAACAGCGCACCGAGCACGCGTCCGCGGTAGGCAGCCACCAACGATTCGGAGGCGTCCTTCAGATCCAGCAATTGCGCGCCGCTGCCTTGCACGGCGGCCGCCAACACCGCCGGATCGCGCAGGCCGGTCAACGACACCAGCGCGGTGCTGCGATCGCCACGGCCGAGCAGCAGGCCACCGACCGAGGTCGCCAGCGGCGAGCCGCTCAGATCCTTCGGCAGCAGCGGTGCGGCACGCTTGGCGGCATCCAGATCCTGCAGGAACGGCGCAAACGCATCGCTGCGGAACGGCGTGGTGGCCACGGCACGCTCGGTCAACGCGCGCGCCTGCGCGGCGTCGGGCAATGCGGCCTGTCGCGCACGCTGGGTCTTGGCACTGGGCAGATAGCGTGCCGCCATGTCGTAACCGAGCAACGCACCATCGCGCACCAGCGCGTCCAGCCGTGGACGCAACTGCTCGCTGGCCTGCAATGCCGCCTCATCGCTGGCTGCCGGCAGCGCCAGCACGTAACGCACATCCGGCGCGCCCAGTTCCTGACGCAGATGGGTGTCCTGCGCCAAGGCCTTGGGCGGCACCGGGGTCAGCTTGGACAGATCGTTCTGCCAGAATTGCCCCGGCGCGAACACGATCACCGCCATGCCGATCACGGCCATCACCGCCAGGCTGATGCGCGGCCTAGGCAGGCGCGCAATGCCGCGCCACAGCACCGCCAGCAGGCGCGAGTCCGCGTAGTCGCGCGGGGCCGGGTCGATCAAGGCCGGCAACAACCAGCGCGTGGTGACCGCGGCGGTGGCAAGACCGGCGATGGTGAACACCGCCAGTTGCCGCAGCCCGTCAACGCCGGAAAACAGGAAGGTCACATAGGCGATGCAGGTGGAGACCACGCCGGTGGCCAGCGTCGGCCACAGATGCCGTGCGTTCTCGCGCGGATCCAGACCGGGGCGCTGATGACTGAACAGGTGGATCGGGTAATCCTGCACCACGCCGATCAGCGTGAAGCCGAATGCCACGGTGATGCCATGCACGCCGTCGAACAGCAGCGCCACTGCACCCAGGCCGGCCAGACCGGCGCTGGCCAGCGGCAGCACGCCAAGCACCGGAATCTTCCAGCTGCGGTAGGCGACCAGCAGCAGCAGCACCAGGCCCACCGTATCCAGCGTGCCGATCCACTGCGCCTCGCCCTGCGTGCGCGCGGTGATTTCCACGGCGAATGCGCCCGGCCCGGTCAGCGTCAGCCGGGTGGCGGTGCCTTTGCTGACCTTCGCGAACGCCGCTTGCACGGCGTCGTAGGCCAGTTGCTGGCCGGTGGGGTCGAAGCCTGCCGCGCGGGTCTGCACGATCAACAGTGCCGACGTGCCGGCGCGATCGAACCACACGTCATTGCGCGTGCGCGGCATCGCTGCCGGCTGCAGGGTTTCGGCCAGATGCAGGATTTCCATCGTGGGGTCGCGCGGCAGCAATGGCTCCACCATGGCCGCCGCCGGCGAGCCCAGATCCTGCACGCGCGCCTGCAACGCCGCTTCCAGCGTCGGCGCGTCGAGCGGGGTCTTGTCGAAGCTGTCGCTGAGCAGATAGCGGTACGGCAGCAAGCGCTTGGGAATCGCCTCCAACCCGGCATTGCCGCCATTGCTGACCAGTTCGAACAGCTCCGGCTGCGCGGACAGCGCTTGGTGCAGTTGCTGCGACTGCTCGGCCAAGGTGACCGGATCGTTGTTGGACAACGCCATCAACAGCAGCCGCGATCCAGGGCCTTCGCCAAGTTCTTCGATCAGCAATTTTTGCGCCGGCGTGCGCGGGGCGGGCATGAACTTGCGCAGATCGCCGGTGACCTTGAGCGTTTCGCTCAACCAGAATCCGGCCACCGCCAGCAACGCCAGCCACAGCAGCGCCAGGCCGATGCGGCGGTTTGCGTTCAATTCAAGCGCCATGGAATGGATGTCCTGCGGCAGCGGCCGAACGCACACCGGCCGCGCGCGCGGCATCGGGCTGCAACGACGCGTCGTTTTTGCTGAGGGCGGGCATGAACTTGCGCAGATCGCCAGTGACCTTGAGCGTTTCGCTCAACCAGAATCCGGCCACCGCCAGCAACGCCAGCCACAGCAGCGCCAGGCCGATGCGGCGGTTTGCGTTCAATTCAAGCGCCATGGAATGGATGTCCTGCGGCAGCGGCCGAACGCTCACCGGCCGCGCGCGCGGCATCGGGCTGCAACGACGCGTCGTTTTTGCTGAGGGCGGGCATGAACTTGCGCAGATCGCCAGTGACCTTGAGCGTCTCGCTCAACCAGAATCCGGCCACCGCCAGCAACGCCAGCCACAGCAGCGCCAGGCCGATGCGGCGGTTTGCGTTCAATTCAAGCGCCATGGAATGGATGTCCTGCGGCAGCGGCCGAACGCACACCGGCCGCGCGCGCGGCATCGGGCGTTATCGGCGATGTGCGCTTTTCCGCGGCGAATGCTGTGATGTTTCTGGAGACGACCGGCGCAACCATCCAGCGCGCGGTCACGCGCCCGAACCGTGGCAGAGCGTGGTCAGCGCGGCAGCATCGGTCACGCCGGCAGCCGCGCGCGCGGCACTGCCCAGCAGCGTGCGCTGCATGTCGCCCTTGGCGGGCACGCTTTCGATACACCGCAGTTCGTCGTTGCGTCCGTACAGCCGCAACGCGTGCACCTGCTTGGCCACGGCAGCGTCCTTGGGCTGCAGCGTGAGTTGCCAGGCCTGCGGCTGGCCCTGGCCACTCACACTGTAGTGCTGTTCCAGCAGCGCGCGGTCGCCGGACAGCAACGCGCCGAAGCCGGACTTCAAGCCGGCCAGCTCGGGCACGCGGCTCAACGAGAAACGGCGTGGCGATTTGCCTTCGCGTTCCAGCACGCCTTCGTCGCCGGTCAGCGTGGTGGTTTCGTGGTACGGCGCACTGACCTCGCGCACCAGCGTCTGCGCGTCCGGGCGGCGGTAGTGGCCTTCCACGCGCAATGGCGTCTTCAGCAAGGCCGAGCCGCGCAATTCGACGAATTCGGTGCTGACCGGTGCGGGGCGCGCCAGGCGCTGCAGCACCTGCCCGACGTCCAGCGTCTCAGGCGGTGCGGCGCATAGCGGTGCGGCGCTGAACAGCAGTATCAGCATCCACGGCAGGGTGCGGCACATCGGCATGGTGGGTGTTCCAGAAATCGTAGAAGTTGAACCAGTTGTACGGCGCGTAGCAGGTGTAATGTTCCAGCCTGGCAGCGTAATCGCGCATGAGTACCGCAAGCACCGGGGCGCGCTGACGACGCGGCACGTCCAATCCTTCGCTGAAGGTTTCGAACGCCAGCTCGTAGTGATTGCCGCCGTGATACAGGCCGAACGCCAGCACCACCGGCACCTTGAGCGCAGCGGCGATCAGCCACGGCGAAGTCGGGAACATCGCATTGCGACCAAGGAACATCGCCGGCAGCGCCGGGTCGCCTTCGCGCGGGCGATCGATCAGCAGCGCCACCAGCGCACCGGCATCGGTGGCTTCCTTGATCGCCATGACGATCGAGGTCGCGTCCATGCCGGCATCGATGATGTTGGCGGCCAGCTGCGGGTTGAGCGCCCCCAGCAGGTCGGTCATGGCGCGGTTGTGCGCCTTGTCCAGCACCACCTTGACCTGCACGTCCGGGCGCTCGGTAGCCAGCACGCGCAGCGCATCGAAGCTGCCCAGGTGCGAGCCGAAGATCAGCACGCCGCGGCCGCGATCCATTTGCGTGTGCAGTTGATCCAGGCCGGTGATGTCCACGCGGAAGCGCTGCATCTGCCCGCACAGCATGTACACCCGGTCCAGGATGGTCGAGGCGAAGGTATGGATGTGCCGCGCCACATCGCGCAGCGTGGCCGGGCGGCCCAGCACCCGCCCCAGATAGGCACGCGAGGCGGCGCGCTCTGGGCCACGCACCAGCAGGAAGTACAGCGTGATCGGGTACAGCAGCGCACGCCCCACCGCACGTCCGGCGTGCCGGGCGATGCCGCGAATCAGCCACAACGCAAAGCGCCCGCCACCTTCCGGACGCTGTTTCCAGTGCTTGCTCATGCCGCTGCCTCGGCCACCAGTTCGCCGCTGACCAGCAACGCCTCGTCGCGTTGCACGCGGAAGCGCCAGCGCGGGCCATCGCCCTCCAGCGTGACCGAGGCGGTCTGGCCGGGCAGCAAGGGCTGCACGAATTTCACCTGCGGCAGGCGCATGGCCGCGCGCGGACCATGCAGGGCTTCCACCGCCTGCAGCACATGGTCGAGCACGACCACGCCAGGCACCACGGGACGGCCCGGGAAATGTCCGGGCAGGCAGGGATGATCATGCGGCACAACGAAATCCATAAGCGCAGAACTCAGATCCTGGGTTGAAGCATTGCAGCCACGGCCTTGTGTGCCTGCTCGGTCAATTGTTGGCGATCGGGCGCATCCGGCCCGGTCACCGCGATCGGCGCACCGATCCGCACGCGGATGATGCCCGGCCTCACCCTGAACAGGCCATCGACCGGCAAGACCTTGCCACAGCCATCCAGCGCCACCGGAACCACCTGCACGCCAGCATCGATAGCGGCCTGCAGTAGCCCAGCCTTGAATGGCAATAATGCGCCGGTGCGGCTGCGGGTGCCTTCGGGAAACAGACACAACTGTTTGCCCTCGCGCAGCAGTGCGGCAGCCTGGCGCCGCACCAATGCCCCTGCCCTGCGACTGTCGCGGTCCAGAAACAGCATGCCGGCGGCGCGCGCATACCAGTTCACGAACGGCACCTTGCGCATTTCCTGCTTGAGCAAAAAGCGCAGCGGCACCGGCAAGGCATGGAACAGCGCACAGATGTCGATGATCGACTGGTGGTTGCTCACGAACAGATAGTTCTTGGACCAATCCACCCGCTCGCGTCCTTCCACGATGACGGTGGCGCCCGCACCACGGAACAGCACCGGCGCCCACATCCAGCTGCCCATGCGCAGCAGGCGGTCGGCATCGCGGGTGATCGCCAGCTCCACCAATGCATAGACGATGCCGCCAGCGGTAAAGGCCAGCGTGAACGCCAATTGCAACAGGTTGAACACAGCCCACGCCAGGCGCGACGGCATCCTTGCCAACGGCATTTTTGTCTTGTCCCCGAAAATATGCACGTCCGTCGCTGCCCCAGGCCACGCACTCAGCGCAGCAGATCGCGCCAGAAATCCGGCCCGAGCCGCGCCATCTGACGCAAGAAGTCTGGCAGATTACGATAGGGGCGCTGTGGAAACCAGCGACCACGCAATAGATATTCCCCAACGAAGAAGCCGCCAATCACGCCATAGGCAAGCAGATTGGCGAACAACGAGGCGCGCGCGTCGCTGATCGGCAGCGGCGAGGCATGCCCCAGCTGCGCGAGCACGCCGCTGGGCTCGGCGCACAGACCCAGCACCAGATTGGCCAGGGTCAGACCGCACAGCAGCACGGCCCAGGCCAGCGTGAGGCGGCGCGTATAGCGGCGTTGTTCGGGCGTGATCAGCATGCCGGCCTGGCCGTACAGGCCTTCAACAATGCGCGTGATCAGCGGCATGCGTCCGGCACGCAGGCTGCGCCCGAAAAACCAGGCCACCCAACCGGTAAACACCACCGGCGGCGCCGCCAGCACCAACATCGCATAGGGCGAATGCCACAGCGCACCCAGCCCGGCAAGCAGCAGCAGCGCCAACGCCCAGGCCCAGGGCCGGCGCGCAACCATCGGTTCGATCAACACCATCAGCACCAGCAAACCACCGGCGATGACGGCCAATTCCGGTCGATGACTGGCATTGGCCCAATGCGCCAACGGCGAATACGCCACCGCCAGCAGAACGCCCAGCCCCAGCACCCACGCGGGTGCGTCGGGGGATGGCGCAGTTGGCAGGTCAGACGGTCTTGTTGGCTTGGACATGCGCCGACAGTGCGCGCAGCGACGCGAAGATGCGACGGTTTTCGTCGTTGTCAGAGCGCAGCTGGAAGCCGTAGCGCTTGCTGATCGCCAGCGCCAGTTCCAGCGCGTCGATCGAGTCCAGCCCCAGCCCGGTATTGAACAACGGCGCCTCCGGATCGATGTCGGCGGGTTGGACGTCCTCCAGGTTCAGACTTTCGACCAGGAGTTCGGCCAGTTCACGTTCGGCAGCGGTTTGCGAGGACATCCAGGATTTCCACAGGTCAGGGTCGGGCAACAAGAGTGAGAACAAGCAAGCGCAGCGCGGGCGGCCATCGGCATGCACGAGCGTCGCGTCGGGCCGTAGTGTACGTTGCCGCCGCTGCCAATCCGAGCATCTGCCGCACAGCCTGGCCGGCGCCTGCGCCGGCTGCCGGTCGTTCTTCACCGATGAATCGGCGCGCCGCAAGCTGGGCGGGCCGCCGGTCAGGCTATCATGACTGCTTGACGCTCGCCCGCCGCAGGTTCGTTCCAGGATGACTTCCACCGCTGTTCGCCCCACCCCGACCGCCATGCCGGCAGCCGGGCCGGCTCCCGGACCGGAGTGTCCGGATGTCCTGATCGTCGGCGGCGGCCCGGCTGGCTGCACCGCGGCCATCGCACTTGCCGAGCTCGGTTGGTCCGTGACCCTGCTCGAGAAGGCGCAGCACCCGCGCTTTCATATCGGCGAGTCCTTGCTGCCGATGAACATGCCGATTCTGGAGCGCCTGGGCGTGCTGGAAGAGGTGCGCGCCATCGGCGTGCTGAAGCGTGGGGCAGATTTTCCCAACGACAGCGGCGGCTACAACACGTTCCGTTTCTCCCACGCGCTCGATGCCAAGGCCGATTTCGCCTTTCAGGTGCCGCGTGCGCAATTCGACCACGTGCTGTTCCAGCGTGCGCGTGCGGTGGGGGTGGATGCACGCGAGCAGGTCTGCGTGGAGCAAGTCGTGTTCGAGGGCGAACAACCGGTGCTGCAGGCACGCACGGCAGATGGTGGCGTGCAGCAGTTCCGCCCGCGCTATCTGCTCGATGCCAGCGGCCGCGACACCTTTCTGGGCAACCGCCTCAAGCTCAAACGCGCCAATGCAACGCATCAGTCGGCCGCGGTGTTCAGCCATTTCCGCGGCGTGACACGACGCCCGGGCGAGGATGCCGGCAACATCAGCATCTACCGGCATGCGCACGGCTGGATGTGGCTGATTCCGCTGCCGGACGACATCATGAGCGTGGGCGCGGTCTGCTACCCGGACTACATGAAGACCCGCAAGGGCGACAGCGAGGGCTTCTTGATGCGCACGCTGGCGCTCAACGCCGAGCTCGACGCGCGCATGCTTGGGGCCGAGCGCGTGGCACCGGTGCATGCCACCGGCAATTACGCCTACGAATGCACGCGCATGGCCGGGCCGCGCTGGTTGCTGCTGGGCGATGCCTACACCTTCGTCGACCCGATGTTTTCCTCTGGCGTGTTCCTGGCCATGCACAGCGCCGAACGCGGCGCGGCGATGGTGGATGCGGCACTGCGCGCACCGCACTCGGAGGCGAAACTGCAGCGCGAGCTGCAGCGCGAACTCACGCGCGGCGTGGATGAATTCAAGTGGTTCATCTACCGCTTCACCTCGCCCACCATGCGCGCCTTGTTCGCGCACCCGCAAAACACCTGGCAGGTGGAACAGGCAGTGGTGGCGATGCTAGCCGGCGATGTGTTCGACGCCCCCAAAGTCCGCATCCGCCTGCGCGCCTTTCGCGCCCTGTACGCACTCACCACCTTGTCGATGATGCCGCGCGCCTGGCAGTCGTGGCGCCATCGCCGACGTCAGGCCAAGCTCGGCTTCGACGGCGACACCTTGCAACGCGACACGCAACAACGAGACGCTCAATGACCGCTTCCCAGGCCCAGACCACGCACGCCGTGCGCCATCCCCGGCTGCAGGTCGACTATGTCGACCAGGCCGACCCTGCCGTGCTGCTGGCCGACCCGCAGGTGCTGGCCGTGTTCGGCTTCGGCGATGCGGCGCCGCGCCTGCACGACCCGCGCTATCTGCGCGTGCCGCTGCAGCCGTACCAGGCCAGCGTGCTGGAAGTGTGGCGCACCGATGCGCAGGTGAGCAGCGGCCGCGAGGGCAACATCGCCTGGTCCAGCGATGGGCACCTGCAGTTCGGCGTGATCGAGATCGACGAGCAGGATGTGGATATCGAAGAAGCCGCCGCCAGGGCATATGCGGAAATCACCGCCTTCGTCAGCAACGGCCAGACGCCACGGTTGCTGCGGATCTGGAATTACCTCGACGCCATCACCCTGGGGAGCGGCGATCGGGAACGTTACCGGCAATTCTGCGTGGGCCGTGCACGCGGGTTGGGCGCATTCGACACCGCGCAGTTGCCGGCCGCCACCGCCGTGGGCCGTTGCGATGCCGAGCGCATCATCCAGATCTACTGGCTGGCCGCCGCCAATGCCGGCACGCCGCTGGAGAACCCGCGCCAGGTCAGTGCCTACCACTACCCGCGTCAGTACGGCCCGCAGCCGCCCAGTTTCGCCCGTGCCATGCTGCCGCCGGCCGGCAGCGACATGCCGCTGCTGCTATCGGGCACCGCTGCGGTGGTGGGCCACGCCTCGATGCATACCGGCCAATTGCTGGCGCAGCTGGAAGAAACCTTCGCCAATTTCGATGCGCTGCTCGGCGCCGCGCGTCAGCATGCGCCTGCGTTACCCGCGCAGTTCGGCGCCGGCACGCGCCTGAAAGTCTATGTGCGCGAACACGACGACCTGCCCCGGGTTGCGCAGGCACTGGATGCGCGCTTCGGCGACGCGGTCCCGCGCCTGCTGCTACACGCGGTGATCTGCCGCGATGAGCTGGCGGTGGAGATCGATGGGGTGCATGGGTGATGCCGCTTGCCGCGGAGGCCATCTGCGGCGATCGATCGAGCAGCGCCAACGGATGGCGCGAAACGGGCTGAGGTGACGCAGGCATTGGTGCGCCGCGCATCTCTACCCTCGCATCGAATGCGCTAGCCGGTTGCCCATAAACGCCGGCACACCACTGCTACCACGCGTTGGCCTCCCACGACTGCGCCGATGCCGACCATCAAGGTGGCAACGCAGTGTGGCCTGCGTTGACCACGCCTGCCAACGCGTTTTCCGCTGTGTCTGCAGCCATTCATCGCCACGCACAATGTCACGCCCATGCGGCCTGGCTGCTGCGCGTACGCGCAGGTCACGCTCAGCCGTTGAGCAATCCCAGCACCACATCGCGCGGCAGCTTGCCGGTTTCGTTGCGTGGCAAGGCGGCGACCTTGCGCAGGCGGCGCGGCAGGAAGACCGGATCCACGCTGACGCGGAGTGCCGCCAGCACCTGGGCTTCGTCAAGCGTGGGGGCGACCACCAGCGCGGCGATGCGGCCGACCGCCTGGCCGGGCTCGGGCGCAAGTTGCACGATGGTCCCGTCGATGACACCGGGAATGGCGAGCAAGCGCCGGGTGAGATCGGCCAGCGATGCGCGTTTTCCGGCGATTTCCAGCAGGTCGGCCTGGCGGCCGCGCACCTGGAAGCGGCCGTCGTCGGCCACGTCCATCATGTCGGCCAGCAGCACCGGCGCGGCCAGATGCGGCGCGTGCACCAGCGTGCCTGCAACCTGGGTTTCCAGGCGCACGCCGGGCAAGGGTGTCCACGCCGCTTCCAGCGCCGTGCGGCGTACGGCGAACACGCAGGTTTCGGTGGAGCCGAACATCTCGCGCACCTCACCGCCGAAACGTGCTTCGGCGGCAGCGGCGATCTCCGGCGCCAGCGGCGCGGTGGCCGACACGATGCCGGCCAGCGGCGGCAGCGCCACGCCGGATTCGACCAACGCGCGCAGATGCACCGGTGTGGTCACCAAGACACGCGGCGCGGGAATATCGGCCAGTGCACGTGCCACATCGTCCGGAAAGAACGGGCGCCCTGCGTGCACCGCCAGCGTGGTCACCATCGGCAGCAGCACCGACAACTCCATGCCGTACATGTGCTGCGGCGGCACGGTGGCGACCACGTGCGGGACGGCACCGGTGTGCGCCCACAGACTTTGCAGCGCGACCAGGTCCTGGCGCGTGCTGGTCAAGAAACTGCCCCATGTCTTGGGATTGGGTTGCGGGCTACCCGTGCTGCCGGAGGTGAAACCGATCGCCACCAGCGCATCGTCGGCCAGCTGCGGGATCGGGCCTTGGGCCTGCGGCAACTCGGCCGGCAGCTGCCAGTACCGCGGCGGCGCCAGCTCCAGCGTCAGGTCGCCCAGACAATACGTATCGGGGTAACGCGCCTGCACTTCGCCCACGACCGCCGGCGCACGCGAGGACGGCAGCAGCGAGACCTGCCCGCGCAGCGCACACGCATAGAACGCCACCATGAAACGATAACGGTCTTCGCACAGATTCACCGCATGACTGCCCTCGGGCAGCTGCTGCGCCAGGCCGTGCACGTGGGCGATGAAGGTTGCCAGATCGACCGACCGCCCCGCGCGCCAGGCCAGCGGCCGGTCGGGCGCACCAACGGCCATCGGATGGGAAATAGCGGGAGCAGGCAGGCTGGACATGGAAACCGACGGTCGCAAAAGCGCGCTAGCTTGGCCGCCACCTGCGCCGCTGGCAAGTCAGGGGATTTCCTCTGCGACGCGCAAAGTTGCTCGCTACCGGCGTGGCATGTGGGCGGCCGGACCGTTTGGTGTGCGGCGCGCGCGGCGTGCGGCATCGCAATCATCGGCTCTGCACGCGGCGAGTGTTCATCAGTGCGTGGTTGCGCCAGGCGTTGCGATACGCCGACAGGCCGCAGGTGTGGAGGGCACTCGTGCGGCACCGCTGGCGCAGCTGCGTTTCCATGCGTGGTTTTCGGTGCGTTTGTCTGCGCGCGTGCCAGTCGCGCGCGTGGCTTTGCCAGTGCCGTGGAGTTGAAGGGTTCAGTTGCGCGGTCGTGTCGCGCAGCGCTGATGCCGCGCACCGCCCTCATCTGCAACTGCGTGCCTGCAGCGCTGGCTCATGGTCGCGCCCGCTCATCGCGCGCTGGCAGGTGTGACCGGGCGCTGCATGCAGCCACGCACGCATGACCTGTGGCCCAAGCCCGCTGCGAAGGCGAACTGCTAGGCTTGCGCGCTCTCCTTTGCGTCCAGCCGTGTCCGATGCCTAGATTGTTGCCGTTGACCCTTCTGCTGCTGGCCACCACTGCGCATGCGCAGTCTGCCGCCCCGCTCACCATCGAACAGGCGATGGCCGACCCGGACTGGATCGGGCCGTCGGTGGACCAGGCCTGGTGGCAATGGGACGGCAAACAGGTGCAATACCTGCTCAAGCGCGATGGCAGCCCGGTGCGCGACACCTATCGCCAGAGCATCGGCGGCGGCACCGCCGAACGTGTGGCCGACACCGCACGCGCCGGCCTGGATGCGGCAAACCCCAGTTACGATGCCACCCGTCAGCGCATGCTGTTCGCACGTAACGGCGACATCTTCCTGCGCGACCTGCGCACAGGTGCGCTGAGCCAGCTGACCCGCAGCAACGAGACCGAATCGCGTCCGCAGTTCGCCAGCGACGGCGGTGCGATCTGGCGCGCGGGCAACAACTGGTACCACTGGCGCGCCAGCGGCGGCACCGCGCAGGTGGCGGTGGTCAAGGCCGAGCGCGATCCCAACGCCGCTCCCAAGGCCGATGTGCTGCGCGAGCAGCAACTGGCGACGCTGGCCACCTTGCGCCGCGACAAGGAGCAACGCGACGCGCTACGCACGCAGGAAGATGCCTGGCGCCGCGCCGATGCCACGCGTGCGGCAGCGCCGGTGTATCTGGGCGATGAAGTGGAAATTGTCGACAGCGCCTTGTCGCCGGACGGCCGCCATCTGCTGGTGGTCACACAGGCCAAAAGCGCCGACGAAGGCCAGGCCGGCAAGATGCCCAAATACGTGACCGAATCCGGTTACGAAGAATTCCAGGAAGTGCGTACCCGTGTCGGCCGCAACGCACCGGCCGCGCATGCGCTGTGGCTGGTGGATGTCGGCGCGGGCACGGCCAAATCGCTGTCGTTCGATCCGCTGCCCGGCATCGCCACCGACCCATTGGCGGCCTTGCGCAAGGCCGCCAAGCGCGACCCGCTCAAGGGCAACCGCGCAGTGCGCGTGGAAAGCGATGGCGACGGCAGCGGGCCGGCCGTGCACTGGAGCGACGACGGCCGCAATGTGGCGGTGGAAATTCGCGCGGTGGACAACAAGGACCGCTGGATCGCCAGCGTGGACCTGGACAACGCCAGGCTGCAGCCGCGTCACCGTTTGAGCGATAGCGCGTGGATCAACTGGGACTTCAACGATTTCGGCTGGCTGCCCGACAACCGCACGCTGTGGCTGCTGTCGGAAGAATCCGGCTATTCGCAGCTGTATACCGTGGACGGCAACGGCAAACCGCGCCAGCGCACGCGCGGCAAGTGGGAAGTGTCGATGCCGGTGCCCAGCGCCGATGGCAGCGGCATGTTCTTCCTGTGCAACCAGAAATGGCCGGGCGATTACGAAGTCTGCAAGCTCGATCTGCGCAACGATCAGCTCACCGAGATCACTGCGTTGAACGGCGTGGAAGGCTTCAGCCTGTCGCCCGACGGCCAGCAGTTGCTGGTGCGCTACTCCGGCAGCTATCTACCGACCCAACTGGCCGTCGTGCCGGCCACCGGCGGCCAGGCCACCGTGCTCACCGACACCGGTACGCCCGCCTTCAAGGCGCAGCCGTGGATTGCGCCGCAGTACGTGCAAATCCCGTCCAAGCACGGCGCCGGCACGGTCTGGGGCAAGTATTACGGGCCCAGGACACCCGAGCCGGGCAAGCAGTATCCGATCGTGATGTTCGTGCATGGCGCCGGATATCTGCAGAATGTCTCCGAACGCTACACCCCGTATTTCCGCGAGCAGATGTTCCACAACCTGCTGGTGCAGCAGGGCTATATCGTGCTGGACCTGGACTATCGCGCCTCCGAAGGCTACGGCCGCGATTGGCGCACGGCGATCTATCGCAACATGGGCCACCCCGAGCTGGAAGATTATCTGGATGGCCTGGACTGGCTGGTGGCCACCAAGCAGGGCGATCGCGCACGCGCCGGCATCTATGGCGGCTCGTACGGTGGCTTCATGACCTACATGGCGTTGTTCCGCAGCCCTGGCACGTTCAAGGCCGGAGCGGCGCTGCGCCCGGTCGGCGACTGGATGCAGTACAACCACGAGTACACCTCCAACATCCTCAACACGCCCGAGCTCGATCCGGAGGCCTACAAGACGTCCTCGCCGATCAACTACGCCGAGGGCTTGCGCGACCATCTGCTGATCGCGCACGGCATGATCGACGACAACGTGTTCTTCAAGGACTCGGTCGACATGACCCAGAAGTTGATGGAGCTGCACAAGGACAACTGGCAGGTGGCGCCGTACCCGCTGGAACGCCACGGCTTTACGCGCGCCGATTCGTGGCTGGACGAGTACAAGCGCATCCTCAAGCTGTTCAACGAGCAGGTGAAGCCTTAGCGTGTTCTGTACTTCGAGGTGAGTGCGAAGCGCCCTGTGGTGCGTCGAGGCAAGGCGTGCGCTGCGCTGCGTCCCAGGCTGGCCGCCTGGGCAAGGCGCGCGACGCGGTGTCGGCGCGCCACAGGACGCTCCCCCAAAAGATTGGCCGCCAGCGGCACGGAGCGCGCGCCGCGCAGATTGCCTTGGTGCTACCAAGCCGGCGCCACGCAGCACCCGCTCCGCACCGCTGGCGGCCGACGCATCTCATCTCAAGGTGCATAACACGCTCCAAACCCGTCGAGACTGTGCGTGCCGTCCGCGCATAGAGATGGACGACACGCGCACGGCTCGGGTGTTGCACGTATTGCACGCAGATGCACCAGGCATCAAGGTGTTCATGGGCGCCCCCACCGGCAACATGCTGGTCGATGCCGGGGTCAGGCCATCTCGCAGTCGCGATCCGCCCTGACCTACCGCGCATAGCGTTGCCGATCCGGCCATTGGCAGCGACGGCGTTGCGATCAGGATCCACGTCGCAGCACGTGCGCAGGCCCACCAACCTCGGCGTCTGAGTTGCTTCGCACTCACCTGTTGCCACGCCAGTGGCTCTAAGCTTGGCGCAGGACCGGCAAGTCGCCATCGCTGCACGCGTGCTGCCCACCGGTCCGCCGCATGACCGGTGCGCCGCCGGCATGATGGCGCTTCCACTCACCACGGGCGCGGGGAAGGGAGACGCGATGGGCCTGTGGGACCGTTTGTTTGGACGCAAGAGCACTGCGGCAGACACGCCGCGCACGGCACCCACGGCCGCGTCTGTCGCTGCCGCAGACGCGTCGGAGGGGGCGGCAGAGATCGACCCCGTGCTGCAGCCGGCGCTGAGCGCGTTTCAGCGCGGCGACCATGCCGGTGCCTACAACGCTGCGCAGGCGCAGCTCCACCTTGGTGCCGATGCGCAGCGCCTGTGCGCGCTGTCGTTGAGCGCGCTGGACCGCTATCGCGAAGCCTACCCGCACTGGCTGGCGCTGCACGCGCTGGAGCCCACCGCACACAACGCACTTCAGCTGGCAACCACCTCGGTGATGTGCAACGAGATCGTCCAGGGCGAGCAGTGGCTGCTGACCTTCGACGACCTCAATGCGCAGGAGCGGTCCACCTCGCCGGCGACCGCGCGTACCAGCTTCCTTACCGCGCTCACCCGCGCCGGCCACGGGGCGCACGCGCTGCCGCACCTGGAATGGCTGCGCGAGGCATACGCTGGCATGTCCATCACCGACAGCCACTTCCTGTACGTGCGCGGGCTGCCGTTCCTCGAAGCCTTTCTTGAGCGCAGCACGCCGCTGTTGCGCCAATGCCTGCCCGCCGACGCAGTGCCCGAGTGGTACGCGCAACTGCAACCTGCGCTGGATCCGCCCGGGCAGGCGATGGTGGCTGCCCACATCGCATCGCTGCAATGAGCGCCGTCCGGCCAGCATCGGCGCAGCAGCGTGGTGGCTTCGTCACTCCGTTGGCGTGGGTTTCGCTGTTGCTGGGGGTGGTCAGCGTGCTGGCCAATCTGGTGCAGATCGCCATGATCGCACTGACGCCAGGTGCGGCATCGCTAGGGCTGCCCGAAGGCATCACCCTGCCCCCCTCCTGGCAATGGCTGATCGATCACGCGCTATCGTTATCCGTCGCCGGCGTGGTGCTCTCGGCTGCGTTCTGCTGGTTGAGTTGGGCGCTGCTACAGCGGCGCGAATGGGCAAGGCTTGGCTTTGTGGCGGTGTTGCTGGTGACCGGCCTGCTCAATTTCGGCGGACTGGCGTTGATCGGGCCGTTGTTCGAAGGTGTGCAGATGCTGCTGCCCGCCGATGTGCTGCACAGCCCGGAATGGCCGCAGATGCAGGCGCGTTTGCAGGCCACCCAGCAACTGGCACTGGTGCTGACCGGCCTGGGTGCGCTGGCGATCGGCTGCGTCCACGCAGCATTGGCCTGGCGATTGTGCACGCCCGCTGTCCGCGCGGAGTTTTCGCAACCTTAGAGCGTGTGATGCACTTTGAGATGAGATGCGTTGGCCGCCAGCGGTGCGGAGCGGGCGCTGCGTGGCGCCGACTTGGCTGGCGCCAAGGCAAGCCGCGCGGCGCCCGCTCCGTGCCGCTGGCGACCAACCCTCCGGGAAGCGTCCTGTGGCGCGCCGAGACCGCGTTGTGCGCCTTGCCCAGGCGGCCAGCACGCCTTGTCTGGGCGCGCCACAGGACGCTTCGCACTCACCTCAAAGTACATAACGCTCTAGCGACTTGGAAGCGGGTAAGGACACTGCAGTCTGCAGCCGATCAGCTGCCTTGCAAGGTAATACGCCTCGCTCGCCAGTTGCGCATCAAAAACTGAGAGCTTGCGTGTGCGGTTGCCTGGCGATCTTCAAGCCCAGGTCGAATGCACCGCGCGCCCATCGCTTGCGGCGCACGCTGTAAACCCATCCTTGCGGCGAGGACACGGCACCAGCACATTGGTCGGCAGTTGATGAAGGTGCTCTTCATACGGAAACGGCGCTGCAGAACACGCACGTGTCGCCGGTGGTTTGCACTGGCATACGACCATCTTGAAGCGTCCTTGCCCGCTCACCGTCGCGGGATCCTTGGCGGCATGGATGCCGCCAAGGAGCTTACAGGGACGTGCTTGCAGCGTGTCCCGCGATGGTGGGCGGGCAAGGACCCTACAGCCAGCGCAAAGACCTCGAGGGAGCGGCGCCCTCACCAGACAGTTTGCTGGTGGTCTTGTCGCGAAACGAAAGCACACCTCGCACGGTTGGCTGACTGTTGGCTGCCGCGCTGGAATTTTGCGCACCAAGCGACACGACTGGTCGTTGCCCTGCACTGATTGCTACGCCGTCACCCGCATCGCACTGCGACAAACGGGCGCGCTTGCGCGGGATACACCACGCCCAGTGCACGGCTTAGAATTGGGACATGAACGAATTCGACCGTGTACGCGATTATCTGACCGACCTGCAGGACCGGATCTGCGCCGCTGTGGAAGCTGCCGATGGCAAGGCACGCTTTGCCGAGGATGTTTGGAAGCGCGAGGAAGGCGGCGGTGGCCGGACCCGCATCCTGCGCGACGGTGCGGTGTTCGAGCAGGCCGGCATCGGTTTTTCGGACGTGTCCGGGACGCGCCTGCCGCCGTCGGCCAGTGCGCACCGGCCCGAGCTTGCCGGTGCGACCTGGCGTGCATGCGGCGTCTCGCTGGTGTTTCATCCGCACAACCCGTATATCCCGACCACGCACATGAACGTGCGCTACTTCCGCGCCGAGCGCGATGGCGCGGTGGTGGCCGCCTGGTTTGGCGGCGGCTTCGACCTGACCCCGTTCTATCCTTTCGATGAAGACGTACACCACTGGCACCGCGTGGCGCAGGCGCTGTGCGTGCCGTTTGGCCAAGAGCGCTATGCCGCGCACAAGCGTTGGTGCGACGAGTATTTTTTTCTGCGCCACCGCAACGAAACGCGTGGCGTGGGCGGACTGTTCTTCGACGATCTGGGTCAGGACTTCGAGCGCGACTTCGCCTACCAGCGCGCAGTGGGCGATGGCTTCCTGGATGCCTACATCCCAATCGTGCAGCGTCGCAAGGACACACCCTATGGCGAGCGCGAACGCGAGTTCCAGCTGTACCGTCGTGGGCGCTACGTGGAATTCAACCTGGTCTACGACCGCGGCACCCTGTTTGGTCTGCAGAGCGGTGGGCGCGCCGAGAGCATCCTGATGAGTTTGCCCCCGCGGGTACGCTGGGAGTACGGCTTCACGCCGGAGCCAGGCAGCGCCGAAGCGGGTCTGGCCGATTACCTGATTCCACGCGACTGGCTGGGTTGATCGAAACGTCGCCGTAGGCTGGGCGTCCTGGCGGACGTCCACGCAGGTGGTGGCACTGGCAGACACGTTACGGCGCGCGTGGCGGGCAAGCGCCTTGCCTGCTGACGGCTCGATCAACTGCGTCATCGTGCGCCATGCCGCCCGGTGACGGCACAGCAGAGGCGCCGATCGCGTGACGCGAGGCGCGTTGTTCTTCTGCAGAATCAAACTCACACCATCGCCCGCATTGCAGCGTGCCCCGGCAAGCGCGTACAGGGCTAGCGTGTGCAACGCAACGACGGCAGGCCGACAGATGAATGCGCGCTTTGGCACTCCCATAAACCTGAATGAGTAACGTGGCTACCAGACCGCTGGCGCAGCATGCATCCGCATAGCCGCCACCCGGCGAGTTAAGCGGGGCACATACGCTGCAACGCGGCATGCATTGGCGCTGGCGCAAGCGAACGTGTTGCCTGCAGCGGGTCGCTGACGCGTGCACTACACGCCACGCGCCTGCGCAACCGAGCCACCTGCAGCATCGCAACTCACGCTGCAACGCTTACGCAAATTGGGAGGACGCAAATAAAAAGCCCCGCAGACCAGGGGTAGGTCGGCGGGGCCAGGGAACGGAAACTTGGGGAGGAGTTTCCGCTCCGAGATCTGCTCCAGGGGATGGGAGAGATCTGCCGACAGGCGTTGCGCCCGTCGAGGGATATAACAACATTTTCCACATTGATGGATCGTGAAGGCGACTGTTAAAAAAATGTAGAATTTAGGGGGTATTCATTTCATTAACTCAGCTGAATTCACATTATTTTTGGAACGGATTATTGCTGATCTGCGTATTCAGCATATCCACCATTCACCGCATCAATGCGCCTGGTCCCAATTATCGCCAACGCCCGAATCGACCACCAGCGGCACGCGTAATTCGGCTGCGCCCGCCATGCGCGTGGTGACCTCGCTCAGCAGCGTGTCGACGAAATCGACGTCGGCTTCGAACACCAGTTCGTCGTGCACCTGCAAAATCATCTTCGCGCGTTGCGCGTGGTCGGCGATCCAGCCATCCACGTTGACCATCGCGCGCTTGATGATGTCCGCAGCGGTGCCCTGCATCGGCGCGTTGATGGCGGCGCGCTCGGCACCGGCACGCTGGCCCTGACTGCCGGCATTGATGAAATCCAGGTACAACCTGCGGCCGAACACGGTTTCCACATAGCCCTTGTCGCGCGCCTGCTGGCGGGTGGTTTCCATGAAGTCGCGCACGCCCGGGTAACGGCTGAAGTACAGCGCAATGTAATCCTGCGCCTCGCCGCGGCCGATACCGAGCTGGCGGGCCAGGCCAAAGGCGCTCATGCCATACATCAGGCCGAAGTTGATCGCCTTGGCAGCGCGGCGTTCGTCAGCGCTGACGGTGTCGATGGTGCGGCCGAATACTTCGGCGGCCGTGGCGCGATGCACGTCGGCGCCGGACTCGAACGCACCCACCAGCCCGGGGTCGCCGGACAGGTGCGCCATGATGCGCAGCTCGATCTGCGAATAGTCGCAGGCGATCAGCTTGCGTCCGGGCGGTGCGACGAAGGCGCGGCGAATGCGGCGGCCGTCTTCGGTGCGGATCGGGATGTTCTGCAGGTTCGGATCCGAGGAGGACAGCCGCCCGGTGGCGGCACCGGCCTGGTGGTAGCTGGTGTGCACGCGCCCGGACTGCGGGTGGATCATCTCCGGCAGCTTGTCGGTGTAGGTGCTGCGCAGCTTGGTCAGTCCACGGTATTCCAGGATGACCCGCGGCAGCTCGTGCTGGTCGGCGATGGCTTCCAGCGCCTCTTCGTTGGTCGAGGGCTGACCCTTGGGCGTCTTGACCACCGCAGGCAGCTTGAGCTCGTCGAACAGCAAGGCCTGCAGCTGCTTGGGCGAATCCAGGTTGAAGCTACGCCCGGCCAGCTCGGTGGCCTTCTGCTGGGCGGCGAGCATGCGCTTGGACAGGTCCGCGCTCTGGCGGCGCAGTTCGGCCGCGTCCACGCACACGCCGTTGGCTTCGATGCGGGCCAGCACGTCCACCAGCGGCATTTCGATGTCGCGGTAGACGCGCTCCAGGCCCGGTTCGCTGGCCAGCCGGGGGCCGAGCACGCGATGCAGGCGCAGGGTGATGTCGGCGTCTTCGGCGGCGTAGCGGGTGGCGTCCTCCAGGCTGATCTGCGCGAACGGGATCTGCTTGGCGCCCTTGCCGCAGACGTCTTCGTACTTGACGGTGTCGTAGCCGAGATAGCGCTTGGCCAGGCTGTCCATGTCGTGGCGGGCACTGCCGGAATTGAGCACGAAGCTCTCAAGCAAGGTGTCGTCGGCATAGCCGGCCAGCGCCACGCCATGCCGGCGCATCACGTGCAGGTCGTACTTGCCGTGCTGGCCGAGCTTGCGCACGGCCGGGTCGGTGAGCAGTGGTGCCAGTTGCGCCAACGCCTGGGTGCGGTCGAGTTGAACCGGCGCGCCGGGGAAGTTGTGGCCGAACGGCAGGTACGCCGCCTGGCCGGGCTCGGCCGCCACGCTCAGGCCGATCAAATCGGCTTGCAGCGGGTCCAGGCTGTCGGTTTCGGTATCGAAGGCGAACTGCCCAGCGGCACGCAGCCGCGCGATCCAGCTGTCGAGCTGGTCCTGGGTCAGGATGGTTTCGTACTGGCCGGGCGCCGACAGCGACGGATCCAGATCCACCGCTGCGTTGACCGGGCCGGAGACGAAGCCGGTACCGCGCGCGCGGCCCGGCTCGGTGCGCGCAGTGGCAGCAGCGGCGCCCAGCGCCACCGGTTCGGCCAGCAGGCCGGCCTGGGCGGCGGCCGCACCACCGAGTTCGCGCAGCGCCTGGGTGAAGCCGTAGCGGGCGTACAGCACCGCCAGCGCCTCGGCGTTGGGCTCGCGCAGGTCCAGCGCGCGCGGGCCGCTGGCCAGGGTGACATCGGTCTTGATGGTGACCAGCGCACGGTTGAGCGGCAGGCGTGGCAACGCGGCGCGCAGGTTGTCGCCGATCTTGCCCTTGATCTTGTCGGCATTGGCGATGACGCCATCGAGCGAGTCGTATTCGGCCAGCCATTTGGCGGCGGTCTTGGGGCCGCACTTCTCCACGCCGGGCACGTTGTCGACGGTGTCGCCCATCAGCGCCAGCAGGTCGACGATCTGATCGGGCCGCACGCCGAACTTGGCCATCACCGCCGCGTCCGAATCCATGCGGCTGCCGCTCATGGTGTTGACCAGTTCGATGCCCGGGCGCACCAACTGGGCGAAGTCCTTGTCGCCGGTGGAGATGGTGACGGCCAGGCCATCGGCGGCGCCCTGCAGCGCCAGCGTGCCGATCACATCGTCGGCTTCCACGCCGTCGATGCGCAGGATGTCGATGCCCAGCGCATGCACGATGTCGCACATCGGCTGCACCTGCGCGCGCAGGTCGTCGGGCATCGACGGCCGGTTGGCCTTGTAGTCGGCATACAAGTCATCACGGAACGTTTTACCGGGCGCATCCACCACGAAGGCGATGTAGGCGGGGCGCTCCTTCAAGGTGGCGCGCAACATGTTGACCACGCCGAACAAGGCGCCGGTGGGCTCGCCCTGGGCATTGGTCAGCGGCGGAAGCGCGTGGAACGCGCGATACAGGTAACTGGACCCGTCGATCAGGACTAATCTGCTCATGGCCCGATTCTACGCTGCACGCCCAGGGCACACCGCGCCAGCGCATACTGCCCGGCGATCAATCCGGATAACGACAATGAACAAAGCACGTCTTCTGCTACTGCCGTTACTGTTGCTCGGCGGCTGTGCCACCAGCGGCGGCGACCGCGCCGGTGGCGATATCCCGGCTGGCGCCGATGTCACCAGCAAGACCATGGGCAATGGCGACAAGGTCGACGAATACCGCGTCAACGGCCAGCTGGAGATGGTGCGGGTGACGCCAGCGCGCGGGGCGCCCTACTTCCTGTACGACCGCGACCACGACGGCCATACCGACGCGGAAAAGGACAAGGTCAACAAGGTGTATTGGCAGCTCTATAGCTGGTGATTGGGGAGTTGGGATTCGGGATTCGTGGGGCATGCGTCGGGCGTTGACGCCCGGTGGCGTTGCGTTTTTGATCTGCGGTGCGTTGCCTTGGCCGCGCCTGCGAAGATCCACGCTTGCGCGCGCCGCAAACCGGTGATGCGCTTGCGGTGGCGCTGATGATGGGCGGCCGGCATGCAGCCGTGCCCGGCGCTCTTTCACACGGCTGGGCGCTGCCCAACCGTGCTCACGATTGCTGGGCGCACCGCTCAGCGTGCCCAGCCTGACCGGCACAACCGCGGTCTGGCGTGCGCTGCCCGGCCGGACACCAGCTGCCCAGGTTTGTTTGCCTGGCGATGCGTTTTCAGCGGCTCAGTTTTCTTCCAGCGGGCCGGTGACGCGTTGCAATTCGTCGATGCCGGCCGGGGCCAGCTCTTTCATCAGCGCCAGGAAATCGCAGCCGACCAGGCGTTGCGCGCGGCGCAGCAGCATCGGCACCGGGCTGGACGGTTCGTGCCGGGCGTAATAGGCGCAGATCTCGTCCAGCCGCCGCTTCACATCGTCGGGGCCGGCAATCTCGTCGTTGCGGCGCGTGGCGCTGGTTGCCGTGGCGGTGGCGTGGCCCTGGTCGGCAGCCTGCGCATCGTCTTCGGTGAGCGCCGAGATGCCCTGCCGCGCCTGCCAATGCGGCAGCACGAAGCGCTCCAGATCGCGCAGGTCGGTCAGTAGCGGCCGTAGGTCCGGGGCAGCGGTGCCGACACGCTCGCTCAGCAGCGCATCGATCGCGCGCGCCTGCACCAGCGCCTCGGCGATGGCCTGCGCGGAGGTGGCCAGCGTTTCCGGCGCGCAGTCCTGGCAGCAGGCTTCGATTTCGGCCAGGCTGGGGCCGCTCTGGCCGTCGGGCAGCTTGATGCTGCCGTTGGCCACGCGCAGATCGCGCAGGCTGAAGCGGCCCAGCCGCGGCGACTGCACGAACGCGGTGGTGCGCAGCGCGCCGAGCACACCCAACGGGTCGCTGAGGCCGACCAGCGCATTGATGCGCGAGGTCGGGTCGTTGTCGTCGTCGGCATCCAGCTGCGGATGCACGCTGTCCCAGTGGCGCTCAAGCAGGCCGTGGATCAATGCCTGCGCGGCCCAGCCGGGCAGGCCGCGCAGGCGCAGCCATGCAGCGCCGAGCTTGCCGGCCACGCGCAGGTCGCGGCTACGCCGGCACAGCTCCAGCGCCAGCGCCTGCACCTTGTCCCAGTCCGGCTCTTCGGCGGCGATGACGCTCTCGCCCAGCGCGCGCTCGGCGCGGATGGCCGATTCGCGCTCCAGGCGCAGGAACTCAGGGTCGTATTCCAGATCCGGTCCGGCCGGGGCGTCGTCGCCGAGCGGCGCCAGCAGGGTCTCCAGGGAACGGTCGTCTTGCATGGCACGGCCTCCATCGGGGGAAGCCGCCGCGGTAAGCGGCGGCAGGCAGGTCACTCGGGGTTGCAGACGGCATCCGGGTCGCCGGCATCGCAGGCCGGCTGCTGGTCGTCGGGCAGACGCAGGCCGGGGCGGACCAGGCCGAAGGCGCGATACGGGGTACCGCTGGCCGAAAGATCCACGAAGGCCACGGTGCGGCTGGCCGAACTCTGCGCACGGCCGGCAAACGCCGAGGCCGGCACATTGAAGCCGGAGCCGCCGGCCAGATCGAGCAGGCTGCCGTCGACCGTCGTGGCGTTGAAATACGCCGGCGGCGCGCCGATCGCCGCCACGGTCTGGGTGCCGGTGCCGATCACATAGATCGGGTTCTGCTGCGTCCCGATCTGGCCGGTGGCGGCAAAGGTGCCGGTGCCGTTGCGCAGCGGCGCGCGGCCGTCCTGGAACAGATTGCCGCGGACCGACAGGAACATCGCGCTGTTGCCCGCATCCACGCTGTAGCTGCTGCCATTGGCCAGCACCAGCAACAGATCGCCGCCGTTGGTGAAGCTGAAACCATTGCTGGCGGTGAAATCGCCCAGGCGCACGACCCGGTTGTCGATGAAGCCGGCCGCATCGCCCAGCACCACCGCTCCGCCGGCGCCACCGCTGAGCAGGCCGGCGGTGATCGAACTGCCGGCGCGCTGGCGGATGCCGGCGACGGCCTGCAACCAGCTGGCGGCACCGCTGAGCTGGCCGCCCAGCTGCAGCTCGCCGCCGCTGCGCAGGCGCAGCGAGGGGCCGCCGTCGACGCGGCCGCTGACCAGCAGCGAGCGGTTGCTGACCAGATCCAGGCCTTGCGCGCTGAAGTCGCCGAGCGTGTCGATGGCGTTGCCGCTGCCGGTGAGCACGACCGCCCCGGCGGCGTTGCCGCTGAGCTGCCCGGCGCGCAGGCTGCCAGCGCTCTGGGTGATCGCCCCGCCGCTGCTCAAGGCCAGGCTGGCGGCCGCAACGTCGTGATCGAGTACGACGCCGCTGCTGCCGCGCAGGGCGATGGTGTTGGCGCTGAGCGCGCCAGCGGTGGTGAGCTGGCCACCGGCCTGCAGGCGCAGGGCATCGCTGGCTTGCGCAGTCGCCGCCAGGTCGTTGCGATCGACGATGGCGATGCTGCTGCCGCGCGCCTGCACCGTGCCCTGGAAGTCATTGCCGGCCGCATCCAGCACGATCGCGCCGGTGCCGGCATCGAGCAGGCTGCTGCCGACCACCGTCAACGCTCCCTGCTGGGTGATGTCGGTCGCCAGCGCCACCGGCGCCGCTGTCGATTGCAAGCGGGGGCTGCTTGCGCCGGCGGCAGCGGCGGCAGTGCCGCTGCGGGCGACCAAGCCGCCGGCGATGCGCCCCTGGCCCAGATCCAGGCCGGCGCCGCTGGCGACATCCAGTGCGTCCACATCCAGGTTGCCCAACACCAGCGCATTGCGATCGCGCAGGCTGGCCGTGCCGCCGCTCAGGCTCACCGCTGCCTGGAAATCGTTGCCGGCATCGGTCAATGCGATGGCGGCGCCACCGCTGTTGATGCGAGTACTGCCGGTGACGGTCAAGGCGCCGCTCTGGGTGACGGCGCCGCCGTTGCTGGCCGCATCCAGATCGCCATTGACCAGCCCAACGCCCAGGGTCAGCACACCGCTGTTGCTCACCTGCAGGTTGCCGGTGTTGAGCGTGCCCAGGGTCAAGGCATTGGCATCGCGCACGCTGCTGGCACCGCCGGTCAGGGCGAGCACGCCCTGGAAGTCGTTGCCCGCCGCCTCCAGGGTAATGGCACCGCGGCCGGCATCGACCGTGGTGTCGCCTGCGACCAGCAATGCGCCGCCGGCCTGGGTGATGGCGGCGTTGGTGCTGTTCAAGCGCAGCGCGTTGCCTGCCGTGACCGTGTTGCTCAGCGCAATGCCGTTGGCGCCGGTCAGTTGCACGGTGCCGCCGCGCAAGGCACCGGCAGTGCGCAAGGTGCCGCCGTTGGCCGTCAGCGTCAGCGCGCCGGTGCCGGCGTCGATCTGGCTGGCCGGCAGGTTCAAGTCGCCGCCCGCGACCAGCGAAATCGCCGCATTGGCACCGCTGCGCACTGCAGCGATGCTGAGGTCGTTGCGATCCTGCACGGCGATGGCATTGCCGGTGAGCGCAACCGCGCCGACGAAGTCGTTGTTGGCATCGGTCAAGGCAATGTCGCCGCTGCCGGCATTCAAGGTGGATGCCCCGCCGACCGACAGACCGCCGCTCTGGGTGATCGCTGCATTGCCGCTGGTGCCGTTCAACGCGCCGCGCACCACGCCGCTGCCGAGATGCAGTGCGCCACTGCTGTTGGCGGTGAGTGCATTGGTGGACAGCGTACCGAAGTTGAGCGCGTTGCCGGCGATCTGCACGTCGCCTGCGGTGAGATTGACCACGCCGTTGAAGGTGTTGCCGGCGGTATCGAGCGCGACGTTGCCACTGCCTGCATTGACGGTGGTGATGGTGCCAACGTCGAGTGCCGCGGCGGTCTGGGTGATCGCGGTGTTGCTGCTGCTCAGCGACAGCGCGCCTGTGGTGGTGATGCTGTGGCCGATGGTGAGGCCGTCGCGTGCGGACAGGGCGACGTTGCGGCCGCGCAAGTTACCGCCGGTGCTCATGCTGCCGCCATTGGCGATCAAGGCAAGATCGGCGGTGCCGGTGTCCAGGTTCTGCGCGGAGAGGTTCAGTGCACCGCCGGCGGTCAACGCGATGGTGCCGTTGGCGCCGGCATTCAAGGCATTGATGGTGAGGTTGCCGCGATCGGCCACCGTGATGCCGGTACCGGTGAGACTGATGCCGGCGCCAAAGCGGTTGCTGCCGCGATTGAGCGCGATGCTGGCGCTACCGGCATCGACGGTGCTGGCGCCCACCACCGCCAGTGCGCCGGCGTTCTGCACGATGGCGGCGTTGGTGCTGCGCAGGGCGAGCGTGTTGGCGGTGACGGTGTGGCCGAGCGTCAGGCCGTCGCGTCCGAACAGCGTGACGTCGTTGCCACCCAGGTCTGCGGCCGTGCTCAGTGCGCCGCCGTTCGACGCCAGGGTCAGGTTGCTGTTGCCGACCGTCAGCGCCTGTGCCGGCAGGCTCAAGGTACCGCCGGCCGTCACGACGACCGCGCCGTTGCCGGTGCTGGTCAATGCGGCAAGGCTGAGGTTGCCGCTGTCGGTCACGCCGATGCCGTTGCCGGTCAGGTCCACGCGGGTGAAGTGATTGCCGGCTTGCAGCAACGAAATCGCGCCGGTGCCCGCATCGACCGTGGTGGCGCCGCTGACCAGCAATGCGCCGCCGCTTTGCGTGATTGCGGCATTGCTGCTGGCCAGCGACAACGTGCGCGCCGTGATGTTCTGGCCCAAGCTCAAGCCGCTGTTGGCGCGCAGGCTCACGGTGTCGCCAAGCAATGCGGCAGACAGGCTCAGGCTGTTGGCGACCAGGTTGATGTCGCCGCTGCCGTTGTTCAACGTCGTGCCTGGCAGGATCAGATTGCCGCCCGCGGTCAGCGCGATCGTGCCGCCGTTGTTGCTGGTCAACGCCGAGAGCGTGAGATCGTTGCTGTCGCGCACCGCGATGCCGACGCCGGCCAGGCTCATGCTGCCCTGGAAATCGTTGCTGCTGTCGATCAGCGCGATGGCGCCGCTGCCGGCATCGAGGGTGGTGGTGGCATCGACGATGAGTCCGCCGGTTTGGCCGATGGCGCCATTGCCGCTGCTCGCCGCAAGCGTGCCGGCAACGCGACCGCTGCCCAGGTTCAACGCACCATTGCTGGTGGCGGTGAGGTTGCCGGTATTCAGCGTGCCCAGCGTCAGCGCGCCGCTGTCGCTGATCGACACGCCGTTGCCGGCCAGGCTCACTGCACCGCCGAAGTGATTGCCGGCACTGCCCAATGCGATCGCACCGGTGCCGGCGTTGAAGCTGGAAGTCGAGCCGATGCGCAAGGCGCCTGCGGTCTGGTTGATCGCGCTGTTGCGGGTGGACACCGACAAGGTGCTGCTGTCGATACTGGTCGCCAGCGAGAGTGCGTTGGCGCTGAACAGCGAGACCGCATTGCCGACGAGATTGCCGCCCAATGTGAGCGTGCCGTTGTCTGCACGCAGCGTCAGGTTGTCGCTGCTGGTCAATCCGCTGCCGGGCAACGTGAGCGAGTTGCCTGCGGTGAGCGCAATGGCGCCGGCACCGGCGTTGTTGAGCGAGAGCACGGCCAGATCGTTCGCATCGACCACTGCGATAGTGCGGCCGGTCAATGCAATGCCGTTCCTGAAGTCGTTGTCGCCCGTAAGCGAAACGGCGCCGGTGCCGGCATTGACTGTCGCAAGACCGCCGACGTCGAGCACCCCTGCGTTCTGCGTGATTGCGGCGTTGGTGGCAGTCAAGCCCAAGAGGCCGCTGGCGGTGACGTTGTGATTGAGCACCACGCCATCGCGCGCGCTCACGCTGACGTTGCCACCGTCCAAGGTGCCGAGCGTAGTCAGTGCACCGCCATTGGCGGTCAGGCTGAGCGCGCCGGTGCCGGTGCTGAGGTTCTGGGCAGGCAGCGTGAGTGCGCCGCCCGCTGTCAGGGCGATGCCGCCGTTGGTGCCGTTGCTGATCGTGGAGACGAGCAGGTCGTCACGATCGACCACGCTGATCCCGGTGCCGGTCAGGCTCACGTCGCTGCGGAAATCGTTATTGCCGTCGGTCAGCGCAATGGCGCCGCTGCCGGCGTTGAGGGTGGCGGTGCCATCGACGATCAGGCCGGCACTCTGACTGATGGCGCCATTGCCGCTGGTTGCATCCAGGGTGCCGCGGACGCTGCCGCTGCCCAGGTTCAACGCACCGTTGCTGGTGGCGGTGAGGTTACCGGTATTCAGCGCACCCAGCGTCAGCGCGCCGGTGTCGGCGATGCGCGTGGCGCCGCCGGTCAGCGTCACCGCGCCCTGGAAGTCGTTGGTCGCTTCATCCAGTTCGATGACGCCGGTTCCGGCACTGACGGTGCTGGTGCCGGTGGCGGCCACGCTGCCGGCGGTCTGGGTGATTGCGCTGTTGGTCGTGGTCAGTGCCAGCGTGCCGCTTGCGGTCACGTCATGCGCCAGGGCAATGCCGGCGGTACCGGTGAGGTCCACGTTCGTGCCCGTCAACGCGGCGCGCGTGGTGAGGCTGCCACCGCTGGACAGGGTGAGATTGGCGCTGCCGGTATCGATCGCGGTTGTCGGCAGCGTCAATGCACCGGTGGCACGCAGCGACAGTGCGCTGTTGCTGCCGAGGTTCAAGCTGCCGATCGCCAGATTGCCGGCAGCATTCAACGCGATACCGCGCCCGCTGGCGCTGACCAGATCGCCAAAGGTGTTGCCGCTGTTGCCCAGCGTGATCGCACCGGTGCCGGCGTTGAGGTTGCTGGTGCCGACGATGCTCAAGCTGCCGGTTCCCGACTGCGTGATCGCGCCGTTGTTGCTGGTGGCGAGCAACGCACCGCCCACCCGGCCGCTGCCCAGGTTCAACGCGCCATTGCTGGTGGCGGTGAGATCGTTGCTGTTCACCGCACCCAATGTCAGCGCGCCGCTGTCGCTGATGCGCGTGTTGCCGCCGGTCAGCGTCACCGCGCCCTGGAAGTCGTTGCTCGCGCCGTCCAGGGTGATGGGACCGGTTCCGGCATTGATGGTGCTGGTGCCGGTCGCGGCCACGCTGCCGGCGGTCTGGGTGATTGCGGTGTTGGTAGAGGTCAGTTTCAGCGTGCCGCTTGCGGTCACGTCATGCGCCAGCGCGATGCCGCCGCGACCGGTGAGGTCCACGTTCGTGCCTGCCAGCGCGGCGCGCGTGCTGAGGCCGCCGCCGCTGGACAGGGTGAGATTGGCGCTGCCGGTGTTGATCGCCGTGGTCGGCAAGGTCAATGCGCCAGCGGCGCTCAACGACAGTGCACTGTTGCTGTCGAGGGTCAACGTGCCAATCGAGAGATTGCCCGCCGCGTTCACGGCAATGCCGTTGCCACTGGCGCTGAACAGGCCACCGAAGGTATTGCTGCCGTTGGTCAGCGACAGCGCGCTGCCGGACTGCAGGAATTGGCTGGTGCCCGTCACCGCCAGCGCACCGGATTGGGACAACGCGACGGTGTTGCTCAGGCTGAGGTTGCCGCCCACGTCCAGGTTGCCGAGGCCACTGATCTTGTTGGCCCCGCTGAAAGTGGCGCTGCCGCCGATAAAGCCATCCAGGCTGCCGGCGGTGTAGATGCCGGTCTGCTGCACGCCGCGACCGGTGCTCAAGGTGATCGCACCGGTACCGGCATCGATGCTGCCGCCGCCGGCGACATCGAAGCTGCCACCGCCGGAGGCGATGAGCGACACGCTGCCGTCGGGGCCATTGGACAGCGACGACGCACGAATTGTGCCGCTGTTGTTGATGAGTCGATCGAAGAGGCCTTGCGCCGCGCGCGCCTGCAGCTGGATCGCGCCGCCTGACGCGCTCAGGGTGCCGGAATTGTCCACCGCCTCGCTGCCCAGACTCAGTTGCAGCGGCTTGTCGATCACCACGCCGAAGCCGCCGCTTTCGAAGGTGAGCGTGGCCGCATCGGCACCGGCCAGGGTGATGTTGCCGGCGGTGGCGGTGATGGTGCCGCTGTTGGAGACCAGCGCCACGGTCGTGCCGCCGGCATCCAGGCTGTAGTTGCCGTTCATGAACTGGGACACGCTGGTGCCCAGCGTACTGACCACCAACCCGCCGACATTGATGTTGGCGGTGCTGCCGAGCAGCACACCGTTGCTGTTGAGCAGGAACACCTGCCCGTTGGCGGTGAGGTTGCCGAAGATCTGGGTAGGACTGCCGCCCTGCACCAGGTTGAGCACCACCGAACTGGTGCTGGGCTGTTGGAAGGTCATCGTGGCCGCCGAGCCGATGTCGAACGCCGACCAGGTCAGCGCCATGCGCGCGGAGGTCTGATTGACGACCTGGGTCGCGCCGTTGGCGGCGTTGATGGTGCCGGTGCCGCCGGCGATGCTGCCGCCGGTGGGCAGCTGGTTGGCCGCCACCTGGGCCAGGCCGCTGACCGGCATGGCCAGCAGGGCAGCGGCCAGCGCAATGGCCAGCGGGCAATGACGCAACGGGAGCGTGCGCGGCGAGGTCGCGGGATGGATGGTGGCGTGCATGCGCAGATCCCTCAGAAAGTGAAGCCGAAACGCGTGTAGAGGCGGGCGTCGTCGCGTCCGTCGGAGGCAGCGCGCGCACCGGTCGGAAGCGCTGCGCTGATGCGCCATTCGAAATTGGCGTACTGCGGCAAGCGGAAGGTCAGGCCCACGCCGGCGGCATCGAAACTGGCCGGCGCCAGGCGGCCATTGGCGGCGAACACGCGGGCGTGGTCGGCAAAGACATCCAGCTCCAGCAGTTCGCGCCAGGGCCGGCCATTGAACGGCGATGCGGCATCGGCAAACCCGGGAGCATCGATGTGGTATTCGAGCGCGGTGTAGTACCCGCGGTCGCCCAAGGCATCGGAGACCGGATAGGCGCGCACGCTGTCCGGCCCACCAACAGCGAACTGCTCCATCGGGGTCAGCGTGTCGTCGCTGTATTGGCCGTTGAACTTGAAATACAGCCGTTGCGTGCGGGTGAGGTATTGCAGGCGCGTGTAGGCCAGCCGCGCGATGGTGAAATAGCTGTCGCGGCCGGGGCTGATCTGGTCCACTGGCACCGAGCGGTCGCGCAAGGATTGACGCACGCTGCCCTGCAGCAGATCCACACCGCGCCAGCGCAGGTCGGTGCGCCGCAACGACAGGCCCAGCTCGGCGACATCGAACTGCTGGTCGGACAACTGCATGCCCAGCGCGCTGAGCTTGGATTGCTCGCGCAGATAGCGCGCCGAGCCCTGCAGCTGCAGCGTTTCGGTGTTGATGAATTTCCAGTCGGCGCCGGTGTAGACGATGGAGGTCGGCCCCTTCAGGCCAAGTCGGGCGAATACGCCGTTGCGCACTTCCAGTTCGCTGCGGCTGGCGCCGATCACCGCGCTCAGGCCGGACACGCTGCCGATCGGCAGGCCATACGACAGCGCGCCGATCTGGCTCTGCCGCGGCGCCAGCGAATAGGCGTAGTTGGCAGCGAACACATCGCCCAGGCCGAGCGGGCTATTCCAGGTGATGCCGGCCTGGGCGCGATACCGGCCGGTCAGCTCGGTGCCGTAGTTGTTGCCGCCCAGGGTGATCACATACGGGCGGGCGGCCTCGCTGGCGACCAGCACCACGTCGGTCTCGCCGTCCTTCTGCCCCGGCTGCAGCACCGAGGACACCGACACGCCCGGCAGATCGCGCGCATACAACAGCGCGGTGTCCACGTCCTGCTTGCGCAGCGGACGGCCTTGCAGCTGGCGCAGCGGTGCCGACAAGGCGTTGCCGCGGTAGCGTGCGGCGCCCTGCACGCTGATCTGGCCGATGCGCCCTTCCAGCACGCGGATCTCGATCAGTTGGTCGGGCCCGGGCGTCTGCGCCGGCAGATAGGCGGTGCTGACGATGAAGCCGGCCTGCCGGTAGGCGCGGGTGACGGCATCGGCGACCGCCTGCAGTTGATCGAAGCGCAACGCCACCACCGGCTGGCCCTGGGCCAGCTCGGCAAAGGCAGCGTCGGCCACGGCCTGCATGCGGGCCGGGTCGATCCCGGCCTCCGGGTAGTGGCCCACATCGCGCACGCGAAAGCCGCGCACCTGCAGGGTGACCGCGTCGGTCCGGTCCTTCATGGCCGGCACCGCCGCGGCCGACTGCGCAGCAGCGGTGGCATCGGTCGGCGACTGCGCCCACGCAGGTGCGGCCAGCAGTAGGCACGCGGACACTGCCGCGGCCAGACACGTCATACGCATACGTCCATTTCCCCTGAGACCATCCGTTGTTGCGCATGGCCGACGTGTCCCGCTGCGCATGCAGGCGCCACGGCGGCGACTGCACGGCGATCGGCGTGTCTGACCTCGCCCCTTGCTGAACGCCAATCAAACCCCGACGTACATTCATCCAATGTTAGCAAGATTATTGCGATGAGCATCACGATTATGAAGACCGCTACCACCTGACTGCGCAGCTTGCGTGCGACCGGATGCCCTGACAGCGGGCCCGGCCGGGCAGCAGGCGAACTCGGCAAGGCATTGCGCAGGGTCACCCCCTGGCTCTGGCGGGCGGCGTCCAGTACGCGCCGACGGCGCGCGCGGTATTGCTCGCGGTCGAGTTGGCCCTGCTGATGCGCCAGCGCCAGCGCCTGCAGCTGCGCATTGGCCGGATGCGCCGTTGCAGCGGGCGACGGCGGGGCGGCGCTCATGGCAGCTCCCGCAGCACGCGCAGGCCCACGTCCGGCTGCGCCGAGCCGTTGTCGGCACGGCTGGCCTGCACCGTGCAATCGGACCAGTAGCTGGAAAAACTTCCGCCGCGCGCCTGCACGCCGGTTCCGGTCGATACCCATTCCCAGACATTGCCGGTGAGATTGATCAGGCCCCAGGGATTGGCATCGCGTCCGCGCGCCGACACCGGTGCGCGCGCGGCATCGCCGGCGCTGGCGTTGGGCGGCACGCAATTGCTGTCTTCGGCCTGCCGCCAGTTGCTGGCCGCCTGCGCGGCGTGCAGCCACTCGGCATCGCTGGGCAGGCGGTAACGCCAGCCGCCGCTGCCGATGGTGAGCCAGCGCAGATAGGCGCGCGCCAGGGTCAGGCTGATATTGCGTACGGGCGCGCGCGCCAGTTCCGGGGTGGCGGCGGCCTGGGCGGTACAGCGGCCAGTGGCCTGGCAGAACAGGTTGAAATCGGCCACCGCCACTTCGCCGCGCGACAAGGCGTACGGCTTGCCGCCGGCGATGGCCGGGATCACCACCAGCATCGGCCCGCGGGTCTGCCCGAGTGTGTCGAAGCACGCTGCAGCACGCCCGGCCAGGCCGGCACAGGGATCCGGGCCGGTGGGCAGCGGCGGCAGGCTGTCGGCATCGTCCACGTTGGCGGGCGCTGCCACCGCAGCGGCGGAGTTGCGCGCAGCGGTGGCGGCGGCAGCGGCGGGCTTGGCAGCGGATTTGCCGCGCGCCGGTCTTGCGCCGGCGGCAGGCGCAGCGTTCTCGGGGGCACTGCCCTGGGGCACGCTGTCGTCGGCCGGCGCATCGGCGGCGGGCGCGCGTTGCAGACGGGCCGACAACGCGCCTTCCGGCAATTGGCCGGCCGCCTTCATCTGCGCCTCCAGCTGCGCCAGCGCGGTGGCGTCGGTGCGATAGAGCGTCTGCAGGCGCGCGGCGAGTTGCTGGCGTTCGCTGGGCGCCAGCGTGCCCGCGCTCATCACGGCGGCAGCCACCGCATAACGGGTTTGCGCGCTGCGCAATTCGGCGCGCTGGCCGAGCGTCTGCACCGCTTGCGCCAGCAGGTCGGCCGCCTGCGTGTAACGCCCTTGTGCGAACGCATCGCCGGCGGTGTTGCGATACACCTGCGAGAGCAGTTGCGGGCCTTCGCTGCGCAACACCGGATGGCCCGGTTGCAGCGTGCGAATGCGCGCCAGTGCGTCGCCGGTCTTGCCCAAATCGTTGGCGGCGGCGGCGCGGTGTAGCGATTCGATCCGCGCGGCCAGTTCGGACTCGGCGCTTTCGCGTGCCAGCGCTTGTTCGAGCTGGTGCTCCAGCGTCTGCAGGCGCGTGCGCTGGGCCAGCAGGCTGGCCGATTGCGGGGCCAGGCCCAGGCCGAAATCCACCAGCGCCTGCGCGCCCGCCAGCTGTGCGGGGTCGCTTTGTGCGGCAACCGCCGTGCCGATGGCCTCGGCCAGCGCGCTGCCCTGGCTGCTGCGCTCGGCCGCCGGCAGTGCAGCCAGTTCGGCGTCGATGCGCGCGCGCCAGGCCGGATCGGTGCTGGGGTTGGCCAGATCGGCAGCCAGTGCCTTGCGCGCGCTGTCCGCATCGCGCAACGCGGCGGCCACCGGCGTGCGCTTGGCCTGCTGCTCGGCCACGCCGACCTCGGCACTGCGCAACTGCAGGCGCAACGAGTCCGGGAACGCGGCGCGCGCCTGTTCGACCTGCGTCCGCGCGGTGGTGAGCTGCCCCGCTGCGACTGCTTCGGCGATGGCGGCGTCCAGCCGTACCTCGAGCGCCGAATGGCGCAGCAGGCTGCTGCCCGGATCGATGCGGCGCACCTGGTCGAGCGTGGCCAGCGCGTTGTCGGGCTGGGTGCGGAACAACAGCCCGGCATCGAGCTGGCGATTGAGCGTGGTGTCGAGCGCGTTGAGGCGTTGGTTCTTTTCGCGCTCGATGGCCTGGCGACGCGCATCCAGCGAGGGCGAATACAGCCGCAGCCGGTCGCGCAAGGCGAACACCTGCAGCGCGCCGCGGTAATCGTCGCGGCCGTTGGCCGGATTCCACAGCGCGTCCAGCCGGCGCAGCAGGAAATCTTCGATGAGGTCGCTGCGGTCCATGAGCACGCGCCGGCGGTCGTCTGCGCTCAGGCTGGACAGCGCGTGCATGACCTGGGTTTCGTCGCGGTATTGCTGCCGGTCCTGCGCGCCGAAGCGTGCGATGACCTCGTCCAGATGGCGCTGATGCAGATAACGCGATGCGCCCCACCCGCCCACGCCGACCAACACCAGCGCGGTGGCGCCATAGCCGATCAGCGGCAGCGCACGCTCGCGCAACGGCACCTGGCGCAGGCCGTCGAGCAGTTGGTCCACACGCGTGAGCCGCTGCGCAGCCGGAAACGCCACGGCCGCGCACAGCGTGGCGTACTGGCGACGGGTCAGGCCCGGCACCGGCGGCGGGCGGCGGCCTTCGCGCAGGGCCACTTCGGCACTGAGTTTGTCGAATGGGTGCTTGCCGGTCAGCAATTCGAAACACACGCAGCCCAGCGCGTACAGATCGTCGGCCGGTGTGGGCGCCTGTCCACGGATCATTTCCAGGCTGGCATAGGCCGGCGTCAAGGCGCCCAGCGTGGCCGCATCGAACACGGTCTGTTCGCCGGCGACATCGGCAGCGTGTTTGCCGGCGCGCGCGATGCCGAAGTCGAACACCTTGGCCACGCCATCGCGGGTGACCATGACGTTGCCGGGCTTGAAATCCGAATGCACGATGCCGGCCGCGTGCGCGCGCATCAGCGCCCGGCCCATGCCGTCGATGAGCGGCCAGGCCTGCTTGAGCGGCATGCCGTGGCAGGCCTGCTCGCGGATCAGCGTTTTCAGGTCGCAACCGTCGATGTATTCCATGGTCATGAAGACCAGGGTGCGGTCCTTGTCGAAGTCGTACACGCGCACGATGTTGTCGTGGGCCAGTTTCTGCGAGCGGCGCGCTTCGCGCTGGAGGGCGACCAGTGCGTCGGGGTGGCGGCGGAATTCGTCGCTGAGCACCTTGACTGCCAGCCAGGGGTCGCGGTCGCGCGCTTCCACCTTGCGTTCGTCGCGCGCCAGATACACCACGCCCATGCCGCCGCGGCCGAGTTCGCGTTCGAGCTGGAAGCGGCCCTTGAGCAGGCTGCCGACACCGGCATGATCGCCGCCGGCGGCTTCGGCCAGGTGCTGCCAGCTCGACAGGCTGGCGGTACCGGCCGTGCCGGTGCCGGTGCCGGTGCCGGTCTGCGTGCCAAGGTTGGTGGGTGCGCCCAGCCCCAGGCTGGTGAGGCTGGGCGCCTCGCCGGGCAGGGGCTGGGCCGGTTGCACGCGGGTGATGTCGTCTTCGAGCATGCGCGCCGGGCCGGGCCGTGGCATCACCACCGTGGCATCGTCGTCGACCACGGTTGGCGTGGGTGTTGGCTGCTGCGTTGCCGATGGCGCAATCGCAGGCGCGCGATCGCGCAACGCATCCAGCCGGCTCACCAGCGTGGTCACGGTGGCATCGTCGAGCAGGTGCTGGCGTTGCAGCGTCCACAGCGTTTCCATGCCGGCGCGGTATTCGGCCTCCGGTACCGCGGCGCGCTTGCCCAGCGCGGCCAGGACGGCATCGAGGTCGAGCGCGCCGCGGCGCATGGCGGTGACCAGTTCGGTGACGGTGGCGGTGTCTTCGTGCATGCACTTACTCCTGCAGGCGAACGACGACGGCGGTGACGTTGTCGCGTGCCGCCCTCCCCATCGCCAATTCGAACAGACGCGCCAGCAGCGCGCGTGGATCGCCGAAGCGATGGCATTCGGCATCCAGCTCCGGGTCTGGAATTTCCTTGTTGATGCCGTCGCTGCACAGCAGAAACTGCGTGCCCGGCAGGCTCGGCGTCAGCACCCAATCGACGAACAGCGGCTCTTGCGCACCCACCGCGCGCGTAAGCACGCCGGCCGCCGCGGCGCTGGCGTGTGCGCTGCCGAACTGGGTGAGGTCATCGCGCACGCCGTGCACGTGGTCGCGGGTGAGCTGGCGCAGCGGGCCGCCCTGCTGGGCATAGATGCGGCTGTCGCCGACCCAACCGCACAGCATGAAATCCGGGTCGTGCACCAACACCACCACGGTGGTGGCGATCATGTCCACGCGGCGCTCGCGCGCCACCTGCAGCAGCTCGCGATTGATCTGCGCCAGGGTGTCGTCGATGGCATCCAGGAAATCGCACAGGTCGGCCGGGCGCACCAACGCGCTCAGTCGCTGCACCAGCAACTGGCTGGCGTAATCGCCGGCGCTGTGGCCACCCAGGCCATCGGCCACCACCCACAGGCCGGCGTCTTCGCGCAGCAGCAAGGCGTCTTCGTTGAGCCGGCGCACCTTGCCGGTTTCGGTGTGCCCGGCCGATTGGTAGGGCGCGTTCATCGGGTCACCTCGGTGATGTCCTGCTCGGCCAGCAACCACTCCAGATACATCCGGGCGGTGGGCAGCCCGTCGATCGAATGCGCGGCCGCGCCCAGCCGCCACCACAGCGATTGCCCGGGCGCCGGTGCATGCGTGCTGGAAGGCGCGCCCGGCACGCCGAGCGCGCACAGCGCGGCATCGAATCCGGCGGCATCGGTGCGCGCGCGCAAGCTGCGGCCCAGGCACGCAGCCACCGCGCCGAACCATGCCGCCGACGGCAGGCACATGTGCGGCAACGGCATCGCCACGGTCAGCGGAAAACAGCGCCCCACGCGGTCTTCGCCCGGGCCGAGCAGGCCGGCCCAGGCCTGCGTACCGCATACGCCCGGCCCCAACGCAAATGCGCGCAGGCCACTGCTGCGATACGCGCCGGGCCAGCGCTGCCCGAGTTGCTGGCGCACCGTGTCCAGGCAGTTGGCGAAATGCGTATCCCACGGCTGCACGAAGCTGGCCGGCAGGCGCCGCTGCACGAAGTCGCCCACGCCAGGCAACTTGCCGTGGAAGCCGGGTGGTTCGTTTGCCGGCATGCTCATCCGCCGCACGCGAACTGCTGGACGTCGCTGTCCAGGAACGGATGGCGCAGGTTGCCGGCGCGTAGCGGCACCTGCACGTCGTGGCCGCCAAGCGCGAAGCTGGCGACAAAGCGCAGATCCGACGGGTTTTCCAGGTGCCCGGCCTGCAGCGCGCGAAACAAGGCCCAGTCGCCCTGGTAGTCCAGCGTTCCCAGCGCCACGCCATCGGCGCCGAACGCGGCGATGGACACATGCCCCGGCACCGGGCCGGGCCAGATCATCGGCATGCTTTGCGCCGCGCCGGGCTGGTAGTCGTAGCGCTGGCCTTCGATATCCAGCGTCAGCCGGGTCACGCCTTCGCCCAACGTGGGCGCCAGCACGGTAAAGCCGATCTGCGGCGTGGGCCCGCCGCGAAAATATTTCTGCCGGATCCGTTGCGCCAGCTGCAGTTGCACCGGCAGACCGGGCGCGCCGATGACCGCGTCCGGGCCATCCTTCCAGCGCCATTGCGGGGACTGGGTATCCAGCAGCGGTTTGACGGTGCCGGTGTAGAGCGTCTCGAGGCGCCCGCCGTTGCCGAACAATTCGCCGAAATTCTGCAGCGGGATCTCCACCTGCGCCTGCGGATCGAACGGGTAGCGGCCGCGCACGAATTCCGTGCACACCTCGCCCACCGATTGCCTGACCTGCCCATCCAGCGCGGCGCGTGCGCCCTGGGTCATCAAGGTGGCGCTGCTGCCGGCCAGGCTCTGCAGCCAGTCGGTCACCGGCGGCGGCAGTTGCGCCATTTCCTGCCGGGCCAATGCCAGTTGCGCGTTTGCCGCCGCAGCATCGCCGCCGCCCTGGGAGATCACCAGCAATTGCTTGCCGAGCTGATCGAGCACGCTGAGCAGATGGTCCAGCGGCGTGCTGCCCGGGGCACCGGCGGCCAAGGCGTTGAGCGCCAGAAAATGCTCGCTGATCGCCGCACCCGCTGCCGGCGCCGCAGCTGCGCCACTCTCGGCCGGCGTGGCCAGCGCGGCGCTCATCGCCGCCCCGCCAGGAAGTTTGGCCGCGGCGGCATTCGCCTTGGCGCCCGCCGAGCTGGCGGCAGCCGCCAGCGCGCGTTGCGCGGGGTCTGCCGGCGGTGCACGTTCCATTGCCTGGGTATGCTCGCCCACCACGCCCAGCAGCAGCCGCAGTGGCGAACTGGGCCCGGCCAGCTTGGCGGCAGTGGCGCTGGCACCGGCCAGATCGGCCGAGGGACGCAGTTGCAGATCGGCCAGCAACGCATCCCAGAAACGGATGTAATCGGCCGTGTAGCGCTGCCCCACTTCGCGCACCAGCGTGGCTTTGGCGGATGCATCCAGCGCGGTACCGCCGAATACCCAATCGTCGCGCCCGAAGCGTTCCACCGCCTGGCCGATGCCCTCGCGTTGCAAGGCCGCGAACACCGGCTGGGTGTACAGCGCCGGCACCGGGGTGGACAACGCCGTGCCACTGCGGCGCACGAAGGTGTCGGCCAGCAGGCCCAGCGCCTTGTCCAGCCGCAACGGCGTGCCGTCCGGCGGGGTCAGCAGCAGGTTGCCGTAGATCAGTGTCGACAGATCGGCGGCGCGCAGGCTGGCACGCGCCTGGGCGATGCGTTGGTTGTCCAGCGACAGTGCACGCACGTGCGTGGGCGACTCCAGCACCGCCTGCAGATGCGCACCCAGCGCCTGCTGCAAGGCAGGCTCGCGGGGGAATAATTTTTCGGCTTCGATCGCCGCCAGCGCGCTGAGTTGCGCCGGGTCCAGATGCTGCGGCTGGCCCAGCATCAGATAGCCCTTGAGCGTGTAGTACAGCGCCTGCGGCGCCTGCGCGTTATCGACCAGACCGGTGCGCAGGCGCACCGCCAAGGCCGGCAACAAGGTGGCGTTGAGCTGACGCAGATAGCCGGCCTGCACTTGCTCGCCCAACGCCTGGCCCTGGAACAACCCCATGCGCAACGCCCACGGCGCGCCAGCGTGATACTGCTGCGCCACCTTCACCACCGCCTGCGTCGCATCCGCTTGCTGCAGGGTGCGCGCAACGTACTCGGGGCATGCGGGTGGCGGCATTGGGATCGGGCACGGCCGGCCGCGCGTCCAGTGCAGCACGCACCTGCTGCAGGTACGCACGGTTGCCCAGGTAGCTGAGCCCCAACCCGGCCAGCACGGCGCCGGTCAGCAACGCCACGCCCGCGTACGCGGCGGCCTGCAGCCACGCCCTGCGGCGCTGCTGGGCGGGCGGGGTATTGGCCAGGCCGGATTCGCGCAGCACCACCTCGCGCAGCAGCCGCTCGACGAAGAAGGTGCGGCGTTGCGCGCCCGGTGCCTGCACGCGTGCTTCTTCCAGGCCGAAGGTGCGCGCCACCGCGCCCATCATGCGGTCGATCGGGGTGCCGTCCTGCGTGCCGGAGGTGAAGTACACCCCGCGCAGCAGCGGTGCCGGGCCGTACGCATTGCCGGCGAAGGTGCCTTCGACACATTGCCGTGCACGCTCGCCAAGAGCGGCAACCTGCTGCGGAAACGACAGGATCGCCGCACGCCGCAGGCGGTCGCGTTCCAGGTTCAGGCGCTCGAACAGGCGCGCACTCAGCTGCTGCTGCAGCACGCCGAATTCGTCGGCGAACCTGCGCGCCGCGTGCCCGTCCAGGGTCTGCGCCAGCGTAAATGTCATGCCCCACACCTGGTTGCGCTGCGCCGGCGTGAGATCGTCGAAGAACTCGCCGAAGCCGCCGATCAGATCGCACTTGGTGAAGATCAGATACACCGGCACGCTGGCCTGCAATTGCTCGGCCAGTTCGTCCAGGCGGCGGCGGATCGCCTGCATATGCGTGTCGCGCTCGGCATCGTCGAGCAGCAACAGGTCCGACATGCTCATCGTCACCAGCACCCCGTTGAGCGGGCGACGCGGGCGATGGCGTCGCAGCAGGCGCAGGAAATCGCGCCACGCACCCGCGTCCACCGCCTGATCCGAATCCTGGGTGGTGTAGCGCCCGGCCGTATCCAGGAACACCGCTTCGTCGGTGAACCACCATTCGCAATCGCGGGTGCCGCCGACGCCGCGCAACGCCGCATCGCCCATGCGCGCGGCCAGTGGAAACTGCAGCCCCGAATACTGCAGCAAGGTGCTCTTGCCCGAACCGGGCGGGCCGATCAGCGCATACCACGGCAACGCGTACAGATCGGCGCCACCGCGCCGCTTGCGCAACAACTGGATCGCCTGCTGAAAGCGCGCCTGCAGCTGCGCGCGTTCCTGCCCGCTGCGCAGCTCGCGGTCGTCGTCGCGGCCGGGCGCCGCCAGTGCGCTGGACAAGGTCGCCGCACGCACCTGCCTGCGCCAGCGGCGCAGCGTCAGCACGCCCACCCACACCACCACCAGCAACACGATCGCCAGCAACCGCGCCGCCACGTTGCTCAGCGGGCTCCAGCCGGCCAGCGCCACATACGGCCCACCCACCCACAGCAGCACCGACAGCAGGCATAGCGCCAGCAGGCCGACCACCACCGTTGCGCTCAGCTTGGACAACAGCGTCTTCATCGTCATTCCCCAGGCTGGAACAGGATCTCCACGCGGCGGTTGCGCGCGCGGTTGGCCGGCAATTGCACCGGCTGTGCGATCGGTTGCGAATCGCCAGCGCCAATGGCTTCCACCCGCCCCGGCGTGCTCAGCTGCGCCTGCAACACCTGCGCAAGCGCCTGCGCACGCGCTGCCGACAAGGCGTAGTTGTCCTGGAAGCGCAGCGAACGCACCGGTACGTCATCGGTGTGCCCGACCACGATCACCCGCCCCGGCAATTGTTCGATGGCCGCAGCAATCTGCGCGATCACGCCGCGTTGCTGCGGCTCCACCTCCACGCCGCCGGAGGCGAACATCGCCGCGCTGCTCAGGCGCACCCGCGTCTGCCCGTCGGCCTGTTCGTCCACGCGCAACAGGCCGGCGCGTTCCTGCGCGGAGAGCAACTGCTTGAGTCGCACCGGCGGTGGCGGCACAGGCGCGGCGTCCGGCGGTGTGGCCGGCGCAAGTCCCCATTGCGCGGCTTGCGCACTGATCGGTGCGGACAGGCTGTTCAAGCGCGCCTGCAACCAGACGAACGCCACCACCAGCACGCTCAAGCCCAGCAACGCCGCCGCCCACACCGGCAGGTAGCGGCCCAGCCGGCGGCGGTCTTCCACCCCGCGCCAGCGCGGTGCCAGGCTCTCCGGTGCGGGGCCGCGTGCAGCGCGGATGCGGCGATAGACATCCTCCTGGATGGCCGCCAGCGTCGCGATGCCGCCGGCCTCGATCTGGTAACGGCCCACGAAGCCCAGCGCCAGGCACAGATACATCAGCTCGATCAAGTCCAGATGCCGCGGCACATCCGCGCACAAGCGCTCCAGGATCTGGAAGAACTTGGCACCGCCGTACGATTCGCTGTGGAAGGTCACCAGCAAGGTCTTCTGCGACCAGCCGCTGCGCTCGCCCCATGGTGCGTTGAGCACCGCTTCGTCCAGCAGCGCGCACAACACGTAGCGCGCGGCGGTGACCGCCTCCACCGGGGCGCCACCATCGCGCGCACGGTGTTCGAAGCGGCGCACCTGCGCCATCACCTGCTCGCGCAAACGCGCCACATCGGGCGATTGCGCGCTGTGGCGCAGTTGCACCGCCAACAGCAGCAACGGCGTGGCCGCTTGCACCAACGGGTTGACGCTGCGGCCCAGCAATTCGCTGATGTCGGTGTCTTCGCTGGGCACGCCGGTGCCCTCTGCGGCCGGCAGCGGTGCGGCGTAGGCAGGCGCCAGATCGGCAACAGGTCGGCGCATGCTCAGCTCCGGATCGCCCACAGTTGCAGGTCCAGCCCGGCGAATTCGCTGCCGAAGTGGAATGCGATACCGCCGGAGGTCTTCAGCGTTCGCCACAACGCTGCGCTCTTGTCGAACTCGAAATACAGATAGCCGGCGTGATACGGAATCTGTCGCGGCGCCACCGGCATGGGCGTGGCCACGATGCCGGGCAACTGCAGATTGACCAGGTCGCGAATCTGCTCCACCGGCCCGATCTTGGCGTGCGCGGGCAATTGCCGGCGCAACTCTTCGCTGGGCATGTCGGCCTTGGCCGCGAGCACGAACGCCGCGCTGTCGAGCAGGCCCGGGTCCGGCACCATCGCCACCCACACGCCGAACTTGCGCGCCTGGATCGGGAGCGGCGTGGCGGTCTGTTCGAGCACTGCGCTCAAACTGCTGCGCAAGGCGGCGATCACCGGCTCGAAGCTGTCCTGCTGCGATTCGTGCCGATACGCAGGCCATGCAGGCGGGCGTTTGCCGGCAGCGGTGAACGTGCTCAACTCACCGGCCAGCGCCACCAATGCACGGAATAGTTCTTCCGGATGCGCCAATGGCGCTGCAGCCCAATGCGCCATCTGCGGCTGCCAACGGTTGACCAGCTGCAACAGCAGAAAGTCCGCAATATCGGCAGCACCGCCGCGGTCGGTGAGCGTCACGCGCGACGCCAGCGCTTCGCCGCGCTGATGCAGCAGCCCAACCAACTCGGTCAAGAACATGGTCAAGCGCGGCGCGGCCTGGCACACCATCGCGCTGGGAATGAAATGCGGGTCCAGCACCACCTGACGGTCGGCGCGCGTCTCGATGATGCGCGCCACCGCGATGCGGTCCAGCCCCTCCAGCGATTGCGAGTGCGGCAGCAGCCGCGTGCTCAGCCCGCCGACTTCCATCAACACCGCTTCGCTGGTGCTACCGGAGGCATCGTTGCTTTCGGTCTCGCGCACGCGGTAGCGAAACAGCTGATCGGCCGGCGATTCCGGGCGCCCGAGTTCGGGCTGCGCCGGCACCCGCAGCGGCACGGTGAGATAGACGATCTGGTCGCGGCAGTTGGGCTCGACCTCCAGCGCAACCGGCAACGGGTCGTCGCCCGGCATTGCGAAGGGTGTGCCGTCGGCGAACACGCCACGCGCACGGCGCAGGCCCAGCTTGCCGACCGCCAGCAGATCGGTCTCCCACTCAAGCTCGCTCACGCCCCAGGCATGCGGCCGCAGCCGCGCGGCACGCAGGTCGACGTAGCGCTCCAGGTAGCGTTCCTGCTGCTGCAGATGCTGCGGGCGCAGAAACAGCCCTTCGCTCCACACGACCTTGTTGTTGTGCATGATCCGCTCGCTGAGAAAAGGTCGGCCACCGATGCAGCGCACAGGCGTCCACACCGCGTCGCGCGCGACCTGCCAGGCACGCCTGCAGGAACGCCTGCGCGCTGCGTTGTCGGGTGCATTGAGCTGTGTTGCACGCTGTACGCCCGGCGGTCATTGCCGACGCAAGCCCCGCACCGCCGATGCGTGTCGGTGGCGCAATTCTGCGGCGCAGCCAAGCTGCTCACCCGTCAAAACGTCTCAGGCGCCGTGCTTCGTCGGACAGTCGCCAACGCCCGTGCGGCTGCCGTCAGCCGATCACGGTGCGGTCCTTCGGCCAGGCGTTGGGGTGTGGAACGCGGGCGTGCGAGCAGGCCAGCGATATCGATGCTGCGGGCGCACCGTGGAGCGGACAACACGACCTCGCCAGTCGTCTGCTCGGCCTGGCTCGTGCGCAGGCACCCGCCTGGCGATTGCGTGGAGACGGGTGAGCCGATCTGCATCGGCGCGGTGTCGCCAAGCTGCCTACCGAGCGCCGCCGGCCTCGGCAGCGATGCCATCGAGCGTTGCGACCTGCGCGGCCGACAGGCTCAGCTCGGCGGATGCGAAGTTCTCGCGCAGGTGCGGCACCGACGATGTGCCAGCGATGACCAGGATGTTGGGCGAGCGCTGCAGCGACCATGCAAGTGCAACCTGCTTGGGCGTGGCGCCTACCTGCCTGGCAACGCCCGACAGCAGCTGCGACTGCACGGGCGAAAAGCCGCCGAGCGGAAAGAACGGAACATAGGCCACACCCTGTTGCGCGAGCATCTCGATCAAGGCGTCATCGTCGCGCTTGACCAGGTTGTACTGGTTTTGAACACAGACGATGTTGGCCAGTGTTTGCGCTTGTTCGAACTGGCGCGCCGTGACGTTGCTCAAGCCGATATGGCGTACGAGGCCCTCGCGTTGCAGCTCGGCCAGGCACGCGACCGGCTCGGCGACCGAACGCTCGTCGGTGTCCATTGCCGTGCCCAGTCTCAGGTTGACCACATCCAGTGTTTCCAGGCCAAGGCTCTGCAGGTTGTCATGCACCTGCCGCCTCAGGCTTGCAGGCGACACATCGATATTCCAGGAGGCATCGGGGCCGCGGCTGAAACCGATCTTGGTCACGATGACCAGATCGCTGCGATAGGGATGCAGTGCTTCTCGGATGAGTGCGTTGGACACACCAGGCCCGTAGAACTGCGCGGTGTCGATGTGGTTGGCGCCCAGGGCGATTGCTTCGCGCAGCACCGACAACGCCGAGGCCTTGTCGCGCGGCGGTCCCCAGACATGCGGCCCGGGCAACTGCATGGTTCCGTAGCCGATCCGCTTGATGCCAAGGGTGGTGCCGGGCAGGGTCAATGTGCCGCCCAAGGGCTTGCCGCTATTCATGGGGAATCCTGTTGGTATGGAGGCAGGTGGCGCGTCACCGCTGCGCGGTTGGGGCAAGACGGGAGTGCGACGGGATCTGTTGCGTGGCTCCAAGAAACAGGAAGCAACGCGGGAGGCGCGTGGGGCAACGACGTGGTCGCTGCCGCAGCGCAATGGAACTGTACGCAGGCACCCCCTGTGCGACAATCGGGTACAAAGCGGACAGGTCGTACGGATTGCCGAACAATGAGCGGTCACCTCGCAGACATGGAGGCCTTCGTCCGCGTGGCGCGCGCAGGAGGGTTTCGAGACGCCGCCAAGAGCGCGGGCGTGAGCGCCTCGACCTATAGCGATGCGATCAAGCGCATGGAGGCCTCGCTTGGCGTGCGCCTGTTCAACCGCACCACGCGCAGCGTCGTGCTGACCGATGCAGGCAAGGCGTTGTTGGCACGCATCGCGCCCGCCTTGCAGGAACTGGAGAACGCCCGGGAAGTGGTCAGCGCCTTTCGTGATACGCCGACCGGCACGCTGCGGCTGAACGTGCCGGTCAGTGCCGCGCGCCTGGTGCTGCCAAGGATTGTGCCGGCGTTTATGGCGGCGTACCCGGACATCACACTGGAGATCCTGACCGAAGAAAGTTTTGTCGACGTGATCGCCGCACGCTGCGATGCCGGCATCCGCTATGGCGAACGGCTGCAGCAGGACATGGTGGCCATCCCGATCGGCCCGCGCGTGCAGCGCATCGCCACGGCGGCCGCGCCGGGCTACCTGGACCGGCGCGGACGCCCCACCCACCCGCGGCAACTCGTTGCCCACGACTGCATCCGCGGCCGCTTCCCAAGCGGCGTCGTTGCAGAGTGGGAGTTCGAGCGCGACGGCGAAGTGGTCACCATCGTGCCGCAAGGGCAATTGCTGGTGGAGATCGGCGGCGGAATCGAGCTGGCGATCCAGGCGGCCATCGCCGGAAGCGGCATCCTGCATCTGTTCGAACAATGGCTGCAGCCGCAGTTCGACACAGGTGCGCTTGAACCCATCCTGCGCCCGTGGTGGCAGCCATTTCAGGGCCCGTACCTGTACTACCCCAATCGCACCCTCACACCGCCGGCGTTGCGCGCCTTCATCGAGTTCGTCAAGAACCTGCCTGACTGAGCGCGTCGGCAACGCTGCCGGCATGCAGTGCAGACGGCACGCGATTCGGCGAAGCGTGCTAGATTCCGCGCCCCGCGGGCGGCCGCCGTGCCGATTTCAAGCGCGCCAGTTGCGCTTCGTAGGCACGCGCGAACTCATCGCCGAACAGGCGACGGAAGCATTCGTCCGGGTCGCTGCGCAGCTGCTCGAAGTTGTCGCGATAGCGTTCCCAGTAACGCCCCTTGCCACCGAAACCCAGGCGCTTGCCGCCGGCGTCGGCTTCCTGCTCCAGGCGGTCCGGGCTGAAGTGGAACAGCATGGCGTCGAAAGCGGCGCGCATGCCGGCCAGCATCGCCATCTGATGGCAGCGGATATCGTCGAAGGCATCTTCGAATGCCGGCACCCCGGACAGAAACGACGCGCTTGGCGGCGCGAGCAGCTTCTGCAGCGCATCTTCGGCGGTGGCGGCGAACTTGAGCGGATTGTTTTCCGAGCGCTGGATCACCGTGACCGGCAGCCGGAAGGTGTTCTTGATCTCGGCGCGTGCACGCAGCACGTCCATGACGCCATCGACCACGATGGCGAAGATGCGATCCAGCTCCGGCGGCACGGTTGTTGCCGCCGACGCTGCGGCTGCAACCGGCACCGCCGCCGGCGGCGTGCATGGCGAGGCCACCGGCGCGGCCGTGGGCGATAACGCAGGCGATGGCGCGGACGGCGCAAAATCGCCAAGCGTCATGTCCCAGTTTTCCGGCAAGGTGGCGCGTGCATCGGCACTGGCCGGTGGACGGAAATGGTCGTGGCCGGCGTTGCTCTGATTCCACGCGCTGGGGCTGGCATCGCGCGCCGGCGCAGGCAATGGGTCGAGCAGGCGCAACGGATCCAGCTCGCGGGGCGCGCCGCTCAGCAGCAGATCGTCCAACGACCCGTCCACTGCATGCCGTGCCGCAGGCGGCGTGCCGAACTCCAGCAGGTCAAAGCCCGCCGTGACGGAGGGGGCACGCAGCGTCGACGGCGGCGGCGCCACCTGGGTGCGGTCGTCCATCGCATCTGGCAGCGGGTCGAACACTGGCGTCGAGGCTGTGGCCAGCGCCTGCACCTGTACCTGGATTTCGAAGCTGTCCAGCTGCAGGCGGTCACCATCGCTGAGCGCGGACGGGTCCGCACGCGTCAACGCAGTGCCGTTGAGCGACATGCCGTTGGTGCTGCGGTCTTCGATGAAATACATCCCGTTGAGGAAGCGCACCACTGCGTGCGTACGCGAAACGCCGGGCGCGGCCAGGACCCAATCGCTTTCGTCGGAGCGGCCGATGCTGCCGCCGGTGCCGGCAAAGCGCTTCTGCGCGCTGGCGCCGAACTGCGCGGCCTGCGCGCCGCTGACGGTGAGGATCAACTGCGAACTGGACACGCCATGGACTCCTGCAAACGGTGATCGGTAGGTGCGACTGGCATTCGTGCATGTCGGCAGAAAACGCTGCATCTAGCGTTGCCGGTGGAGTGCATGCAGCAGACGGACATCGCCTGCGCTGGAGCACATTCGCAAGTGCTGATCGCCGTGCGCGCCCGCGCTGTCGGTTCGGCACCGAGGCTTCTTCTGGTGCGGCAGCCTGGCGTGGGCGCCGCATCCAACCATGCTTTGGAACACCAGCTGGGTCTCGCGCAGTTGGCGCCGATGCCGCGCCCACGATGTACCGCGCGCGGATCGCTACTTCGGCGATCAGGCGGCTTCATGGCGCCCCCACACTGGTCAGCAACTCCATCGCATGCGCTGCATAGTCGCTGCGCCGCGCCTCCAGCTGCGCCGGTTCGCGCGCGGCCAGCAAGGTGATGGCAGCGGCCACCGCGCGCGCCGTAAGGTGGTCGGCCGGCGGCACGGGGGTGGCCTGGTGCGGCGGCGCCAGGCTGCCGCCGGACCAGGCCACTGCCGCCGCCAGCCACGCACCCAGGGAGACATAGCCGCCGGTATGCGCAAATGCCTGCGCGGCGCGGCGATGCGCCTCGCTGGGCTCGCGCACCCACTTCTCGGCCAGTGCCGCGCCGGCACGGTCTTCCTCGTCCAGGCTTTCGCCGCGCACGCATTGGCACAGCCAGGCCACCGCGTAGCGCTTGGGCAGCAGGCGCGCGAGCAGCTTGATGGCATCTTCGCCATGACCGCTGGCCAGCAGCGCGCTGACCGCCGCCTGCGGCGCGATCGGCGTACGCAGCTGCGCGCAGGCAGGCGCAGACAACTGCATCTGCGCACAGGCCTGCGCCAGCGAGAGCGTGGGCGCGCTCATCCGATCATGATCAGGCCGCCGCCGACCTGCACCAAGGCGTCGGCCTTGATGCTGACCAACGGGCCCTTGAGCGTGGCCGAGGCACCGGCTTCGGCACTGAGCATGCCGCCGGAGGTCAGTTTGAGCGTGGCATCGCCAGCCACCTCGGTGGCCGGCGACTTGGCCTGCAGCTGTGCATTGGCCAGCAGTTTGATAGCGGTGGAGGTGACCTTGGCTTCCGAGCTGGCATCGATCAGGATCTTGATGCCGCTCAACACGATCTCGCCGTTCTGTTTCATCACCAGCCGCGCGTTGCCGGTCACCAATTCGATTTCTTCGCCGGCTTTCAGCAGCAGCTTCTTGCCCACATCCACGCTGTCGTTGTTGTCGATGCGCGCACTGCGGTCGTGCTTGACCGTCAGCACCCGATCGTTGTCGATGGTGCTGGTGTGGTCGTGCTGCACCTCTTCGCGCAGATCGCGCTGCGCACGCAGGTAGAGCTCTTCCGCGCCGGCCTTGTCTTCGAAACGCAGCTCGTTGAAATCGGCGGTGCCGCCCAGCAGGCTGCGGCTGCGCACGCCGCTTTGGGTCTTGTTGTCGGGCAGGGAAAACGGCGGGGCATGGTCGCCGTTGTAGACGCTGCCCACGATCAACGGGCGGTCCGGGTCGCCCTCCAGAAAGCTCACCACCACTTCCTGCCCCACGCGCGGCAGGCTCATTGCGCCCCAGCCCTTGCCGGCCCACATCGAGGCCACGCGCACCCAGCACGATGGCGCGGCATGCGGGCGTGCCGCAGTGGCCCAGTGGAAGGTCACCTGCACGCGGCCATGCGCATCCACCACAATGTCCTCGTCGGCGTCGCCGGTCACCACCGCCGTCTGCAGGCCGGCAATGGTCGGCGTTGCGGTGCGTTGCGGGCTACGGTACGGCAGCCGGCTTTCCATCACCTGCACGCTGCTGGAAAACGGCGGCTCGCCGCCGCCGTGTTCGGGCGCAGCCAGCGTGGTGTGCGCCGACAGCACCAGATATTCCTGGTTGACTTCAGCACGCGGAAACCCGCGCAAGCGAAACAACGCACCGACCATCAGGCCGCAGGCATTGGTGGTGGCTGCATGGCTGGCGCGCTGCACGTTCTGTGCCTCGGTGCGCACCTGCACGTAGCGGCTACCGTCGGCCTGCACGGCGTGCGTACCTGGGTAGTCGAAGGCGATCAGCCCGTCGACGGTGTGCAACTGTTCGCCGCTGGCATCGGCCTCGGCGGCCAGCGATGCCCGCGGCTGCAACGGGTCGTAGTCGGTGCTGCCATGCTGGCTGGAATGTACGCCGCGCGCACTGCGCCAATGGCTCACCACCGAGCGCATCACGCGCCGGTCGTCGGTTCCCGGCGGCACGTAAGGCAAGCTGTCCACGCCGTTTTTCGCTGCATGCGCACCCAGCGCATCGGCCAGCACCAACGTATGCGCACTGCGGGTATGGGTGAAGCTGTAATAGATGCCTTCGAGTTCCAGCAGCCGGCTGATGAAGCTGAAATCGTCCTCGCGGTATTGCACGCAGTAGGTGCGCTTGGCGTATTGCGCGCTCAGCTGCTGCTGCACATCGCCGTAGCCGATGTCGCCCAGTACGCTGGTGACGATCTCCGGCACGCTCATGTCCTGATAGATGCGGCAATCGCGGCGTTGGGTCAGCAGCCAGGGCCTGGGCACCACCTGCAATTCCAGCACGGCGTAATCGAGCGCATCGACCACGGTGTAGCCGTTGTGCGCGCAACTGGCCACCATGCCGTGATACCAGCGCTGTTCGCCCTCGCCATCGGCCAGTTGCACCGCCACTGGCGTGCCAAGCAGATCACGCAGGTTGGGCTGCAGCACGGTGCACAACGCATCGATGCGGTAGTCGAACAGCTGCCCCAACGCTTCGCTGGCCTGCATGCGGTGCAGCAGCAGGCGCTCGCCAAGGTCGGAGTGCAGCGTGATGGTGCGCGGCATCGAAGCATCCACAGGTGATGGGGCAACGCACGTTGCGCTGACCGACGGCGCTGCGTTGCGCCCGCGTGCAACGGCAGGCGGCGAAAGGCACGGCAACCGTCAGGCGCATGCTCACATGCGTGCGTGCGGCAAAGCCGACATTTCGTCTCAGCCCGGCCCAGGCGTGCGCGCGGTCACGACCCAGCCGTGCACGGGCTGGCCGCGTTCGCTGCGCAGCACGTCCAATTCCAACGCGATCGGCTGCAAACCGGCGCTATGCAACGCGGCGCGCACGTGCGCCTGGCTATGCCGATAGCGCCCGCTGGCATCGAGTTCGACCCGGTCGTCCTGCGCGTCCAGCGCTTCGACCGTGAAACCCAGCACGCCCCCTGGCGTGAGCGCGCCGGCAGCGGCAGCGAGCACCGGCTGCAGCGCGCCGAAGTACACCAATGTGTCGGCCGAACCGATCACGTCCCATTGCGCGTGCTGCGCGTGCAGGTATGCGGTGAGTTCGGCCACCTCCAGCCGATCGTAGCCACCGCGTTGGCGTGCCTTGGCGACCATGCCAGGCGACAGGTCCACGCCCGCCAGTTGCCGTGCATACGGGCGCCACAGCGGCGCACACAGCCCGGTGCCGCAGCCGGCATCGAGCATGCGCAAGCCTGCATGCGGTGGCGCAAGGCAGGCCGCCAATGCCTCGGTCAGCCGTTGCGGCGCGCGGTACTCCAGGTGATGCAGCAACTGTTCGTCGAAGCTGTCGGCAAAGCCATCGAACAGTTCACGCACATAGGTATCGCCGGCACGCGGCGGCGGTTCGGCGCCACCACAGGCGGCCAGCATATGCGTCGCCACCGCGTTGCCCGGCGCAAGCGCGAGCCAGTCGCGATACACCGCTTGCGCCTGCGCATGCTCGCCCAACAGGTAGAGCCCGGTGCCCAGCGCCTCGCGGGCGTGCAGGTTGTCCGGTGCCAGTGTGCAGGCCTGCTGCAGGCACTGCACCGATTGCTGCAGATGCTCGGCGTCCTGCGCGTGATTGCGCAGGAACAGGCCGAGCAGGTAATGCGCATGCGCGGACTGCGGATAGGTGTGCAACAACGCCGCATAGGTGACGAAGGCTTCTTCGCCGCGCCGCTGCGCTTCCAGCACCGCTGCCAGATTCGCCAGTGCATCGGCATGCGCAGGCGCCAGCGCCAGTGCGCGGCGATAGCAGTGTTCGGCATCGCGCAGGCGGCCGCATTCGCGATGCACGTTGCCCAGGTTATTGCAGGCATCCGGTTGCGCGGGCGCCAGCGTCAACGCCCGGGTGATGGAGGCCACTGCTGCGGCGCTGTTGCCGCGCTGATGCAGCAGGATGCCCTGGTAATGCAGCGCGTCGGCATGTCCGGGCTGATCGTCCAGCAGCTGCGTATACAGCTGCGCGGCATGTTCGAGCTGGCCACGACGGTGCGCGGCGATCGCCTGCTGCAGTGCCTCGGGGTGTGACTGGGTCGCAGTTTGCATGAGCTTCTCCAAAGACACGGCAACCGGTGGTGCGGGTACGAACCTGAGCGCGGAGCGGCACGGCACGGCATTACGCCTGCCACGAGCAGCCGACACCACGACCGTGGTGCTGACGCGCCGGGGCAGCCACCGCCTGGAATCGCTGCGGGCGCTGGCAGGCTTGAGTAACTGCGCATGGGCGCGATCGGCGGACAACTGGCGGCAGCCTGCCACCGCCCCGCCCCACCGCAGCACTCATCCGATCAGCACGGTGAAGCAGCCCAGGGTGATCACCCCGCCATGCGCGGTACTGTCGCCCAGCCGCGCAGCAGGCTGGCCTGCGATCAACACGGTCGGTGCGCCCGCCACGATGCTGTCCGGCGGGCCGACGCATACCGCCATGTCGCCCAGCCGCGCCGCCGGCAGGCCGCCGATCAATACCGTCGGCGCGCCGGGGCTGACGATCGGCCCGCCCACATGCGGCACCACCCCGGTCACCATGGGGCAGACATGCAAATCGGTCAGGCGCGCGGCAGGTTGCATCGGCACGCTTGGGTAGTGGCCATGCACGGCACTATCCCGCCAGGCCGCGCCGGTCACCCGACAATTCGTCTCAGCGCTGCGCCACCGAGGTCGTGGTCTCTGCCTCACGGGTGTCGGGCGACGGTTTCGCCAACGCCAACGCCAGGGTCTGGCGCGCGGCACGCAGTGGCGCGTCTGCATTGCCGAAAATGCCGGCAAGAATCTGCAAGGCCTGCTGCGCGTGGTCGCGCGCGGCCACGGTCTGGCCCAGCCTGCGCTCGGCTTCGGACATGCCGCGCAGGATCTCGGCCGTTTGCGGATGCGCGCGCCCCAGCACACGCTCCGATGCGGTGAGCGCGGCGCGCTGTTCGGCCAGCGATGCTTCCACCTGGCCGTCGTCCAGCAGCCAGAACGCATGGTTGCTGCGATAGGCGATGGTGGCCGGTGCATCGTTGCCGAAGGCCGCCCGCGCGCGCTCCAGCGCCCTGCGGTAGTACGGCCCGGCTTCGGCCACCTTGCCCTGCTGCCGCAATGCGCCGGCCAGGTTGCCTTCGATCATCAAGGTGTCGGCGGCGCTCTCGCCATACAACCTGCGTGTGACCCGCAGCAGCGGGACGAGTTCGGCTTCGGCACCGGCAAAGTCGCGCTGCATCAGCAGGAACACTGCCAGGCTGTTGCGCATCGACACCACCAGTGGATGCTCGGGCCCGCGCATGGCCATGCGCTCGCGCAACAGGCTGCGCTGCAAGGCGATCGCCGGCACCAGCTGGCCGTTATCGGCCAGCATGGCGGCGTAGCTGTTGCCGGCGTCGATCCGCTGGTCCGCGCTGCTGGAGGCATTGGCCAGCGCAGCGACATAGGCATGCCGGCTCTGTGCCAACGCATCGCGCATGCGGCCCTGTTCGCGCAGGGCCCATGCCAACCACGCACGCAGCTCGTTGCCCATGGCCTGTTGTTGCGCATCGCCATGTGCTGCCTGTGCAATGCCCTGGCGCAAGACGCGCTCGGCGTCGCCGGGTTTGCCGTCACCGGTGAGCGCCTGTCCCAGCATGGAAGCGGCCTTCAACGCCGGCAGGCTGCCCGCGCCGGCGGTCTGCTGCGCCAGGGTCTGTGCGATGCGCAGATGCTCTACGGCCTGCGGGAAATTAGCCAGCGCAATGAGCGTGCGGCCCAGCGTCAGTTCCACCTGGGTGCGCGCATCGGGCTGGTCGGCCAGCTCGCGCGCCGCACGCTGCGAGGCCTGCTGCATCACGCGCAGCATCAGGGTCTTGTCCAGGTCGCGCGCCACCCCGGGGCCCACGCTGGACAACACCGAACTCATGAAATCGCCGGTGACCTGCGCGCGTTGCGCATCGCGCGCGGCCTGCTGCAGCGACCACAGCGTGGCACCCAGGCCGGCGACCACGGCGATCGCAGCCAGGCCGGCGGCGACGACGCCGCTGCGATGACGCTGGGTGAACTTGCGCAGCCGCAGCCAGCGGCTCGCCTGCAGGGCGCGCGGCGGGTAACCGTCCAGCCAGCGATGCAGATCGTCCAGGAGCGCAGATACCGATGCGTAGCGCGCACCCGGTTGCGGTTCCAGGGCGCGCAGCACGATCGCATCCAGCCCGTCGCGCAGTTGCTCGTGTAATTTTTGGTAGGTGGTCGCGCGCGCCGCGCAGATGCGCGCACGCGCATCGGCCGGCACTGCTGCCACCCGCTGCGACGGCGGCTGCGGCACCCCGTCGCGTCCGGCCACTGGCGCCAGCCCGCAACTCAATTCGTAGAACATCGCTCCCAGCGCATAGATATCGCTGCGTGCGTCCACATCCTGCGCGCCGCGTGCCTGCTCCGGGCTCATGTAGCCCGGCGTGCCGCGATCATGCGCGTAGGTCATGGCCGGGTTGGTCGCATCGACGGCGATGCCGAAGTCGATCACCCCTGGCATCGGCCGCCCGTCGATCTCGCTGACCAGCACGTTGCTGGGTTTGAGGTCGCGGTGGATCACGCCCTTCTGATGCGCGTGCTGGACTGCCTCGCTGACACGCAGCATCAGCAATACGCGCGCATGCAGCGACAGGCGGTGTTCGTCGCACCACCAGGTGATCGGCTCGCCGCGCAGGTATTCCATCACCAGGTACGGCTGGCCGTGGGCATCGGTGCCCACGTCGTGTATCTGCGCGATCGCCGGGTGCACCATCTGCGCCAGCAGCCGGCACTCGAATTCGAACAGTGCACGGCCCTGCGCATCCAGCGCATCGGCAGCCACCAGCTTGATCGCCACCTCGCGCTCGTACGCGCCATCGGCACGGTGGCCCATATACACCTGGCCCAGCCGCCAGCGCCGATCAGGCGGTCGATCGCCCACGCACCGAAGCGTGTGCCGGCCGGCAGTTCCGGTAATGGCGCACGCAATGCGGCGGCGGCCTGTTTCAATGGCGCCCGCACGCGCAAGGTGGCCTGCGATTCCACCGCCAGCATCGCCAGCAGTTCGTCACGCACGCTGGCGTCGTCGCCGGCCTGCGCGCGCGCAAATGCCTCGCGCTCAGCCGCAGGCAGCTGGCAGGCCCGGTGAAACAAGGCTTCCAGGCGTTGCCACGCGGTGGCCGCCAGGCTCACAGCTGCGCCGCCAGCCACACCCTGGCAAAACGCAGATCGCGCTCCAGCGTCGGCACCGACACCTCCAGCTGTTCGGCGGCCTCGGCCACGCTGAAACCCACCAGCTCGGTCAACGCGAATGCCTTGGCTTTGCGCTCGTCCACCTGGGCCAGCTTGTCGAAGGCATCGGCCACCAGCATCAATGCCTCCGGCCGTGCGGCGCCGTCGGACAGGCTGATGGTCAGCGTCACCGCCTGCCCCAACCGCTTGGCGCTGGCCTGCTGGCGCGCCAGATCCACCAACAGGTGGCGCATCTGCAGCGCAGCCACCGAATAGAAATGCGCCCGCGAACGAAAACCCTGCTGGCCCTGTTCCAGCCGCATCCACGCCTCGTGCACCAGCTCGGTCGCCTGCAGGCCGGCGCGCCCGTCGCGACGCAGTTCGCGCATGGCGGTGGCGCGCAGCACGTCATAGACCTGGCGCGCCAATGCGTCGCCCGCGCCGGGTTCGTCGCGCTGCCAGGCCTGTAACAATTCGGTGATCGGCAGCTCGGACATCCAAGCCCATCTCGCCTGCGTGGACACGCAGTATCCCGCATTGGCGCCAACGCGGAACGCGTAGCCGGTAACCGATTGGATTCCCGATCGCCGCGCCCCCGACAGCGCGGAGGCGCCCAGGCAGGCGACGAGGTGTCGCTGGCAGCCGGGTCCGCCGCAGGCACGCCCAGCCTGCCCCCCGGCAAAGCGCGACCTCCGGACGCCGCGGTATCGGGTAGCGGCGGCGTGGGCAAGCACAGGCCTGTGCCCGCCTGCGTGCCTGCCGCCAAGTCATGGGCAGCAACCGCGTCACCGCGACGTCATACGACGCCGCTAGCCTGCGCCCCTGCAATCGGCCGGAGGTTGGGGTGTCGGCACATCCAAAGCGCGCCTGGGCACGTCTGTTCACCGAGCATGGCCCGGTGCTGCGCGGATTCTTCGTGCGCCGCGGAGCAAACGAGGACGCCGAAGACCTGGTCCAGGAAACCTATCTGCGCCTGCTGCGTGCACATCAGCAGCCGGGCCAGACCATCGCCAACCCGGAAGCGTATCTCTATACCGTGGCGGTCAATCTGGCGCGCGAGCAGGCGGCGCGGCGCAAGCAGGCGCCGCTGCGTATCGAGGACATGGAACAGTTCGCGCAACGGCTGGTGGCCGTTGACGATGTCGAAGACAGCGCCCAGCGGCAACAGCGCCAGCAACGCCTGCAGACCGTCCTGGCCGGGCTGCCCGAGCGCGTGCGTGCAGTGCTGGTGATGCAGTACCGCGACGGCCTGAGCTACAGACAGATCGCCGAACGCCTGGGTGTGTCCTCGCATATGGTCAAGAAATACGTGGTGCGCGGCCTGTCGGCCTGTCGATCGGCGCTGGCCGACGAGGGAGCGCAGTGGTGGTGAGCGTCGCGTCGCAGGCGGCGCGCCGCCTGACCGAGGAAGCGGCACACTGGCATGCGCTGCAGCGCATGCAGCCGCTGGATGCCGACCAGCAGGCGCGTTTCATGGAGTGGCTGACCGCCTCGCCGGCGCATGTGCGCGAATACCTGGCGGTGACGCGGGTGGCCGGTGCGCTCGGCGAGGCGTTGGATGCGATGGCGCTGGATGTCGAGGCGCTGCTGCAGGCCGAGCGCCAACGCGATACCGGGCCGGCGCGCAACGTGGTGGCGCTACCATTGCCGCCGCGGCGTCCCGTCGCCGCAGGGGGAACCGCGCGATCGCGGTCGGCGGCACGCCGGTCGCACTGGCATGTCGGTCTGGCCGCCATGCTCGGTCTGCTGACGGTGCTCGGCGGCTGGGCCTGGCCGCGCACCACGACCTATGCGACGGCACATGGCGAACAACGCCGCGTGCAACTGGCCGACCGCAGCGTGGTGTTCCTCAATGCAGACACGCGCATCCAGGCCACCATAACGCCGTGGTCGCGCCACCTGCAGTTGCTGCAGGGCCAGGCGAGCTTCGATGTCGCCCCGGATCGGCGTCCGTTGCAGGTCCGGGCGCTGGACCTGCGCGTGGAAGACATCGGCACCGCGTTCGACATTGCGCTGCATGGGCAGCAGGCACGCATCGACGTGTCTGCCGGTCGCGTGCATGTCTGGCGCGCCGACCGCCCGGCGCAGCCGATGCTGGCCAACCTGGGTGCAGGACAAAGCGCGCGCATCGATGGCGCCGGCCAGGTCCAATTGAGCAATGAAGATGTCGCCATCATGCATGCGTGGCAGCAGCAACGCATCGTCTTCCGCGACGAGCCGTTGCGCAACGTGGCCGAAGACTTCAATCGCCTCAACCGCATCCAGCTGCATATCGACGATCCGCGCGCCGGCGCGATGCGCCTGACCGGCAATCTGCGGAGCGACGATCTCGCCGGCCTGCACGCGTTTCTCGCACGGCAGCCCGGCCTGCGGCTCGAACAGCAAGCCAGTGCGCTGCACATCGTCAGCCGTGCACCACCGGCGACCGCCAACCGGTAAGGTCCGCCGCCAAGGCGACCGACACGCTGGCGCTCACGTGCGTGCAGAAGTCAGCACTGCAGGCACCGCCGCATTGCCCGGCGTGTGCCTGCCGTGGGTCGGCACGCCGCGGCGTCGCACTTTCATGCCTGTTCCCATCGCAGATTCGCGCTCACGCATCTGCGCACCGAACCGCTGGCACCCGGAGTGACGCAATGCGATCTAGGCGTGCGCATCGCGCTGCATGGCGCCGCGCAACGCAACGATCGACGCAATCGGCGATCGAACCGCCAAGCTGCTTTTCGCCGGGCAACACGGGCCTGCATGCCCTCCACGGCACGCGCACGCCTGCGCCCCTGCACGTGTCACAGAAAATTCATGGAAACACGGTGCCCGACTCGGCTTGTCGCGCCTCGTAGATGGGGTAGTCGCCGCATCGCCCCACGCGCATGTGCGACGCCCCTCTCCCTCTACCTGGGAGTGACGATGCGCCGCTGCCTGTTCCTGTCCGTTGCCCTTGCCCTGCATGCCGGTGCTGCCGGCGCCCAGACGCCACCCGTCGCGGTCACTGCCATTCCCGCACAACCGCTGGCACGCGCGCTCAATACGCTGTCGCGCCAGACCGGTCTGCAATTCGTCTACGCGGCCAGCGTCGGCGCCGAGCGTCAGAGCCGTGGCACCACCGACGGCGCAGCACCCGAGCAGGCATTGCAACAACTGCTCGATGGCACCGGCCTGCGCTACCGCTATCTCACGCCCACCACGGTGACCATCGAACCGGACACCGCCACCAGCCAGGCGCCGGCTGCAACGGTGCCGGCTGCGCCAAGCAGCACGCCGATCGCCGCCGGTGCGCCGGTGCGCGAACTGGATAGCATCCAGGTGCTGGGCAGCTATGCCGGTAGCCTCAGCGCCGCGCTGCGCGAGAAGCGCTATGCCGACAGCGTGGTCGACGTGATCGCCGCCGAAGACATCGGCAAGCTGCCGGCGCAGAACGTGGCCGAAGCCTTGCAGCGCGTGCCGGGCGTGTCGATCGTGCGCGACCGCGGCGAAGGCGTGTATGTGCGCGTACGCGGCCTGGGTCCGAATTTTCAGGTGACCACGCTCAACGGCCAGACCATGGCGGTCAACGAGAACGTGCGCACCTCCGGCCAGACCGGTCGCCAGTTTCGCTACGACACCTTGCCGGCGGAACTGGTCTCCGGCCTGGACGTGATCAAGAGTCCCACCGCCGATCTGGACGAAGGCGCCATCGGCGGCATCGTCAACGTGCGCACCTTCCGCCCGCTGGAATTGGGCAAGACCTTGCTCAACACCTCGCTGGAGTCCAGCCAGGCGCAACGCACGCATGCCAACGACCCGCGCGTGTCCGGCCTGTTCAACTGGGTCAATGCCGATGGCACCTTCGGCATGCTGGTGTCCGGCGCCTACGCACAGCGCAGCCTGCGCCAGGACCGCGTCAACGAAGTGAGTTGGGATTATTACCCCAACGGCGTGCCTGGTGCGCCGGGTGCGTCCTACCTGCCCACCGGGCTGCGCCCGACGCTGGAACTGGAACAGCGCGAGCGCACCGGCGTGGCCGCCTCGCTGCAATGGCGCCCCAGTGCCGCCTGGGAAACCAATCTGGACCTGCTGTATGCCAAGCAGACAGTGCACTACGACGAATACAGCCTGGGCGTGGGCTTCGACGGCGTGTCCAAGATGAGCAACCTGAGCGTGGACCACGGCGGGGTGACCGGTTTCGACTATCGCAATGGCCAGGTGCAGGTCTCGCGCGAAACCTCCGGCATCACCGACGACAACCGCAGCGCACGCCTGTCCAGCACCTGGAACGGCGATCTGTGGACGCTCGGTGCAGTGGCATTCCATTCGCAGGCGCATAGCTACGACTCCGACCCGATCCGCCGCACGCGCCTGCGCAGCGCCAGCAACCTGTCGATGCGCGTGGAGATGCCGCAGGCCGACGACGACAACGTGCCGAACTGGAGCTTCACCAATGGTTTCGATCCGACCAACCCGGCCAGCGTCAGCGGACGCCGGCTGGAATGGCGGCAGATCGATGCGCGCGACAAGGAAGACGCGCTGCAGCTGGACGCCAAGCGCACGCTCGGCGATGGCTGGCTGCGCGACATCAAGTTCGGCGCCAAGTACCGCGAGCGCTCGCGCACCTATGATCGTGCCGACCTGCTGCTCAACCGCATCGCCGGTGTGCGCTTTCCGGGCAGCTATTTCACCGCGCTGCCGGTGAGCGACATGCTGGTCGACGGCAAGGGCACGCTGCCACGGCAGTGGCTGGCACCGATCGAAGCGCCGTTCTGGAACGACTGGCCCACAGCCGCCGACCTGAGCGGCACGCCCAACAGCGCCGACCTGCAGAATTCCTACGAGGTGCGCGAGAGGATCGGCTCGGCGTATGCGATGACCGACGTCGGCGGCACCCTGGCCGGGCGCGATGTACGCGGCAATCTCGGCGTGCGCTTGGTGCGTACCGAGCAGACCACCGACGGCCATGCCGACCTCGACGGCGCCGCCCAGCCGGTGCATTTCGCGCGCAGCTACACCAACGCGTTGCCCTCGCTCAACGCCGCCTGGGACGTGCGCGATGACATGGTGCTGCGGACCTCCGCGGCCAAGGTGATCACCCGCCCGGATCTCACCGACCTGTCGTCCAAGCTGACCTTCAATTCCAGTGGCGAAGTGCTGACCGCCAGCGGTGGCAATCCGGCGCTGCGTCCGTTCGAAGCCTGGCAGTACGACCTGACCTTCGAGTGGTACATCGACGGCACCTCCGCGCTGACTGGCGGTGTGTTCTACAAGGACATCTCCAGTTTCATCCAGACCCAGCTGTCGTATCTGGATTACCAGGGCCAGACCTACCTGCTTTCGTCCAAGACCAACGGCAGCCAGGCCAGCGTCAAGGGCGTGGAGCTGGCCTACCAACAGGTGTTCACCGGCCTGCCGGCGCCGCTGGACGGTTTGGGCATGCAGCTCAACTACACCTTTACCGACAGCCAGGCGACCTACCGCGACGGCACGCGCCGCTTCACCGACAGCCTGGAAGGCGTGGCCAGGAACACCTACAACGCCGTGCTGTTCTACGAGAAGGGCCCGCTGATGGCGCGCGCCAGCTACAGCTGGAGCGACAACATCGTCAACGCGGTGGGCACCGCCAACGTGGCCACGCTCAACAGCGATGCCTTCGGCAGCCTGGATGCCAATGTCGCCTGGAAGGTCAACGACACCCTGTCGGTGTTCGTCAACGCCATCAATCTCACCGGCCAGGTGCAGCGGCAGTACGTCGGCGACCACCTGTTCGGCGGCTACACCAACTACGGCCGGACCTGGTCGCTGGGTCTGCGCGCGCGCTTCTGAGCGCGTTTGCATGCGCAGCCGGCGGTCGTCGCGCTCGCGCACGGCCGCCACCGCACTGCGCCGATTGTTTCGCCTCTCCGCTTCACTCGTCATGGATCTGCCGATGCTTCTGCGTTTTTGCCGCCGCGCTACCGCCCTGCTCGGGCTCGCGCTCGTGCCGCTCACCCCTGCCCACGCCACCGATGCGACGCCGGACACCCTGGAAAAAGTGGTGATCCTCAAACGCCACGGCGTGCGTGCGGCGATGTCCAGCCCCGAACGGCTGGGTCGCTATTCGTTGCACGCATGGCCGCATTTCGGCGTGCCGGCCGGTCACCTCACCGCCAACGGCGCGCAGCTGGAACGCCTGTTCGGCGACTACTACCGCGCGCGCTACACCGCGCTCGGTCTGTTGAACGGCGATGGCTGCAACCAGGCCTATTACTGGGCCAACCGCACCCAGCGCACCATTGCCTCGGCGCAGGCGCTGGCCAGCACACTGACGCCCGGCTGCGCCGACCCCGTGCATCACGTGCCGACCGGCAGTTCCGATGTGTTGTTCGATGGCACCGCTGCGCTGCGTCAGCCCCAGGCGCGTGCGCGCATGCAGGCGGCCATTGCCGGCCGCATCGGTGGCGATGCGCGGGCCTGGAACGCGACCCAGAGCGATGCGCTCGACACGCTCGAACACCTGCTGCTGCAATGTGCGCAACGGCCGTGCCCCGCGCAGGCCGCGCCCGGCAAGCTACGCCTGACCACGGTGCCGGCCGGGCTGGACGATGCCGGGCCGTCGATTCCCGGTATCGATGGTCCGGCCGCAGCCGCTTCAGGCATCACCGAAAGCCTGCTGATGGGCTGGGCCGATGGGCAGGACTTCGCTGCACTCGGCTGGCAAGGCCTGGACGAAGCCACGCTGCTGCGCGTGTTCGCCCCGCACCAGGCCGAATTCGCCCTGCGCCTGCGCACGCCCACCGTCGCTCGCCTGGCCAGCACGCCGCTGGCCGCACGCCTGCTGGTGACGCTGCAGCAAGGTCGCGATGCCGCCTCTTCTGCCGACGCCATCGGCGGCGATGCGCGCCTGGTGGTGGTGTCCGGCCACGACGGCACGCTGACCCTGCTGGCTGGCATGTTCGATCTGCATTGGCAATTGCCAGGCTACCAGGCGGACCAGACGGTGCCCGGCGGCGCACTGGTGTTCGAGCGCTGGCGACGTGCCGACGGCCAGCGCGTCATCCGCCTGCGCTACACCGCGCAGAGCCTGACGCAGCTGCGCGGACAACAGCCACTGATGCTGCAGGCACCGCCGCCGAGCGCGGCCATCTTCATTCCCGGCTGCAGCACCGCCACGCCGGCCTACGACTGCCCTCTGCCGCAGTTCGCCCACCTCGTCCAGGCCGCCCTCGATCCGCTCGCCATGGACCACTGATCCCCTACGCGGCGCGCTGGGCCCAACGCGTCGCGTCCATCCGCTGTTCCCCAACCGCACGAGGTCACCATGCTCCAGCATCTTCGTTCTCTGCTCAGTGTCGAAATCGGCTTGACCCTGGCCTGCGCCGGCGTCGCCCACGCGCAATCCAGCGTCGGCGTCCTCGACGTGCTCACCTATAACGTCGCCGGCCTGCCGGAGGGCATCTCCAGCAGCAACCCCGCCACCAATACGCCGCTGCTGGCACCGAAACTGGCGCCGTATGGGCTGGTTCACGTGCAGGAAGACTTCAACTACCACGCTGCGCTCTACGCCGGCGACAACCACCCGTACCGCACACCCACCAGCGGCGGTGCCGCCATCGGCGACGGTCTCAACACGCTGAGCAACTATCCCTTCAACGACTTCACCCGGGTCAAGTGGGACAAGTGCAACGGCACCGACTGCCTCACGCCGAAGGGCTTCAGCTACATGCAGGTGCGGCTGGACAACGGGGTGCTGCTGGACGTCTACAACGCCCACCCCAATGCCGGTACCGAAACCGCCGACCTGGCCGCCCGCCGCGCCAACATCAGCCAGTTGTCGCAATTCATCGGCACCTGGTCGGCCGGCAACGCGGTGCTGGTGATGATGGACTCCAACGCCCGCTACACCCGCAGCGAAGACAACATCCGCGAGCTCATCGCCAGCAACAACCTGATCGATCCGTGGGTGGAACTGATCAAGGGTAACGCCCCGGCCGCCGGCGCGGCGCCGCTGCTGTGCGGCACCCCGCCGACCAATCCCTGCGAGGTGGTCGACAAGATCCTGTACCGCGCCGCCCCGCAGCTGACGCTGGCCGCCAACCGCTACCAGCTCGATCCAGGCAACTTCTACGACAGCGCCGGCAAGCCGCTGTCGGACCACTATCCGCTGTATGCGCAATTCGGTTGGGCGGTGGGCACCGACGTGCGCACCAGCGACAGTTTCGGCGGACCGCATGGCGTGCCGTTCAACGACGTGGCCGGCGGCGCCCACCAGCGCCAACTGCGCAGCGTCACCCTGCGCGGTGACGCGCGTCTGGATGCGGTGGCCGCCAGCCTGGACAACGGCACCACCCTGGCCCACGGCGGCAGCGGCGGAACCGCCACCACCCTGGCCTTGGCGACCGGCGAACAACTGACCTCGGCGACCCTCACGGTCGGCCAGTACAACGGCCGCACCCGGCTGTTCTCGCTGAGCCTGACCACCAACCAGGGCCGCAGCATCGCCGCCGGCACCCCGACCAGCGAGCGCTACACCCTCACCGCCCCCACCGGCTGGCATATCGCCGGCTTCACCGGCCGCGCCGGCGACGCCATCGACAAGCTTGGGGTGATTTACCGGAAGAATTGACAGGGCGCTTGCGCTCTTGCGGACCCAGCGGACAGCACGGCATGCAAGACGCCGTGCTGTCCTTGCCGCGTCGGGCAGGCCGTCTCCACCAAGAGGCTGTGCTCGGTGATGGTCGCCGGGATCTAAGCGCTGCACCGGGTGCCGGATCGCCGCATGGCAAGCCCGCATCGGCCACCACGCGAGGATGACCCGGTGATCGCTTGCTCATGCTTTCGCGTACAGCCCAGCTGCTTGGCTCAGATCAACGCGATCCTCAGCCAAAAGGTGCCGACTCGGCCGCGCTGGCCGCCAGTTGCTTCATCCAACCGATGTCCATCCATCACGCCGGGCGTCCCTTGCTCAGAGGCGCCTGCAGGCCGAGGCGACACCAGATGACCTACGGCGACGGGGCCACGCTCATTTCGGCAACAGCCCACTTGCTTGGTAACTTTCGATCAACGCATCGAAGAGCTTGATGTCGGATCGACCGCGGGCCATCAACTGCGCACCGCCGATTGCGGCAAAGATGGCGCGAGCGCGCTTCTTGGCGTCCTTGGTACCCACAACCTCTGCCGCAACCAGCATCCTGGAAAGCCATGCGATGTTCACCTCGGCAAAGGCTTGAACCTCGTCTTTCACTATGTCCGGAAGGTCGTCGTACTCGGCAGCCATGAAGCTGCACAGGCAGATGCGATTTCCGTTTTCCAGCGAGCGACGGAAGGTCTCCGGATAGCGGCGCAACGCCTTCATCGGCTCTTTCGTTTCCGCTGACAAGGCGTCCAATGTGGCGGCCGAATCTTCCCAATAGCGTTTGGCGACGGCGGCGGCGAGGTCCGCCTTGCTCGGGAAGTGGTGATAGAGGCTGGCCGCCTTGATGCCCACATCGTCCGCAAGGCTGCGCACGTTCAAACCGCTGTAGCCATGCGCCTGCGCGATCCTGGTCGCCGCCATCAGGATCTTGTCGCTGGAATTCGTACTTTCCTGCTTCTTCACACGTCCGCCCTCGACAGGTGTTGACAGCGGGCAGTATAGCGCGCATCGCCTACCTAACAAACGTTAGGTAGGCGATGCCGGGCCTCGTTTGCCATCCAACTTCCCTTTGAGAGACACCCCATGAGCAGCGAACTTTTTTATCAAGACGCCACCAAGCTGGCAGAACTGATCCGCACCAAGGAGATCTCCCCGGTCGAGGTCGTGCAAGCGCACTTGGACCGCATTGAAGCGGTGAACCCCCAGATCAATGCCATCGTCAGTCTGGCCGATGGCGCGCTCAGCGCAGCCAAGGCAGCCGAGGCCGCGGTGCTTGCAGGCGATGCGCTCGGCCCGCTGCATGGCGTGCCCTTTACGGTGAAGGACTCCATCGACACCGCCGGTGTGCTCACACAACGCGGATCGCCGATTTTCAAGGGGCGCCGTCCAGACACCGATGCAACCAGCGTGGCACGCATGAAGAAGGCAGGCGGCATCCTGCTGGCAAAGACCAACCTGCCGGAGTTCTCGTACTGGATCGAAAGCGACAATCTGCTCACCGGCCCGACCAGCAATCCATGGGATGTCAGCCGTACCTCGGGTGGATCGAGTGGCGGTGAATCGGCGGCCATCGCCGCCGGCATGTCGCCGATCGGCCTCGGCACCGATCTGGCCATCTCGGTGCGTGGCCCGGCAGCGCAGACCGGCATTACCTCGATCAAGGCGACTCACGGCCGCATTCCGATGACCGGCATTTGGCCGCGTGCGCCTCGCCGCTTCTGGCATGTCGGGCCGATGGCCCGCTCGGTCCGCGACATCGCGCTCGCCTTCGCACAGCTTGCCGGTCCCGATGGCAAGGACGCGTTTTCCAGCAGTGCCGTGCCGTTCGACGCCGGCATCGGCCGCCAACCCTACCGACCGCTGCGGGTGGGCTGGATGATCGGCCCCGGCTACGGCCCGGTCGACCCGGAAGTGCAAGCGACCGTGCGCGCGGCGGCCGATGCGCTGAAGGACATCGGCATCTTTGTCGAAGAGGTGCGCATCCCGGCGCTGGAACGCGATTTCGCACTCGATGTCTTCAACAAGTTGCACGTCATGGAGATGAAGCCGGCGTTTGCCGAGGCAGTTGCAGGCCATGAAGATCTGATGTTCAAGATGTCCAAGACGATGCTGTCGATCGCCGACACCTCGCTCACCGACTACATCGCCGCAGAGCAGGCGGCCGAGCGCATCCGCGACGGCTATGCCGACTACTTCAGCCGCTACGACGCCCTCATCACCCACGTTCTGCCGATCCCCGCCCACAAGCACGGCGTCGCGGAATTCACCATCGACGGCCAGACCGTAGACGCCACCTATCTTCAGGGCGCAACGGTGCCGCTCAACGTCGCCGGCCTGCCTGGCGTGGCGATGCGATTCGGCACAAGCAAGGAAGGCCTGCCCATCAACGTACAGATCGTCGGCAAGTGGCAGGCGGAATCCACCATCCTGCATATCGCCGCGCTGCTGGAAAGCGTCAGCCCGGTCCGCGACCTGCACCCGTCGCTGTGAGTGCAACAGCGCTCGGGAGCCGGCAACTCCCGAGCGCCATTCCATCGATTCCCAGAAAGACGACGCGGTCAGAGTTCATCCTGCTGTAAATCATTTGACCCTGGTGTTTGGAGATCACGCTAACGATTTTTCTGCGTCGGCATCCGTCGCGCGGTCGCCTGCGGTAACGCGGCTTTAATCACTTGGGAACGCAATGACGGCCAGCATTCTAGCATCATCTCGGTCACGCACAAACGCCCATCGGCATGCCGCCGCACCCAGGCGGCTGCTTACGCTTATCAACGCAAGCCATCTCCCATTCAACGCTTGGCCGCCTCGCAGAGCTTGCGATTGAACCAGGTGGACCTGGCGATGGGCAGGTACGCATCCCAGTCGCTGGGCGGCAGCATCGTGCTGTTCTTGTCCAGCTCCGCTTGGAACGAGGCCTCGTCGCGGCTGCGACCGGCCATGGTCTGATCAAGCGCCGCCAGGCACTCTTGCGGGCGATTCAGGCGCAGCAGGGTGAGCGCGCGGTCGTTGGCGAAACGGTCGCGATCGAGCCAGTTCAGGAACTCGCCGCACTCGCTCGCGAACGCCTGCATACCGGCGAGCGCTTCGGTATAGCGCTTGCCGCGATAATCGCGTAGATACGCTTCACGTCGTCGGCTGCTAGCGGCGGAGGTGCAGCCGGCCGGCAACTGAAGATAGTCGCCTTCGAAGCTCGCGCGCATGCCGCAGTAATCGCGGCAGCTGTCCTGCGTCAGTGCGGCAATGCTGAAGCCACCTGCCACCGGCTTGAACGACAGCCTGCACGGCGCGTCGCTGGCATCGCTCACTTCGGCCTTTTCGCCCTGCAGCGTGCCCTCCAGCGAACACGTGTGGCCGTTGGCGCCCACCGCGAGAATCTCGAAGTGGCGCGCCCCACCCTTGTCGCTGACCTGCAGGCTGCCCCAACCTTGCTTGGTGCCGTATTCCCCGGGCGTTGGACCGACCGCCATCGCGCCGAAGGCCACCAGCCACACCAGTATCCCGCACCATCCATATCGCCGTGCCATTGCCTCGTCCTGTTCGACCAAGCGGCAAGTGTGCGGCATGGCGGCGACGCCAGGCCAGTCAGGTGTAGACCATCAACCCCAGCAGATCCAGCGCGCCATGCGCCAGGATCGCCGGCCACAGTCGCCCGCGTCGGGCCACCCACCACCCCAGGATCAGCCCGAGCATCAAGATGCTGATGGCGCCAATCGGACCCTGATACAGGTGATACGAGGTGCGGATCGCCACGCTCACATTCACCGCGAACGCCGGCCCATGCCGCGGCTCCAGGGCGCGGATGACGTAACCGCACACGAACACTTCTTCGAAGATCGGATTGATCAGCGAGATCGCCAGCACAGCCGTGATCGATAGCCGCCCGACGACCATTGCATCGAATGGATTGGTGTTACTCCCCAAGCTCCAGCTCACCAGCGTCAGTGGATAGGTGACCAACAGGCACACCGCCAGCAAGCCGAGCCCCGCCGCCAAGTCGCGCCGCTGCCACTGCAGCCCCAATGACTGCGGCCTCCATCCGCGGAACCACAGCACAGGCAACAAGATCGACAGAACGAGCAGTTCGTAGAACACCATGCCCCACAGGCTCGCGTCGGAGAAGACCGGCTCTACAGCATCGCGCGCGACTGCCGAAACGCTGGACCAGATCGACAGCCCGAACGCAATCGTCACCACGAGCAGCAATTCGCCCCATCTCGCAGACGCTCCTTCACGCTCTTGCATCGATCGTCCTTGGCATGCCTTGATTACAGACACTCAGCTTGGAACGCCCTGTCTAGCGGCAGGCCTGCACGACCGCTCGCTCGACAGCCTGCATGAAATCCGGATCGCCACGCATCGTAGTATCGGCGCGTGCGCTGTCGCGCACATGGTAGCGCGCGTACACGCCTCTGGGCTCGGCTGGCGCTCATAACTGATCAGGCGTAAGCCCAGGTTTGATTCCTGGCTTTTGCCGGACGCCGCTTGCGTACCTGCCTGCGCAGCTGTTGCCGTTGCCGTCGAAGCCGGCGCGGCTTGCTTGGTCCAACGCTTCTGCTCGGCGCCGTCGGCGCACGGCGTGGACTGGTAAACCGTCCCCAGCTTTGCATCGCTGCACTTGTAGGCCGACTGCGCCGCTGCCGGCAATGCCAGCATGTACATCAATATCGCAAAACTTCTTTTCATTATCCCCTCCTAAACGGCATAGCTTACCGATAGCGGGGAGCAAAGCGTTGTCTCTTGGAGCACGCGTTCTGTTCTTCGGTGGCGAAGATGGGTAAAGCGCGCCTGGCGGCCTGTTACCGACCCGCTTGGACCACCACAAAACCGGCACATTGCCGATGGCAGTGCCGAGCGGACGCACAGTGCTCGCTGACCAATGTCGCATGCACTCTTTTTTTTTGCGCCGGAGACAACTCCATCCGGCGATGGGAGCAAAAAGAATTGCAGCTACCGCCGACGCGCAAGCACAGCGGCCTTCGACGCATATTTTTTGCGGACATTGAGCGGCTCGTCGGCACCGCAAGTCGCTGTTGTCGATCGATAAGTTAACTCGATCCCGTTACCCGGTAGCCAGCACGTGGTCCGCTTACGCATATGGACTGCAGCGTTCGGCTATGCAGGATCAGCGCACTGGGCCGCCCCTACTTATCTTGCGCCGACTGCAAGATCGAAAGCAAATCGTTGCCTTTGAATTCAAAGTAGCCAGCCTGCAACCATCGTTGGGTTTGCTGGTAGACCGCCTCACGCAGCGGAAACTCGTGGGTAATCAAGCGCTATAGTGCCCCGGCTCACGCCATCCAACGCAATGCGTTGAGCATCAAGCGCAGGGCATAATTGCACTGCCGCGCCTAAGGAAACTCTGAACAATCCGTCCTGATCTGCCACAATCGATCATCGACCCGAGTAGACGATTTCGATGCAGCTGACCTTCGGCGACGCGGAGTACGACGGCAAGCGCAAGCGGACGCGGCGTGAGGTGTTTTTGGCCGAGATGGAGCAGGTCGTGCCGTGGAAGGAGCTGCTGGGGCTGATCGAGCCGCACTATCCGAAGTCGGGGCAACCGGGACGACAGCCGTATCGGCTGGAGACGATGCTGCGCATCCACTTTTTGCAGCAGTGGTATGCATTGAGCGATCCATCGGCGGAAGAAGCCTTGTACGACACGGTGTCGATGCGCCGTTTCGCCAAGATCGGCGGGCTGGATGAGGTGCCGGACGAGACGACGATTCTCAACTTTCGCCATCTGCTGGAGCAGCACGATTTGGCGCGCAAGCTGTTCAATCGGGTGAACGCGCATCTGTCGCGCAAGGGTCAGAGCCTGCGCGGCGGGACGATTGTGGATGCCACGATTATCTCTGCGCCCAGTTCGACCAAGAACAAGGACGGTGAGCGCGATCCGGAGATGCGCCAGACCAAGAAGGGCAACCAATACTTCTTCGGGATGAAGGCGCACATTGGAGTGGATGATGAATCCGGCCTAGTGCACCACGTGGAATGCACGGCAGCCAACGTGGCGGACATCACGCAAGCGCACAAGCTGCTGCATGGCAAGGAAGACACGGTGTGTGGGGACAGCGGCTACACCGGGCTTGAGAAGCGCGATGAGATCAAGGGCAAGCGCAGGGCGTGTCCTAGATTTTGTGTAACCGGGCCACAGGCAGGAGACTGCCACCTAACCCGGAGACACCATGAGCCCACGCACACATGAGGTACCCGACGAGCTGCTTAGCAGCCTGTTGGTCAACTACACCAAACCCGAGGATCTGATCGGCGAGAACGGCCTGCTCAAGCAGCTGACCAAGCGGTTGGTGGAGCGGGCGCTGGACGCGGAGATGACCGAACACCTCGGTCATGACAAGCATGAGCCGGTCGCCAACGCGGCCGGCAACACGCGCAACGGACGCAGCCGCAAGACGCTCAAGGGCGAGTTCGGCGAGCTGCCGATCGAGATTCCGCGTGATCGCCACGGCAGCTTCGCGCCACAGCTGATCCCCAAGCACCAGACCCGCTGGGCCGGCTTCGATGACAAGATCTTGTCGTTGTACGCGCGCGGCATGACCGTGCGCGAGATCCAGTCGCACCTGGAGGAGATGTACGGCACCGAGGTGTCGCCGAGTCTGATTTCCTCAGTCACCGATGCGGTCGTCGAGGAGGTCAAGGCGTGGCAGGCGCGGCCACTGGATCCGGTCTATCCGATCGTCTATCTGGACTGCATCCACGTCAAAGTGCGCGAGGGCGCGGTGCGGGTCAAGGCGGTGTACCTGGCCATCGGCATCACCATGGGCGGCGAGAAGGAAGTGCTGGGCCTATGGCTGGCGCAGGCCGAGGGTGCCAAGTTTTGGCTGCAAGTCGTGACGGAGCTACGCAACCGCGGGGTGCAGGACATCTTCATTGCCTGCGTCGATGGCCTGAAGGGGTTTCCCGAGGCGATCGAGGCGGTGTTCCCGCAGACCACCGTGCAGCTGTGCATCGTGCACATGGTGCGGCACAGCCTGAACTACGTCTCGTGGAAACGCCGCGCCGAGGTTGCCGCCGATCTCAAGCGCATTTACGCCTGCGCCACCGTCGAGGAGGCCGAGCAGGCACTGACCGAGTTCGAGGCCAAGTGGGACGCCCAGTACCCGCCCATCAGCCAGTCATGGCGGCGCAATTGGTCACGACTGATCCCGTTCTTCGACTACCCACCGGAGATCCGCAAGGTGATCTATACGACCAACGCCATCGAGTCGGTCAACATGAGCCTGCGCAAGCTGACCAAGAACCGCGGCGCGTTCCCCAGCGACGAAGCCTTGATGAAACTGTTCTACCTGGCTCTGCGCAACATCACCAAGAAATGGACGCTGCCGATCCGCGACTGGAAGGCTGCGCTGAACCGCTTTACGATCCAGTTCGAGGGGCGACTTCCTCAGCGGTAACCCAAACCACGGTTACACAAAATTCTGCACACGCTCCAAGCGCAAGCTACGCTACCTGATCGCGGAGAAGCCCTCGAAGCTGAAGCAGATCAAGAACAAGCGCGAACTGAAGTTGGCCAAGCGCTGGGAGCACACCAAGGCCAGCCTGCGTGCGAAGGTGGAACATCCGTTTCGGGTGATCAAGCGCCAGTTTGGCTATGCCAAGGTGCGCTATCGCGGCCTGGTCAAAAACACCGCGCAGGTGCTGACGCTCTTTGCGCTGTCGAACCTGTGGCTGAAGCGGAAGGGTAATCCCCCCGCCCATTAGCAGACGCCAGAAGTGGAATTTTCTCGTATCCTTTCTCGAGGAGGTTCCATGAAGAAGTCCCGCTTTACCGACAGCCAGATCATCGCCGTGCTCAAGCAGGCCCAGGCCGGTGCGCCCGTGCCGGAGCTGTGCCGCGAGCACGGCATCAGCTCGGCCACGTTCTACAAGTGGCGCAGCAAGTTCGGCGGCATGGACGTGTCCATGGTCGCGCGCATGAAGGAGCTGGAGGAGGAGAACCGCCGGCTCAAGAAGATGTACGCCGAGGCGCAGCTCAGTACCGACCTGCTGAAGGAAGCGCTCGCAAAAAAATGGTGAGGCCATCTCAGCGACGCGAGATGGCCCAATCGGCAGTCACGAGCGGGCGTACGAACATCCGCCACGCCTGCCAGGCCTTCGCGGTGAGCGAGACCTGCTTCCGCTACCAGGCCAAGGCCAGCGAGCAGAACGCCCGGATCGCCGACTGGCTGGTCCGCCTGACGACCGCCCATCGCGACTGGGGCTTTGGCCTGTGCTACCTGTACCTGCGCAACGTGAAGGGCTTTGGCTGGAATCACAAGCGGGTCTACCGGATCTACCGCGAGCTGGAGTTGAACCTGCGGATCAAGCCGAGGAAGCGGCTGGTGCGTGAGCGGCCCGAGCCTCTGGCGGTGCCGGAGGCTATCAACCAGGTCTGGTCGATGGACTTCATGCACGACCAGTTGGCCGACGGCCGCAGCTTCCGGCTGTTCAATGTGCTCGACGACTTCAATCGCGAGGGGCTGGGGATCGAGGTGGATCTGTCGCTGCCGTCAGCCCGTGTGATCCGATCGCTGGAGCAGATCATCGAGTGGCGCGGCAAGCCCGCCGTGATCCGCTGCGACAACGGCCCTGAATACATCAGTGGCGCGTTGCTGTCCTGGGCGCAGCGGCATGGTATCCGGGTCGAGCACATCCAGCCGGGCAAGCCACAGCAGAACGCCTACGTTGAACGCTACAACCGCACCATCCGCTACGCCTGGCTCGCCCAAACCCTGTTCGACACCATCGACCAGGTGCAGGACAAAGCCACCCGCTGGCTATGGACGTACAACCACGAGCGTCCGAATATGGCGCTCGGCGGCATCACGCCTGCCATGAAGTTGGCGATGGCCGCTTAGCTCCACTTCTGGCGACCGCTAGAAGTGGGGGGATTACCGTTCTCGTCGCCTTGCTTGTATGCCTTCTTCATCGATTGGGCGAATTCCACGATGCGCTCGACATTGTTTCCGTCGGATTTCGTCGCGCCACATCTCTGCGTCAGCGATTTCTCTAGCGTGACGAACGCAGACATGCAAGTTGTTGGCCCGCCGCTGAGGAACTTGGCGATCGCCAGATAATCTACGAAATAGTCATCGTGAACTATGGAAGGCCAGTAGTCGTTGAACCGCTTTTCTCCTCTGTTCTTTCCGAGTATTAGGTCTTCTTCTTCGCTCATGAATTCCTCCGGTCTCGATTTAGTTGCCAGCCGTGCAGGTTGGCGCGCGATTAGTTCTTCGATGCACTGACCGCCTGGCAGTCAGCAGCTGAACTTCCCAGAGGCCTTGTCCAATCGGCGCGATATACGAAACCGAGCCCGTCCACGCAGATGTCGAATGAGGAGAATGTGTTTCCCTCGCGTATCTGCGTCAGGAAAACCCGACTGATCTCCGGCAACATCGAATTGGTCAAAATCGCATCGATCATCCGCCCGCCCGACTCGCTCTCCGTACACCTACTCACCACCAGCTCCACCACCGCCTCGTCGTACTCGAACGGAATCCTGTAGCGCTCTTCGATCCGCTGCTTGATGCGGTTCAACTGCAACCGCACGATCTGCCCGAGCATGGCGTTGCTCAGCGGGTAATACGGAATCGCCACCAACCGCCCAAGCAGCGCCGGCGGAAACACCTTCAACAACGGCTTGCGGATCGCCTTGGCCATGCCTTCCGGATCCGGCATCAGTTCCGGGTCCCTGCACAGGCTGGCGATGAGGTCGGTGCCGGCGTTGCTGGTGAGGATGATCAAGGTGTTGCGGAAGTCGATGCGGCGGCCTTCGCCGTCTTCCATCCAGCCCTTGTCGAAGACCTGGAAGAACAGTTCGTGCACGTCCGGGTGCGCCTTCTCCACTTCATCCAGCAGCACGACCGAGTACGGTTTGCGTCGCACCGCTTCGGTCAGCACACCGCCCTCGCCGTACCCCACATAGCCTGGCGGTGCGCCCTTGAGCGAGGAAACCGTGTGTGCCTCCTGGTACTCGCTCATATTGGTGGTGATCAGGTTCTGCTCGCCGCCGTACAAGGTTTCGGCCAGGGCGAGCGCGGTTTCGGTCTTGCCGACGCCGGAGGTGCCGGCGAGCAGGAACACGCCGATCGGTTTGTCCGGGTTGTCCAGGCCGGCGCGGCTGGTCTGGATGCGCTTGGCGATCATCTCCATGGCGTGGTCCTGGCCGATCACGCGCTTGGCCAGCAGTTCGGGCAGGCGTAGCACCGTGTCGATCTCGTTGCGCGCCATGCGCCCGACCGGGATGCCGGTCCAGTCGGCGACCACGGCGGCCACCGCCTGGTAGTCGACCGTGGGCAGGATCAAGGGCGATTCGCCCTGCAGCGCACCTAGTTCCGCTTGCACCAGCTGCAGGCGTGCGAGCAGCGTGTCGCGATCCACGCGTAGTGGCGCTTCGAGCACGGCAGTGTCGCCAGACGCTGCCTGTGCGACATCGGCATCTGCATCGGTGTAGGCCTCGGCCTCCGCTTCCAACGCACTACCCGTGCCTTCCACCGGCGCATTGCTGCTACGCAGTTGCGCGCGTAGCGCCAACAGCTCGTCCACCAACGCCTTTTCGGCACCCCACCGTTGCTCCAGATCACGCAGGCGGCCGTGCTCGCTTTCCAGCAGGTTGGCACATGCGGCAGCACGCTCCTCCACCACGATGCCGATCGCACGCTCGCGCTCGATGATGGCGTGCTCGGTGTCCAGCGCTTCGATCCGGCGGCGGCTATCGTCCACCTCGGCCGGCGTGGCGTGCAGGCTGACCGCAACGCGCGCGCAGGCGGTGTCGAGCAGGCTCACCGACTTGTCCGGCAGCTGACGCGCGGGGATATAGCGGTGGCTGAGCTTGACCGCCGCTTCCAGCGCTTCGTCGAGGATCTGCACCCGGTGATGCTGTTCCATCGTCGAAGCGACGCCGCGCATCATGCGCACCGCCTTAGCCTCGTCGGGCTCGTCGACCTGCACGGCCTGGAAGCGCCGCGTCAGCGCGGGATCCTTTTCGATGTATTTCTTGTATTCGGCGAATGTGGTCGCGCCCACGGTGCGCAGCGTGCCGCGTGCCAGTGCCGGCTTGAGCAGGTTGGCGGCATCGCCGGTGCCGGCCGCGCCGCCAGCGCCGACCAAGGTATGGGTTTCATCCACGAACAGGATGATCGGCTTGGGGCTGGCCTGCACTTCGTCGATGACCGCGCGCAGGCGCTGTTCGAACTCGCCCTTCATGCTGGCGCCGGCCTGCAACAGGCCCACATCGAGCGTGCGCAATTGCACGTCCTTCAACGCCGGCGGCACGTCGCCACGGGCGATGCGCTGGGCGAAGCCTTCCACCACCGCGGTCTTGCCGACGCCGGCCTCGCCGACCAGGATCGGGTTGTTCTGGCGGCGGCGCATCAGGATGTCGATCACCTGGCGAATCTCGTCGTCGCGGCCGATGATCGGATCAAGCTTGCCCTCGCGCGCCTGTGCGGTGAGGTCGGTGGTGAATTTCTTCAGCGCTTCCTGCTTGCCCATCGCAGCCGGGGCGATGGCACCGCTGGCCTCGCCCGGTGCAGCGGACTGACCAAGCGAAAATCCATCGCTGGGCAGCAGGCCCTCTTCCGGCGAGCCGGCGACGATCTGCGCGAAGTGCTCGTCCAATACCGCAGGCTTGAGCTTGTCGAACTCCTTGGAGATCGCCAGCAACGCGTTGCGCAAACCGCGTTCGCTGAGCATGCCGACCACCAGATAGCCGGTGCGCACCTGCGCTTCACCAAAACTCAGTGAGGCATACACCCAGCCGCGCTCGACCGCTTCTTCGACATTGGCCGACAGGTCGGTGACGGCGGTGGAGCCGCGCGGCAGACCATCCAGTGCGGCGGTGACATCGCGCGCCAGCGTGGAGGGGTTGAGCTGGAAATGCTTGATGATGCGGTGCAGGTCCGAGTCCTGCAGCTGCAGCAACTGATGCAGCCAGTGCACCAGCTCCACGTACGGGTTGCCGCGCAGCTTGCAGAAGACGGTGGCGCTTTCGATGCCGCGATAGGCGAGTGGATTGAGCTTGCCGAACAGGGCACTGCGGGAGATCTCGGCCATGATGCGTCCTTCGAAGTCGGTACGTTGCGTGTGAGCGAAAGGGAGAGCGGTGCGCGTCAGCCCGATGGGCGCAGCAGCACCTCGTCGGCGTCGGCGATGCTCCAGGCGCGGCGGCCGATCCAGGTATCCAGGCCCAGCCGGCTATTGCGCGCCAGCTGCGGGGTGGGCACCTCGTCGGCCTTGAGCAACAGCTGCAGGTCCCAGCCGAATTCGTCGCCCAGATAGCTGCGTACTGCGGCGGTGAGCTGCCTGAGCGCCTGGCCGCCCGGAAGGAAGCGTTGAAACACCAGGCACGGCAGCGGCCCCAGACAGATGCGCACCCGTTGCTGGGCACCGCGCACGTGTGCGCCCACCACGCTGTCCACGCCCAGCCGTGCGTTGCGCGGGCCCAAACCAAGTTGCAAGTGCGCATCGGCCGGCAGGCGCATCCATTCGGCGATGAATTCCTGCACCTGCACCGGCCATTCGAACACCTGCTGCAGCAGTGCACGCAAGCCTTCCGGTGTACGCGTGGCGGTGCCAAGACGGCCGGCGTAGTAACGACGTGCATCGTCCGGCAAGGCGTCGCGGTCGCGCAGATGCGGGCTGGCAATACCAACCAATGCATCCAGCCAGGCACGGAACTGGTCGCTCGCCGGCCGCTCGGCCTGCACGCTGGGCTGTGCCTGCGCCCAGGCGCGGTAGAACAGGCTCAGCATGCGGTGGTGGAACACATCGGCAAACGCGGCGAAGGCGCCGTCCTTGGCTTGCTGCGCACGTTCGATGGCGTATTCGGTCAGGTGCAACGGCAACGGCGCATTCGGCCCGAACAGGCCTAGAAATAGACCGTACAGCGCGGCAGGCTGATCGTGCGTTGCCGGTGTGTAGCGATCGAGCGCACGTGGCGCGAAAGCCAGTGACGGCGCATGCCGCAGCCGCAGCACATCGTCGCTGGCGCGCGCCGATTCGCCCAGGCGCGGCTGCAGCGGATGGCAGCGCTCGATCGCGCGCAAGGCCGCGAACGGAGTGAAATCCTGTGGCCGGGTCTGCAGCGCTTGTGCCAGCGCGGCAGCCGCGGCGCTTACAGGCGCGGGCGCGTGCCGGGCTGGGCTGGCCATCGGGCCACCTCATTACGTTCGGTGGTACGCAGCACGGTCTCGGCAAACGAATTCACCGACACATAGCGCGCAAAGAAGTGCCGCAGCACCGAAGCCAGCAGGAACGCGCCGGTGCCTTCGAAGGCGGCATCCTCGCAGGTGAGCGTGATCTCCAGGCCGCGGCCGAAGGTGATCGGGCCAGGCACCGGGATGCGCCGCACGATCGGTGTGCCGCTCACCTGCTTGACGCCTTCGATCTGCCGCTGCGCGGATGCATCGAACGGGTCGCAGTACAAGGTGAGGATCTCGCGTAGCGCAGCGGCGCCGTCGGCGCCGTCTTCGAACAGCGACAGATAATTGAGCTGCAATTGACTGAGCAGGCGCCACGCGGTCTGCCCATCCGACAGTGCCGGGCGCGGCTTGGTTGGCCCGGCCACGCAACGCACGCTCTGTACCGGCACGCCACTGTCCATGGTGAAATCGGTGGCGCCCTTGCCTACCGGCATATGCAACGGCAGATCCCGGTTGCTGCACCACAGTTGCAGCCCAAGCTGACGCAGGCGCGTGCTGCGTGCCTGATCGTCGGCATCGACCAGGCTGACGAACACTTCGCTGCCCACATAGCTCGACCGCGCGCCATCACGGCGCTGACGTGCCGACAGCATGCGCGGCTCGCGGCGCATGCTGTAGAACGCACCATGCCGCGCATGCCAGGTGCGAGCGTCGCCCCCGTAGAACGGGGTGAAGCGTTGCTCAGGCTCCTGACGATCGCCGAAGCCTTCCACCTCGCCCAGGTGATGGATCTCGAAATCCATCGGCCGGGTGCGGTCGGCCAGCACGTGGTATTCGTGCAGGCCGGCTTGCAGATGGATGCGATCGGCACGCCGCGGGAACAGGTTGATCGCCGGCGTGCAGAACAATTTGAAATGCTCGGCGCCCACTGCCGCAGCCAGGCTGGGCAGGCTGCGTTGCAGCAACACCACCACCTCGAAGCTGCTGCCCTGCAACCGCCGCAATGGCGCGCGCAGTCCGGTGAGTTCTGCGAACAGAAAGCGCTCCGGACAGGCGAAATATTCCTGCAGCAAGCGGTAACCACTGAACGAGCGGCCGTCGTAGGGAATCAATGCATCGTCGTCGGCAAAGCCGCGCATCTGCACGGCATCGGCGCTCAACGTCATCTCCAGCGTGCCACCGCCGGCACCGCTGCCACGCACCACCACCGCAGTGGTATCGGCATGCAGCTGTTCGTACAACCGCTTGGGCAAGCCATCGGCGCCGGCCAGAAACAGCGGCAGCCGATCCAGCGCCAGCGCGTGCGTCTGCGCGCCACCCACCAGCTCGAAGCGCAGACGCACGCCGGCACGCACCACGCGCCCGGGCGGCAAGGCGATGCCGGCAGCGGCCAATGCGGCTGGCGATTCCAGATACTTGGCCTCGGCCAGCTGCAATGGCCACAAGGTCACCGCATGCGCGGTACGGAAGTCGCAGGTGGTACGTTCGCCGGCGCCGATCAGGCTGCGCAACGCGCTTTGTCGCGGCACGGCCACACCTGCTGCCAGCCCGCTGTCTTTCAGGTCCGGCTGCAACTGCACCACCGCCATCGAAGGCAGCGGCGCCAGATAATGTGGGTAGACCATCTCCAGCAAGTGCTGGGTGAACACCGGGTACTGCGCGTCCAGCTTGAGTTGCACGCGCGCAGCCAGGAATGCGAAGCCTTCCAGCAGCCGCTCGACGTACGGGTCGGCGCATTCGAACGCATCCAGGCCGAGCCGGCCGGCGATCTTGGGATACTCGCGCGCAAACTCCGCGCCCATGTCGCGCACGTGCTGCAACTCGCGGGTGTAGTACGGCAGCAGGCGCGGGTCCATGACGTCAGCCGTGCCCTTCGACGACATCGAGCCGGCCGGTTTCCAGATCCAGCGCAGTCTTCAGATACAGGTTCAGTGGCAGCGGCTGCGCCCACATCTCCGATTCGATGGTGAACAACAGCGAGCGCCGATCCATGCGTGCAGCATCGGCACGCACGCTCACCCGCAGCGTCTCGGGAATCAGCCGCGGCTCGAAGGCCACAATCGCCTGGCGAATGCGCTGTTGCAGCGCGGCCGCATCGATGCCGGTCACTGCAACGCCGGCCAGATCCGGGATGCCGTAATTCAGGACCGAGCTGCGCACCTGTGGGTGCGCTTCCAGTGGGCGGCTGGTTTCCAGGTTCACGGCATTGAGCAACCACGACAGATCGCGGATGACGCACTCGCGCAGGCGCGTGGCCGAAATCACGCGTTGCTCGCGGCTCTCTTCGCGCTGACTGGGCGCGGCATCGGTGAGCCGGTCCAGCAGCGAAGGCTGCAAGCGTTCGGTGGTGGTGAGTTCGGCCATTGAAATCAGTCCGCGTCGAACTGCACATCGCGCACATCCAGCAGCGCAATCTCGCGCGACTCGGTGCTCCACATGCGCTGGCCCAGGCCGATCTCGCCTTGTGCGACGTGGGCCCATTCGGTGCGGCGCGCCAGTTGCAGCTCGCCGGCATCCAGGTGCTCGCTGCCGGGGTAACGCACCGGCAGGTAGCCGAAGGCCTGGCCGCCGTTGCGCCACAGCACGCTCACCGGCGCCCACACGGTGTCGCGCAGATCCAGCGGCGCCTGCATGCGCAGCTGCTGGATCTGGCTGAGCGGGGCCCATGCGTAGCCGCTGTCGAGCATGAGTTCGAGACAGGGCCCGAAACGGGTGTCGGCATCTGCAAGCCATTGGAAGCGTTCGCCATCGAGCACGCCGGCACTGGCCGGTGCCAACGCGAACGCCTGCGCCCGCAACGCCGCTGCCTGTTCGCCATGCCCTTGCGCCGATAGTTGTAGCGCGTGTAGATGCATCGCCAACCATTCGGCCGGCTCACCGATCACATGCGGCAACCGCGCGCCGGCAAATACCTCGGCGCGCGTCTGTTCGCCCTGCAGCACTGCAAGGTACGTCTGCGCCAAGGGCTGTGTGGCGGCATCCAGCTCAGCGCAGGCGCGCAGCTGATCTGCGGCGCGCGACCACTGGCCGAGTACGGCCAGCAACTGAAACAGGAACACGCGCTGCGCTGCATCGGCCGGTTGCCGGCGCACCTGCTGGATCAGCTGCTGCAGCGCCTGCGCCGGCTCGCCTTGGGCAAGCAGGGTCTGTGCGGTGGCATCCATCGCGCGGTTCCTTATCGAAGAAGGTGGCGGTGCCGTGCGCGGCACCGCCAGTCATTGCATTGCCGCCATCGGAGGCAGCCAACGTCACAGCGTCAACTTCCGATGGGCGGCGCAGAGCGAGCGATGTACACGCATGTCGCGTGCCGCACCGGGTCGCCAAACGCACCTGCGTGGCGAAAGCGCTGTGGTGGCCTGCGCTCGCGTCAGGCCTTGGCCACACCCTGGATGTCGTAGGTGAATTCCTTCGCGCCACCCTGGGCGGCACCCTTGTCGTCCTGCGGCTGGAAGCCGTACTTGAACTTGCCGAAGTGCAGCGTCACGTTTTCGGTCAGGCGGTCTTCGCCACCGGAACCGCCGGTCGACAGCGAGGTAATCAGCACGCCTTCGCTCAATTCCAGGGTGAGAAAGTCGCTTTGCTCGCCGGTGGCGTTGGTGACGTACAGCCAGGCGTTTTCCACCCGTGCACCGGTGCACACTGCATCCAGCAGCACGTTGGAGCAGCCGTCCACGTACTTGGTGATGGAGATGTCCTGGATATGCGCCTTGCCGCCGCTGGCCGAGCCGCCACCGGTGTGCAGGTCGCCGGAATTGCTCGCGCCCCACGACCAGGCCAGGATCGGGATCTCGCCCTTGTGCTTCTTGTGGTTGGACGCGCCTTCGATCTTGACCTTGCCGCTGCCGAACTTGATATGCATGTCGAACGCCATGGAACTGCTCCTTCAATGAGAGTGACAACACGAGATGGCGCGACGCGCAGTGGCGTCGTGCGTGACGCGAATGCGTCGGATCAGGCCTCGGCGGCCGAGGGAAGGCGCGAGACCAACCGCAACGACACGGTCAGGCCCTCCAGCTGGTAATGCGGCTTGAGGAAGAACTTGGAGCTGTAATAGCCCGGCGCGCCTTCCACTTCTTCCACCACCACCTCGGCGGCAGCCAGCGGCTTGCGCGCCTTGGTTTCTTCGCTGGAGTTGGACGGGTCGCCGTCGATGTACTGCGTCACCCAGCGCGTCAGCCAGCTCTGCATCTGTTCGCGATCGGAGAACGAACCGATCTTGTCGCGCACGATGCACTTGAGGTAATGCGCAAAGCGGCAGCACGCGAACATGTACGGCAGGCGCGCACCCAACGCTGCATTGGCGGTGGCATCCGGGTCGTCGTATTCGTCGGGCTTGTTGAGCGACTGCGCGCTGATGAAGGCGGCCATGTCCGAATTCTTGCGATGCACCAGCGGCATCAGGCCCATCTTGTCCAGCTCGGCCGAGCGGCGGTCGGTGATCGCCACTTCGGTCGGGCACTTCATGTCCACGCCACCGTCGTCGGTAGGAAAGGTATGTGTAGGCAAGCCTTCCACTGCGCCGCCAGACTCGATACCGCGAATGCGCGAGCACCAGCCGTACTGCTTGAACGAGCGATTGATGTTCACCGCCATCGCATAGGCCGCGTTCTGCCAGGTGTACTTGTTGGAATCGGCGCCGGCGGTGTCTTCTTCGAAATCGAATTCTTCCACCGGGCTGGTGGCCGCGCCGTACGGCAGGCGCGAAAGCGTGCGCGGCATGGCCAGGCCGATGTACTTGGAATCTTCCGATTCGCGCAGCGAGCGCCATGCGGCGTAATCGGGCGTGGAGAAGATCTTCGCCAGATCGCGCGGGTTGGAGAGCTCGCTCCAGTTATCCATGCCCATCAACTTGGGCGCGGCCGCGGCGATGAACGGTGCATGTGCGGCGGCGGCCACCTGCGCAATGCCGTTGAGCAGTTCCACATCCGGCGGGCTCTGGTCGAAGTAGTAATCGCCCACCAGGCATCCATACGGCTCGCCACCGAGCTGGCCGTACTCCTGCTCGTAGACCTTCTTGAAGATCGGGCTCTGATCCCAGGCGGTGCCCTTGTAGCGCTTGAGCACCTTGCCCAGTTCCTTCTTGCTGATGTTCAGCACGCGGATCTTGAGCTGCTGGTCGGTCTCGGTGTTGTTGACCAGATAATGCAGGCCGCGCCAAGCACCTTCGAGCTGCTGCAGATCGGCGTGATGCAGGATTTGGTTGAGCTGCTCGGTAAGGGCGCGATCGATCTCGGCGATGTAGGCCTTGATGGTCTGCGACACGTCTTCGCTGACCACATCGCTGCGGTTGAGCACCTGCTCGGCGAGCGTGCGCACCGCCGATTCCACTTCTTCCTTGGCGCGTTCGCTCTTGGGGCGAAACTCGCGGTTGAGCAGCGCGGCAAAGTCATCCTGCTCGGTTGTTTCGGTGCCACTGATGGCCAATGCGGCTTCGGTCGCGGACATGGCGTTACGCTCCTTCCGGTTCGGAGGCAGGCTTGGCGGCCGACACCAGCGACTGCAGCAACGCCGGGTCGCGGATGGCGTTGGCAATCAGCTGCTCTGCACCGGCCTTGCCATCCATGTAGGTGTCCAGGTTGGCCAGCTGCGTGCGCGCTTCCAGCAACTTGGCCAGCGGCGCAACCTTGCGCGCGATGGCAGCCGGCGAAAAGTCGTCCATGCTTTCGAAGGTGATATCCACCGCCAGCTCGCCTTCGCCGGTGAGCGTGTTGGGCACCTTGAATTGTGCACGCGGACGCATCGACTGCAGCCGGCTGTCGAAGTTGTCGACGTCGATCTCCAAAGCTTTGCGCTCGTCCAGCGAAGGCAGCTCGCCAGCATTGGCGCCGGACAGATCCGACATCACCCCCATCACGAATGGAATCTGCACCTTCTTCTGCGCACCGTAGACCTCCACGTCGTATTCGATCTGCACCCGTGGCGCCCGATTGCGGGCAATGAACTTCTGACTGCTGGCCATGCCTGATCTCCGATTGAGCTTGCCCGTTGCGCCGGCGTGCAGGGCACGTGCGCCGCCATGTGGCTTGGATGTCGCCGGCCCGGCGGTATGCCTGCGGCCTGCGTGCGACGCCGCTGCCGTGAGCTAGCCCACGACCGCCACGCACCACCCGAAACGAAGCGGCAGGCCGTGCGATGACGCTTTCTCAGCGTTGCGGCGAGGATAGAAATGCGCCTGTGCGCTCACCCGACAAATCGTCTCAATCGCCGCGATCGTGCGCAGGCGGGAACGGATGCGTGATCCAGCGCCAACTTTGTGAAAGAGGCGTGATGGGTTGGCGCTGCTTTTCTCGGTTGATCAGGGGACAGGCCCCGGGGAGTGGGCCGCAGGCAGCATCCGCATGAGCAGCAGCAGTTATTACAGCGCCATCGTTGCGCACGTACCGCCGGCCGGCGAGGCACACGCGCCGCTGATGATCGATCTGCTGGCCTATATCGAGCAGCATATCGGCGAGGCGGAATTGGGCACCGAGTCGTTGCAGCAAGCGTTCGCGTTATCGCGTGCATCGCTGTACCGCTTGTTTCAGTCGCGTGGCGGCGTGGCCAGCTATATCCGCGAGCAGCGGCTAAGCACAGCGCACCGCTACCTGCAGGCCTACCCGGAGTGCAGTCTGACCTGGTTGCTCTACGAAATGGGCTTTGCATCCGAGCGGCAGTTTCAGCGCGCGTTTCAGCAGCGCTTCGGCATGCCGCCCATGCAGTGGCGTCGCCAGTGCCGCGCTGCGCCGCATCTTCCTGCGCCACGGCGTGGCCACTACATGCCGATGTGGCGCTTCATGCGCGAACTGAGCCAGCACGTCCAGCCCGAATACGCATCCATCCGCGGCGGCGCGGCCACACCCACGCACGGCTCTCCGCTGGTGCATACCGAAGCACTGCGCCGGCTCGCCCGGCCGGCCGCGCGCTTTGCGGCACAACCGGAGCCGATGGAGAGCGAAGCACGCTGAGTTGCGTAGGAGCGCACCCGGACGCGACATGCATGACCTGGACGCCACATCGCGCCCAGGGCCGCACCTAGGTGCGGCAAGGCAATGGCATCGGCATCAACGAATCACCAGGACCGGAATCGCACTGTGGGTCAGCACTTCCACCGTCTGGCTGCCGAGCAGCATGCGCTGCATGCCGCGGCGGCCGTGCGAGGTCATGATGATCAGATCGCTGTTGCAGTCCTTGGCGGTCTGCACGATGCCCTCGGCGGCGAAGCGATCCAGCACATGCCGCGGCGTGGCCTTGATGTTGGCAGCGGCGGCCAGCTCCAACGCCGGACGCAGGATCTTTTCAGCGGCCGCTTCGCGCTCGGTGCGATATTCCGGGCTGGCCTCATAGCCCACGCTCCAGCCCATTGCGTCGTACATGCCCATCGCCCATGGCTCGGACACGGTGACGATATCCACTTTCGCACCGGTTGCCTTGGCCAGCTCCAGGCCTTGGAACAAACCGCGATGCGATAGCTCGGACGCATCGATGGCGATCAGGATTCGTTTGTACATGATGACCTCCCGGATGGACCGGCAGCGGCGCCGGCGACTTGAGATTGGCAGCACTCAGCAACGCAGACCTTGATACAGATCAATCTTGCACCTGGCGGACGGTCGCGCCTGAAGCGGCTCACCTGGCTGACGAGCGACCATCTCCATCGCGCCAGTAGCGTGCTCACAACTGGCCTGTTCGCGTGTGCGCTGCATTGCGCACCGGCCGTGTCCGCCTGACGGCTGCGCGATCGCTTTTGTAACGATTCTTCTTCGTTGCCTTCAGTCGGTGGGCGCGTCATCGGCAGCACCCCGGGGTACGCGCACGCGTGCCGGATTGCCCACGGCGGTCGCACCGGCCGGCACATCGCGCGTGACCACCGCACCGGCACCGATCACCGCGTCGTCGCCGATGCTGACGCCCGGCAGGATGATTGCCCCGCCCCCGATCCACACATTGCGCCCGACGCGGATCGGCCGCCCGAATTCCAGCCCGCTGGCGCGTCCGGCCGCATCGCGCGGATGGTCGGCAGCGTAGAACTGCACGGCGGGCCCCACCTGCGTGCCTTCGCCGATATGCACCTGACAGATATCCAGAATCACGCAATTGAAGTTGAGGAACACGCCCGCGCCCAGATGGATGTTGTAGCCGTAATCGCAATGAAATGGCGGCCGGATCACCGCACCGGCACCCACCTCGGCAAGCCGCTCGACCAGCAATGCGTGCCGCTGTGCGGCTGGCTGCGCGCCAGTGGCGTTATAGCGTGCCATCCACGCCGCAGCCGCCGCCTGATCGGCCTGCAGTTGCGCATCGGTGGCGTTGTAGAGTTCGCCAGCCAGCATTTTCTGTTTTTCGGTCTGCATGCCGCCGCGTGCCTATGCAATGAACTGCCGACAGGGTGGCATGGATATCGCGCGGTATGCATCGAGCGATGCACCAATCGCCTTGGCTTGCCGGCTCGAAGTGGCTTACAGAACCTTGCGATCTGGCGATTGGCTAAAGCGATTGGCGCATTCAGCACTGGAGTGGAAACCGCCAATGGAGATGTCGAGCATCGGCCTCGCCCGCGAGGTAGGTGTGTCGCCACTCCATTGCTTGCCGCATCCGTTGCAATGCCTTGGCGCCAGCATCGATACTCCTGACCGTGCCCTTGCGGCACGACCACGTTCAAGGACGACGTCATGACACGATGTGTAGCTGCCTGCGTTGCGTTATTGCTGTGGGCATGCGTCAGCACACCTGCCAACGCAACCTCCTCACTTTCGTTTGAGGGCGGCGGAAGCATCGATACTCCTGACCGTGCCCTTGCGGCACGACCACCTTCAAGGACGACGTCATGACACGATGTGTAGCTGCCTGCGTTGCGTTATTGCTGTGGGCATGCGTCAGCACACCTGCCAACGCAACCTCCTCACTTTCGTTCGAGGGCGGCGGATACTGGATAGACTTCGAAATCGGTCACGTCACCCGACCAGTGATCGCCAGTCTTCGTTTCAATGCACCTGGCGACAGCAAGGGCGTGTTGTTGCGGGGCAATTTCCGGGTCAAGACGTTCGATACCAAACGCAGAATCCTCCGCCTGATTTACACAGGAGAAGACACGCGCGTGCCGCCCTTTACCCTGGTCGTGCTCGCCAACAAATCGACACTGACCGTGAACGGCAAGCAGATCAACTCACGCTTCAGCTGGGAAATGTAGGCGCGCGACGGGGCAACAGCGGGGAGGCTTCCGCCATCGATCAGCTGTCGAAGATGGTCACGCGATCTCGCTTGGCGCATGCGGTGCAGTAGCGGCCGGCCCCGCTTGCTGCATGCCCAGTACACCGCACTACGCCCTCCCCTGCCAAAGAACACGCACGCGCAGGCGAGCGACCCCTGACTACACCACGGTCAGATTGGCGTAGGCCATCACCAGCCACTTGGCGCCGACCTCGTCGAACTGCACCTGCACGCGCGCATGCGCACCGGCGCCTTCGTAATCGACCACCACGCCGCCGCCGAACTTGGGATGTTCGACGTTGGCGCCGAGCTTGATCGGCGCGGTCTCCACGATGCCATGGACCGGGCCACCGCGCGCCGCGCCCAGCGATGCGGTGCGCGAAACCTGCACCTTCGGGCGCACTTCGTTGAGCAGGTCGCGCGGAATCTCGCGCAGGAAGCGCGAGGGCACGTTGTAGTTGTCCTGGCCATGGATGCGACGCGATTCGGCGTAGCACAGCACCAGCTTTTGCCGCGCGCGGGTGATGCCCACGTACGCCAGACGCCGTTCCTCTTCCAGCCGCCCACTTTCTTCCAACGAGCGCGCGCTCGGGAACAGACCGTCTTCCAGACCGACCAGGAACACGATCGGAAATTCCAGTCCCTTGGCCGAATGCAGCGTCATCAGCTGCACGCCTTCTTCGCCAGCCTGCGCCTGGCCTTCGCCGGCCTCCAGCGAGGCATAGGCCAGGAAGGCGACCAGTTCGGTCATGCCCTGGCTGTCTTCGTCGTCGGGGCGGGTGAAGCGCGAGGCGACCGACACCAGTTCGTCCAGGTTCTCGGTACGCGATTCCGAATCCAGCCCGCCACGGCTTTCCTTGGCCCAATGCTCGCGCAGGCCCGAGCGCATCAGCACATGGTCGATGCGTTCGGCCAGTTCCATCTGCCCGGTTTCGGCATGCAGCTGGCCGATCAGGCTGAGGAAGGTGGCCAGCGCATTGCGTGCGCGTGCGGCCAGCGTGTTCTGCTGCGTACACAGCATCGCCGCTTCCCACAACGACAGCGCACTGGCACGTGCCAGCCGGCGCACCTCATCCAGCGTCCGGTCGCCAATGCCGCGCGTGGGCGTGTTGACCGCGCGTTCGAACGCAGCGTCGTCGCTGCGATTGGTCAGCAGGCGCAGGTAAGCCAACGCGTCCTTGATTTCGGCACGTTCGAAAAAGCGCATGCCGCCATACACACGGTACGGCAACTGCTCGGAAATCAGCGCCTCTTCCAGCGCGCGCGATTGCGCGTTGCTGCGGTAGAGCACCGCCACTTCGCCATAACTGCCGCCGTCGCGCACCCACTGCCGTGCACGCTCGACCACATAGCGCGCTTCGTCCACTTCGTTGTATGCCGCATACAGATCGATCGGGTCGCCATCGCCGGAATCGGTCCACAACTGTTTGCCGATACGGTCCGGGTTGTGCGCGATCACTGCATTGGCAGCGCCCAGGATATTGGCGCTGGAGCGGTAGTTCTGCTCCAGCCGCACGGTCTGCGCGCCAGGGAAATCCTTCAGGAAACGCTGGACATTCTCGACCTTGGCACCGCGCCAGCCATAGATGGCCTGGTCGTCGTCGCCCACCACGAACACGTTGCCCGATTCGCCGGCCAGCACCCGCACGAAGGCATACTGGATGGCGTTGGTGTCCTGGAACTCGTCCACCAGAATCTCGCGGAAGCGTGCGCGGTAATGCGCCAGCAATGCGGGCGTGTCGCGCAGCAACTCGTGTGCGCGCAGCAGCAACTCGGCGAAATCCAGCAGCCCGGAGCGGTCGCAGCGTTCCTGGTAGGCCGCATACACCTGCCGGCGCACCTCGGTCCAATCGTCGTTGGGCTCAGGCTGGATATGTTGCGGACGGCGGCCCTCGTCCTTCTGCTCGTTGATCCACCAGCTCAGTTGCTTGGGCGGATACTTGCTCTCGTCCAGCTCCAGCGCCTGCACCACGCGCTTGACCAGCCGCAACTGGTCGTCGCTGTCCATGACCTGGAAACCTTCCGGTAGCCGCGCGTCCTGCCAATGCAGACGCAACAGGCGATGGGCCAGCCCGTGAAATGTACCGATCCACATCCCGCGGCTGCCATTGCGCAGCTGCAGGTCGGTGCGGTGACGCATTTCGCCGGCCGCCTTGTTGGTGAAGGTCACCGCGAAGATGCCGTGGTTGGGCACGCCCTGGACTTCGTTGAGCCAGGCGATGCGATGGATCAGCACGCGCGTCTTGCCGGAGCCGGCGCCGGCCAGCACGAGGTAATGCCCCGGCGGCGCGGAAACGGCCTCGCGCTGGGCGGGGTTTAAATGATCGAGCAAATGAGAGACATCCACCGGCGCATTTTACCGGTTGTGGCGTCGCTGCGGCTGAGATTGCGATGAAGCGGTTGGGATTGCTGCCTCTCATCCGCCCTTCGGGCACCTTCCCCCCGCAGGCGGGGGAAGGCAGGATAGTGGTTGCTCTGCCGCCTGCCAGAGAAGGCCGACGCTGATTGCTCTGCCGCTCGCCAGAGAAGGCGCGACGCTGCTTGCTTTCCAGCCTGCAAGAGCGCAGACGGATGCTCGCCGTGGCAGAGCCCCTCTCCCGCCTGCGGGAGAGGGGTTGGGGTGAGGGCAAGAGGCGCAGCCGACGCATTGCGGGTCATCCGAAGCTTTGCTCGCCCCCTCATCGGTGCTATGCGTCGCCTTTGCCCATCGAAGAGGCCAGCGTCACTGACGGAGACGGCAGCCAAGCTACATTTCCAATCTCCACACGCCTATCAGCGTCCCAGCTGCAACACCACATCCCGCGCAATCGCCGCGGCCTGCTCGCGCAACTCCGGCACCGCCAGGCTTTCCCACAGCGTGCCGATGCGCAGGCTGCCGATCACCCGCAACTGCGGCTGCATCCGTCCATCGGCATCGATCAGGCTGCCATCGGGGCCGGTGTCCACGCCGATCCCGTGTGGACCGGCCACTGCGATGCCCTGCCCCAGCAATTGCTGCAGCAGCCGGTTACCCATCGCCTGCACCCGCATTTCCACCCCCGTGGCATTGACCAGGGTCTGCACATCCAGCTGCAAGGCATGTCCGGCGCTGGCGGCTCCGGCACTCACGCGCACGCAAGCGCCCACCTCGAAGGCCACATCCAGCCGTGCGCGATGTACCTGCAGCTGACCGCGTGCCTGCATCGCCTGCAGCTGCGCATGCACCGTTGCGGCGATGCGATGCCGATGCACGTCCCAGTAGCGCACCACATGCCGCAGAAAACGGCGCTGGTCGGCAACCGACAGCGTCTGCCATAACGCCTGGCTCAACGGCCGGATGCGTTCCATCACGCTCTGCCATGGCAGGCCCTGCGCGGCGGCGATGCGCGCATGCTGGCGCAGTGTGCGCATGCGCGCGCGCAGCGGCATTGTCAGCAGCGGCTGTGGATCGAACAGCGCCACGCCGCCGTGCGCCTGCGGCAACGGCAGCAAGCCATGCCGCGACACCACATGCACGCTTGCCCGATGCGCCTGCGCTGCCAGCGTCACCACGGTATCGGCCATGCTCAAGCCCGAACCGACGATGCACACGGCCGCGTCCGGTGGCAGCGCTGCCACCGCCTCGGTCTCCCAGGCTTCGACACGCTGCGCGCGCGACAGCCCGGTGGTACCTCGCAGCGGCAGCGGTCGCAGCGCATTGCCCACTGCCAAGACCACCACGCTCGCCTGCAGCAGCTGTCCATCGTCCAGCTGCAACAGTGCGCCATCGGCATTGGGTTGCAGGGCCTGCACGCGTGCGCAGTGCACACGCAGCGTCGCTGGGCTGTGCGCGCATGCCGCCTGCAGGCGGTCGCGCAAGTACGGGCCATAGTGCCGCCGCCCCACGAACTGCAGCGGCAACTGTGCATCGTCCAGTTCGGGGCAACAGGCGTTCGCGCGCAGGTAATCGACAAAGTCGTGGGGCAGCTGCGGCAGCGCACTCATGCGCGCGGCCGGCACATTGAGCAGGTGTTCGCTGCGCGCGGTGGAATACGCCACACCTTCGCCAAGCGCCGCATGCGGCTCGATCAGGACAATCTGCAATGGCGCTGCGGACTGGCGCAGCAGCTGCAGCGCAACCAGCACACCGGACGCGCCACCGCCGACGATGGCGATGACGGCATCGCCGGGATCACGCAGTGTATTCATGTCGACATTGTAGGCGATGCATCGGCCACACCCGCAGGCCGTCACCGGTAGTGGCTGTCTTCCACGGCATCGCAAGCGCGGTGTGTGTCAACGCCTCCCACACGCCCTGCCTGCCAAGCACTTACGATTGGCGGGTCAGCATCGGCACGCGCCATTGGGAATCTGCAACATGTCCATCGCCCTGGTCAGGCTCATCCTCTACGTCCACGATGTGGCGGCAATCAAGGCGTTCTACCAGACCCATTTCGCGCTCGCCGTCACCGAGGAGATTGCCGACGCGTGGGTGGTGCTTGCAGCTGGCGGCATCGAGCTGGCGCTGCACCGGGTGGGCGACGCCTACCGACAGCGGCCATCGACGCCTGCGCCGGGCCCTGTCGCGGATGCGACACGCACGACCACCAAGCTGGTGTTCGCCATCGCCAGCGATCTGCCCGCGCATCGCGCGCAACTGCAACACGCGGGCGTGCATGTGGGCGAGCTCAAACGTTATCCCGGCTTTGCATACCAGCTGTACGACGGCCGCGACCCGGAGGGCAACGTCTTCCAGGTCATGCGCCTGGATTGACCCAGGCGCCCTACATCAACGCATCGGCCAGCCGCGCAATGCCCTCGCGGCTGCGGCGCCAGGCCGGGCGGCGACGCCACTGTTCCAACGTCAATTGCCGCGCATTGGCGAGGTAATCCTGCTCGATCTCACGCAACCGTTGCACCACGCCGGTGTCGTAACAGAGCATGCCGATCTCGGCGTTGAGCGCGAACGAGCGGATGTCCAGGTTGATCGAGCCCACCAGCGCGATGTCGTCATCCATGCTCAGGTGCTTGGCATGCAGAAAGTGCGGGCGATACAGCGCAATCTTCACCCCGCAACGCAGCAGCTCTTCGAAATAGGCCTCCTGCGCCCACGCGGCCAGGCGTTGGTTGTTGTGCTCGGACAGGATCAACTGCACATCCACTCCCGACACCGCAGCGATGCGCAAGGCGCTCAACAAGGCTTCGTCGGGTACGAAGTACGGCGTGACCAGCACCACCTTGCGCCGCGCCAGATGGATCACCGCATTGATCGCATCGCGCGCATTTTCGAACGGGTACGCCGGCCCGCTGGGCAGCAGTTGCGTGGCGATATTGGCTTCGCAGACCGGCGCATCGGGCCACACGTCCAGCCGCTCTCCGGTTTCGGTGAACCAGTCGCTGGCGAAGACCGCTTCCAGATGATTGACCACCGGCCCGCGCACGCGTGCCACCAATTCGCGATTGGGCACGCCATCAATGAAGCCGGCCTCGGCCAGATTCTGCGAACCGACAAACGCCACCCGGTTGTCGAGCACCGCAATCTTGCGATGGTTGCGCAGATCCATGCGGCCGCTGCGACGCCAGCGCAAACCGCCCGGCAATACCGCCAGCACCTGCACGCCACCGGCCTGCAGGCGCTTGCGGTAGCGGCGCAGGCCGCGCTTGGCGCCCACCGCATCCAGCAGCACGCGGCAACGTACGCCGCGCGCGCTGGCGCGTTCCAGCGCCGCTACCACCGCCTCGCCCACCGCATCGTCGAACATCAGGTAGTACAGCAGGTGCACACGTTTGTCGGCCGCGTCGATCGCCGCGATCAGGGCCTGCAACGACTGCGCGTAATCGTCGAGCAATTCCACCGCGTTGCCCAGCGTGGGCATGAAATCGCCTTCGCGTTCGATCAGCGGCACCACTTCGGCACTGCTGGTGTCTGCCTGGGGCATCCAGCGCAACGCATGCAAGGGCAGTTGTTGTTCGCGAATCACCTGCGAGGCGGTGGCTTGCCGCTCCACCCGCAGCCGCGACAACCACGGGTGGCCGAACAACAGATACAGCGGCAGGCCGACCACCGGCACGAAGCCGATCAGCAGCAGCCAGCTGCGCGCCGCACCCGGCGTGGTGCGGGCGGGAATCCATAGCAGTGCGGCCAGGCGGATCGCCCAGTCCAGCGCCAGCAGCCAGGTGCCTGTGACCCAATCGGGCAGCATCAGTGGTCCGTTCTCATCAGGAATGCGATTCTGACTTGGCCGCGCGCAAACGCAACGGCGGCGGCGCACAGACAGGGGGGCAATAGCGAAACGGCCCGCCTTGCGCATCGGCCGGCTGCACGCGTTCGGCGCAGACCTGCCGCAACGTCTGCACGAAGGCCGACTGCATCCGGGTGGGATACCAGTCGGCGCGCGTGGTCATGCCGATCTGCCGGCGCAGCAGCGGCCCGGCGCTGCCGATCTCCTCGAGCAGGCCGGCGCGGCGCTCGAACAGAAACTGGTCGCGCGACATCAAGGTCAACCAGTCGCCTTCCAGCAGCAGGCCGCGCACGGTCAGCTCGGCGCCGCATTCGATGCACACCGGCGGCGGCTCCAGCTGGTGGTCGCCGAACAGCTGCTCCCAGCGCGCGCGCACCGGCGTGCCGGCGGCAGCGATCACCCAGGGGTAATCGCGCAGTTGCGCAAACGCATAGCCCTGCCCGGCCAAGGGGTGGCCGCTACGCGCCACGATCACCGGTTCGTCGTCGAACAGCGGCTCCTGCAGCACATCGCGCACCGGCAACGGGTCGCGCAGCGCACCGATCAACAAATCCAGGCCGCCCTCGCGCAGCTGCGCCAGCAATTGGGCGTACGGGCCCTCGACCACCTGGACGCTGGCCCCCGGGTGCGCACGCGCAAACCGCGCCAATACCTGCGGCAACAGGATGGCGCGCGCCAGCGGCATCACCCCCAACGTAAGGCGCCCGGCGTGCTGCGAACGCAATGCGGCCACCTCGTCCAGCCCGGCACGCAACTCGGCCAGCGCCAGCCGCACCTGCCGCAACAGCCGCAGCGCCACCGGCGTGGGCTGCATGGTCTTGCCGCGGCGTACCGTCAGCGGCACTTCGATCACATCGGCCAGCGACTGCACCGCCCGGTAGATCGCCGGCTGCGAAACGCCGGCGCGCACCGCCGCCAACGCGTAACTGCCTGCCACATCCACCGCCACCAAGGCCTGCAGCTGGCCCAGCGACACCCGCCGCTCCAGCCCAGGGCGCGCGGGCAGGCGCAGCGCACGCCGCGCAACTGCGATCCCCCGGCCCAGATGCGCCAGCACCCGCTCGATACGCGGCACCAGCAACCCGGCAGCCTCGGTGGCCGCCATGCCACCCGGGTGCCGGTCGAACAGGCGCACGCCCAGTTGCTGCTCCAATCGCGCCACGGCCTGGGTCAGCGCCGGTTGCGACAAATTCACCCGCGGCGCCGCCGCGCTGATGCTACCGGCCTGGTGCACCACGACCAGCGCATACAGGTGACGCAGATTCGGTTCCGGGTCGGCTGCATGCTCTAACTATAAGCAAAACCAATATGCATACCTCAAATGAATCTTGAGGCGATTGACTCTGCCCAGCCAGACTCGGCGCACTCTTAACGAGGATGGATGGATGAGCCAGGTCGTTACCCGGATCGAGCGCACGCCGCTGGCCATCGTCGACGGGCTGGCGCAGGCCGGCGTGGCCACCGTGCACGAAGCGCAGGCCCGCAGCGGCCTGCTGCACCATCGACTACGTCCCATCTACGCCGGTTGCCGCATCGCCGGCACCGCGGTCACCGTGTCGATTCCGCCCGGCGACAACTGGATGATGCATGTGGCCATCGAGCAACTGCAGGCTGTGCTGGTGGTCGCGCCGACCAGCGACTGTTGCGACGGCTACTTCGGCGACCTGCTGGCCACCTCGGCGCAGGCGCGCGGATGTCGCGGCCTGATCATCGATGCCGGCGTTCGCGATGTGCGCGATCTCACCGCCATGCAATTCCCTGCGTGGAGCCGCGCCATCTGCGCGCAGGGCACCATCAAGGAGACGCTCGGTTCGGTCAACGTGCCGCTGGTGTGCGCCGGGCAACTGATCCAGCCCGGCGATGTGGTGGTGGCCGACGACGATGGCGTCTGCGTGGTGCCGCGTGCCAGCGCTGCCGATGTGCTGACCGAGGCGCAGGCGCGCCAGGCACGCGAGCTGCTCAAGCGCGAACGCCTGGCACGCGGCGAACTGGGCCTGGACATCTATGCGATGCGCGAACGCCTGGCCGCCAAAGGCCTGCGCTATGTCTGAGCACGTGCGCGCCATGTGGATGCGCGGTGGCACCTCCAAGGGTGGATTCTTTCTGGCCGACGATCTGCCCGCCGACACCGCCGCACGCGACGCGTTCTTACTGCGCGCCTACGGCTCGCCGGATGCGCGCCAGATCGACGGCATGGGCGGCGCCGACCCGCTGACCTCCAAGGTCGCCGTGGTGTCGCGCTCGGCGCGTGCCAATGCCGACGTGGACTATCTGTTCCTGCAGGTCGCGGTGGAACAGGCGCAGGTCAGCGATGCACAGAACTGCGGCAACATGCTGGCCGGAGTTGCCCCGTTCGCGCTGGAACGTGGCTTGCTCCCCACATGCAACGGCCAGACCCAGGTGCGCATCTTCATGCGCAACACCGGCACCTTGGCTACCGCCACCGTGCAGACGCCCGATGGCACGGTGCGTTACGACGGCGATGCCCGCATCGACGGCGTCCCCGGCACGGCCGCGCCGGTCGCGCTGGCATTCGCCGATATCGCCGGCTCTTCGTGCGGCGCGCTGCTGCCGAGCGGGCATGCGGTGGACACGCTCGAGGGCCTGCAGGTCACGCTGATCGACAACGGCATGCCCTGCGTGGTGCTACGCGCCAGCGATGTCGGCATCAGCGGTTACGAAGAACGCGCCACGCTCGACGCCGATGCTGCGCTCAGGGCGCGCCTGGAAACACTGCGCCTGCAGGCAGGTCCGGTGATGCAGCTGGGCGACGTGCGCCACGCCACGGTGCCGAAGATGATGCTGGTCGCCGCCCCGCGCGCCGGTGGCGCGATCAGCGTGCGCTCGTTCATCCCGCACCGCTGTCATGCCTCCATTGGCGTACTGGGTGCGGTCACGGTCGCCACTGCCTGCCTGTTGCCCGGCTCGCCCGCGCACGCACTGGCGCAGGTGCCCGGCGGGCGCAGCCAGCGGCTGGATGTCGAACACCCCAGCGGTGCGAGCAGCTGCCTGATCGATCTCGATGCGCACGGCGCCGTAGTCGGTGCCGCGGTGCTCCGCACGGCGCGCAAATTGTTCGATGGCGAGCTGTATGGCTGAACGTTCCGCTGCATCGCCAAGCTGCCGCGGCCGCCATCGCAGCGGCGCGTGCGCGCGTGTGCTGCTCAAGCAGATCATCGACAGGCAGAGCGCCGTGACCCGTGCCCATCCGCACATCGGGACCACCATTGCCGTTGCGACCTGCAGCTTCCGTCCACCGGACCGTCCCACCTGGCGCACAGGCAGTCGCTGGCGCCCCGCTTCCGCTGCAACACGCACACCATCGCCATGATCATCGACTGCCACGGCCACTACACCACCGCACCCGCCGCGCACGATGCGTTTCGCAAGGCGCAGATTGCGCATTACACGGACGCAACGCTGCCGGCGCCGGTGTATCCGCATATCAGCGACGATGCGCTGCGCGAAAGTGTCGAGCTGCACCAACTGCGCCTGCTGCGCGAGCGCGGCGCCGACATGACGATTTTTTCGCCACGCGCCAGCACCATGGCGCATCACATCGGCGACGAAGCGGTGAGCCAGGTGTGGACGCGCCACTGCAACGACCTGATCGCGCGCGTGGTACAGCTGTATCCGCACACCTTTATCGGCGTGTGCCAGCTGCCGCAATCGCCAGGCGTGCCGATCGCGCACGCGATCGCCGAACTGGAACGCTGCGTCAACGAACTGGGTTTCGTCGGCTGCAATCTCAATCCCGACCCGTCCGGCGGGCACTGGAATGGCGTGCCGCTGACCGACCGCGCCTGGTACCCGTTCTTCGAGAAAATGGTGGAACTGGACGTGCCGGCGATGGTGCACGTCTCCGGCAGTTGCAATGCCAATTTCCATGCCACCGGCGCGCATTACCTCAATGCCGACACCACGGCCTTCATGCAGTTTCTCGAAGGCGATTTGTTCGCCGATTTTCCGCAATTGCGTTTCATCATTCCGCACGGCGGCGGTGCGGTGCCGTATCACTGGGGCCGTTTCCGCGGCCTGGCCGACATGCTGGGCAAGCCTGCGCTGTCCACGCATGTGATGCGCAATGTGTTCTTCGATACCTGCGTGTATCACCAGCCCGGGATCGACCTGTTGTTCGAGGTGATCGACATCGACAACATCCTTTTTGGCTCGGAAATGGTCGGCGCGGTGCGCGGCATCGATCCGCAGACCGGCCACTATTTCGACGACACCAAACGCTACATCGATGCGCTGGCCATTTCCGACGCCGATAAGCGCAAGGTGTTCGAACGCAATGCGCGTCGGGTGTATCCGAGATTGGACGCGCAATTGCGTGCGCGTGGGCTGTGACTGCGGCGTTGCACGGCGAGCTTGCCGTATTGCTCCCTTCTCCCATTGCGACATTGTCCCTCCTTTATGGGGGAGAAGGTGGCCCGAAGGGCCGGATGAGGGTACGTGCGAAGCCTCGTGTCCATCGTGTCCCTGCGGCTTCGCCCGTACCTCACCCCAACCCCCGCTGGCGCGCCCCGGCCCGCGCCAGCGGCGCGAGCACTCCAAGGCACGCACACCTTCGGCGTGCAAGCCGTGCCTTGTCGCCCCGGGGGAGACGGACGCAGTCACGCGCCGCTGCCCATTTGACCTTGGTCTTGGCTGGCTTGACTTAGCTGCGCGATATCGGCAATGACACCTCCAACGGTACCTGCACGCACCAATACGGAATCCGACATCCACAAACGCAAACGCAAACACCCGCCGTTCGGCGGGTGTTTGCTTGAATGCAGATCGCGTAATCGGTGGATTACTTGATCTTGCCTTCCTTGTACATCACGTGCTTACGCACGACCGGGTCGTACTTCATCATTTCCATCTTCCCCGGAGTGTTTTTCTTGTTCTTGTCCGTGGTGTAGAAGTGGCCGGTAGCGGCCGAGGAAATCATACGGATCTTGTCACGCTTGCCTTTTGCCATGACTGCTTACTCCTCAGACCTTTTCGCCGCGCGCACGCAGCTCTTTCAGAACGGCATCGATGCCGTTCTTGTCGATGGTGCGCAATGCATGCGCGGAAACACGGAGCTTCACCCAGCGGTTTTCGCTGGCAACCCAGAAGCGACGCTCGTGCAGGTTGGGCAGGAAGCGACGACGGGTTCTGTTGTTTGCGTGGGAGACGTTGTTACCCGTCTGCACACGCTTGCCGGACACTTGGCATACGCGGGACATTACGCACCTCGATAAATGAATTGCCACCCATAGCCTGGGGAGCGGCGGCCCCGACAGCGCCAGGGCTGTCACGCAACGTTGGGAATCAAGAACTTACGCTGGAACAGGCCGGCAACCCCATTGCGCTGGGTACCGCCATCCGGAGCGATCCGGGCACAGCGAGCCGCGCATTATGCACGGCTTTCCTATGTGCCGCAAGCACTTACGCTACCTGCCCAGCCGCGGTTGCCGGCGCACACCGGTAACCGTGCCAAGGCACGATCACCCGCCTTCGGCGTGCGCTGGCGCAGCGACCCGGCGCAGTTCCGCCCAGGCACTACGCGCCACCTGCCAGGCCGAGCGCAGGAACAACAGCAGCAAGGCCATTGCGATCAGCAGGTCCGGCCAGCCACTGCCGAACGCCCACACCGCTGCGCTGGCCGCCAGCACCGCAATGCCCTCGTAGACATCGTTGCGCGAGCAGGCCCAGGCCGACGCCAGGTTGATGTCGCCGTGACGGTAGGGCCACAACAGGCGCAGGCAGACCAGATTGGCAGCGAAGTTCAGCGCCGCCACCACCCCCATGCTCTGGAACAGCGGCAGCTGCGGGTGGGCCAGTTTCCAGCCGATCTCGGCTGCCACCGCCAGCGCTGCCAGCAGAATCATGCCGGCCTTGAGCAGGGCCACCCGCGCCTTGGCGGTCAGGCTGGCGCCAACCACCGCCAGGCTGAGTGCATAGGTGAGTGCATCGCCCAGATTGTCCAAGCTGCCGGACAGCAGCGAAGCCGCGCCGCTATGCAGCGCGCCGGCCAACATCAGCGCAAAGCTGCCGGTATTGATCGTCAGCACCCACCACAGGACGCGCCGCTGGCGCGCCTGCATGGCAGCCACATCCACGGCCTTGCCGCAGCCGCAGCAGGCATCGCTCATGGCGTGCTCCCGTGCGGCTGCGTGGGGAGCGATGCGACGCGTGGCGCCCGCTCCCGATGCAGCCAGCGATACAGCACCGGTAACACCAGCAGGGTGAGCAGGGTGGAAGAGACGATGCCGCCGATCACCACCGTGGCCAGCGGGCGCTGCACTTCGGCGCCGGCCCCGACGTTGAAGGCCATCGGCACGAAGCCCAGCGCGGCCACCAGGGCGGTCATCAGCACTGGCCGCAGCCGCGCCAGCGCGCCTTCGCGCAATGCCTGCTCCAGCGGCATGCCGTCAGCGCGCAGGCTGCGCACGAAGGCGATCATCACCAGGCCGTTGAGCACCGCCACGCCCGACAAGGCGATAAAGCCCACGCCGGCGGAAATCGACAGGGCCAGCCCGCGCAGGGCCAAGGCCACCACGCCGCCGGTCAGCGCCAGCGGCACGCCGCTGAACACCACCAGCGCATCGCGCAGCGAGCCGAACGACCAGTACAGCAACGCGAAGATCAGCAGCGAGGTGCCCGGCACCACCCAGGCCAGGCGCTGGCTGGCAGAGATCAATTGCTCGAAGGTGCCGCCGTAGCCGATCCAGTACCCGGTGGGCAGTTTGACCTGCGCCTTGACGCGTTGCTGCACCTCGGCCACGAAGCCGCCCAGATCGCGATCGCGCACGTTGGCGGTGATCACGATGCGGCGCTTGCCGTCTTCGCGGTTGATCTGGTTTGGCCCCAGCACGGTATCGACCTTGGCGACCTCGCGCAGCGGCACGGTGCTCGGCTCGCCACTGCGCCATCCTGCCGCGCGGCTGGACTCGTCCGCATCGGCACGTTCGCCATCGCCGCGCAGCGGGATCGGCAGATCGGCCAGCGCGGTCGGGTCCTGGCGCAGGGCTTCGGGCAGGCGCACCACGATGTCGAAGCGCCGGTCGCCTTCGAACAATTGCCCGGCTTCCTGCCCGCCCACCGCCGCCGCCACGGTGTCCTGCACCACGCCGGGATTGAGCCCGTAGCCGGCCAGTGCGGCGCGATCGGGCACCACCGCCAGCATCGGCAAACCGGTGGCCTGTTCCAGGCTCACATCGGCCGCACCGGGCACCGCGCTGGCGATTTCCTGCACGCGCTGCCCGAGCGTGACCAGCGTGTCCAGATCGTCGCCGTACACCTTGATCGCCACATCCGCACGCACGCCGGAGATCAGCTCGTTCATGCGCATCTGGATCGGCTGGGTGAACTCGTAATTGTTGCCGGGCAACTGCTTCACCGCCTCCTCGATCTCGGCCAGCAACTGCGCCTTGGGCTTGCGCGGATCCGGCCACTGCGCGCGCGGATGCATGATCAGGAACGTGTCGGCCACCGACGGCGGCATCGGGTCGGTGGCCACTTCGGCGGTGCCGAGCTTGCCGAACACATGCGCCACCTCCGGAAACTGCTTGATGCGTTTTTCCAGCGTGGATTGCATGGTGATGGCCTGCTCCAGGCTGGTGCCGGGAATGCGCAAGGCATGCAGCGCAATATCGCCTTCGTCCAGGTTGGGGATGAACTCGCTGCCCAGGCGGGTGGCCAGCACCGCGCACAGCGCCACCGTTGCAAGCGCTGCAATGCCGACCCAGCGGCTGTGCCGAAGCGCACGATCGAGCAAGGGCGCGTAGACGCCGCGCGCCCAGCGCATCGCGCGGTTTTCGTGCTCGGCCACCTTGCCGCCGAGCAGCAGCGCGATCGCGGCCGGCACGAAGGTCAGCGACAGCAGCATCGCGCCAGTCAGCGCCAGCACCACGGTGATCGCCATCGGGTGGAACATCTTGCCTTCGATGCCGGTGAGCGCGAACACCGGCAGATACACCGCGGTGATGATGCCCAGGCCGAACAGGCTGGGGCGGATCACCTCGGCGGTGGCCTCGGCAGTGAGCTCGAAACGCTCATCGCGTTCGAGCACGCGCCCCAGCCGCAGTTGCGCTTCGCCAAAGCGGCGCAGGCAGTTCTCCACGATGATCACCGCGCCATCGACGATCAGACCGAAATCCAGCGCACCCAGGCTCATCAAGTTGCCGGACACGCCACCACGCACCATGCCGGTGAGCGTGAACAACATCGCCAGCGGGATCACTGCCGCGGTGATCAGGGCTGCGCGCACGTTGCCCAGCAACAGGAACAACACCACGATGACCAGCAACGCGCCTTCGATCAGGTTCTTGGCGACGGTGACGATGGTGCGGTCCACCAATGCGGTGCGGTCGTACACCGGCACTGCCTGCACGCCCGCCGGCAAGCTGGCATTGGCCACCTCCAGCCGCTGCGCTGCGGCCTGCGCCACGGTGCGGCTATTGGCACCGACCAGCATGAACACCGTGCCGAGCACCACTTCGCTGCCGTCCTGGGTGGCGGCGCCGGTGCGCAATTCGCGTCCCTCGCCCACCTGCGCCACATCGCGTACGCGGATCGGCACGCCGGCGCGCCGATCCAGCACGATCGCACCGATCTGCGCGATGTCGTCCACCTGCCCCGGCACCCGCACCAGAAATTGCTGGCCGTTACGTTCGATATAGCCGGCGCCGATGTTGCGGTTGTTGGACTCCACTGCCTGGGCAACCTCGTCCAGGGTGAACCCCAGCGCGACCAGGCGCGCCGGATCGGGGGTGATATGGATCTGCCGCGCATACCCACCGATGGTGTTGACCTCGGTGACGCCCGGCACGTTGCGTAGCTGCGGGCGCACCACCCAATCCTGCAAGGTGCGCAGATCGGTCGCCGTCCACGCACTGCCATCGGGCTTGCGCGCATTCGGCTTGGCCTCGACCGTGTACATGAAGATCTCGCCCAGGCCGGTGGCAATCGGCCCCAGCTGCGGCTCCAGATCGGCAGGCAATTGCGACTTGACCTGCTGCAGACGCTCGGCCACCTGTTGCCGCGCGAAATACAGATCGGTGCCATCGGCGAAGACCGCCGTCACCTGCGACAAGCCATAGCGCGACAGCGAGCGCGTGGATTCCAGCCCCGGCAAGCCCGCCAGCACCGTCTCCAACGGAAACGTTACCCGCTGCTCGGATTCCAGCGGCGAATAGCCAGGCGCCGCGGTATTGACCTGCACCTGCACGTTGGTGATGTCGGGAGTTGCATCGATCGGCAAGCGCGAAAAACTCCACGCCCCGATCGCGATCAGCACGCCCGTCAACGCCAGCATCAACCAACGCTGCGCGATCGCAAACCGGATGATGTTGGTCAGCATGACACGCCCCTCCGTGCACACCCGGCACTCCACCGCGCCGGTCGGTGCCCTCGCCCTGACCCCAACCGGGACCGCCGCCTCCCTACCGCGCAGCCGCGCAACACGCCGAAGAAACCACCACCCACACACCAGCGTTGCTGTGGATGTTGCTGTGGATGTTGATGTTGATGTTGATGTTGATGTTGATGTTGATGTTGATGATGTTTGCTTTCGGGGCCCCATACCGCAGCGGCAAGGCTGGCAGATACAACCCGCAGGGCGGCGCGCATGGATGCGCGACGTTTTTGTAAGGGACAGGGACGTCCCTTACAAAAATTTCTGCCGGACTTGCGCACCCGCAGCGCCGCAGGCGCGGAGGGCGCGAGGACGGGGTGTGCTTTCTTTTTGGTTACTTTTTCTTTGCACAAGCAAAGAAAAAGTGACTCGTGCCCGACAGGGCGCGAAAGCCTTTGCTCGTGCCGCGAAAGCCTTTGCTCTAGCCCGACAGGGCGCGAAAGCCTTGGATCTGGCGTGCATCCCCGTATCCGACATTCGCTCCCACTCGAAAACGCAATGCCGCCCACCCCAACGCGCTCAATGATCATGCGAAGCCCCCGACTTTTCGATATCGGCCTTCACCAGGTAACTCTGCTCCACCACCACCGCGTCACCTGCCACCAACCCCGATACCACTTCCACCTGCTGCGCATCGCGCGCACCCAGCTTCACCGGCCGCACTTCGTAGACATCGCCCACCCGTACAAACACCACATCCCAATCGCGGAACCGCTGCAACGCACCGGTCGGCACCACCATCGCCGCCGGCTGCTGCGCCACCGTGACCCGCGCCTTCACCGCAGAACCAGGTCGCCACAAGCCATCGCTGTTGCGCAGCACCGCGCGCGCCACGGTGCTCTGGCTCGCCGTCGCCGTGCCGGGCAAGACGCGTTCCAGGGTGGTCTGCGCCACGACGCCGTCGCTGATGCGCGTGACCGTCACCGGTGCGCCGGCGGTGATGTGCCCGGCGTCGGCGCCGAAGATGTGCAGATCCACCCACAGGCTCGACAGATCGGCGATCTCGAACAAGGCCTGGCCTTCGCTGGCATTGCTGCCCAGGCTGGCATTACGCGCCAGCACGGTGCCGCCGATCGGTGCGCTCACCGCATAGGTGGTCAGGCTCAGATTGCTCTCCACCGTGGCCAGCACCTGGCCGGCGCGCACCTGGTCGCCCACGTTGACGCGCAAGCTGCGTACCGGCCCGGGAAAACGCGCGGTGGCCTGCGCTTGCGCGCCTTCTGCCGGCGTCAGTAGCCCCTGCACTTCGTGCTGGTCGGCAATGCTGCCGGCGCCGACGGCGGCCACACGAATGCCTGCGTCCTGCGCAACCTTCGCCGCGATGGTGGTGCGTCCTTCGTAGCTGGCATAACGCCAGCGATGGGTCTTGCCCTGCACGGTGGCACGCACGTCCACATCGAACGAATGCGGCTCGCCGACCGTGCTGTCGGCCAGCAGGCTGCCGTCGTCGCGCGGCGTCAATTGGTGCACTTCCGTGACGCCGCCGAGCCGGGTCAGATGCACTTCCACCTTGCCGGCGGCGGCCGGCAACGGTTTGCCATCGCGGTACAGCCAGGCCTGGTACGTGGGCGGCGTGCCGTCTTCGGCGATGGCCAGCTCCACGCTGTCGCCGTCCTGGCTGAGCAAGCGCCCGCCATGCGTGCCGACCTGGGCTTCCTCGCCGTGTGCAGCGGCGCCCGCCTCGCCTTCTGCGGCATGCCCTGCGTGGTCATCGTGCGCCGCATCGCTGTTGCGGCTGCAGCCACCGAGCACCAGCGCCAGCAGCAGCAGCGGCGCAATCATGAAACGTGTCATCGAAGATGATCCTGGTTGGCGCCGACGCACTGGGTCGGGCGAACGAATAGAGGTAGGTTGCGAAGAAGGTGCGCCTGGCGTGAACAGCGTTTGGCGCGCGCTGGACGCCGACATCACTGCAGATGCGGCGATTTCAACAGGGCCCCCACGCGCGGCCTGAAAACGCAGTGCAGAAACAGCATTTATGGCATCACCTGCGCAGCAGGATCGCGCACGAACGGCTGCCCGGTCAGGCGCTGGATTTCGATCAACGCGGTCTGCGCTTCCGACGCGGCGGCCAGTTGCTGCTGGCGTGCCTCGCTGCGTTGGGCCTGCAGCTGTGCCCAGTCCAGATAACTGGTCGCGCCGGCGCGATAGGCGCGCTCGGCGGCGGCATCGGCGCGTGCGAGCGCCAACAGTACATCCTCGCGCATGCGCGCCACCTCCAGCTGTGCAGCGCGGTAGCGGCCATGCGCATCGGCCAGCGTGGCGTAGAGCACCAACGCCTGCGATTGGCGTTCGATGTCCAGCAGCGACAGCTCCGCTTCGGCGGCGCGAATCTCCGGCTGCGCGCGGGCAGCGCTGCCCAATGCCAGCGAGACGCTGCCGAGCAGCGCGGTGGCGTCGTTGCCTTCGAGCCGGCGCACGCCCACCTGCCAATCCAGATCCGGGCGCGCCTGGCTGCGCGCCAGCCGCACACGGGCTTCGCGCACGCGCTGCTCGCCGTTCAAGCGCGCCAGTTCGGGCGTGGCATCGAGCAGCTGCGCCAGCACCTCGAACGCGGGAATGGCCGGCAGCTGCAACGGGTCGCCGGTAATGGCGCCGAAGTCCGGCGTGCGCTCGCCCCACAGCACCGCCAATTGGCGGCGTGCGGCAAGCAGTTCCTGCTGGGCGCGGTCGCGTTCGAGTTCTGCACGCGCCTGCAGGGCTTGGGCGGTCAGCAGCACCGATTCGGGCGATGCGCCGGCCTGCAGCCGTTGGCACGCAGCGCTGACGGTGCGCTGGCGCTGGGCCAGCGTGTCCAGCGCCGCCGCGTGCCGCTGCGCGGCGATGCCGATGGCCAGGTAACGGCGCGCCACCTCGGCCAGGACGTCCAGCCGGGCCAGGGCGCGTTGCGGCGCCAGCGCGTCGATGCGGGCCTGTGCGAGGGTGCGACGCGCGTCGAACTTGCCGCCGCGTTCCAGCACGCCGGCCAGGGTGACAGTGAGTTCGGCCTGGTCCAGCGCGCGGGTGGGGCCGGTGCCGAACACGTTTTCCAGTTCGGCACCGATGCGCAACGGCGGACGCAGTGCGTCGCGCTCGGCTTCGGCGGTGAGGACCGCGCGTTGGCCATCGGCCAGGCGCAGATCGGGGTGCTGGCGGGCGACGCGTGCAATGGCGTCGTCCAGGGTCAGCACGGGTTTGGGCGGCAGGTCCTGCGCCTTGGCGCACGGCACGACCGCGAAGACGGCAAGCGCCGTCAGTCGCAACCACATGAGGGTGTCTCCGGAATCGGGATCGATGGACAGGCCGGCAGCTGCCGGCGATGCATCAGGCCGCGATCGGAGGACGCAATCCGGTCTCGCTCAGATGCGAGCGGTAGGCGGTGGTCAGCACGGGCGGCTGCCCGTGCGTGCGCGCAGGCAACGGGCCCCAGGCCAACGCCGGCAACATGGCCGGGCTGTGCCCGTGGCAGTAGCCGCTGTGCATCAAGGCATGCAGCAAACCGGCACCGTCGCGTTCGCCGGCATCGCCTTCGTCGGCACCGTCATGGCCATGCGGTGCGGTGTCGTCCAGGTGGGCCTGGTCGTGCGCCAGCGCATGCACATCGCCCAGTGCGCAGGCGACCGGTGCGACCAGCACGCCCATGACCAGCACCAGCAACGCCATCAGGCGGAGCAATGGGTGCGACAGGCGGGCGCGACGGAGCAGCATGGGCGCAGCGTATAGAGGCCGGGGTGGTTACACAATTGCATGGGCGGCGCGTGTTATTTGGGTGTGCTCGGGAACTCTGCAAGCACGGTGCGTCGAGCGCGCGGTGCCCTCGCCGCTCGCGGGATACGCGGTGAACCCGTCCGTGGGAGCTCGATGGCGGCGTTCATGCCGCCAACGGTCCCGCAAGCGGCGAGGACATCGCACCAGATAGTAGGCTGGTGATTCTTACTGAAGAGCGAGAGCCGCGTCCCGTGGTCTGGTTGCTTGTTGAAAACGCTGCACACCGGCCAACGCGACTGGTCCTTGCCCGCCTACCGTCGTGGGACCCGTGGCGGCATGAATGCCGCCAAGGAACCTACATGGACGTCTTGCGGCGTGTCCCGCGATGGTGGGCGGGCAAGGATCCTGCAGCAAACGCGAAGGCCCTGAGGGCGCGATGCCCTCACCGCACTAGAAGATTGGCCGGCGGTCGGCAATGCGACCCAACATCACGGCGCCGCGCGACCGGCCGATTTGGCGTCTATCGGGCGTGCCTTGCTCTCGGCGATGAAGGCACGCACCTGCTGCTCCAGCACCGGCAGGGTGACCGAGCCCTGGCGCAGCACCACATCGTGGAAGGCCTTGATGTCGAAGCGGTCACCCAGCTCCTTTTCTGCCTCGGCGCGCAGCTTGACGATGGTGATCTCGCCCAGCTTGTAGCTCAGCGCCTGGCCGGGCCAGGAGATGTAGCGATCAACCTCGGTGGTGACTTCGTGCTCGCTGAGCGCGGTGCGGTCGCGCAGATAGGCCAGCGCCTGCTCGCGGGTCCAGCCGTCATGGTGCACACCGGTGTCGATCACCAGCCGGCACGCGCGCCACATCTCGTAGGTGAGCCGGCCGAATTCTTCGTACGGCGTTTCGTAGATGCCCATCTCCTGGCCGAGCTTTTCGGTGTAGAGCGCCCAGCCTTCGCCATAGGCGGAAATGTAGTTTTCGCGACGGAACGCCGGCTGCTCGCCCTGCTCCAGCGCCAGCGACCCCTGCAGCGAATGGCCGGGCGAGGACTCGTGCAAGGTCAGCGCCGGCAGGTTGTACAGCGGCCGCGATGGCAGGTTGTAGGTGTTGACCCAATAGGTTGTCGCGCCGCCGCGGCCGGCGGTCCAGAACGGCGCGATGTCGTCGGGCACCGGCTTGATGGTGAAGCGCCCGCGCGGCAGCGTGCCGATGAACTTGCCCACCTGCCCGTCCACGCGCTTGGAGATCCAGGCGGCGCGTTCGAGCAACTCCTGTGGGGTCTTGGCGTAGAACTGCGGATCGGTGCGCAGGAAGGTCAAAAATTGCGCGAAGCTGCCCTTGAAACCCACCTGCTTGATGATGGCGTTCATCTGGGTCTGGATGCGCGCTACTTCATCCAGGCCGATCTGGTGGATCTGCTCGGGACTCAGCTCCAGCGTGGTGTATTCGCGGATTTGCTGGCGATAGAACGCCTTGCCGTCGGGCAATGCTTCGGCCGCCAGCGTGGTGCGTGCCTTGGGCATGTAGTCGTTGCGGAAGAACGTCAGCAGCTTGCTGTACGCCGGAAGGACGGCGGTGCGCAATGCGGCCTTGGCCTGTTCGCGCAGTTGCGCCTGCTCGGCCGCCGGGATCTGCGCAGGCAGCTGCTTGAACGGCGCGTAGAAGGTGGATTCGGTGGGGTCTTTGACATCGGCCACGGTGGCGATGGAGACATCGCGCCCGTCGAGCACGGCGCGCGGCACGCTGAATCCGCGTGCCAGGCCGGCGCGCATGTTGGCGGTCTGCTGATCGAAATAGCGCGGCACATCGTTGAGGCGCGCGATGTAGGCACGGTACTCGGCAGCGGTCTTCATCGGCCGCTGCGCCATGAACCCCAGATTCGACCAGAACGAGCTGTCCGAATTGAACGGCATCTCGTAGGCACGCAGGCGCACTTCGGCCGCCAGGTTCTCCACCTGCGGGCGGTAGATGGCGAAGTTGATCTGGTTGGCGGGCGAGAGCTGCTTCGGGTCGATGCCGTCGAGCTGCTTGAGGACGCCGTCCCAGACCGCCAGACGCGCCTGCTGCGCGGCCGCGCTGACATCGGGCAGATGGGTGTTGTCGCCGGTGGTGTCGCTGTCTTCGTCGGCCTGGCCGGTCTCGGCCTGGCGCCAGGCCCACTCTTTCTCGTAAATGGCGCGGAAGCGTGCGTCGGCAGGCGCCTCGGCGGTGAGCGTGGCGGGGGCGGCAGGCGTGGCGGCCTGCGCCGAGGTGGCGGCGAAGCCTGCGCCCAGCAGGGCGAGCGCAAGGGCGGTGGCGAGCGGAGAGGTCACGTGCGGAATGCCTGATCTGGAGCGAACGCCCGATCATCGCAGCCCTAGGCCGCGCTGCCATGGGCCGGAAGTCCCAACGCGGGCTGGCGTAGGCGCATGGGCTGGGGTGTCGGTGCTGCCCTGATATTGGCGGGCGTGTCAGGGGGGACTGCCCCCATCCGCCCTGCGGGCACCTTCCCCCGCAGGCGGGGAAGGACGCTGGCTTGCTCGTCGAGGGCCGGGGGGAAGGGGCTGATGTACTTATCCAGCAAAGGCAGGCGCCGAGCTTGTCGGGGATGCTATTCACTCCCTCTGCCGCCTGTGGCAGAGCGCGCGTCGATGCCCTGGCGTGGCCGGAAATGCCGCCAGCTGCCCCCATCCGCCCTGCGGGCACCTTCCCCCGCAGGCGGGGGAGGGAGTTGGCCTGCTCGTCGAGGGCCGGGGGAAGGGGCTGATGTGGTTATCCAGCAAAGGCAGGCGCCGAGCTTGTCGGGGATGCTGTTCACTCCCTCTGCCGCCTGTGGCAGAGCGCGCGTCGATGCCCTGGCGTGGCCGGGAATGCCGCCGGCTGCCCCCACCCGCCCTGCGGGCACCTTCCCCCGCAGGCGGGGGAAGCGAGTTGGCCTGCTCGTCGAGGGCCGGGGGAAGGGGCTGATGTGCTTATCCAGCAAAGGCAGGCGCCGAGCTTGTCGGGGATGCCGTTCACTCCCTCTGCCGCCTGTGGCAGAGCGCGCGTCGATGCCCTGGCGTGGCCGGGAATGCCGCCGGCTGCCCCCACCCGCCCTGCGGGCACCTTCCCCCGCAGGCGGAGGAAGCGAGTTGGCCTGCCCGGCCAGGGAAGAGATGCGGTGCGCTTGTCGTGGGCGGTGTTCACTCCCTCTCCCGCCTGCGGGAGAGGGTTGGGGTGAGGGCGCTTTAAGACCGAACGGCTCAGCCCTTGCGCACCACCACCAGGTGCCGCTCGCCCTCCAGGCCGGGGACCTGCAGCGGATGCACCTCGCCCACCGTCCAGCCGGCGGGCAATGCGGCGATTTCGTCGTGCGGGTACACACCCTTCATCGCCAACAGACTGCCGCCCGGGCGCAGCAGGTGGCCGCCGACGGCGATGATGCCGGCCAGCGTGTCCAGCGCGCGCGCAGTGAGGTGGTCGTAGGCAGCCGGCTCGTCCAGCGCTTCGGCACGGGATTCAGCCACGCGGGCGTTGCCCAGCTCCAGATGGCGCAAGGCCTCGCGCATGAAGCGCGCCTTCTTGCCGTTGCTTTCCACCAACGTCACCTGCAGCTGCGGGCGGGTGATCGCCAGCGGGATGCCAGGCAGGCCGGGGCCGGTGCCCAGGTCGGCCAGGGTACCGCTGGCGATATAGGGCTGCATGGCCAACGAGTCGAGCAGATGGCGGGTGACCATCTCGCGCGGGTCGCGCACGGCGGTCAGGTTGTAGGTCTTGTTCCAGCGCACCAGCAAGGCCAGGTAGCGCAGCAGCGGTGCGGCGAACGCCGCGTCCAGGGATTGGGCCTGCAGGCCACGCTCGAGCGCGGCGGAAACATCGGGGGCGAGTGCGGCATCGTTCATGCTGCAATTATCGCAGCTGGATGATGCGCAGGTGCGGGCGTGTCGGGCGCGTTGGCGATGCCCGGGGCTTGGACAGGACGCTGGCGTACGTGAACTTGCCCAGCACGATCGTCAGACGTGGCGTTGGCGCAGGACCTGCAGCCACGACAGACCCCGGCTGCACCGGCTCATGCGCAGCGCTGTGGGCAGGATCATCCGCCGCCGCGGCACTTCCCGTATCCGCCGTCCGCTATCGATAGTGCAGTCAAGCCTGCACCGGCAGCGGTAGCCGTGTCGCTGCCATTGAACGGACATCGGCCCGTCGCACTATGGTCGCGTTCGCCGGATCGCCCGTGTGCCCATGTCCTTGATCAACCCGTCTTCCGCAGTCCCTTTGCCCGCCTCCGACAACGCTCCTGCCGCCGTGGATCGCAGCCGCCGGCGCCTACTCATTGCTGGCGCCAGCCTGGCTGCGGCGGGGCTGCTCAGCCCTTTCGCACGCGCCGCCGGCAGTGCCGATCCCTTTACCCTGGGCGTGGCGGCCGGCGACCCGTTGGCCGATGGCTTCGTGATTTGGACGCGGCTGGCACCGCGTCCCTTGGACCCGGACGGACGCGGCGGCCTGCACGCCGCGGTGCCGGTGCGCTGGCAGGTGGCCAGCGACCCGCAGATGCGCACCATCGTGCGCCAGGGCGAGACCGTCGCCAGCCCTGCCTGGGGCCACGCGGTGCACGTGGAGCTCACCGGTCTGGCGGCCGATCGCCCTTACTGGTACTGCTTCCAGGCGCTGGGTGCGCGCAGCCCGATCGGCAGCGCGCGCACCCTGCCGGCGGCGCACCAGACCCCGAACACAGCGTGGTTCGGATTCGTCTCCTGCTCGCACTGGGAGCTGGGATATTTCAGCGCCTACCGCCACCTGGCTGCGGAACAGCCGGACCTGGTGTTCTTCCTGGGCGATTACATCTACGAGTACAGCAACCACGGCGAGGCGGCGAACAAGATCGTGCGCCCGCACGGCAGCGGCGAATGCCTGGATCTGGCCGGCTACCGCAATCGCTATGCGCTGTATCGCACCGACCCGGATCTGCAGGCGCTGCACGCCGGCAGCGCCTGCGTGGCGACCTGGGACGACCACGAGGTACAAAACGATTACGCCAATCGCTGGTCGCAGGATCCCTCGATTCCGGTCGACACCTTTCTGGCCCGGCGCGCTGCCGCCTACCGCGCCTTCTACGAACATTTCCCGCTGCGTGCGCGGCATCGCCCGCACGGCGCGGACATGCGCATCTACCGGTCGTTCGATTACGGCCAGCTGGCGCGTTTTTACGTGCTCGATGGCCGCCAGTACCGCAGCGAGCAACCCTGCCCGCAGGCCAATGGCTGGCGTGGCGGCCATGTGGTGGCCGACAGTTGCCGCCAGCGCACCGACCCGCAGCGCACCATGCTTGGCTGGGAGCAGGAGCGCTGGCTGCAGGGCGGCTTCGCGAAGTCGCCAGCACGCTGGAACGTCATTGCGCAGGATCTGCTGGTGGCACCGATGCGGCAGGCAGGGCGCGACGGCGTGGTCGGGCACTGGACCGATGGCTGGGACGGCTACCCGGCCACGCGCGAGCGCATGCTCGATGCAATTGCGAACACGCGCCTGCGCAACCCGGTGTTCTGGGGCGGCGACATCCACTCGTACTGGGTCACCGACCTGAAGGCCGATGCGGGCGACGACGCGTCGGCAACGCTGGCCACCGAATTCGTCGGCACCTCGGTCACCTCTGACGGCCAGCCCAATGCCGAACTGCACGCGACCATGGCAGCCAACCCGCATGTGCACTACGTGGACGGGCAAACGCGTGGCTACGTGTCGGTGACGCTCACGCCGGGCCAGATGCAAACGCGGCTGCAGGGCATCTCCGATCGGCGCGACCGCAACGCCACGGTGACCACGACCAAGCGCTTCGTGGTGGAGGACGGCAGGCCCGGCGCAGTCGAGGCCTGACGCTGCGATAGCCACGAACGCACGGCCCCCAGGATGCGGCGTGCGGCGTCCTGGTCGCGGCGCACTGTGCGGCCCATCGTGTTAACACGATCGAGGGGGGCCACGGACACGTGGCGGTAAGACGGCCGCGCTACACCTGCACGCAGCCGCAGCCGCCTGAAGGACACGCATGACCGTCTCCGATCCCGCCCGTCGCCGCATCCTGCAAGGCTTGGGTGCCGGTGTGTTGCTGCCGGCCACTGCCGGTTGGTCTGCGCGCAGCCTGGCCGCGCCGTCGGGGCGACCAACCATCACCGACGGCGTGCAGAGCGGCGATGTCCTGGACGACCGCGCGATGCTGTGGAGCCGTGCCGATCGCCCGGCGCGCCTGCGGGTGGAATGGGACACCCGCCCAAGCCTGCGCCAGGCGCGGCGCGTGGACGGCACGATCGCATCGGCGGCGCACGACTTCACCGCACGTGCGGACCTGAGCGGCCTGCCGCGCGACCAGGACATCTTCTATCGCGTGCGCTTCGAAGATGCCGACAGCGGCGTGTTGAGCGCACCCGTCCACGGCCATCTGCGCAGTGCCCCGCAGGCGCGTGGCGATGTGCGCTTTGTCTGGAGCGGCGACACCGTCGGCCAGGGCTTCGGCATCAATCCGGACATCGGCGGCATGCGGATCTACAGCGCGATGCGCGAGCGCAATCCGGATTTCTTCCTGCACAGCGGCGACACCATCTACGCCGACAGCCCAATCCCCACCGAGCTGACGGTGGAAGACGGCAAGCGCTGGCGCAATCTCACCACCGCAGCCAAGAGCAAGGTGGCCGAGACGCTGGACGAATTTCGCGGCAACTATCGCTACAACCTGCTTGATGAACACGTGCGCCGCTTCAACGCCGAGGTGCCGCAACTGTGGCAATGGGACGACCACGAAACCACCAACAATTGGTCGCCCGGCAAGCAAGTGGATGCGCGCTACCAGGTGCGCGATATCGATGTGCTGGCCAGGCGCGCCCGCCAGGCGTTCCTGGAATACGCGCCGATGCGCGGCGTGCGCGCCGACGGCAGCGGGCGCATCTATCGCAAGATCAGCTACGGCCCGCTGCTGGATGTGTTCGTGCTGGACATGCGCAGTTACCGCGGCGCCAACAGCGACAACCTGCAACCGCAGCCCGGTCCCGATGCCGCGTTTCTCGGGCCGGAGCAATTGGCGTGGTTGCAGCGCGAACTGGCCGGCTCGCGCGCGCAATGGAAGGTGATTGCCGCCGACATGCCGATCGGCCTGCAGGTGCCCGATGGCGAAGATGGAAACGGGCGTCCGCGCTGGGAAGCGATCGCCAATGGCGACCCCGGCGTGCCACGTGGCCGCGAACAGGAAATCGCCACGCTGCTGCGCTTCATCAGCCGCGCACGCATCCGCAATACGGTGTGGCTCACCGCCGACGTGCATTACTGCGCGGCACACTACTACCACCCCGATCGCGCAGCGTTTCAGCAGTTCGACCCGTTCTGGGAATTTGTCGGCGGCCCGCTCAATGCCGGCAGTTTCGGGCCCAATGCGCTGGATGCCACGTTCGGCCCGAGCGTGGTGTTCCAAAAAGCGCCACCTGCGCCCAACACCTCGCCGCTGGCCGGTTATCAGTTCTTTGGCCAAGTGGACATCGATGGCCGCAGCGGCGTGCTCACGGTGACGCTGCGCGACCTGGATGGGGTGGCGCAGTTCCGTCAACCGATTCTGCCGCACGGCGTGGCATAGGCCCACGCTGCGGACCGATTACGCGCCCGCCAACGGATGGAACGCCAGCGCCGCGCGACACTCCGGAGCAGCCCACCATTCGTGCAGCTGCCAGTGTGCGGCCTGGCCGAGTTCCGGATCGCACCACTGCAGGCGCAGTGCGCCGTCGGGTGCGAGCGCATACGCAAGCCGGTGCAAGCCGAACGACAGGCCATGCCCATGGGCCTTGAGCAAGGCTTCCTTGGCGCACCACAGCCGGAAGAACAACGCGTGTTGTGCATCCGGCGCCAGCGCAGCGAGCAAGGCGATCTCGTCGGGATGAAAGAAGCGTTGCGCGATTTCCACCACACGCGGCCGCGCGCGAATGCGCTCCAGATCCACGCCCAGTCGCACGCCTTGGCCCAGCCCCACCAGCAGATACTCGCCGCTATGGCTCCAGCCGGTGTCGCGGTCGGGTAGCGCGGCGTGCAGCGAAGGACGCCCGCGTGCATCGCGCTGCAATGGCACCACTGCCGGATCGATGCCCAACGCCGGGCCCAGCAGCTGACGTGCCTGCGGCTCGCCACGATCGCCAGGGCGGTGCGGGCGTAGCCACAGCTGCACCGGGCCAACCTGCCAACTTGCGTGCGCTGTCACGCGCCGTGCACCAAGCCGAACATTCGGCCACAGCGTTCATCACGCTCGACAGCTGCTTCACGCGCGGCTGCGTTGAATGGCGCCCATGCACCGCTTCCGGTGCACGCAAACAGGGAGATCGGCAACATGGGCATCATCATCTGGTTAATCGTCGGCGGCATCGTGGGTTGGCTGGCCAGCATCATCATGCGCCGCGACGCGCAGCAGGGCATCATCCTCAATGTGGTGGTCGGCATCGTGGGTGCATTGATCGCCGGTTTCCTGTTCGGTGGCGGCATCAACCAGGCCATCACGCTGTGGACCTTCGTGTGGTCGCTGGTGGGTGCGGTGATTTTGCTGGCCATCGTCAATCTGGTGACCCGCGGCCGCCTGCGCTAACGCGGCGCCTCATACAGTTCTCGCGTCATGCAACGCCCGGGCCCGCCCGGGCGTTGTCGTTTCAGCCTTTGGCGGCAATGCGATCGGCCGGATGATGCACGCCGTCTTCCACCGGCACGGCAATGTTCAACGCATACGGATTGACGCCCTCCAGGCAGCCGACGTTATAGCCGTATTCGTTGGGATTGGAGCGGCGCCGATGATGGGTGTAGATGCCGCACACGCCGCAGAAATAGTGCGCTGCCGTCTGCGTGTTGAATTGATACAGCTGCAGCACGTCTTCGCCCTGCACGACATGCAGGCCATCGAGGATGACCGACGCGACGATGGCGCCGCGACGGCGACACATCGAGCAATCGCAGCGGCGTGGATCGAGCAGGCCATGCGGCAGGTCCAGATCGATCTGCACTGCACCGCAGTGGCAACTCAGGCGATGCACCGGCCCCAGCGTGACATCGCCCACCTTGTGCGTGCTACGACGCAGATGCCGCTCGCTCATGCGCCGACCTCCGCCAGCCGCACCCACGCCGGCGCATGGTCGCTGGGGCGCTCCCAGGTCCGCGGTTCGCGGTCGATGCCCGATTCCACCGCGCGCGTGCGCAAGGCATCGGACACCAGGGTCAGGTCGATACGCAGGCCCAGATTGCGGCGGAAACCGGCCTGGCGGTAATCCCACCAGCTGAAGTGTTCGGCGTCCTGGTTGTGCAACCGGAATGCGTCGTGCAGGCCCAGCGCCAGCAGCTTGTCCAACGCGGCGCGCTCGTCGGTCGAAGTGAGGATGTGGTGCTCGTTCCACACCGTCGCATCGTGCACGTCGCGCGCATCCGGGGCGATGTTGAAGTCGCCCAGCACCACCAGCTGCGGGTACCGCTGCAGCTCCTGCGCGATCCAGTCGTGCGCTGCGGCGAGCCAGCGCAATTTGTAGGCGTACTTGTCGGTGCCCACGTCCTGGCCGTTGACCACATACAGATTGATGATGCGCACGCCATCCACAGTGGCGGCGATGACGCGCTGCTGCACGTCGTCGAGCCCGGGGATGCCCATCTGCACGTCAACGGCCGGCGAGCGCGACAGGATCGCCACGCCGTTATAGGTTTTCTGCCCGCAGAACACGCTGCGGTAGCCCAGTGCCGCCAGCGCCGCATCGGGGAACTTGTGGTCTTCCAGCTTGGTTTCCTGGATGCCCACCACATCCGGCGCAAACGCGGCGAGCCACTGTTGCAGGTGCGGCAGGCGCACATTGAGCGAGTTGACGTTCCAGGAGGCAATCTTCATGGCGCGGACCGTGGTTCAAACCACCAATGGTACCGCGCCATGTGTCGCCCTCAGGACGGTGGAGCCCGGCGTGGCAGAACCGGGGCATTCCGCCACGCGCTGCGGTTGTGTCGTTGGGAAGGCGCGTGCGGTCCTGGCCGTGCGCGTTATCGGTGCTGCCCATTGCGCTGGCGCACTGGATCGGCGCAACGGACACGCTTGCCCGCGAACGGTGGCGCTGCCAGTCCGGCGACCGCCGCCGTCGCCGAAAGCGCGAAGCGGGCACCTGCGCCGGACAGCCGCCGCCAATTCAATCACTTAGCGTGAAGCAATCCTCCCGGTTGATGTGGGTAAGCTTGCCCGACCCCCATGACACCGCTAGCCATGCCGTCCTCCGCCGCAGTCGCATTGCCGCCGCAGTCGCCTGCCTTTCCCAGCCTGAGCCGCAACGAGCGCGACATGCTTGACCGCCTGCGTCTGGCCGGTGCACTCACCCGTGCCGACCTCAGCCGTGGCACCGGCTTGACCATGCAGACTGCGGTGCGCCTGATCGAAGGTCTGCACGCGCGCGGCATGGTGCAGATGGGCGAGGTGGTGGCACGCCACGGGCGCGGTAAGCCCGGGGTGGCGGTGTCGCTGAATCCGGCGCATGGGCACACGTTGGGCATCTCCATCGCCGCCGATGCGCTGGCCCTGGCACTGGTGGATTTTTCCGGTGCCCTGCTCGCCTGCAGCGAGGCCGCGCTGACCGACACCACGTTGTACGGGGTGCTCACCCAACTGCAGGCCGCCGATGCGGCGCTGCTGGCACGCGTGGACACAGCCGGCGCGCGCCTGGGCATCGGCGTGGCGCTGGGCGGGTACTTCACCGGCGAGGATGCCTTCATCCATCCGCCCCAACCGCTGCGCGCCCTGGGCCAGATCGCACTGTGCCCGTGGCTGGCCGAGGCGTTCGGGCAACCGGTGTGGATGGATAACGACGGCAGCGTTGCCGCCGCCGGCGAAGCGATGCTGGGGGTTGGCCGGCGCCATCGCGACTTTGCCTATTTGTCTGTGGGTGACGGCCTGGGAGGCGGCCTGGTCATCGATGGCCAGGTGATGCGTGGGGCACGTGGCAACGCCGGCACATTCGCCGACATCTTGCCGGCGCCGCAGCGGGAGCCGGCCACCCTGGAAGTGCTGCGCGAACTGCTGGCCGAAGACGGCCTGGCGTTTGCCGATGTGCGCAGCCTGCTGGCGGCCTACGATCCGGCCTGGGAGGCGATCGAGCGCTGGATTGCCGGCAGCGTACCTGGGGTCGTGTCGATCGTGTCGGCCATCACCGCCGTGTGCGACCCCGACGCCATCGTGTTCGGCGGTCGCCTGCCGGGCGATCTGGCGCAACGCCTGGTCGCCGCAGTGCAGATCGCCACCCTGCCACGCGGCGACCAGGCGCGCCTGCCGGTGCTGCTTCTGGCCGAGGCGCCTGCCGATGCCTGCGCGATTGGCGCGGCCAGCTTGCCGTTGCAGGCGCGTTATTTCGGCTGAGCGAGGCGCTGCCCCGCGCATGGCCGGCGCGGCTAGCGTCCTTGCTGCGAAGAGAGATGCGTTCCCCGGTGAGCCGAAGCGCTACCGTCATTTCGTAGTAGCGGCAGATGGCGGCAGCAATCGTCGAACAATTCCATCGCCAAACCGCGTGCCTGTTGCTGCTGCTGTTGAGTAAGCGCGTCCAACATCTCGTCTTCGGCCTGCAGCGGCGCAGTTGCATCCAGCAGCTGCCCCGGCGGCTGGCGTGCAGCCAGTCGCCACGCCGCTGCATACACCGGGTCGGGCGCATGCAGCAGCGGCGATTCCACCACCTGCGCCAGGGTATCGATGGCATCGCGGTGACCTGCCAATGCCAGCGCCTCCAGCTCGCTCACGATGACAGCCACCTCGCGCTCTGCATCCGGCGACAACGTTGGCTGCGTGCCTGCAGGCGCGGCCGCCACAGCACGCTGCATCAGGTCGGCAGCGCGTTGCGCCAGCAGATAGCGCTGGGCAGCCGCGTCGCCACGCGCGGCGGCGGTCCGTAGCATCGCCTCGATCTGCAAGGGCGTGTCTGCCACGCATCCGGCCCGACCAGGCAACCCTGCGACCATCACCCCACCGCGCGCGATCTGCGCAGCCTGTTGGTGCTGACGTTCGCGGCAGGCGAGTTGCTGCATGGCAGTATCGAACAGGCTGCGCGAGATGTTGTCCGATCGCTGGCGCGATCGGGCCGCGACCGGAGGCGTGCCTGGCATCATCGATTTATCCTGCACGTGCCGGGGGCTGAAGCATGCAACGCGCACAGCCACCACGCGCTGCACGCCAGCAATACCATGACCGCGACACGCAGGCCCCAGCTCGGCCAAGTTGGCCGCTCGCCAGATGCATGCACGGTATGCACTTGGCTTGTCATGGCCCCCTCAACGCAGTGCCGCTTCCAGCGCGGCGCGATCGAAACGCACCGGATTGGCCTGACGCAATTGCTCCAATGCGTTGGCAGCCGCCTCGTCGCGCAATTGCACTTCGATCTGTCCGCGTGCGCTGTCCAGGGTTGCCGGTCGCCGCGCATCGACACGGATCAGGTGGTAACCCTCCGCGCCACGTACCGGCGCCGACACCTGCCCCACCGCCAGGTCCTGCACCGGCGCGACGAACGCGTCCGCCACATTGCGCAGAAACATCGGCGACAGTTCGCCGCCTTCGGCCGCAGTACTGGCATCGTCGGACTGCCGCATCGCCAGTTCGGCAAACGGTGTGCCGGACTCCAGCTGTTGCTTGAGGCGCTGCGCCCGGGCAAGCGCCTGAGCATCGGTCAGGGGCGTCCCACGCCGCGCGGCGCCCTGCGGCTTCAACGCCACGAACAAATGGCTCAAGTGCACTTCATCGTAATCGTGGGGATGCGCATCGAACTGCGCTTTGATCTGCGACGCATCGATCTGCGCGCTTTCGCGCGCACGCGTCTACACGGCCTTGGCCAGGATCGCATCGGTCGCCTGACGTATGCGCGCGGCCACGACCGGGTCGTCCTGCAAATGCTCACGCCGAGCCTGCTCCACCAGCAACAGGCGATCGGCGAATTCGCGCACAAATTCCGGGTCGGCTGCACTGGCGGGATTGAAATCCTGTGGCAAGCCAGCCAGTGCAAGCACGCGGTACTCCTGGGCATCGAGCGCTTGCTTGCCGATCTGCAGCACCGTTGCCTGGTGACTGCGTACATCGGATACGGCAGCGCCGGCCTGCGCCGCTGCCACGCAGAAGATCAGGCTCACCGCTAGCGCAGCGAGCAACAAACGTGTGGACACCATACGACAACCTCCGTTAGACAAGACCCGACGGCGGTCAGCGCCGCCGTCGGGTCGGCCAGATGCACGCGTTATTCGTGCTTGCCGCGCGCACGCAAATAGGCGATGGCGGCCTTCGGGTCATCGGTGGTGATCAGGCCGAATGCCTCGTCGCGCACGATGAAATCCAGGTTGCCGCGATTGTCGGCGGTGTCTCGGCCACCGGAGTAGGAGAAATACAGATCCGACAAGGCATAGCAGCAGGCACCGCTGTTTTGATAGAACTTGCCGGCATACGGTCCATCGGGAATGGCCTGGAATACACCGACGCGATAACCGCGCTCACGAATGAAGTCGGCATCGCTCTGCAACAAGCCACCGAGCTGCTTGACGTTGATCTCCATCGTCTGCTGGCCGTCGTTCATCCACGCCGAGATCGTCTGGCGCACGTTGATCTTGCCGAGCATGTTGGTGGTGAACACCGGAATGCCGACCATGCCGCTACCGTCGGCACGGTAGGCATCGCGACTGGTGTACAGCGTTGCATTGACCTTGGCGGCGACATAGCTGCCGGAGGCCACACCGAACGCGCCTTCCGCCGCTTTGCGGACAGCGCGTACCGTCGCCGCATCCTTGATGTCGAACACCATCGGAGTGCGCAGGTTGTGCTGCTTGTAATAGGCGAACACGTCATCGACGCGCGGCACGTGATAGCCGGTAATGGTGTTGCGGTCCGGGCTCAGCAGGAACAGCGCGCTGACCTGCGACCAGGGTGTCACCAGCACCGATGGGTTCACGCCCTGGTTGGTGATCGGGTCGTATTTGACGCCGGGATGCTGCTGCCACACGGTGGTGGTGCGGCCAAGGTTGTAGTCGTGCAACAGGACCGGCACGCCATCGCTGGTGAGCTTGACGTCCAGCTCCACGCCATCCATGCATTGATCGTTGGCAGCCTGCAACGCGCCGCGCGAGTTTTCCGGCAGATCGGCGATCCCGGCGTATTTTCCCCATAGGCCGCGATGCGCCAGCACCGTGGTCTTGTCGGCGCCATTGAACAGGATGGCGTTCATTTTGGTTGCGCTGGAGTCGCCGCAGGCGGCCATCGCCCACTGTGGCAACGCTGCAAATAACGCAATCGTTCCGAGGCGCCGGCACGCACGGGCCAGCCTATGAATCTCGCAGGAAGTGGTCATGTCTCATTGTCCAGAGTGAAGGAAGGTGCATCCCCAACGACAAGGACCGACGGGTCGACACCATCGATGCACTCGCCGGACAGCACACTCGCTCAACGGATCAATGGCCGCGAGGGAGCGCAAGCCGGCCGCACTTGGCGGTCGGCTTGGCGAAAAACTTAGTCACTTTCCATGACCTAATTTCTTCGACCAGATGGCGGTTTGCTACCGGCGCGCAGCGATGGCGCACGCAACGAAAGACATGTCCAACATGTGTCGGCCGGGGTCTACTGCATGTGTTTCCCGGCGTCGGGACAACCACGAAGTGCCGGCGCTCGGCCTGCATAGGGCACTGCGCGTGCGCGCGCGCACCACCACGAACACGCGGCCACCTGGGCCAGGGCCGCGCGGGTATCTCGCACACGTCCCTGGCCGGGCCGCCAGCACAGCGGCGGCGGCGCCAAAACGCACAACGCCGGCACTGGGCCGGCGTTGTGCGGTCGCATCAACCATCAACCCATCTATCAGTGACCCGAAGCGCCACTGGCACCCAGGCCGGTTTCGGCACGGATCTGCTGCGCCTTGAAGGCGGCGCGTTCATTGGCTGCCTGCGGGCTGCGATCCAGCACCGAGAACAACCAGATGCCGACAAAGCCAATCGTCATCGAGAACAGCGCCGGCGAGGTGTACGGGAACGGCGCCGAGCCGGCCGCATTGCCCAGCGTGTCCACCCACACCGACGGCGACAGGATCGTCAGCACCAGCGAGGAGATCAGGCCGAGGAAACCGCCCACCACCGCGCCGCGGGTGGTGCAGTTCTTCCACAGCAACGACAGGATCAGCACCGGGAAGTTGGCCGAGGCGGCGATGGCAAAGGCCAGCGAAACCATGAAGGCCACGTTCTGCTTCTCGAACACGATGCCCAGCAGCACGGCGATCACGCCCAATACCAGGGTGGTGGCACGCGAGACCTTGAGCTCGGAGCCCGGTGCCGGGTTGCCCTTCTTGATCACCGTGGCGTACAGGTCATGCGACACCGCCGACGCGCCGGACAGGGTCAGGCCGGCCACCACCGCCAGGATGGTGGCGAAGGCCACTGCCGAGATGAAGCCCATGAACACGTTGCCGCCCACCGCGTTACCGACCAGTACCGCCGCCATGTTGGCCGCACCCTTGCCGCCGTGGATGGTGCCGGTGGCAACATCGGCGAACTGCGGATTGGTCAGCACCAGCGCGATCGCACCGAAGCCGATGATGAAGATCAGGATGTAGAAGTAGCCGATCCAGGTGGTGGCCCACAGCACCGACTTGCGTGCCTGCTTGGCATCGGGAACGGTGAAGAAGCGCATCAGGATGTGCGGCAGGCCGGCGGTACCGAACATCAGCGCCATGCCGAAGGAAATCGCCGAAATCGGGTCCTTGACGAAACCGCCTGGCCCCATGATCGACAGGCCTGCTTTCGCCGCATCCTCGGGCGAAGCGCCACCGCTGGCCGCGACCGCGGTCTTCACCCGTACGCCTTCGGCAAACAGCGCCTCGAAGCTGAAGTTGAAATGCCACATGATCGCCACGGCCATGAAGGTCACGCCGGTCAGCAGCAGCACGGCCTTGATGATCTGCACCCAGGTGGTTGCGGTCATGCCGCCGAACAACACGTAGATCATCATCAGCACGCCGACCAGGGTCACCGCCACCCAGTAGTCCAGGCCGAACAGCAACTTGATCAGCGCACCGGCACCCACCATCTGTGCGATCAGGTAGAACAGCACCACCACCAACGTGCCGGACGCCGCGAAGCTGCGGATCGCCGTCGGCGCGAAGCGGTAACCGGCCACGTCGGCGAAGGTGTACTTGCCGAGGTTGCGCAAGCGTTCGGCCATCAGGAAGGTCAGGATGGGCCAGCCGACCAGAAAGCCGATCGCATAGATCAGGCCGTCGTAGCCGTTGGCCATCACCGCGGCGGTGATGCCCAGGAACGAGGCCGCCGACATGAAGTCGCCGGCGATCGCCAGGCCGTTCTGGAAACCGGTGATGCCACCGCCAGCGGTATAGAAGTCAGCGGCCGACTTGGTCTTGGCCGCTGCCCATTTGGTGATCCACAGGGTGGCCAGCACGAAGAATCCGAACATGGCGATCGCCACCCAGTTGGTGGGCTGCTTGTCGACCTGGCCCAGGTCGCCGCCGGCGGCCAGCGCGATGCCGGCAGGCATCAGGCCGGCCAGGATCAGGAGAAGGCGCGAAGTCTTGCTCATTTGCGGGCTTCCTCCAGGATCTGCGCGGTCAGCTGGTCGTAGGTGTTGTTGGCGCGACGCACGTAGATGGCGGTGATGACGATGGTGAACAACATCACCCCGATCGCGATCGGGATGCCGATCGAGGTCACCCCGGCACCGATCGGCTTGGCGAGGAATTCCTTGTCGAAGGCAATCAGGCCGATGTAGCCGTAATAGGCCAGCAACATCAGTACGGTGAGCGTCCAGCCCAGCGTATTGCGCTGACGCTTGAGTGCGTGGTACTTCGGATTGGCATCGATCTTGGCGATCAACGCGTCATTCGAGACGGTCATGGTCTGTCTCCTGGTAGAGCGCTGGTAAGACATGAAGGCGGCGATGCCCGTTCCACCGCAGTGGAACAGGCCGCCAGTGGCAGAACGCTAGAAGCTGTACTTGGTGGTGAACTGCAGACGCGAGATGTCGCCGCTGTCGCCGTTTTCGGCTTCGCGACGGCCGTACATCAGCTCGGCGCCCACATCCACCTTCGGCAACGGCGAATAGAACACGTTGGCGCGAATGCTTTGCTGGGACTTGCTGGCAAGCCCACCGGTATTGGCCAGCGAATGGTCGTAATTCACCTGCGAATACATGAGGGTGCTGCGCAGCTTGGCGTTGTAGTCGTGCCGCCAGGCCACCCAACCGGCAACCGTGGTGACGGTCTGGATATTGCCGTCGATGTCGATCTCCACATCCGAGCCGTTGCCCAGGCCCAGATAGCGTCCCAGGCCCTCGCCGTAGCTGAGCTGGTAACGCAGATCGTTCTTGGAGTTGATGATCCAGCGGCCGCCGCCGGCGATGGCACCGCCGAAGTCGGTGTCGTTGGTCAGCGCGCTGCGGGTGCGGTACTGGCGCGCGATGGCCGACAACCCGAAGGTGCCCCAGGTGCCCTTCCAGTTGTAGCGTGCGGTCAGGTCCGGCATCGCGCCATGGTCGGAGGCCAGGATGGTATTGCCGCCCTGGTACGGGGTGGTCAGCGTCTCGGGGTTTTCGGCCGACACGCTGAAAGCGCCGCGGGTGTACCGGATCTGGGTCTGACGGCTGAACAACGCACCGTCGGTCGGCCCGACGATGTCGGCCGCTTCCGGCAGGATGGTGGGATCGATGAAGTTGGACCAGGTCTGACCGGCCAGCCAGTTGTTCCAGCTCATGTAGGCGTGCCGCAAGGTGCCGCCATACAGATTGTTGACCTGGTTGGCCAGCGCGTTGCCGAAGAAATCCAGTTCGATGAAGGCGGTGAGCTTGTCGCCGTTTTCGGTGACAGTGTCTACGCCCAGATTGAAGCGCGAGAACTTGGCGTGGAAGTCGGTATCGGTGCTGGACGCCTGCCCGCCGACCGGCGTCTGCGTCGGGATATACAGGTAACGTCCCACCGCACCCTCAGGCAGTGCGCCGTCGCTGGTGCGGGTGGTCATGAAGTCGGCCTTGATGAAACCACCGTAACGGAACGTTGTCCCCGGCAACGCGTTCGGCGTGATGCTGGTCAGCTGGATCGGCTTCTTGCCGGCAGGCACCGCCGGTGCCGGCGGCGTCTGCGCCTGCAAGGTACGCACTTCGGTGACCTGCGTCTGCGTCTGCGCGATCTGGCCCTGCTGCTGTTGCTGCGCGGACACCAGCATCTGGACCTGACGCTCGAGCTCGGCGATGCGCGCTTCCAGTGCCTTTTCCTTGGACGTCTGGGCGAACGCAGCGCCCGGCGATAAGGTGGCGACCAACAAGGCGGCCGCCAACGGATGGCGCACCAGCGGTGCAATACGGTGTTTCATGGAACCCTCTCCCCAATGAAGGCCTCGCGCTTGATGGCGATGCTGTGCGGAGCGTGAGGCAGTCCGCGCTTCGGAGCCTATTCGCCTTTGGTCGTAGCTGCAACGCAGCATTCCGCAAGATGACCGATGGTCGCACCGCATCACGCCTGGCATGTGCGTTGCCCCACTCATCCGGGTTACGACCATGGTCTAAGGCGCCGTTGACCGCCGGGACAGAATGGATGCGGCACACTGATTGCCTACCGAGGGCAGCCGCAACGCCCTCTTCCGACAAGTTCATCGCAAGTGAGGGTGCCATGGCTGATGTTTATCCCGTCGATCCCGCGTTCGCCGCCGATGCGCGCGTGACGCGCGAGCAGTACGCCGCGCTGTACCGCGAATCGATCGAACACCCCGAACAGTTCTGGGGCAAGGCCGCGCAGCGGCTGGAGTGGTTCAAGCAACCGACCCAGATCAAGGACGTCAGCTATGCGCTGGACGACTTCCACATCCGCTGGTTCGGCGATGGCGAGCTCAACGCCAGCGTCAATTGCCTGGACCGCCAGCTGGCCACGCGCGGCGACAAGACCGCGCTGCTGTTCGAACCCGACAGCCCGGACGCGGCCTCGTACCCGGTGTCCTATCGCGAGCTCTATGAACGCGTGTGCAAGCTGGGCAATGCGCTGCGCAACCTGGGCGTCAAGAAGGGCGACCGGGTCACCATCTACCTGCCGATGATCGTCGACGCCGCCGTGGCCATGCTGGCCTGCGCGCGCATCGGTGCGGTGCATTCGGTGGTGTTCGGCGGCTTTGCTGCCAACTCGATCGCCGACCGCGTGATCGACTGCCAGAGCAAGCTGATCATCACCGCCGACGAAGGCCTGCGTGGCGGCAAGAAGATTCCGCTCAAGGCCAATGTCGATGCAGCACTGAAGATTCCCGGCACCAATACGGTGGAAACCATGCTGGTGGTGCGTCATACCGGTGGCGCAGTGGATATGCAGGCACCGCGCGATCGCTGGTTCCACGACGTGGTCGACGGCCAGCCGGCCGAGTGCACGCCCGAGCGCATGAACGCCGAAGACCCGCTCTTCATCCTCTATACCTCCGGCTCCACCGGCAAACCCAAGGGCGTGTTGCACACCACCGCCGGCTATCTGTTGTTTGCCAGCTACACGCATGAAGTGGTGTTCGACCTGCGCGAGGACGACATCTATTGGTGCACCGCCGACGTGGGCTGGGTCACCGGCCACAGCTACATCGTCTACGGCCCGCTGGCCAATGGCGCCACCGCGGTGATGTTCGAAGGCGTGCCCAATTACCCGACCGTCTCGCGCTTCTGGGAAGTGATCGACAAGCACCAGGTCAGCATCTTCTACACCGCACCCACTGCGATTCGCGCACTGATGCGCGACGGCTCCGAGCCGGTCAAGAAGACCTCGCGCAAGAGCCTGCGCCTGCTTGGCAGCGTTGGCGAGCCGATCAATCCAGAAGCCTGGCGCTGGTATTACGAGGTGGTCGGCGACAGTCGTTGCCCGATCGTGGACACCTGGTGGCAGACCGAAACCGGCGGCATCCTGATTTCGCCGCTGGCCGGCGCGGTCGATCTCAAGCCAGGCTCGGCCACCTTGCCGTTCTTCGGCGTGCAGCCGGCGCTGGTCGATGCCGAAGGCAAGATCCTGGAAGGCGCCACTGAAGGCAACCTGGTGCTGCTCGATTCCTGGCCGGGCCAGATGCGTAGCGTGTATGGCGACCACCAGCGCTTCATCGACACCTACTTCCGCACCTATCCGGGCAGCTACTTCACCGGCGACGGCTGCCGTCGCGATGCCGACGGCTACTACTGGATCACCGGCCGCGTGGACGATGTGATCAACGTCTCCGGGCACCGCATCGGCACCGCCGAAGTGGAAAGCGCGCTGGTCTCGCACCCAAAGGTCGCCGAAGCGGCCGTGGTGGGCTTCCCGCATGACGTCAAGGGCCAGGGCATCTATGCCTATGTCACCCTGATCGCCGGCGAAACCCCGAGCGAGGACCTGCACAAGGAATTGGTGAGCTGGGTGCGCAAGGAGATCGGCCCGATCGCCTCGCCCGACCACCTGCAGTGGGCGCCGGGCCTGCCCAAGACCCGCTCGGGCAAGATCATGCGCCGCATCCTGCGCAAGATCGCCGAGAACGCGCCCGACCAGCTTGGCGACACCTCCACGCTGGCAGATCCGTCGGTGGTGGATTCGCTGGTCAACGAGCGCCTGGCGCGCTGACGCGCTGGCGCGCGTGGGAATGGAGAATCGGGAGTGGGGAATCGGCAGAGCGGTTCCCTGGTTGCTGAGAGGGGGATGGGGATGGGGATTCGTCGGAAGCGAATCTCCTTGCTGCGCTGCCATCGTCGTCAACTGATTTCCTCCAACGCCGCCCCACTCAATTCGTTCGTTACTTCTTTTGTTGTCGTGTGCTGCCTGTGCCCTCGTTAGTTGCTGCTTGCTTGCCTGCTTCTGGGCTGCTCTTGATTTCGCGATTCCCGATTCCCCACTCCCGATTCCCGGCTCCCCAATGACCACCCTGCTCATCGCCGACGACCATCCCCTGTTCCGTGAAGCCTTGCGCGGGGCGGTGCAGCGCGTGATGCCGGGGGTGGAACTATTCGAAGCCGATAACGTGGATGCGCTGTACACCCTGGCCGATGCGCAGCCGGACGCCGATCTGCTGCTGATGGATCTCAACATGCCTGGCGCGCAGGGATTCAGCGCGTTGGTGCACATGCGCTCGCTGCATCCGCAGTTGCCGGTGGTGGTGGTCTCCGCACGCGAAGAGCCCACGGTGATGCGGCGCGCGATCGACCACGGCGCGTTCGGCTTCATTCCCAAATCCGCCGATTCAGACACCATCGGGCGGGCGCTGGCCACCGTGCTCGACGGCGAGCGCTGGATCCCGGCCGAAGCGCAAAACCTGCCGCCGACCGACAGCGAGGAACGCGAGGTTGGCCAACGTTTGCGCGATCTCACGCCACAGCAATTTCGCGTGTTGCAGATGCTGGGTGCCGGGCGCCTCAACAAACAGATCGCCTACGACCTGGGCGTGTCCGAAGCCACCATCAAGGCCCACGTCACCGCGATCCTGCGCAAGCTCGGCGTCACCAATCGCACCCAGGCAGTGCTGATGGCCGGCAAGCTCGCCATCGATGCCGACGGCATCGTGCTGCCGCCGCCGGAAGAGGAATGAGTCGCGCCGGACGTCCTGCGTTGGGCGTCTCGGGAACACTTCATCGCGCCCGGGTGCGCGCCTGCGCCTGACCCGGCATCCATCCGAGTCACCCGATGCGCTGCGCTACATCGCACGCTCCGGCACCGCGGTAGGAGCGCACCCGGGCGCGAGGGCGTTATCGGTAGTGCGGTATCGCGCGCAAGCGCGTTCCTGCACTTTCAGGCCGTGTCCCCAATTCCGGCGCGCACACCAACAGCACGTGCAACTCGCGCATCGGCACCAAGTTGGGCTGCGTGAACTGGAAGGTCAGCGGGTCGGCTTTTTCAGTTCGCCATCCAGGCACACGCTCGGGATGGCGCTGGCCGCCTGCTTGCGAATGGTCAGCCGGAACCCCAGGCAACTGGCGGGCAAGATTCCCACCTGGCTGGTGCTGTACGACGCGCCGGGCACGGCCCGCAGCGACGGCGAGTGCGTGGAAGCAGCGCCACCGTATCGATGCCGGCGGGCAGCAAACGCTGCGCGCGCCGGTGCAATCGTGCCTGCGCCAGCATGCCGGCCTCAACGCAGGCTGTTGCCTGCTTGATCGGGCCGTTCCAGTGGTTGCCGTTCGTGCGCACGTAGCACAGGTTGGTCCATTCCAGACCGCACTTGTCCTCACGACGCTGCATGCTGGCCTGGGTCGTCGGTTCGATACAGGTGTCTTTGCATATGACTCCAGCCACTCCCTGCTGGGCTGCGGAATGCCGGTGGACAGGCGGTGTGTAGCGGTGGCGGATCTGCACTCTGACCTTGGCAGGAAATTCCTGCTGCCAGACGAAGTAGGCATCAAGCGTGAATCGCGCCGGCCCATCGCCATCGACCCAGTGCGGGCAGCGGTTTGCGTCCGTTCGGCGGCGTGGCCGGTGCGGTAAAGGCGGCGACATTGTCCTGGGTCCAGCCGGTGGCGGCGAACGCAGTGGAGTTCTTGCTGCCGTCATCCAGGAGCATACCCAGCTTGCGCGCGGTGGCAGCCGGCTTGCCGTCGGCCCAGAGTTTGAAATCGCTCAGTGCCTTGTTGTCGGCCATTCGGTAGTACATCGGCAGTATCAGAAAGACCACCGGTACGCTCAGGTCGCGCTCGCTAGTGGTGGCGAAAACGTTGTGCGCGCTCGCGCAACGTCATCCCAGCCTTCCACGCGCTTGCCCATGCCAATGCCGCTTTGCACCCTTCCACGATGCGCTGATTGCGCAAATGCCGATCGCGACACCCTGCTTCAGTGACAAGCCCAAGCGCGGGGGCGTGATCGCATCCACAACCGCATACCGTGCGACATCGCAGTTGTCGATATCACCATTGACCATGAGCTGATGCCTGGGCAAGGCTCGAGCACCCAGGACGCTTTGGAGCTGGCATGGCGCGACGTTTCCCCTGGCTCTGGATGGGCCTGCTGGTGGCCTGTGCATTGATTGCGGTGCTGGCGTGGCAGAACCGGCAGCTACGCGTGCAGCAGCAGTGGCTGCAGACGCGCATCAGCACGCCGTATGACGGCATGTACGTGCCGCGTATCGAAGCGACCGATGGCGATGGCCGGCGGCATCTGCTCGGTGCGCCGCAGGGGCCGGCACAGGTGCTGTTCTTTTTCACCACCACCTGCCCGTACTGCCAGCGCTCGGCACCGACCGTGCTGCGGGCAGCGCGGGAGCTGCAGGCCAACCTTCCCGGACGGCCGCAGCTGTTGGGCGTGTGCCATTGCGATGCGGCGCAGGCGGCGCGCTACGCCCATGTGCACGGTTTCGATTTCCCGGTGGTCACGTTGACCGATCGTCGCGCGCTGATGCTGTTCCGCGCACGCAATGTGCCGCTGCTGATGGCCATCGATGGGGAGGGGCGCGTGCGTCATTCGCATCTTGGCATTTTCGATACCACGGAGCGGGTGCAGGACCTCGTTGCCGCCTTGCGCCGCACGGACGCGCCAGCGGCTTTTGCAACGGTGAAGGAGTAATGCATGAAGAAGCGTTGGGTAAGCTTGCGTAATGCGTTGATGGCAGCGACCTTTCTTGCCAGTACCGGGTTCGGTGCCTTCCAGGTGATGGCGGTCGATAACGCACAGCCGAAAGTCGAATCGTGTAGTGCATGGGCCTGCAAAGCCGAGTGTCCGGAATTCGGCGGCGACCTGGGCCAGGGCAACGTCTGCTACTGCTGCGGTTAATTGCGATCGCGAGAGCGACTGCCTCGCTATCGGATGGAGCAGGCCGGCGTACGGAATCGGCATGTACACGTCTACATTCCAATTCTTCGTGCCGTCCGCATCCGGCTGACGCTGTGCACAAGGCCTCGATGGTCGCTGTCACGCCTGACGGCGAGGTCCCCCGGGCCTCGCCGTTTGACTGCAGCGCTATGTGGGGCACGCCACATCCTTACGTCAGCGCGCGATAACGGAAGTCGCGCATCACCACGTGGCCTTGTTGCGCGGCGTAGACGCCCAGTTGCAGGCTCAGAAAGCCGCCGAACACGTTGTGATGGAATCCGGACACTTCCATGCGGGTGGGGTGACGCGCCCACTGCCGGCCGTCGTCGAAGGAGTATTCGAAACTCACGATCTGGTGGTCGTTGGTCAACCGCACCCGAATGCGCCGATGCGTATTGGGCGCGCGTGCCCACACCAGTTCTTCGGAATATTCGTAGGTCTTCATGGTGTCGGCAGTGAAGCCGATGCCGACGAAGGCCTTGTGGTTATAGAACAACACCATGCCGCCTTCGGCATTGCCGACCAGTTCCAGCGTCAGCTCTGCCATGTAGGCGCGATCGGGCACGCCGCAGGTCAGGGGCGTGCTGTCGATCGGCGAGCTGCCCGCACAGGCCAGCGTCAGCGCCTTGTGCGCACGCCGCACCCGCGCCTGTTCGCCGGGCTTGGGCGCATGCAAGCTCCATTGGGTGCCGAACCTGTCGCTGGAAAAATCGTCGGACAAGGCCAACCCCGTCGCCGGCGCCATGCCGCCGGCAGGCACGCGTGCCGGTGTGCGTAGTGGTTTGGACAGATCGCCGCCAGTGGCGCGAAACCAGCCGTCGGCCGTCCACTCGATCGGCTCCAGCAAGGTCTGCCGCCCCAGCGTGCGAAAGCCGTTTTCGTAGCCGTGATAGACCATCCACCAGTCGCCGCGCGGCCCTTCCACCAGCGTGGCATGCCCGCGCGACCACCACGGCTCCTGCTCCGATTGGGTGCGCACCAGCGGATTGCGCGGGCAGTGCTCCCACGGCCCATGCACCGAGCGCGAACGCGCGGCGATGACCATGTGCCCGGTCACCGGCCCGGCGGTGCCGCCAACGGCGGTGACCAGGTACAGCCACCCATCGTGCCAGGTCAGCTTGGGGCCTTCGGGCGCGAAATTCTCCACCACCCAGTGGTCGGGATAACGCCACGGCGCATAGGCCGGTTCCAGCGGCCCGTCGGTGGCCAGGCCGTCATCGCGCAGGCGGATCTTGCGGATGCCGTTGACGAACAGATAGCGCTTGCCGTCTTCGCCGACCACGTGGCCGGGATCGATGCAGCCGGCGATCTTCAGGTCGATCGGTGCGCTCCACGGCCCGCGGATGTCGTCGGCCCAGATCACGAAGATCGACCAGCCGGTGTCGTCCGGATTGGCCGGGATGTAGATGTAGTAGCGATCGTTGTGCTTGCACAGGTCCAGCGCCCAGATCGTGCCCAGCTCCTGATGCAACGCCGGGCCGATCGGGGTCCAGTTGACCAGATCGGTGGAATGCCACAGCACGATGCCCGGGTAGGAAAAGAACGACGAAAACGTCATGTAGTAGTCGTCGCCATCCTTGAGGATGGTGGGGTCGGGGTGATCGCCGGCCACGATGGGATTGAGATAGGTGCCGTCGCCCAGATCCGCCTTGCGCTGCCCCTCCACACCGCGCGCCCACTGTGGCGTGCGTGCGCACCGTGTCGCCGACGCCTGGGCCGCGGCCGCCAGCGGTGCGACCAGTGCGCCGGCAGCCAGCCCCTTGAACAAATCCCGCCGTGTCGTGTCTGCCATGCGCCAGGTTCGTTGAAGAAGGCAGGTATCTAGCCGCACCGGCTGTCATGCCGCAACCGCAGGCGGGGCGTTATAGGAACTGGTCATGCCATGTGCGAAATCCGACATAGCGCCGCCGGCCTCGACGACGATGCGCACACCCAGGCCAGCGCAATGCTGCACTGCAGCGTGATCTGTTCATTGATGATTGCCATATTCATATGCGAACAGTCCGGCACCGGCCGGATGGTGGACGTTGCAATGCTCAGCTTCTGGTCTACGGATTCTTCAAGCGCCCGCCCCTGCGCCCTGCTCGCGGAGCGGCGCGTATGAGCGGCGTGGCACGGCAGCGCCTGGGCGGCACCGACGTGCAGCTGTCTGCACTGGGCTTCGGTGCGGCCCCGATCGGCAACCTGTATGCGGAAGTGGATGAAGCGGACGCACTGGCAGCGGTTGCAGGCGCGTTCGAGGCGGGCATCCGCCATTTCGATACCGCGCCCTATTACGGCTACGGGCTGAGCGAAGCGCGCCTGGGGCGTGGCCTGGCCGGCGTGCCGCGCGCGGATTACACGCTGTCGACCAAGGTCGGCCGTTGCGTCTACGACGATGCGCGCGCCGTTGCCGGCCGCGATGGCTTTGCGGTGGCCGGGCGGCGTGCCGAGTTCGACTACAGCGCCGACGGCGTCCGCCGCGCGTTCGACTCCAGCCTGCAGCGCCTGGGCACCGACTACATGGACGTGCTGCTGCTGCACGACATCGGTGCGCTCACCCACGGCGACAACCACGCCAACGTCCTGCGCCAGGCCTTGGAGGAGGCCTTGCCGGCGATGGCGGAGCTGAAGGCGGCCGGTGCCTGCGGGGCGATCGGGCTGGGCGTCAACGAGCAGGACGTGGCACTGGAGGTGTTGCCGCGCTTTCCGCTCGACTGCGTGATGCTGGCCGGCCGCTACACCCTGCTGGAACAGCATGGCGCGCGTGCGCTGCTGGATCAGGCGCAGCAACGCAATGTGGCGATCCTGTCGGCCGGCCCGTACAGCTCCGGCCTGCTGAGCGACGCACGCGGCCCCGGCGCCACCTACAACTACGCCCCGGTCGACACCGCAACGCTGCAGCATGCGCAGCGGCTGTACGCGGCCTGCGCGGCGTTCGAGGTGGATATCGGTGCGGCCGCCTTGCAGTTCCCGCTGGCGCACCCGGCGGTGACCACGGTGGTGGCCGGCATGCGCAGCGTGGCCGAAGTGCGATCGGCTGCAACGCGGCTTGCCGCTCCGGTGCCATCGGCACTGTGGCAACGCCTGCGCGATGAGGGTCTGCTCGCAACGGAGCTGCCCACGCCATGAGCCGGGTCGACGCGCACCTGCACTTCTGGCACCTGGCCCGTGGCGATTATCACTGGCTGACGCCGGAGCTGGCGCCGCTGTACCGCGACTTCGGCCCGGATGACGTCAGCGCTGCGCTGGACGCGGCCGATGTCGATCACGTGGTAGTGGTGCAGGCGGCCGCCACCGAGGCCGAGACCTGCTACCTGTTCGAGCTGGCCCGCGACGATGCGCGCATTGCCGGCGTGGTGGGCTGGGTGGATTTCGCCGCACCCGATGCGGCTGCACGCATCGGCGCCTTGGTGCGCGCCGGCGGCGGCGTGCTCAAGGGCCTGCGCCCGATGGTGCAGGACATCGCCGACGTGCACTGGCTGGCCAGTCCTGCCCTGGATGCCGCCTTCGATGCCCTGCTGGCGCACGATCTGGCCTTCGACGCGTTGATTCGTGCCGCCCATGTACCGGCACTGCAGGCACGCCTGAAGCGCCATCCGGGCTTGCGCGTGGTGGTCGATCACGGCGGCAAACCGCAGATTGCGGCCGGCGAATTCGTCGCCTGGGCCGCCGGCATGGCCGCACTGGCCCAGCATCCCAATGTGCATTGCAAACTCTCCGGCCTGCTGACCGAAGCCGCGCGCGGCGCGGGCGTGGACGCGCTGGAGCCGTATGTGGCGCACTTGTTCGCCCGCTTCGGCGCGCAGCGGCTGCTCTGGGGCAGCGACTGGCCGGTGCTGACCTTGCGCGCCGATTACGCACACTGGTTCGCGCTTGCCCAGCAACTCGTTACCCGGCATGCCGCCGAACACGCGGCAGCCATCTTCGGCGACAACGCACGCACGTTCTATCGTCTGCCACGGCCGGCGGCCCCCACCCACGGAACTTCATCGGTATGACTGTCTCGATTCCCACCACTTCCAATAACCGCCTGCAGGGCAAGCGTTGCCTGATCACCGCCGCCGGCGCCGGCATCGGTCGCGAAAGTGCGCTGGCCTGCGCACGCGCCGGTGCACAGGTGATCGCCACCGACATCGACGCCGGGGCCTTGCAGGCACTGGCCGCCGAATCCGATGCCATCACCACCCAACTGCTCGACGTCACCGATGCTGCCGCGATCAACGCGTTGATCCCCGCACACGGCCCGTTCGATGTGTTGTTCAACTGCGCCGGCTTCGTGCATCAGGGCAGCATTCTCGACTGCGACGAGCCGGCGTGGCGCCGCTCGTTCTCGATCAACGTCGATGCGATGTACTACGCCTGCAAGGCGGTGTTGCCGGGCATGCTCGAACGCGGCCGCGGCAGCATCATCAACATGTCCTCGGTGGCCTCCAGCATCAAGGGCGTGCCGAACCGCTTCGTGTACGGCGTGACCAAGGCCGCGGTGATCGGGCTGAGCAAGGCGATCGCGGCCGACTACGTGGCGCAGGGCGTGCGTTGCAATGCGATCTGCCCGGGCACCATCAAGACGCCGTCGCTGGGCCAGCGCGTCAAGGCCCTGGGCGGCGACGAACAGGCGGTATGGAAGAGCTTCACCGACCGCCAGCCGATGGGCCGCCTGGGCGACCCACGCGAGATTGCGCAGCTGGTGGTGTACCTGGCTTCGGACGAATCGTCGTTCACCACCGGTCAGACCCACATCATCGATGGCGGCTGGTCGAACTGAGCACCGCTGGCGAACGAGAGTGCAGCCGCCAGGCGCACTCACGCTCGCCAGGGTTTTATCGCGCGTTGTGCGCTGACAAAAAACGCTCTTTCACACCTGGCGTCACCGCTGTTTGCAGCATGCATCATCCATATTCCTGTTCCGAGCGCACCTTCCGCACCCGCCTGCGACGTGTGATTGGCCGCTCCACTCCTCCCTTGCAAAGGAAGACTGCATGAAACTCGTACGTGTTGGCGCCGAAGGCCACGAACGCCCTGGCCTGATCGATAGCGAAGGCCGCATCCGCGACCTCAGCGGTGCGATCGACGATGTCGCCGGTGAGCATCTCACCAATGCCGGCGTGGACAAGCTGCGCGCGCTGGATGTCTCTGCGCTGCCGGTGATCGAAGGCGAACAGCGTTACGGCGCCGCCGTGGGCCGCATCGGTAAATTCATCTGCGTTGGCTTGAACTACGCCGACCACGCCGCCGAATCGGGCATGGAAGTGCCCAAGATGCCGATTCTTTTCATGAAGGCCACCACGGCGGTGTGCGGCCCCAATGACACGGTGGTCATCCCGCGCGGGTCGGTGAAGAGCGACTGGGAAGTGGAGCTGGGCGTGGTGATCGGCGATGTGGCGCGCGATGTCTCGGTGGACCAAGCGCTGAATCATGTGGCTGGCTACGCCGTGATCAACGACCTGTCCGAGCGCGAATTCCAGCTCGAACATGGCGGCCAGTGGGTCAAGGGCAAGAGCGCGGACACGTTCGGTCCGATCGGCCCGTGGCTGGTCACCCGCGACGAAATCGCCGACCCGCAGAACCTGTCGATGTGGCTGGAGGTCAACGGCCACCGCTACCAGAACGGCAGCACGCGCACGATGGTGTTCGGCGTGGCCGAGCTGGTCAGCCATATCAGCCGCTACATGACGCTGATGCCGGGCGATGTGATCAGCACCGGCACCCCACCGGGCGTGGGCCTGGGCCAGAAGCCACCGGTCTACCTCAAGCCGGGCGATGTGATGGAGCTGGAGATCGAAGGCCTGGGTCGTCAGCGTCAACCGGTGGTGGCGCATCCACGCGATGCGGGGTGAGGTTGCGTGCCGGCAGGAGAGGATTACCGAATTGAAAGCGTGTTGACGCGTTGCGCTCCACCACCCAGACCCTTCTTTTGCAGCAAAAGCCGAACAACAACCGTAGACGTCGCCGAGCAACCATGGGTACGCGCTGCAGCTCAAGCCCCTCTCCCACCGGGAGAGGGGTTGGGGTGAGGGTGAGGTACCACGTCGTCGCGCAAATCGACGCAATGCCGCTGTTTGTTGGTTTGCTACCTCGATGCTGGTGCTAACGCATCATCAGCAGGTCTTTAGCGAACGGGCGCCCGCATTGAATGTCCAAACGTTGTAGCGCTTCGATGGCGATACGCAGTTGGTCGTGCAATCGATTCAGTGATTTGAGTTTCAAACGCAGGGGCCCTGCCATGCGTCAACACAACCGGCGCTACGCGTTCGCACCCTCACCCCAACCCCTCTCCCGATAGGAGAGGGGCTAGATCAATTCCCTGTTTCCGTTCTTGTCGGTCCGTTCTTCTTCCACCCTTCACCGCCCAGGATTTTCATGCGCACCATCATCGCCCTCGAAACCCACGACGTCCGCTTCCCCACCTCGCGCGAGTTGGATGGGTCGGACGCGATGAATCCCGATCCCGATTACTCGGCGGCCTACGTCGTGCTGCGCACCGATGCGGCCGATGACCTGGCCGGTTACGGCCTGGTGTTCACCATCGGCCGCGGCAACGACGTGCAGACCGCTGCGGTGGCGGCACTGGCCGAGCATGTGGTCGGCCTGCGGGTGGAAGACGTCATCGCCGATCTGGGCGCGTTCGCGCGCCGGCTCACCAACGATTCGCAGCTGCGCTGGCTCGGCCCGGAAAAGGGCGTGATGCACATGGCCATCGGCGCGGTCATCAACGCCGCATGGGATCTGGCCGCACGCGCGGCGAAAAAGCCGTTGTGGCGCTTCATTGCCGAACTCACGCCCGAGCAGTTGGTCGACACCATCGACTTCCGCTACCTCACCGACGCGCTCACCCGCGACGAGGCGCTGGCGATCCTGCGCAATGCGCAGCCGCAGCGCGCGCAACGTATCGCCACGCTGATCGAACAGGGCTACCCCGCCTACACCACCTCGCCGGGCTGGCTCGGCTACTCCGACGAAAAGCTGGTGCGGCTGGCCAAGGAAGCGGTGGCCGACGGCTTCCGCACCATCAAGCTCAAGGTCGGCGCCAACGTGCGTGACGATATCCGTCGCTGCCGCCTGGCACGCGAAGCGATCGGCCCGGACATCGCCATGGCCGTCGATGCCAACCAACGCTGGGACGTGGGCCCGGCGATCGACTGGATGCGCCAGCTGGCCGAATTCGACATCGCCTGGATCGAAGAACCCACCAGCCCGGACGACGTGCTCGGCCATGCCGCCATCCGCCAGGGCATCGCGCCGGTGCCGGTCTCCACCGGCGAGCACACGCAGAACCGGGTGGTGTTCAAGCAGTTGCTGCAGGCCGGTGCGGTGGACCTGATCCAGATCGATGCCGCGCGCGTGGGCGGGGTCAACGAGAACCTCGCCATCCTGGTGCTGGCCGCCAAGTTCGGCGTGCGCGTGTTTCCGCACGCCGGCGGTGTCGGTCTGTGCGAGTTGGTGCAGCATCTGGCAATGGCCGATTTCGTGGCCATCACCGGCAAGATGGAAGACCGCGCGATCGAGTTCGTCGACCACCTGCACCAGCATTTCCTGGACCCGGTGCGCATCCGCCACGGCCGCTATCTCGCCCCGGAAGCGGCGGGCTTCTCCGCAGAAATGCACGCCGCCTCGATCGCGGAGTTCAGCTATCCGGGCGGACGGTTCTGGGTGGAGGATCTGGCGGCCAGCGCGAAGACCTGAGCCCGCGTTCCCTCATTCGCCCTGCGGGCACCTTCTCCCGCGCGCGGGAGAAGGCAATCTCCGTCTGGGTTGAGGATCTGGCGGCCAGCGCGAAGACCTGAGCGCGCGTTCCCTCATCCGCCCTGCGGGCACCTTCTCCCGCTTGCGGGAGAAGGCAATCTCCCGTCTGGGTTGAGGATCTGGCGGCCGACACGACGACCGGAGCCCGCGTTCCCTCATCCGCCCTGCGGGAATCTTCTCCCGCTTGCGGGAGAAGGAAGTCTCCTGCATTCGTATCCACCAGGACAGCGACCTCGAGCAAGGACGGGCGGCTCGCCACACGCTGTGTCGCAGGAGCCCGGCGGTACGCGCAAGACCCCGCAGCGCACGCATCTGCCCTGCCCGCCAATCACGCCCTTCTCCCGCCTGCGGGAGAAGGAGCCCGCAGGGCGGATGAGGGCGCTCTTAACGCTGCGCGTGGATCGCCTCACTCAGCGCAAAGATCCGCCCGGCCGGCCGCCACTTCTCGCCCGGCGCACCGCCGGGCAGCGGTTTCTGGAACCGCCACATCAACTGCTCCCATGCCTGGATGCGCGGGTCGGCTGCATCGCGCGCGGCCTTGGCTGCCGGATCGTAGTCCTCGCTTACCTGCATCAGCATCACCAACCGGTCGCCGCTGCGAAAGATCTCCAGTTCCTGGATGCCGGCCTGCTGCAGGGAAGCCACCACCTCCGGCCACACCTCGGTGGGTTGATGCCAGCGCTCGTATTCGGCGATCAAGTCCGCATCGTCGTGCAGGTCCAACACATAACAAAGACGCGGCATGCTCAGGCTCCTGCAACGACGGGCGCCGCGCGGCGGGCGCGCAATGCGAACGACAAAATCACCGCAAAGCACGCACCCGGCACCACCATCGCCCAGTGGATGCCGGCCATGTCCGACACCGCGCCCATCACCGCCGTGAGCAAGGCACCGCCGATAATGGACATCACCAGCATGGACGAGCCCAGCTTGCGGGCATCGTCGTGCATGCCGTCCAGGCCCAGCGCAAAAATGGTCGGGAACATCACCGACATGAACACGCTCGCCGCCACCAGCGCATACAACCCGATCCACCCGGGTAGTGCGATGGCCACCGCGCACAAGATCAGATTGATCACGGCAAAACTCGCCAACAGCTTGGCAGGCGCCAGGTAACGCAACAGCGCGGTGCCGATGAAGCGGCCGGCCATGAACAGCACCAGCGAGATGGTCAGATAGGTCGCAGCGGTTTTTTCCGGCGTGCCGGGCACTGCGTCCTGCAGATAACGGATCAGGTAACTCCAGATGCCGACCTGCGCGCCCACGTAGAAGAACTGCGCCACCACCGCAAACACGAACAGGCGGTTACGCAGCAATTCGCCAAAGCGTGCGCGCCTGGGCGCGGCGCCGGTGCCTGCCTCCGGCGCGCCGCTGGGAAAACGCACCAGCGCGATCAGGATCGCCCACAGCACCACCACCGCGCCGATGATCAGGTAGGGCATCTGCACGGCTGCCGATTCGGTGGCGAAAAACGCCTCGCGCGCGGCCGGCGCCATCGCGGCCAGTTCGGCCGGGGTGTGCTCCACGCCGGAGAAGATGAAATGCTGGCCGACCAGCACGCCGGTGATCGAGCCCAGCGGGTTGAACGCCTGCGCAAGGTTCAAGCGCCGCGCCGCGCCATCGGCCGGACCTAGCACGGTCACCAGCGGGTTGGCCGTGGTTTCCAGGAAGGCCAGGCCGCTGGCGATCACGAACAGCGCCAGCAGGAACAGCCAGTAGGTGTGCACTTGCGCGGCCGGATAGAACAGGAACGCGCCGCATGCGTACAGCAGCAGGCCCAGCACCACCGCGGCCTTGTAGCTGTAGCGGCGCATGAACATCGCCGCCGGCATCGCAAACACGAAATAGCCCATGTAAAAGGCGCTCTGCACCAGCCCGGCCTGCAGGTCGGTCAGCTCGAACGCCTTCTTGAACTGCTTGATCAGGATGTCGTTGAGGTTGTTGGCCATGCCCCATAGAAAGAACAGGCTGACGATCAACAACAGGGGAACCATGGCGGCGCGCGCCAGGTTGCCGCGCGGCGACGCGGCAATGTCACTGTGATGCATGCGACCGTTCCCCTCCCAAGGCTGTGGCGCTTGCGTTGCAATCGAGCGAGCGTACTGCGCAGGCCAGCGCCATGCAAATATAAAATCTTTGTTTATATTTGCACGGAGAGACTTCCACCGCCGCCGTGCCTGCGATGCCTGTACCCTGGCGCGCCGCACCTTGCCTGGACCCGCAAACGGATGAGCACCGCACCCGCCAAGTACCGCGCACCCGCCCTGGACAAGGGGCTGGACATCCTGGAATTGCTCGCCCGCCAGGCGCAGCCGATGAGCATGGGCGCGATCTCGCAGGGCATCGGGCGCTCGCGCGGGGAAATCTTTCGCATGCTGCAGGTGCTGGAAGAGCGCGGCTACCTCACCCGCGATGGCGAAGGCGATTACGTGCTGACCAACCGCTTGTTCATGCTCGGGATGCAGCAGCCGCAGGTGCAGAGCATCAGCGAAGCCGCACTGCCGGTGATGCGGCGCCTGTCCGATGCGATCTACCAGCCGTGCCACCTGGTGGCGCCGTCCGGTGACCAGATCGTGGTGATCGCGCAAATGGACGTACCCAGCGACCTGGGCCTGGTGGTACGCCCGGGGCATCGTCGCCCGTTGACGCATTCCAGTTCCGGGCTGGTGCTGTTCGCCTTCCAGCAGCCGGAGGTGCAGGCGCGCTGGTTGGACATGCTCGAGGCCAGCGACGTGCCGTTCGAGCGCGTGCAGTTCCTGGCCGCCGCCGCGCAGGCGCGCCGCGATGGCTATGCCATGCAGCCCAGCGAGGCGGTGGTGGGCGTGGTCGACCTGACTGCCCCGATCCTGCAACGCGGCAGCGCCACCTACACGCTCACGGTGCCCTTTATCGAACGGCGCCCTGCGCTGGTGAGCCCGCAAGCGGCGTTGCAGGCCCTGTGCGCGGCAACCGCCGAGATTTCCGGCGCGCTGCACTAGCCGCACACCGCGCGAAGGCCACGCCACCGTGGCCGGAAACGTGGCCGGAACGGCGCCGCCGCCGTTGGCCTCTATACTCGGCGCGATCGACCACGCGGGATCGCATGTCCAGCATCACCTTCGGGATGTGGAGCACCATCCTGCTGCTCGGCAGCGCGCATGGCGTGCTCGGTGCAGTCCTGTTGCTGCTGACGCCGGTCAACCGCATCGCCAACCGCTGTCTGGCGGCGTTGCTGCTGGTGGTGGTGGCGCTGATCACGCCCTACACGCTCGGCTATGCCGGCGCCTACGACGCCTACCCGGACCTTACCTACGCGCCGCTGTTCTGGGAGCTGGCCATCGGCCCGCTCTTGTGGCTCTACGTGCGCCAACTGGCACGCCAGCAGTTGCCGCCGCGCTGGGCGCTGCATCTGCTGCCGGCGCTGCTGCAAGGCGCCTACTACACCTGGCTGTTCACCTGGCCGCTGCAACGCAAGTGGGCCTGGAACGCCGCTGTGCAGGTGCCCTGGATCGCCCCGCTGCAAGATGCCCTGGTGCTGGCCTCGCTGGCGGTGTACCTGCTGCTGGCCTGGCGCGAGTACCTGGCCTATCAACGCTGGCTGGAGCACCACAGCAGCGCGCGCGAGGAACTGCGGCTGCCGTGGCTGCGCGGCTTTCTGCTGGCCGCTTCGTTGCTGGTGGCGTTGCGGCTGGGCTTTACCGCCAGCGACCGCCTATGGCATCGCCTGTCGTACTTCGACGAGTTCCCGCGGTATCTGGCCACCGCCGCCCTGGTCTACTACCTGGGGCTGGAAGGTTGGCGACATGCGCGCGCGCACTATCCGCAGCGCGACGCGGCGCAGGTGCTGGACCCGCAAATGCCTGTGCCGGACCTGCCCGCGCCCGCCTGCCCACAGCCCGCGGCGCCGGAGAAGGACTGGCAGGCACTGGGTCAACGCGTCGCCGCAGAAGTCGGCGCGCACGGCTGGTGGCGCGAGCCGGACCTCACCCTGCCCGAGCTGGCGCGCCGCATCGGCACCAACAGCAATTACCTCTCGCGTGCGCTCAACGAGGGGCTGGGGCTGAGCTTCAGCGCCTTCGTCAACGCGCTGCGCATTGCCGAGGCACGGCGTTTGCTGGCGGGCAACGAGGACATCCTGTCCATCGCGCTGGCGGTCGGCTTCGGCTCCAAGGCCAGCTTCAACCGGGTGTTTCGGGCGCAGGTTGGCTGCACGCCCAGCGATTACCGGCGCACGCAACGTCCCATATCCTGAAAATCGCTTGGCGATTGGGCATTTGAGGCGCATGCCGCCGTGCGGTCGGGAATTGTCTCGACTCTTGCCAAGGAGTTGCCATGTCCCCGCGCATCCGCCCCCACCCGTTGCCGTTGTGGCGCGTCCTGTCATGGTGCGTGCTGTGCTTGCCCATGTGCCCGGCGTGGGCCGCCCCGCCAGCGCCGCCGTTGGGCAGGGACAGCCCGCTGTCGGGCCCGGCGCTGCTGGCCGATGTCGATGTGCTGCAACAGGCCTATGCAGCACTGCATCCGGGCCTGTACCGCTACGCTACCGAGCCGCAGGTTGCGCAACGCTTCGCCGCGCTGCGCGCCGAACTGGCACACGGCGCCACGCTCGGCCGGGCCTATCTGGCCATTTCGCGCCTGACCGCCAGCGTGCGCTGCGGCCACAGTTTCCCCAATTTCGTCAATCAACCCGCGCCGATCCAGCAGGCCCTGTTCCCCGGCGAGCGGCTGCTCCCGTTTCACTTCCGCTGGCTGCAAGGCCGCATGATCATCAGCCGCAATGGCTCGGACCAGCCCGGCCTGGTCCCCGGCACCGAAGTGCTGTCGATCGATGGCGTTACCAGCGCGCAGATTCTGGCGGCCCTGATGAGCGTGGCACGCGCGGACGGCAGCAACGATGCCAAGCGCGTTGCCCAGATGGAGGTGCGAGGGTTTGCACGCATCGAGGCATTCGATGTGTACCTGCCGCTGCTGTTCCCACAGATTTCCGCCAACCCGGTGCTGCAGGTCCGCACGCCGGGAGCGAACGCGCCACGCGCGCTGCGGGTCAGCGGCATCGACGCGGCGCAACGCAACGCGATGGCGCCCCAGCGTGCACGCGACAGCGCAGCACCGGCATGGACGCTGACGATGGACTCGAGCGATCTGGCGATCCTGCGCATGCCGGACTGGGCGCTCTATGAGAGCCGCTGGGACTGGCACGCCTTCTTGGCGCGCAGCTTCGCTCGCCTTGCCGAGCGGCGCGTGCGTGCGCTGGTGATCGATCTGCGTGGCAACGAGGGCGGGCTGGATGTGGGCAGCGTGCTGCTTGGTTATCTGGCCGCAGGCGAGGTGGCTGTGCCGCCCGTGCGCAACTTGGTGCGCTATCGGCGTCTGCCCGATGCGTTGGCATCGTCTGTCACGACCTGGGATCGTTCCTTCCGTGATTGGGGCACGCGTGCGCGCGCCTACGACGCGCGTTTCTACGCACTCGATTCTCCACGCGGCGCAGCGGCGCAGGCGTACCTGCCGCTGCGCACGCCGCACTTCGCCGGCCAGGTCTTCGTGTTGACCAGTGCCGAGAACAGCTCGGCCACCTTCGAGTTCGCACAACAGGTGCAGCGCAACGGCCTGGCCACGCTGGTCGGCCAGCCCACCGGCGGCAACCTGCGTGGCATCAACGGCAGTGCGTTTTTCTTCCTGCATCTGCCCAACTCGCAGATCGAAGTGGACCTGCCACTGATTGGGCAGTTTCCGATCAGCGCCCAACCGGATCGCGGCGTGTTGCCCGATGTGCCCGTGCACATCACGGCGCAGGATCTGCAAGACGGTCGCGACGCGGAAATGGACATGGTGCGCGCCTTGCTGCGTGGTGATGGAACACCGCCGCAGGGCGACCAGAATGCGCCCGCATAGCCACGGCTATAAAGATCAGACCGACCTTCGCGTGCAGTGCAAACCCACCGAACGCGGCAATGCGTTGGTACACTGCGCGCCCCTTGGGGAGTAGCCTGCTTTCGTGCATCGAAAGCGCCTGCATCAACATACTCGGCCAGTGCGCCGTGGTGCAGGCAACCAGTTTCGGTTTGGCGAGACCAGCGGCATGCGTGCACGACGACGGTTGGCGCGGGCGCATGCCGTTGTGACCGTGCCCAACCCGAGAGTGTCGATGTCTCCTTTTTCCATTGTGTTGATCGGTTTTGCGATGTCGACCGATGCGTTCGCCGCGGCGATCGGCAAGGGCGCGGCAATGCGCAAGCCGCAGTGGCGCGATGCACTGCGCGCCGGCCTGATCTTCGGCTGCATCGAAGCGATCACCCCGGTGATCGGCTGGCTGCTGGGCCGTGCCGCAGCCAGTTATGTGTCTGCCTACGATCACTGGATCGCCTTCGTGCTGCTGGGCGCATTGGGGACCCACATGATCGTGGCCGGCCTGCGCAACGGGCCGCAGGATGCCGAAGATGCAGCCTCCGGCACGCCAAAGCGGCATGGCTTGCTGGGCTTGGCCACCACCGGCTTTGCCACCAGCATCGATGCGATGGCGGTCGGCGTCAGCCTGGCGTTTCTGGATGTGCACATTGGCGTGGTGGCGGTGGTGGTGGGCCTGTGCACCTTCAGCATGGTCACTGCCGGCGTGATGCTGGGACGCGCGCTGGGCAATCTGATCGGCAAGCGCGCCGAAATCCTGGGTGGATTGATCCTGGTGATCGTCGGCAGCGTGATTCTTTACGAGCACCTGGGCGGTGCGGCGTAGCCGTAGGAGCGCACCTGGGCGCGGCGCGCTTTCCTGGTAACGCCCCCATCGCGCCCGGGTGCGCTCCTACGCTATGTGGGCGTGCGAACCGCACGCGATCGGCATCATGGAATGCGTGATCGCTGCGGCGTACCGCCCGCATGTCGCGATGCACAGGTGCACCTGTCAGCGTGTCTTTGCATCGTGGTAGGCGCTCAGGAACGCGCGCAGCGACGCCGGCTTCACCGGCTTGGTCAGCAACCGATACCCGCGTTCGCGCGCAAGCTGCTTGAGTTCGTCGCGACCGTCGGCCGTAAGCAGGGCGCCGGCGATCGGCGCCGGCGCGGCGGCTTGCACGGCATCGAGCGTGTCCAGGCCATCCATGCGGTCGTGCAGGTGGTAATCCACCAGCATCAGGTCCGGCTGTTCGCGCGCACGTTCCAGCGCCTGGTCCACGGTGCTGGCGGTGATCACTTCCACCTGCCAGCGGCCGAGCAGCGCGCGCATGCCATCGAGAATTTCGCGGTCGTTGTCCACGCACAACACGCGCAGGCCGGCCAGCGAATCGCCGCTGGGCGATGCACGTGCGGCCGTCACCGGCAACAGCGGTGCCACCGGAACCGGCGCCACACGCGGCAACAGGATCGAGAACATGCTGCCGCGACCGACCTGGCTGCGCGCGCTCAGGTCGTGGTCGAGCAGGCGCGAGATGCGTTGGCAAATCGACAGACCCAAGCCCAGACCCTGCTCGCCCCAATCGAAGGGCTGCTGATAGCGGCGGAATTCTTCGAAGATCTGCCGCATGTGGTGCTCGGGAATGCCCGGGCCGGTGTCCCACACCTGCAGCTCCACCTGCTGCCCGCGCCCACGCATGCCCAGCACGATGCGGCCCTGGCGCGTGTAGCGCAACGCATTGGCCAGGAAGTTCTGCATCACCCGGCGCAGCAGGCGGCGGTCGCTGCGCACCCAGATCGCGCGCACATGCACCTGTAGCCGAAGACCACGGCTGGCCGCCACCGGCGCGTATTGCGCGGCCAGCTCGTGCATCAGCGCGCTGGCGTCGAAATCCTCGACCGTGGGACGCAACCCACCGGCATCCAGGCGCGAGACGTCAAGCAGGCCGTCGAGCAATTCTTCGGCCGCACGCAGCGAGGCATCCACGCGTTCGGCCAGATGCCGTTGCTCTTCGTTGTGCTGAAGGCTCTCGCGCAAGGCCGAGGCGAACAGGCGCGCGGCGTTGAGCGGCTGCAACACGTCGTGACTGATGGCTGCCAGAAAGCGGGTCTTGGATTGTTGCGCCAGCTCGGCCTCGCGCGAGCGATCGGCCACGCGTTGCTCCAGGTTTTCGTTGGCGTCCAGCAATGCGCGTTCGGCGCGCTTGTAGTCGGTGATGTCGTTGTAGCTGGTGACGTAGCCACCGCCCGGCAGCGCCTGACCGCGCATCTCGATCACCTTGCCGTCGCTGCGGGTGCGTTCGAACACATGCGGCGAGCCGGCGCGCATGTGCCGGATCCGGCGATCGATCTGGTCTTCGATATCGCCCTCGCCCAGTTCGCCGCGCTCGGCGTTGTAGCGGATCAGATCGGCCACCGGCCGGCCCACGTACAACATGCCATCGGGATAGCCGAACAACTGCTGATAACGCCGGTTCCAGGCGGTCAAGCGCATGTCCGGGTCGACCACGCTGACCGCGGCGCTGATGTTTTCCAGCGTGGTGGACAGAATCTCGCGATTGAAGCGCAGCTCCTGGCCGGCTTCGTCCAGCACCGCCACCACTTCGCCCAGCTCCATGCCCGAACCGCGCAACAGGCTGGTCAGCACCAGGCGTGCGGAGGCGGCGCCGATGGAGGCGGCCAGCAGGCGTTCGGTGAACTGCACCCAGGCGCGGTCGGCCACCACCGTCGGCTGCAGTTCGCGTTCCAGCAATTGCGCCTGCTCCACGAACGCGCGCCGCGCATGCCGCTCGCCCACCACGCGTTCGGCCAGCGCCTGCAGGTCGCCAACCCGCACGTGCCCCGGCCACTCGCCGGCCACCGCCGGGCGCTGCGCGTACGGATCCAGGAACGGCGCGGCACGCAGCCGTTCGTCCACGCCCGGACGCCAGCGCGCAGAGACCAGCATCATCGCGCCCACGTTGATCAGCAGCGACCAGAACGTGCCATGCGCCAGCGGGTCCCAGCCGCGCATGCCGAACAGCTGCTGCGGCTGCAGCCAGGCGATACCGAACGGCCCGTCCACCAGCCAGTCCGCCTGCAGCCAGCCGGCGCGTGTGGCCGCCGGCAGCAGCAGCGTGTAGATCCAGGTCATGAAGCCGAGCGCCATGCCGGTCTCCACGCCCTTGCGGCTAGCGCCACGCCAATACAGGCCGCCGATCACACCGGGCGCAAATTGCGCCACCGCGGCAAACGCCATCAATCCGTACGCGGCCAGCGTGGTGTCGTTGGCCACGCTGCGGTGATATCCGTAGGCAATGAGCGCCAGCAGCAGGATCGCAACACGTCGGATCCACAACACGCGCGAGGCCACCGCCGCGCGCGCATCGGCGCTGCCACGGCGACGCAGCAGCACCGGCATCACCAGGTCGTTGCTGACCATGGTGGCCAACGCGATGCTGGCCACGATCACCATGCCGGTAGCCGCGGAAAACCCGCCCACATACGCCACCAGCGCCAGCACCGTGTTGCCCTGGCTCAGCGGCAGGGCCAGCACCACCGCATCGTCGACCACCGCACTGCCCTTGCCGAACAACGCGATGCCCGCCGAGGCGATCGGCACCACCATCGCCGAGATGATCACCAGATAGGCGCCGAAGAACCAACGCGCACGGCGGATATCGCCGACATCACTGCATTCGACCACCGCCACATGGAACTGGCGCGGCAGGCAGATCACCGCCAGAAAACTCAGCAATGTCTGCGAAATGAAGCCCACCGACGGCGTGTGCTCGAACAGCGTGCGCGCCGAATCGGCGATATGCAGTTGGTGCTCGCTCAACCACAGCCACGCGAACAGCCCCACCGCCACGATGGCAACCAGCTTGATCACCGACTCCAGCGCGATCGCCAGCATCATGCCGCGGTGGTGTTCGGTGGCGTCGACCTGGCGGGTGCCGAACAAGGTGGCGAACAAGGCCATCAGCAATGCCACATACAACGCCGGGTCGGCGAAGATGCCGCGCCCGGCGCTGCTATGCCCGGTCAACACTTCCAGGCTCATCGCCACCGCTTTGTATTGCAGCGCCAGATACGGAACGATGCCGATCAGCGCGATCACCGCCACCAACGCGGCCAGCCGGCGCGAGCGGCCATAGCGCGAGGAGATGAAATCGGCGATGGACACGGTATTTTCGGCGCGCGCGATCAGTGCCAGGCGCTCGATGATGCGCCAGCCGAACAGCAGCAACAGCAGCGGGCCCAGGTAGATCGGCAGGTAGCCGATGCCATTGCGCACCGCCGAGCCGACCGCGCCGTAGAAGGTCCACGACGAGCAATACACCGCCAGGGCCAGGCTGTAGACCGCCGGCCGCAGCCACGGCCGCTCCGGATACAGCGGACGGCGATCGCCCCACCACGCCACCCCGAACAGCAGGGCTGCGTAACCCAGGGACACCAGCAACAGGATCCAGCTCGAGACCAACATGTCCTCCGACGTGGCGCAGCGCCAGCGGTGGAGTTTACGCAGTCGCGCACGTTGGCGTTGCAGGCGCAGCATCCGGGCCGGGTGGCGTCTGCCGTGGGTCGCATCGGCATGCGCCACGGACCCTGCCGGGCCAAGCAAGGCCTTGGAGAATCCGCGGCCGCCACCTTGCCAGGCATTGGCATCGAAGACGCGCGCACATGCCCGCGCGAACTGCGGGCATATCCGTGGTTGGTGTGCGGCCACCGGTACGGCGCCCATGGCTTGTTCAACCATGCCAGCACCGTCGAATCGCACCGCTGCCAGCGCCGCGATCGGCGAATACATGCCCGCGACAGACACGACCTGCGCGCTGCAGGCTTGATGTTAGCGCTAACACACCATACTGTCTGTCCACCTTGAATCGGACGAATGCCCCAGATTTCGTTGCGCGATGGCGTCTTGCATTGCAGCAATGCCTCTTCCCCGCATCGCTATCGCCTGCGCCACCGCGCGATGCGATTGACTGTTGCAGTGCAACGACGGCAGCCACCGCGATGCGCATTCACCACCACGCGATGGAATGCGTCCCGGCGTGCAGGCGCCGCGCATACCGATGCATGCATCGGCCGCGCCCGTCGCCTGGCAGTGCAGCCGATCCGTGTGTCGCACCCATCCAGAAACCAGCACCGCAGGTGTGGAGAGCCCATGTCCGTTCAAGCCAGAAGCCAGACCTCGTCCATTGCGCCGTCAGGCGTGCGATCCCTGCTGATCATCGTTGCCGGCCTTTTCGCCGCCGACGGTGCCTGGGCGTGTACCACGCCGGTGTCGGTGTGCGAACGCGACAGCGCCGGTGCGTTTGCGCTGATCCGCTCGGAGCTGCCGGCCACGGTCGTGGTCGATGCCTCGGCCGATTCCGCCGTGCGATCGGTGGCCGACAATTTCGCGGCCGACCTGCAACGGGTTGCCGGCCACAGCAGTGGCGTGAGCACCGATCTGGCAGGCGTCCGCGGAGCGGCCGTGATCGTGGGCACGCTCGGCCACAGCCCGATCATCGACGCGCTCATCGCCGCCGGCAAAATCGACAGGCGCGCCCTGCTGCAGCGCTGGGAGGCGTACACGCAGATTGTCGTCGATCGCCCCACGCCGCAGATCGATCGGGCGCTTGTCATCGTCGGCGCCGATCGCCGTGGCGCGGTGTTCGGTACCTACGATGTCTCGGAGAAGATTGGCGTGTCGCCGTGGTACTGGTTTGCCGACGTCGCAACGGCGCATCGCTCCAACCTGTTCATCACCCGCGGCAGCGTGTCCGATGCGCCGAAGGTGCGCTACCGCGGCTTCTTCATCAACGACGAAGACCCTGCCTTGAAGGGCTGGGCGATGAAGAAATTCGGCGGCGTCAACGCGAAGATGTACGCGCATGTCTTCGAGCTGGGCCTGCGCATGAAGGCCAACTATCTGTGGCCGGCGATGTGGGGCAAGGCATTCAATGTCGATGATCCCAACAACATGGTGCTGGCCGATCAGATGGGCATCGTCATGGGCACCTCCCATCATGAGCCGATGATGCGTGCGCAGAAGGAGTGGCATCTCAAGAGCATCCCCAACAGCGGCGGTGCCTGGGACTACACCCGCAATGCCGCCAACTTGCGTGCGTTCTGGAAGGGCGGCATCGCGCGGATGATGTCCAAGGGCGGCGGCCAGCGCTACGACAGCCTGGTGACGGTCGGCATGCGCGGCGATGGCGACGAACCGATGGCCGAGAACACGGCCAGCCATCTACTGGAAAAGGTTGTGGCGGACCAGCGCGCCATCATTGCCGATGTGACGAAAGCGCCGGCTGCGCAGACGCCGCAGGTGTGGGCGCTCTACAAGGAAGTGCAGGACTACTACGACCACGGAATGCAGGTCCCCGACGATGTCACGCTGCTGTTTTCCGACGACAACTGGGGCCAGATCCGCCGTCTTCCGGTCACCGACCTGCAGCGCGCCGGCGGGTATGGCGTGTACTACCACTTCGATTATGTGGGGGTGCCGCGCAACTACAAATGGATCAATACCAATCAGGTCGAAAAGATCTGGCAGCAGATGGATCTGGCCTATCAGCGCGGCGCACGGCAACTGTGGGTGGTCAACGTCGGCGATATCAAGCCGATGGAATATCCACTGAGTTTTTTCCTGAAGATGGCTTGGAATCCGGAAGCGATGACGCCCGGGGCACTTGCGGCGTATCCGCAGCGATGGGCGCAGGAATCGTTCGACGCGGCGCATGCCGCACGCATCGGAGAGCTGATCACCCGCTACGGCATGCTGGTTGCACGGCGAAAGCCGGAATTGGTCGATCAGGACAGCTTCGCCCTGGGCGAAGGTGCGCCAACCGAGCTGGATGGCGGTGAGTTCGGCGCCATCGTGGCGCAATGGCAGGCGCTCGAGCAGCGCATGCTCGAGGTCAAGGCGAGTTTGCCCGCCGACCAGCAAGACGCCTATTACCAGCTGATCGAATACCCGATCGCGGCAGTGTCCAATCTTTACCAGCTCTATTACGCGGCCGCATGGAACAAGCGCCTGGCCGCACGCAACGATGCACGTGCCAATTACTTCGCCGACATGGTCGAAACCGCCTTCGAGCGCGACAAGGCCCTGACACAGCGCTACCACACGATCAACGGCGGCAAATGGGACGGCATGATGAACCAGGTCCACATGAGCTATGTGATCTGGAACGACCCCACCCAGCAGTCCATGCCCTCGATCAGCCGCGTTGGCGGAGACACGCCGCCCGACCGGATCGCGCGCTCCATCGCGTTCGCCCCGCCGGCCCCGCAAACGCCAGGGGTGCTATCGCTCGAAGCGCCCAGGTACTCGCGGGTCATCGCCAACAAGGGGCTGCAATGGACCGCGATCCCCGCGCTGGGACGTACCCAAGGCGCCCTGGTCGCGCTGCCGCAGGGGCAGCCTGCCACCGCGGCCGAAGACCGTGTCGCAGTGGAGTACGACGTGGTCGTCACCACGCCGGGCCCTGCGACGCTCGGCCTGTATCTTGCGCCCACACTGGACACGTCCAACCGCGGGCCGCTCCGCCTCGGCGTCTCCATCGACGACGGTCCGATGACCACCGTCAATTGGGAACTGCACCCCACCGGCGGGGCACAGAACACGCCCGCCGAAAAAGCCTGGGCAACCGCGGTGCGGGACAATGCGGTGTTCGTATCGGCGCAGATGGGCACGCTGGCGAAGGGTCGGCACACGATCAAGGTCTTCCGGATCGACGACAACATCGTCCTTGAGAAACTCGTGCTGAGCACCGTGCCGGTGCCTGTGTCCTATCTGGGGCCCGCGCCGACACGCTGAAGCGCGCCAGCTGGAGCGCGTCGCGAGCGCGCTGTGGCGCTCTCAGCCGGCCATCGCCGCCGCCAACGCTGAGGCGGCGACCGGCCCGCGGAGTCATCCGGGCAGCCGTACCTCGACCCGATACACCTGCCCGCGCGCAATGTTGCCGATGCGCTGCTGCGGACAGAGCTCGCCATCGACCCGCACCTCCATCGCGGTGCGGCCCGGCTCGCGCGTCAGCGTGACATCGAAGTCCGCACCACGGAACTGGCGCTTGGCACGCGCGTGCGGCCAGTGCGACGGCAGCTGCGGACGGATCGCCAGCGTATCGCCCTGCCCGACCAACCCGAACAAGCCTTCCAGCACGCAGCGATACACCCACGCCACCGTGCCGGTGTTGAACAGCTGGCTCGAGCGCCCGGCTGTGCGCGGGTATTGATGCCACGCGCCACGGTAGTAGTTGGGCAACGACACCGGCAGGTGGCCGCGTTGCAGTACATCCTCGCGGGTTGGCCCCGGCAGCAAAGCGCGCAGGATCTCCCAGGCGCGGTCGGCCTCGCCAATCTGGTACAGGCTGTACAAATAGAATGCCGCCGCGTGGTTGTACACCGCGCCGTTTTCCGCCGCGCCCGGCCACTTCTGCGTCAGCCGCCCCACGTCATCGCGCATGTGCGTATACGCCGGCGCCAGCATCACCGGGCCATACGGCGTGTGCAGCTGCTCGCGCACCGCCTCCAGCAGCGCCGCACGTTGCTGCGCATCGGCAGTGCCGGCCAGCAGCGCGAAACTCTGCGGATTGAGATAGATACGCCCCTCCACATCGTCGGCGATGCCGAAGCGCAGCCCGTCGTCGGTGATGCCGCGCGCGTACCAGTTGCCGTCCCATAGCTCACGGTTGGCATCGGCATTGACCGCGCCCACCGCCTCGCCAAACCTGTCGGCCTGTGCGCTGCGTCCGTGCGCAGCGCAGATGTCCGACCACAGCCGCAGCGCGTACGCGGTGGCCACGGTCAGCCAGCCGGACACCCCCTTGCCGCGCCAGCCGACCATGTTCATCGGGTCGTTCCAGTCACCCTGGGCGATGAAGCTCAACCCGCGTGCATCGCGCGCGTCCAGCAGCCACTGCATGGCCGCGTCCAGGCGCTCGGCCACGCTCAGGCGCTGCCCGTCATGGGTTTGCACGATCGCCTCCAGGATGTTGATATCGCCGGTCTCGGACAGATACGCGCTCAGGAAGATCGGCAACCACACGCAGTGGTCGGTATGCGGCACCTGGTTGATGTATTTGAGCTCGGCGCCTTCCACCAACAGGATGCCGTCCGGCATTGCGCCGCTGGGCTCCTGCTGCGACAGGGCATGCAACAGCGCCGCGCGTGCGGTGGCAGGCTGCAGGTAGGCCATGCCCATGTGGTCCTGCAGATAATTGCGCGTCTGCGGATCGGTGGTCAGGCGATTGACGTCGCCGTGATAGAACACCTGGCGCGGCAACCAGTGGTTGACCATGTTGTCCAGCGCCGCGTCGGGTGTGGCGATCTGCACGCAGCCACGGCCGGCCTGCAGATAGTCCGCATATTCACGCGCCGCCTGGGCGAAACCGGCTTCGGAGAGATAGCGCGTCCGCAATGCGGCAATTTCGGCATCGTCCTTGGCCGGCCCGAATGCGAAGCGATACACGCTGGCCGCCTCGGTTTCCAGTGTCAGCCGGTATTGCAACGCAGCGGCCGGCGTTTCGTAATGCGCATCGTGGTTGCCCAGCTGCTCGGCCTGCACCGCCGAGGGTGCGTGCAGGCCACCCTCGCCTTCGAATGCCATCTGCTGCGCGTCCCAGGCCACCGGCGTCTGCTCGTGCAGCAGGAAGGTGCAATCCTTGAAATCGCGCTGGCGGAAGTAGTCATCCACCTTCTGATACGGCGCCACGCTACGGCAGACAATTGCGCCCAAGCCCGGCTCGTAACCGCCGGACTGATGCATCCACGACATGTAGCCGACCGGGAAATAGGCATACAGGCTCAGCCTGCGCGCGCGCCCGGACACGTTGTGCACACGACATTCCCACAGTTCCACCGCATCGTCGGTGGGGAGGGAAACGCACAATTCCACCACGATGTCGTCATGGCGCACCCGCCAGCGCACATCGTGCTTGCCGGCAGAGAACTCGAACGCCTGCGGCTGCGCGCGCACCGGTTCGTGCGGCACCGAATACAACGCGCCGGTGTCTTCGTCCTTGAGATAAAAGAACCGACCGGGATGATGCGCGTAGTACGGCTGCTCCGGCATCATGAAATTGCGCGCTTCCAGCATCGGTGCATGCGCGTATTTCGATGGTTCCGGCTGCATGAACTGGCCGGTGGCATAACCGCGGCAGGTCAGCTGCACCATCATGCGGCGGTTCCACAGGAAGCCGCCGGCATTGGGCATTGCGGTGGGGCTGTAGAGCGTATAGCGCGCACCATCGGCGCTGGGCGCCATCAAGCTGGACAGCGCATCGGACGAGGCGTGGGGCGTTGCAGACACGGTCAGGGGTGCTCCGGTTCGTCGCGCTTGCGCGCGGCCAGTTCGTGCTGGATGCGGTTCAACAGTCCGTCGTCCAGCGGATAAAAACGCATGGTCCAGGCCGCCAACAGCGCAACCGCACCCGGAATCACTGTCAGCAGCAGCACGATGCCGGTCAACGACCCGGTGGACTGCGCGGTGTTGGCGACATAGCCCATTGCAGCCAGCACCCAGGCAATGCCGGCCGAGGCCAACGCCCCACCGAGCTTTTGCGAAAACGTCGCAGCGGCGAACGTCATCGCCGTGGCCCGGCGGCCGGTGCGCCATTCGGTGTAGTCGGCGCTATCGGCATACATCGAAAACGCCAACGGCGATTTCGGCCCAAGCGCCAGGCCGATCAGCATGTTCAAGACGAACACCGCCCACACCGCATCGGCCGGTACGAAAAACATCGCACAACTCAGCAGGCCGACAAGCACCATCAGCCAGAACATCAGCTGGCGCTTGTCCCAGCGCCGCGTCAGCAGCGGCGTGATGGCCGCACCCACGCCCAGGGCCACCGAGTAGCTGCCCAGAAACAGGCCGACCAGATCCGGGCGTTGTACGTAGTACTTGAGGTAGTACACGCCCGCACCGCCGCGCATGGTGATCGTGATCATGATGATCAACGACAGCACAAAGAGTACGCACCACGGTTTGTTCTGCAGCAGGTCGGCGATGTCGCGACGAATCGGTGTGCGTTGTTGCGGCGGCGGTTGCACGCGTTCGCGCGTGGTCAGCGCCACGGTGACGAACAACGCCAGCGCCACCGCCCCGTACAGCATCATCGTGCGCTGCCATCCCAGCGCATCGTTGCCTGCGCCGAACCAGCGCACCAGGTCCATCGTGAAGTAGTTGACCAAGGTGGTCCCTGCGAACGCACCGATGAAACGCAGGCTGATCAGGCCGGTGCGCTGCTGGCTGTCGGCGGTGATCACGCCGGATAATGCCGAGTACGGAATGCTCACCATCGTGTAGGCCAGCATCATCACCAGGAAGGTGATCGTGGCCCACCACATGCGCCCATGTTGATCCAGATCCGGCGTGGTGTAGGCAAGCACGCCGGCAGCGGCCATCGGCAGCGCACCCCACAGCAGATACGGGCGGAACTTGCCAAGCCGGCTACGCGTGCGGTCGGCCAGTGCGCCCATCGCCGGGTCGGCGATCGCATCGGCGATCTTGGTCAACAAGATCATGGTGCCGACTGCAGCCGCCGGCAGGTGCATGGTGTCGGTGTAGAAGATCAGCAAGAACGCCGAGATGTTGGCCCAGTACAGATTCAGGCCCAGATCGCCGGCGCCATAGCCCAGCTTTTCGCGCCAGCGCAGGCGCGCCGATGCAGGAGACGTTGCGGGCGATGACGTCATCGACACACCTTCAATGCGTTGTACCCGGCCGAGCACGCCGTTACGCTGGGTGCCCGCGCACCTGGCGAGGAGCGCCGACGCTACACCACGCGTCGGCTGTCGCCAACGTGAAATCCATTCGAATGCCGAATCGATCCAGAGATATAACCTGACGTGATGGACACCGCCACACATGCCACGCCCGCGTCCGCTTCGCCGCTTGCCATCGTGGTGATGGGCGTGTCGGGCAGCGGCAAGACCACAATTGCACAGGCGCTGGCAGCGCATTACCGCTTCCGTTTTCTGGATGCCGACGACTACCACAGCGTGGCAGCACGCGCGCAGATGGCAGCCGGTCAACCGCTCACCGACGCGATGCGCCTGCCGTGGGTCGAACTGCTGTCGGCCACGCTGCGCGATTGCGTACAGGCCGGCGAATCGGTGGTGCTGGCCTTTTCCGGTTTGCGCAGCGCGCATCGCCAGCTGCTGCGCAACAGCGGCGTGCCGATGCGCTTCGTGTTCCTGCATGCGGCCCCGCACGTGATCGCCGCACGCCTGAGCACCCGCGCAGGCCACTTCATGCCAGCCACGTTGCTCGACAGCCAGCTGCAGACGCTGGAGCTGCCGTTGGACGAAGCGGACGTGGTGTCGGTGGACGTGGATGCCAGCGTGCCTGCGGTCGTGCAGGATGCGATCGCCCAATTGGCGGCGATCGATGCCGCTGCAGTGCAACATGCATCGCGCGCATCGGAGCGGGTGTAGGCGTACGCAGACGATTTGCGTGAGGCACGCGGTGGGTGTCGTCTAGGCCGTCGAGCGTCATGCGTCATGCGTCATGCGTCATGCATCGCGAGGCTGCTGCTTCCGTGCCGGGATGGATGCCCCATCCCGATCGCGCGACGCGCAGCCTGAGCGCAGTCACAGCGGCAATGCCCGCACGGCGCAGCGCGAACACCTGCTGTCGCGCTCGCCTGCGCATCCAGCGCGCATCCGCATGGCCGTATGCCGCCGCAAGGTGCCCGCATCGGCAACGCGCCATTCCCTTCTCCCCGGGAGAAGGTGCCCCGAAGTGGCGGATGAGGGTGCGACCACACCCGCACTGCTCATCTCGCCGCCTCCACACGCCGCACGACACGCAACGCGCAGCGCAATCGGCCACAGCGCCGAGCCCCTCAGCCCCATTGGCTACATACCGCAGGACGCGGCAATCGACCGCCGACATCGCGCACCGGGTGTTCCTGGCGCACTTCCCCATCGCGCCCATCCGTGGCAAAGCACCCACACAAGGTTGCGCAATATCTCCTGGTTACTTCTTGCAAACCGCCGTCATCGGCGCATCTCGGTTCAAGACCGCATCAATCAAATTTTCTATCGCAACACGGGAAATAGTGATGAATCATCACGATTAGTGCGAATAACGAACCGATTGAACGCAAATTTTTCAAGCTGGTCGCACCAGATGCAAACGGACCCGACCGCTGTCTGAATGCAGCGCCGCGCAGGTGTTGCACGGTCACGTCAATCGTCCATCGTTCGTCGGCAGATCCGGGGGGATCCAACGCTTCCTTCCATCTAGGACATGCCGTGATGATCAATCCCAAACGCCGTTTGCGGTTTCGCAGTTTGACGCTCGTTCCTTGCCTGCTCGTCAGTGCCGTGGCTTTCGCGCAGTCTGGCGCCACCACCGCGCAGCAGCCGGTATCGGCCCTGGATACCGAGGCATTCGCACGCTCCGGCCAGGTCTGGCGCAGCTTCGGTCAAGACCTTCCCTTCGCCAGCCCCAGCAACTGGACCGTGGCCGGTGGCGGCTACTTGAACTCGCGTTTCGCACCGGGCGAATGGAAGATCAATCGCACCACTGCCAAGACGCTCAAGCCGGCGTGGACGCTGACCACCACCGGCGACATCTCGGCCACGCCCAGCATCGAAGGCGCCACCCTGTACGTGCCCGACTGGGGCGGCACGCTGTATAGCGTGGACACGCAAACCGGCAAGCCGAACTGGCAGGCCAAGCTGTCGGACTATACGAACAAGAGCAATTCGCTCTCGCGTACCACGCCTGCCATCACCCCCAAGAGCATCATCCTGGGCGACATGGCCGGCGGCACCGTGCTGGCCTTGGACAAAAAAACCGGCAAGTTGTTGTGGAAGAGCGAGGTAGAGACCAATCCACAGGCACAGATCACCTCGTCCCCGGTGGTGTACGGCAACCGCGTGTACCTGGGGGTGTCCTCCAGGGATTATGAAAGTCTCGATCCCACCCATCGGTTCTCATTCCGCGGCAGTGTGGTGGCGCTGGACGTGAACACCGGCAAGAAGGTTTGGCAGTTCTACAACGCGCCCGAAGGCTATACGGGTGCATCGACATGGGGCCAGGTCGCGGTGGACCCGATCGCGCGCCGCATCTATTTCGGCACCGGCAACAACTACAACATTCCCGCCAGCGTCGGTAACTGCGTGTCCAATGCGCGCTCCTATCGCGGCGGTGATTTGACCGTCGAGGATGAACTCAACTGCATGGCACCGGACAACTACGTCGATTCGGTGATTTCGCTCAATCTGGACACCGGCAAGCTGGTCTGGGCCAACCGCAACCAGGGCTACGATGCCTGGAATCTGTCGTGCATCCTTGCCCCGACCAATGGCCTGTGCCCGAACACCCAGGCAACCAACCTAACCGGCCCCGATTACGACTTTGGCGGTGCGGGCGTGCAACTGTTTGCGGTGCCGCGCAACGGCAAGCTGCAACAACTGGTCGGCGCCGGACAGAAGAGTGGCATCTATTGGGCCTTCGACGCCAAGACCGGTGCCAAGGTATGGTCCACCCAAGTTGGTCCGGGCGGCACCACCGGTGGTATCGAGTGGGGCGCCGCGTTTGATCCCTACAAGTCGCGCATCTATGTCGGCATCAACAATAACCTTAACACCACCTACACGCTGGGCCCAGACAACACCGTCAGCCACAACGCCGGTTCGTGGGCGGCACTGGATGCGGGTACCGGCAAGATCCTGTGGCAAGTGAAGGCACCGGGAATCAACCCCGTCAATCCGACGGTGCCGGCCGGCGCGCAGGGTCCGATCTCCGTCTCACCTAACCTGCTGTTCGCCGGATCGATGGCAGGCAATATGGTTGCCCTGGACAGCGATACCGGTGCCACCTTGTGGAACTACAAGGCCAGTGGCTCGGTGATGAGCGCGCCGGCAATCGTGAACGGTGCGCTGTACTGGGGCTCCGGCTATGCGCGAAACAACTTCGGTGTCGCAGCAATAGCCAACCAGCTGACCAAGTTCGTGCCGGATAACGCAGCAGCCAAGTAAGCAGGATCTGCAGGCGGCCATAACCGGTTCCTGTCAGCACGACACCGCCGCCTTCGGGCGGCGGTGTCTTCGTGGGCGCTGCCGTTGCTCAGGTGCAACTGCAGGCGTGCCACGCAGTCGGCGGCAACGCGGCAACGCATCATCTACAGCGATCAACAGACGTCCTCGCGCTGAACGCAACGTGGCGACCCACCGACAGCCAGCCGCCATCTGGCCGGCGCCAATGGCGCGCTTGGAACCGCGTGCCCGCGTGGCACATGCTGGCCGAGCACGCTGCGCGCGCCTGTCGGTGCGCGTAGCTTTTTCTGCTCCAGGCTCGCAACTACAGTCGCGTGACCTGGCATAAGCGAATCTGCCCCGCTTCCAGGCCGTGCGCCTCGGCCGCACGCCGGCGCAGTGCGCGCACCAGCGCGGCTGCGTCCAGTTCGCCATCGGCTGGTACGTCCACGCTGTGTGCCAGTTGCCCCCACAGCACCGGCCGACCGTCGCAGTAGCCCTCGTAATCGGCGAAGTAATGCAGCTGGCGCCGCTCAGGTCCCGACGTGGACATCGCCTTGAATCTCCGTGCAGCCCAGATGTTCCAGCGCGATCTCCAGCCCCAGCAGATAGCTCTGCGCACAATACCCACGCACCGTGGCGATGCACTGCCCCAGACCGTGCGGCAGGCAGCGTTCCGGACGGTCCACGCTGTCGTCGTGCGTTTCGACATAGGGGTAAGGCAGTTCGCTCAGCGCGCGATGCAACCGCGCACTGTCCACGCAACTGCCCGGATCGATCAGCGCGATCTCCATCCGCGCCTGGCCGGCCACACGCAGCGCATCCAGCAGTTCCTGTTCCGAGCCACAGGCACGCAATGCCACCGTCTTGCCCGCGTCCCCGGCACACGCCACCAATTGGCGAATGACGGCGCGCGGCAACGGCTGCGGCCCACGCACCAGCGGCATCGCCGCCTCCGGCCCACGCATGATCATGATCGACATCGCGCCTCCTCAGGCAGCAACGCGCAGCGGCGCGTGCATCGGCCCCAGACACCGCGCGGCAATGCCGAGCGACATCGCATATGCACGCGGCGCATCGTGCGGGGCAATCACCACCGCCAACGGCGCATGCTGCGCATGCAGCCACGGCTCCAACTCCTGCGCCGCATCGGAATGCAGCTCGATATACGGCGTGGGCAACGCGTCCACGGCAGCGCGCAAGACGCGCGCGCAACTGCGCTCGGACAACGGCAGATCGCCCGAATCCAGCAACACCAGCTCCACCTCGGCATCGCCACCGGCCGCATGCAATTCGGCGATCAAGCTATCCACATCGGCACACGCCAACGTGCGCAACGCACGCCCGGCACACGCAGGCAATGGCATCGGCATCAACGGCGCCGGATCGGCCCGAGGGCCGCGCAAAATCAGGATACACATCGTGTTTGGCTCAACGCACTGCTGTGCGGGAGTGCCAAGGTAGGACTGGCGGGCATAAAGGCGCTATTCGCACGCCAGTGCGCGTGCATAAAGAGTGCGTAATGGCGCGTTTTCCATCAGTCGAAACAATCCAACGCGCCATCGATGCCGATGCACAGCGCAAGTAAAGCAAATGCAGCTGGCTTAATCGTCTATCCATGCAACAAGCGCTGCACGCTAACGGCCGCAGACGCAGCAGAACGACCAGCAGTTTCTGCCAGCGCGAAGCCGCCTACTTCTCCCGCCGCCAGTTCACCGACCCCTTGGTCTCGATGGTGCTGGATTCGGCTTCGATGTCGAAGCCGCGGCTGAGCAGGTATTTCAGCGTCAGTACCGAGCCGCCGCCGACCATCGACACGCCGTAGCCAACGTAGAGTTTGGGCGAGAGATATTTGCCGAAACCGACGACCGAGCCCAACGTGCTGGATTGGCTGACGCCGGCGTCGTCCAGGCCGAGCTTGGCGCCGATCTGCGAGGCGATCAGGCTGCTGCCGGCCGACAGTGCGGCCGAGGCGGCGCTGACCTGTTGGGTTTCGTCGCTGCTGGCGGTGGACAGGCCGCGGCCGAGCACCAGGTACGACAGCGCTTCGGATTGCGACATCGCCGGTTCCGACCACACATCGGCACGCGGCGATTCGGCGCGGCCGCTGACATCGATGCCGGCGGTGACATCGCCGATCTTGCGTTCGGCGCGCAGGCTCACGCGTGGGTCGGAGACGATGTTGTTGTTCCAGGTCAGCTGGCCACGGGTGATGGTCAGGTCCTGGCCATAGGCCTTGTAGCGCCCACGCACATCCAGCCCGCCATTGGCGGTCATTTCGCGGCCCGGGCGCGCACGGATCTGCATCTGCCCGCTCAGCCCGCCCTTGAGGCCGAAGCCGCTCATGTTGACCTTGTCGCCGAGCACGATCGCCAGGTCCATATCCAATGGCGATGCGGGCGTCTGTTCCGGGTCCACCGGGTCCAGCACCACCACGTCTTCGGACACCGAGGTGCCACGGTCCAGGCGTTCCAGGTCGATGTCCGCTTCGGGCACGGTGACCTTGCCGCGCAACTGCATGGTGTTGTCGCTAATGCCGAACTGCATGTCCGGATTGGCAATGATGCGCAACTCGCTGGTGTTGTAGGCCAGCACGTTGTCGCCGCGGATATTGAGCAGCAACGGCGTGCTGGTCCCGAACCACGACAACCCGCCATCGACGGTGAGCGTGCCGGGGCCGGACTTGGCCGAGGCGGTGATCTTGGCCGAGCCATCCGGCAGCGCATCGAAGCGGCCCTTGCCCTCGCTCAGCGTCAAACCCATCGACGGATATTCGGCGGTGAAATCGCTCAGAGTGGCGTCGCCGCCGAGCAGCGGTTTGTCGCGGGTGCCGCGCAGGCTCACGTGGCCTTCGACCAGCCCCTTCGGCCGCACCACGTCGGCAATCACCAGCTCCAGCCAGTACAGCCGCGACATATTCAGATACAGCTCGCCGTTGAGCGGCGCGTACGCATCCCAGCCGGTATTGAACTTGGCATCGACAAAGCCGGCGCCCTGGAAGCCGATACCGAGCTTGCCCTGGATCTGTTGCTGGCTGAAATCGGCCTGCACGCTGAATTGGTCGTAGCGCAGCAACTCGCCGCGATTGGGATTGCCGGCCACTGCGGCGTAGCGGCTTTCGCCCAAACGAATGCCGCCTTCGGGCGAGGCGATGCGCAGGCTGCCTTCCCAGGCGTTGCCGCGCGGCTTGAAGCTACCGTCCAGCGACAGCTCGCCACGCAGATAGATCTGCCGACCTTCCTGCTTGGGCAGCCACGGCTGCACCAGCGACAGCGGCAGCGCGTCGCCATGCACCACCATGCCCTCGCGCGGCCAGTTGGCGCTGGCGCACAGCGCGCCGCCGGTGGCCGCACCCAGGCAGGTGTCGGACAAGGTAAACGCCGCGCCATCGGTGCCGAACTGCGCCGGCTGGCGCAGTGCCCAGGCATCGCCCTTGGCTGGGGCAATGCGCAAGGTCGCGAGCTGACCCTGCCACCGCTCGCCGTTGCGACGCACATCGCCCTGCAGGGCGACAGTCGCCATGCTGTTGGCGATGTCCGCATCCAGCCGCAGGGCCTCCACCGCGCCGCGCGCTTGCACGCGCACGCTGTCGAGCACCACACCGGCTTCGATGGCGGTACCTTGCAAGGCCAGTTGGCCATCGCTGCCGCGCCACGGCAGCTGGCCGCGCAGGCTGATGCTCTGGGCGCTATAGGTGTCCCAGCGCAGGCCGTTGCCGGCAATGTCGGCGGTGATGTCGGGTGCGTCGCGCTTGCCGCTGACCTGCAGCTGCCCACGCACGACGCCGGTGGCACCAGGCAAGACATCGTCCAGTTGCAACGGCTGCAGCTGCGCGGCGATATCGAGCTGGTCGCCCACCTTGCTCTTGGCGGTGATGCGGCTATTGCCCAGCGCCAGTTGCAGCTCGCCTTCGCCCTGTTCGCCGCGCAACGCGAACTTGCCGTTGGCCGACAGCGCGCGTTGACGCAGCTGGCCGGCCAGGCTGGGAACGTCCGCAGTGGCCTCGAACCCCGGCGAGACACCGCCGGCAGGAGCCGGCAATTGCCGCCCCTTGGAGGCGATCTTGCCGGACAGGTTGCCGTTCCAGCCCGGCGCGAAATAGCCCGGGTCGAACTTGGCCAGTTGCGCGCTGACATCCCATTGCAGCTCCGGCGCCCAGGCCACTTCACCGGTGAGATCCAGCGCACAGCCCGGCGTTTTCGCCTGCACCTGCTTGAGCTGTGCACGTTGGTCGTTGCCACGGCTGTCGAAGACCAGCTCGGCCTGCTGGCCATCGCGCTCCAGCGCGGCGTGGCCGATCGCAGCCCAGGCCTTCAAGGTACCGGCCACGCCCAGGCGTGCGTCTTTCAACTCCACCGGCACCAGCGGCGCGTCCGGCGTGGCCGGATCCGCGGCCGGAGTGAAACGCAGGCCGCTGGCGTTGACCGCAAAGCGGAAACTCGGATTCTGGGTATTGCGGAAATCGGCGGTGCCGCGCAGTTGCGTGCGGCCTTCGAAGGTGTCGATCACCAACGGTTCGACGGTGAGGACCTGCTCGGCCAGGCGGACATGCGAGGGTTGCAGCGTCGCGCTGAGTTCGCCTTGCTTGATGCTGCCGTGCAGATCGGCGTTGCCGCCCTTGCCGGAGGCTTCCAGGTTCAGCGCGATCGGCGTGGCAGGCGGGTTGGCTTGCCCCTGCGCAGCCGGAATCAACAGCGAGGTATCCAGCGCCTCGGTCACCGCCTTGAACGCCCAGGTCGGGTCGTCGCGACCGGTGAACACCAGGCTGGCCTGCAGCGGCGCCGGCGCCCGGCCGGCAATGGCCACTTCCATCTTGTCCAGATCCCCGCGGGCCACCAGCCCCAGGCTGGCCGGGGTGCGCCCGCGTGCGGCCGGTAGCACGGCAGTGGCGGTCAGGTCGGCGCGGTAGTCGTCGTTGGGCAGGTAATCGCCGTGCAGGCGGAAGTCGCCCATGTCGGTGTCGATCACCAGGTCACGCGTGCGCAGCTCGCCGGTGGCGACCTCGAGCCCGCCCTGCACGGTGTGCAGCACGATCATCGGCTGCTGCAGCTGGGTGATGCGCAGGTTCTGCACATCGATCTTGTCGGCCTGGATCGCCAGCGGCACGTTGATCTGCGGCAGCGACTCGGGCCAGCTGGGCAGGGTGAACGGTTCCTCGCTCTTGCCCAGGTTCAACGTGGCATTGCTCACTTGCACCGCGTCCAGCTGCAGCTTGCGCCCCAGCAACGGGCGCAGGTCCGGCTCCAGATACACCCGTTCTGCAGTGAAGTGGATGTCCTGATACTTGAAGTCGACATTGCGCAGGGTCAGTGGGCCGGCCACCGGGCCTTCGACGGTGCCGTAGGTAAAGGTGGCGCCCACCGGCAGGCGCGCGGTGACCTGCGCCAGCAACACATCGCGCCCGGCCACGGTCTGCAGCAGCCAGTAGATCGCGATCAAGGCCAGCAGCACCAGCCCGAGCACGGTCAGGCCCGAGCCCACCCAGAAGCGGCGCCGGCGATAGAAGCGTGCGCGGCGCGGCGCGGAGGGCGGCGTGGGCGTGCTCACAGGTTGGCCCCGATGTCGATGTAGAGCTGAAACTGCGAGTCGGGGTCGTTCAAGCCATGCGCGATATCCACGCGCACCGGGCCCACCGGCGAGCGCCAACGCAGGCCGAAGCCGACACCGGTATGCCAGTCGGGCCGGTCATCGAAGGCGCTGCCGCCATCGACGAACACCGCCCCGCCCCAGGGGCCGCCCTTGAGGTAATGCTCGTATTCGGCACTGGCGGTGGCCACGTTCTTGGCACCCAGCGCGAATTCGTCCGGCTTGGGCGTGCGCGGGCCGACTTCGCGGAACGCATAACCGCGAATGCTGTTGGCGCCACCGGCGAAGAAGCGCAGGCTCGGCGGCATCGCCACCAGATCGCTGGTCCAGGTGGTGCCGCCTTCGCCGCGCAGGATCAACCGGCCATTGTCGCCAGCACCCAGAAACCAGCGCAGCTGGCCATACAGCTGGCCGAAGTTGGTATCGGAGCCGGCACCCTCGGCGCCGCCGCGAATGAACATCTGCGCCGACACGCCACTGCGCGGAAACAGCCGGTCGTCGACATTGACGTAGTTGGCCTGCAGTTGCGGATAGATCAGTGTGGAGGTCTCGTACACCGCGCCTTCGAAATCGTCGCCGCTGCTGAAACGCCAACGCTCGCGCAAGGCGTTGATCGAGGCGATCGCGCTCCAGCGCTCGTTGATCTGGCCGCTGCGGCTGCCGGTGAGTTTGACGTTGCGCAGGTCGATGTACTCGGTCTGCTCGTCGTACAGCCGCGCCGAGGCGGTGTACCAGCCATCCAGCCAACGGAACGCCGGCACGCGGTAGCTGGTGGTCAGGCTCTTGCGGTTCTGTGCGTAGTCCAGCTGCGTGTCCATCTTGTGGCCGCGCGCGTTCACATAGCGCCGCTCCACGCCACCGCGCACACCGGCGCCGCTCTCGCTGCCGTAGCTCAGGCCGGCGGTGTAGACCGTGCGCTTGGCGCGGGTAAGTTTGACGTCCACCGGCACGCGGCCCTGGTCGTCGGCTTCTTCGGGCTTGGGCTGGATGTCGATGGTGCTGAAGTAATCCAGCTTGGTCAGCGACTCGCGCAATCGGTCCAGCTTGCCTTCGTGGTAGTAGCTGCCCTCTTCCCAGTACACCAGCGGGTCGAACAGGCCGTCGCGGAAGTAGTCGTAGTCGAAGCGCACCTTGCCCATGTCGTAGCGGCGACCGCTGTCCCAGTTCAGATCGATGTCGGCCGCATGCTCGGCACGCGTGATCGCAACGCGGCGCTGGGTGAAGTCGGCATCGAAGTAACCACGCTCGGCCAGGCGCCGGGTGATGCGCACCTTGCTGGCTTCGTACTGCGGATGGCTGAAGACCTGGCCCTCGCGCGGCTCGAACTGCTTGAGGTCCTGGCCCAGGTAGCGGTCCTGCTCGGCCCAGCCGGTGATGGAGATATGCGAGGTGCGTACCCGCACCGGCTCGCCGCGATCCACCGTGATCACCACGGTCACCTTGTCGCCGGCGCGCGGTGCGGCCAGCGTAATGGTTGGCGAGTAGTAGCCAAACGGCTCCAACGCCTCACGCGTTTGCCGCTCGGCCTGTGCCAACAGATATTCCAGACGCGACTCGCCCTGCTCCTTGCCCACGGCCTCATACAGAGACAGGGAGACCTGGATGTTCTCGATCATCTCGGCGTCGCCGCCGCCATCCAAGCCCTTGATTTCGATCTTATCGATGGTTGCCCGAGCAACCGCTTGCAGCGGAACGAACAGGGTGCACAGCAAGGAAAGAGCAAACGCGACTTTAAGCATCATCAAAGGATACCCAGCCTCGGCGTGAAGGGACAAAAAATCTAAGCAAACCCGACTATACGGGTGACGTGGTTACATTCGGCGTGTTGTTAACGTTTCGTTGGCACTGATTGCGAGCGGCCCCCCAATTGCTGCTTGCCCGTTTACACCTTGAGAGAGAGGTTCGTTTCATGAAGCGTCGTCTGCTGGTTACCGCCGTATGCACCGCCTTAACGATGCCATCGCTTGCGATGGCGCAGGACCAAGGTGACGTGACCCAATTGGACAAGGTCACCGTGACAGGTTCGTTGATCCCCCGCTCCCAGATCGAAACCGCGACCCCGGTGTTTTCGATCACTGCCCAGGACATCCAGCGCCGCGGCTTCAAGGACGTCTACGACGTGCTGCGCTCGCAGCCGATGGCCACTGGCTCCGTGCAGGACAGTCAGTTCAGCGGCGGCTTTACTCCGGGCGCCAAGTCGTTGAGCCTGCTCGGGCTGGATCCCGGCTTCACCCTGGTGCTGATCGATGGCCGGCCAATGGCCGACTACCCGCTGCTCTACAACGGCCAAAGCAACTTCGTCGATCTGGCCAGCGTGCCGGTCGGCATGGTCGAGCGTATCGATGTGGCGCCCGGCAACCAGTCCTCGATCTACGGTTCCAGCGCGATTGCCGGGGTGGTCAACATCATCCTGAAAAAGCGCATGGACGGCGTGCAGATGAACTACCGCATGGGCACCTACGATGGTGGCGGCGGCAACAACCAACGCTTTCAGCTCACTGGCGGCAACCAGATCGGCGGCGCCAATATCGTGTGGGGCTGCAGCTCAATAATCAGGACCCGATCTACGGTTTTCAGCGGCGCGATTTCGATTCCACCAACGACAACCCGGACCCGACCCTGCGCTACGGCTCGCGCATCGCGCTGCACAACACACCGCGCACCTACATCGACCCCGGTTCCGACAACTGCGCCGCGCTGGGCGCGCTGTTCAACGGCTCGGTGCAATACGACAACCGTGCCAACCGTGGCAATTTCTGCAGCAGTCGTGCCGAGCCTGGCTATGCCAGCATCCTCAACAAGGAGCGCAGCGCCAGCGGCTACGCCAACCTGAGCTATGCATTCAACGACAATGCCGAACTGTATTCGACCCTGCTGCTCAACCGCACCAAGGTCGAAGTCAACAGTGGCTCGCAGTTCTGGCAGTCCTCTTCTGACACCGGCGGTCTGTTCTACAACCAGGACAGCCAGCAGCTGGAAAGCTATCAGCGCATCTTTGCGCCGGAAGAAACCGGCAATCTGAATTTCAACAATCAGCGCCAGACCGCCGATTCCTACAACATCGCAATTGGCCTGAAGGGCGGCCTGGGCGCCAGCAACTGGACCTACGACGCCTATTACGCCCGTTCGGAATACCGCATCGACAGCCGCCAGCAATGGCCGCTGGCCGATCGCATCGAAGACTTCTTCCGCGAACAATTCCTTGGCGCACCGCAGGGCGAGTATTACGGCTACCCGATCTACTCGCCCAACGATGCCAACTTCTATCGCGCATTGACGCCGGCGCAGTACCGCAGCTTCAACGACGAAATCCGTACCAAGTCCAGAACCTGGACCCAGAACGTCAACCTGCAGCTGACCAATACCGAATTGTTCAACCTGCCTGCCGGCGCTGTGGGCATCGCCGGCGTGTTGCAGGCAGGCAATCAGTACTGGACCAACCCGACCGACCCGCGCGTCATCGCCGGCGACTTCTACCAGCTGACCGGCACCCAAGGCAGTGGCAAGCGCGACAACTGGGCGGCAGCCTTTGAAACGCGGATCCCGATCCTGAGCACATTGACCGCCAACCTGTCTGGTCGCTACGACGACTACAAGAACCAGGGAGGCGGTGGGGATTCCAAATTCACCTACAAGGCGGCACTGGAATTCCGCCCGATCGACTCGCTGTTGTTCCGCGGCAACTACGCCACCGCCTTCAAGGCGCCGGACATGGCCTTCAGCTTTGCCGGCGACAGCGGCTTCTTCCAGGGCGTCAACGATTACTACCGTTGCGCGGTGGAAGAACCGGGCGTGCCGATCGCCGATTGCACCTACGCTGGCACCACGATTTCAGGACGCCGCGCCGGCAATCGCGATCTGAAGTCGATCACGGCCAAGTCCTGGGGCGCCGGCGTGGTGTGGTCCCCAAGCGCACGCTTCAGCGTCAATGCCGACTACTACAACATCAAGATCGACCAGAAGGTCAGCGATCTGAGCACCGACAATCTGCTGCAAACCGAATCGGCGTGCCGCCTGGGCAGCCTGGACATCAATTCGCCTACCTGCGTGGACGCGCTTTCGCGGATCGATCGGACCGGGCCCGATGCACCGGTGCCCAATCGCCTGAGTAGCATCCGCATCAATCCGGTGAATATTTCCAACGAGGAAATCTCCGGTGTGCTCACCAAGGCGACGTACAACCTGGCGACCGAATCCTGGGGCCTGTTCGTGTTCGACGCGCAGTACAACGTGACCCTCAAGCACGAAAGCCAGCAATTCCCGCAGGACCCGGTACGCGACCTGCTCAGCGAACCGTTCTTCTCCTCCGAGTTTCGCACCATCGCCAATGCCTCGGTCACCTGGCAGAAGGATGCGTGGACGACCACCTTGTTCGGCCAGCGCTACGGCCGCACCCCGAACTTTCTGTCGCAGCAGAGTACCGACGGCTACGCAGTGGAAGGAGCACGCAAGGTCGGCGCGTGGACCACGTTCAATGCAACGCTGGACTACGCGATCAGCGACGATATCTCGCTGACGGCAACGGTCAACAATATCGCCAATACACGCCCGCCGCGTGACCGCACCTACACCAGCTACCCGTACTACAACATCTTCAACTACACCGGCTACGGCCGCGCCTACATGCTGGAATTGAACTGGCGCTTCGGCGCGCATTGATTCACTGCACTGTGCATGCGTATCTCCAGCGGCAGCCAACATGGCTGCCGCTGGCGTTTTTGGACTTGCGAGGCAGCTGCGGCAGTGTTGCCCGCCTGCAGGCCAGAGCATGCAGTGATGGCGTTGCGCAAGCAGACCCGGCTGGCGCAACCGCCGTCCATCGGGGCGAGTGCTTCGGTGCGCATCGAACTGGAGGCCGATGAAACGTGCTCGCAGCGCGCCTGGTGCGCCGCCCAAGACCTAATGGCCGCTGTCAATGCACGCCAGCATCGAGCAGGCCCGCCTGCGACAACGCCTGCCGCAAAGGCTCCAGCTGGACTGCATAGCGGCGCCATTCCTCCACGTTGCGGCTGTGCACGCCCTCGCGCACCTGCACGCTGCTCAGCGTGGCAGACGCTGCGGCATTGCGCGTGATGTCGATCTGCCCCGGCTCGACGTCCAGCCCGCAATGTGCCATCAGCTGCTGCAGTACCGTGGAGGGATCGCGCACCATCTGCGCGTAGTCCACATCGATCACCCGGCCCGGCAATGCCGCGCGCCATTGCGCCATCAAACCGTGATACGCCTGATAGTGACGTGCCAACGTGTGCAGGTCGTAGCTGTAGGCATACGAATCGCCGAACAGCGCGCGGTAATTGGAAAAACATACCGCCATCGGCTCGCGCACCAGGTGCACGATCAGCGCGCCCGGCAGTGCGCGCGCAATCGCGCCGATCGCCACCGCATTGGCCGGCAATTTATCGATATACCAGCGCGCCGCTCCGGCACGCCACTGGGTCTGTTGCAGATACCGCGCGCCGACCTGTGCGTAATCCAGCGTGGGCAGCGCCTGCAGCAACTGCGCGTCGAGCAGACTGCGGCCGGCCTGGTCGGCGCCCCAGCGCAGCTGATGACCGAAGTCGTTCAACTCGCCGGCCGACACGATCTGCGAATGATTGCCCAGCATGCGCTCCAGCACCGTGGTGCCCGAACGCGGCAGGCCGAGCACGAAAATCGGCTGCGGACCCTGCACGTTATCGGCCTGCTGCGCTGCGAACACACCCCGCGCAGCCAACGCACCCAGTTGCGCGTACAGCGCGGCTTCGGCATCGGCATCGTGGCGCAGACGTGCATGCATCACCGCATTGCCGTGCTGCAGCGCGTCCCAGGCGGCAGCGGTGTCGCCAAGGTCTTCCAGCTCCTTGTACAACGCAAAGGCCAGCCCGGCGCGATCTTCACTGTCGGGTTTGGCGAGCTGCAATTGCTGACGTAATGGCGCGACATGGTTGCTGCCGGGGGTCTGGCGGCGCAGCCGCGCACGCGTGAGCGCTGCACGGCCGTAGCCGGGCGACAGCGCCAGGGTCTGCTCCAGCGCCTGCGCGGCGTCATCCAGGCGACCGTTGAACTGCAGTTGCACGGCAAGAAAAAACCGGAAGTCCGGGCCATCGAATCCGCACGCCTGCGCGCGCTGCATCATCGCCAATGCCTCGACGTGTTCGCCCAGGGATTGGTGCACGTGGGCAAGCAAGGCCAAGGTCGCGCCGTCGCGGCACTGCATCACCGAGGGATGCCGTAGCAACGCGTGCAGCACGCGATGTTCGCCCACGCGCAACAAGGCCTGCGCCACACGGCAACGCATCGCCACGTCGTCGCCTACATCGCGGGCGGCCAGCTGCAGCTGAGTCACCGCGTCGCGCATGCGGCCGTTGGCCAACACGGTGCCGGCCAGCAACACGCGTGCAGCCACATGCGTCGGTTCGGCCTCCAGCAGCGCCTGCAGTGCAGACGCTGCCACGCCAAGATCGCGCCGCGCCAGCGCGGCCTGGGCGGTCTGCCAGTGCAGCGCGCCCGCCGGCCTGGACATCAGCTGGACAGATGCTCGATGGCAGCCACGCTGCCGAGACGCTCGCCGAGCTTCTTGAGCAGCGCCAGGCGGTTGGCGCGCAGCTGCGGGTCTTCGGCATTGACCATCACGCCGTCGAAGAACGCATCCACCTGTGGGCGCAGGCGCGCCAGGCGTGCGAGCACGGCAACGTAGTCGTGACGATGCAAGGCATCGCCGGTGTCGCCAATGGCCGCTTCCACCGCTTCGGCCAGCGCTTCTTCGGCCGGTTCGCGCAGCAAGCTTGTGTCGATGTCGCCGGGGATCTCGCCCTCGACCTTGCGCAGGATATTGCGGATGCGCTTGTTGGCTGCGGCCAGCGCCTCGGCCTCGGGCAGCTGGGCGAAGATGCCGATGGCATCGATGCGGCGGTCGAAGTCGTAGAGGGAGCCGTGGGTCGCGCCCAGATGCGCTCCTACGCCGTGCGGTGCAGGAGCGCCTTCGGGCGCGGCGGAGAACAAGGCTGCGACGGCATTGAAGTGCGTGGCAGGGACGCCTTTGTCTGCGTAGTAGCCGCGTAGGCGGTCGAGGATGAAGTCGAAGATTTCGTCCGCGATTTCGTGGTCATTTGCCATGTGACCGCCCCCAACCTGTACCTCTGCAACTTTGACACCCTTACCTTCGGCAACGGCGGCGTCAGCTTGTTGCTTGGCTGCCTTGGTAAACAAGATCGCAGTACTGGAAGAATGGACAGCGGCAGCCAGTGCGCCGCGCACATCCAGATCAAACCCACTCTCGATCACCGTCCGCGCCAACCCCAACGCATTCCGCCGCAGCGCAAACGGATCCTTGTTGCCGGTCGGCTTCAACCCCGCCGCAAACCCACCGGCCAAGGTATCCAGCCGCTCGGCAATCGCCAGCACCTTGCCCAACGGCGAGAGCGCGATGTCGTCGCCGGCGAACCGCGGCTGGTAGGCCTCGTCGATGGCCAGCGAGATTTCGCTGGGCTCGCCGGCGGCCTTGGCGTAATGGCGGCCGGCAATGCCCTGCAATTCCGGGAATTCGTTGACCATGCGCGATTGCAGGTCGTTCTTGGCCAGTTCCGCGGCGCGACGCGCCTGCACCGGGTCGGCACCGACCTGCGGTGCGATCGCCTCGGCCAGCGCCGCCACGCGCGCGACCTTGTCGGCCACCGTGCCCAGCTTAGCCTGGTAGGTCACGCTCGCCAGTCCCTCGCCCATCGCCTGCAGCCCCTGCTTGAGGTCTTCGTCGAAGAAGAACTTGGCGTCGGCAAAACGCGGGCGGATGACGCGCTCGTAGCCCTTGGCCACTTCGGCCACGTCCTTGGATTGGATGTTGGCGATGCCGATGAACTGCTCGGTGAGCTTGCCGCCGTCATCCAGCACCGGGAAGAATTTCTGGTTGATCTCCATGGTTTCGATCAACGCTTCCTGCGGCACCGCCAGGAAATCGCGTTCGAAACTGCACAGCACTGCCGCCGGCCATTCGACCAGGTTGACCACCTGCTCCAGGTTGTCGTCGCTGATGCGTGCGCTGCCGCCGGCCTGCGTGGCGGCCGCCTGCACTTCGTCGACGATGCGGGCACGGCGCGCGTCCGGATCCACCAGCACATGCGCGCTGCGCAGCGCATCGATGTACTCGCCGGGCGCCGCCAGCGACACCGCGCCCTCATGCATGAAGCGATGCCCGCGCGTGATGCGATCGCCGCGCACGCCCAGCAATTCGGCCGGAATCACTTCGCTGCCGAACAACAGCACCAGCCACTGCACCGGCCGTGCAAAGGCATATTCGTGCGCGCCCCAGCGCATCGGCTTGGGGATCGGCATCGCGGCGATGGCCTCGCGCAGGATCTCCGGCAACAGCTCGGCCGTGCGCGCGCCAGGCGTCACCGCGCGATGCACGAAGCGCTCGCCCTTGGCATCGCTGGTGCGCTCCAGCGCGGTCCAGTCGATCCCGGCCTTGGCGGCGAAACCGGCCAGCGCCCTGGTCGGCTTGCCCTCGGCGTCGAGGGCGATGTTGAGATACGGCCCCAGCACTTCGGAGCGCTGCTCCGGCTGCTCGGTGGCCACGCCCGGCAACAGCACCGCCAGCCGGCGTGGCGTGGACAACGGCTTGGCATCGCCGCGGGTGATGGCAACGCCTCGCTTTTCCAGACCGCTCAGCACGCCATCGAAAAAGGCCTGCGCCAGGCCCGGCAGCGCCTTGACCGGCAGCTCTTCGGTACCCAGTTCGATCAGCAGGGGAAAGTGTTCGCTCATGTCAGGTGGACCTTGCTTGTTCCTTCTGCCGTCAACGGACGAAGGTGACTGGAGGATGTGCTTCTCCCGCTGGCGGGAGAAGGTGGCGCGCAGCGCCGGATGAGGGTGGTGCCAGGTCGGATGGCGTACCGCCCCCATCCGCCCTTCGGGCACCTTCCCCCGCATGCGGGGGAAGGGCATTGCATCAGCAAGGCGCCGGCATCAGCGTTTGACACCAGGAAACCCCAGCTTCTCGCGCTGCGCGTAGTACGCCTGCGCCACGCCCTGCGCCAGCGCGCGCACGCGCAGGATGTAGCGCTGGCGTTCGGTGACGCTGATCGCGCGGCGCGCATCCAGCAGGTTGAAGGCATGGCTGGCCTTGGTGACCTGCTCGTACGCCGGCAGCGGCAGGCCGACCTCGACCAGGTGCCTGGCTTCGGCTTCGCAGGCGTCGAAGCGATGGAACAGCTCGGCCACGTTGGCGTGTTCGAAGTTGTAGGTGCTCTGCTCCACCTCGTTCTGGTGGTACACATCGCCGTAGGTCACTGCGGCGCCGTCCGGGCCGTAGGTCCACACCAGCTCGTAGACGTTGTCGCAGCTCTGCAAGTACATGCACAGCCGTTCCAGCCCGTAGGTGATCTCGCCCAGCACCGGCTTGCACTCCAGCCCGCCGGCCTGCTGGAAGTAGGTGAACTGGGTGACTTCCATGCCGTTGAGCCAGACCTCCCAGCCCAGGCCCCAGGCGCCGAGCGTGGGCGATTCCCAGTTGTCTTCGACAAAGCGCAGGTCGTGCACCAACGGGTCGATGCCCAGCGCCTTCAACGAGCCCAGGTACAGGTCCTGGATGTTGTCCGGGTTGGGCTTCATCGCCACCTGGTACTGGTAATAACGCTGCAGGCGGTTGGGATTTTCGCCGTAGCGGCCGTCGGTGGGGCGGCGCGAGGGCTGCACGTAGGCCGCATTCCACGGCTCCGGTCCCAGCGCGCGCAGGAAGGTGGCAGGGTGGAACGTGCCCGCACCCACTTCCAGGTCCAGCGGCTGGATCAGCACGCAGCCTTGCTCGGCCCAGTACTGGTTGAGGGTCTGGATCAGGCCCTGGAAAGTGATTGGAACGCGCCGGGAATCGGACATGCAGCAAGGGCCGTACGGGAGGGGTGCGCTAGTATACCGGCCGACCCGCGGCGCTTTGCCGCGCAGCACCGCTGCTGGGGAAGAACACGCATGGAACAGCGGCGCACCGCCGATCCGGACAACGCCGTGGCACTGCTGCCGGGCGGCCGGCTGATGTTCGACCCGGTCGCCGCGGCCCTGCTGGCCGACGGCATGGTGGTACCGCACGAACACGAGCGCGTGCAGTTCTCCGCTGGCGGCGCGCGCACCGCCAGCGATGTGCATCCGCTGGTGCTGCTGGCCAATCTGAAATTGCATGCCGCCCAGCCGCCGGCCGGCGAGCTGGGCCTGGAACGGCTGACCGAATGGCTGGCCACCCGCACCGGGCTGCGCTATCTGCGCATCGACCCCACCCGCATCGATGTGGCCGCCGTCACCGGCGTGGTCTCGCATGCGTATGCGCGACGCCATCGCATCCTGCCGCTGGCGCTGGATGCCGAGCGCGTGCTGATCGCCACCAGCGAGCCGCTGGCGCTGGAGTGGCTGGCCGACGTGCAACACCTGAGCCGGCGCCGCATCGAGCTGGCACTGATCAACCCGCTGGACCTGCATCGCTACACGATGGAGTTCTTCGGCGTGACCCAATCGGTGCGCGGCGCGCGCAGCGATGCGCGCAGCACCGAACCCAATGCCGGCCTGCCCAGCTTCGAACAGCTGGTGGAACTGGGCCGCGCGGGCGACGTCAATGCCGACGACCACCACATCGTGCACATCGTCGACTGGCTGCTGCAATACGCCTACGAACAGCGGGCCAGCGACATCCATCTGGAACCGCGGCGCGAGGCCGGGCGTATGCGCTTTCGCATCGACGGGGTGCTGCACAAGGTGCTGGAAGTGCCGCCGTCGGTGATGACCGCCGTGGTCAGCCGCATCAAGGTGCTCGGCCGCATGGACCTGGCCGAACGCCGCCGCCCGCAGGACGGCCGCATCAAGACCCGCTCGCCGGGCGGGCGCGAAGTGGAAATGCGCCTGTCCACGATGCCCACCGCGTTCGGCGAAAAGTGCGTGATGCGTATCTTCGACCCGGATTCGGCGTTCAAGAGCATCGAGCAGCTCGGTTTCAGCCCCGAAGAAGCCGCCGGCTGGAACGCGCTGGTCGAGCGACCGCACGGCATCGTGCTGGTCACCGGCCCGACCGGCTCGGGCAAGACCACCACGCTGTATTCCACGCTCAAGCGCCTGGCCACGCCGGACGTGAACGTGTGCAGCGTGGAAGACCCGATCGAGATGATCGCGCCGGAATTCAACCAGATGCAGGTGCAGCAGAACATCGACCTGGATTTCGCCAGCGGCGTGCGCACGCTGCTGCGCCAGGACCCGGACATCATCATGATCGGCGAAATCCGCGACCTGGAAACCGCACAGATGGCGGTGCAGGCTTCGCTCACCGGGCATCTGGTGCTGTCCACGCTGCACACCAACGACGCCGCCTCGGCGATCACCCGCTTGCTCGATCTGGGCGTGCCGCATTACCTGGTGGCCTCCACCCTCAACGGCGTACTGGCGCAGCGGCTGGTGCGCACGCTGTGCGTGCACTGCAAGCGCCCGCACACGCTCAGCGACGCCGACTGGGCGGCGATTCGCGAACCGGGCGAAGCGCTGCCGGAGACGCTCAACGTGCACGCTCCGGTCGGTTGCCTGGAATGCCGCCGCACCGGCTACCTGGGCCGGGTAGGCCTGTACGAACTGCTGCCGGTCACCCCGCGCCTGCGTACCCTGATCCGCCCGGACACGGAACTTGCCAGCTTCAGCCAGGCGGCCCGCGGCGAAGGCCTGCGCACGCTGCGCCGCACCGGCCTGGAGAAGGTCGCCGCCGGGCTGACCACCATCGAGGAAGTGCTGTCGGTGTTGCCGCCGCGGGAGTGAGCGGATCCTCCGTGCTGGTGAGCACGCCGCTTGGCGTGGTTGGCGGCCGGCACGCGCGTGCATGATCGGGGGGATTCCCGAGGCCGCAAGGCATCGAGGGGCGGGGGATTGCGTAGAAAATTTTTTGCGCACGGTGGGACCGATCCCTGCCGATCGCCCGTTCGCTCAGGCACGTTGTCGGTGGGCACGCACGCAGACACACGTCCGTTTTCCACGCCGTTTCGTACGCCAAGCGCTCGATCGCCATGACGGCGACCGACGCACCCGCACCCGGCCGCAACTGCGTGCCGCACGCGCTCGATGTTGCCGCACCAGTGCAACTCGGCGCTCATGCCGTCATGGTGCGGACGCCATCTGGCCCGCAGCTTGATCTTTCCAACTGCCGCACTTGTCCACGTTCCGGACGATGGATTGGCCCTCATGCGCGCGCTCCCAGACGCTCGACCCCGGCGGGTTTGCGCACCTTGGCGGTCATCTCGTGCATGGCCTTTTGGTGCGCTGCGATCTCCTGCGTCAGTTTTGCCTGCCTGACCGGATCGGGCTGAGGTTTTTGCCGCTCCCTGTCCAGTCGTGTCTGCGCCAACTGCATCCGCTTGTACGGCAGGTGCGTTTGCGCCTTGGCGTTGAAGCTCTCGGCCGTGTGGAACTGCACTTCAAACGCGTAGCCCTCGGCGTCGGTGAAGCTGGCATTGATGCCCCGGTAGGTGCCGTCTCCCGAGGTGAAGTAATTTTTCAGCTTCACGCACGTGATTCCTTGCCGACGCAGGGCGTCCTGTGCCGCCAGCACCTTGATCACGAAACGCTCGGACGGCAGCTCAAGCGCATAGCGCAGCGCATCGCCCACGCTCTGCGCGGCCTGTTCGGCAGTCATGCCGGCGCGCAGATGGCGCCGGATCTTGTCCTTGATCGAGGCGACCGATTTCTGGAACGGGGCCTGTTGCGCCTGCTCGATCCGACCCTGCTTGGCGTCGTAGCGCACGTTGCCCCAGAGCCGCGCGCCCAAGCCTTTGGCCAGCGTGTCGAGCACCGGGGTCAGCGCCGCTTGCTTGCTTGCGGCGGTGTCGAACACAGCGGATGCCGACGATGGGTCTGCAGTGCCGGCAGCCTGCTCGGCGCCGGGCGTGGGCGTGGCGCTTGGCAACGCCGTCACGGTCTCTTCCTGCCAGTTATCGATCTCCTCGCATCCTGGCGGCGATGCCACGCGCTTGAAGGCCTCCAGTGCAGGCGCTTGCAGGATGCGTTGCTCGGCCCGCGACGCACCACCAAGCGCCAGCGCATGGGCGCGTTTGTACAGATCGTGGAAGCGCTCCTTGAGCGCGAAGGTCTCCGGCGTGTGGAACTGGATCTCCCACAGCGCACCCTCCGGGCTGCGCAGCGTGACATTGATGGCCTTGAAGACTGGCGGGTAATCGGTGAATTGATTGGTCAGCTTGACCCGTGCATGGCCCTGGTCGTCCAGTGCAGCCAGCGTGGCGCGCAGACCGGCGGTGAAGTCCTGCGGTTCCAGCACCACGCTGTAGCGCAGCGCATCGTTGACGCCCGCCGCCGCTTCTTGCAGCGTCTGCTTTTTCAGGGCCATCCGCTGCGTGAGCTTTTCCTGCAGCGAGCCGTACGACTTCAGTTGATGCTGCGTGCCGGCCAGTTGCCCACCATGGCGGGCGGCAATGCGCTGCAGCATGTCGGTGACCTGCGGCTCCATCTGGCGAGCGCGCCGCAGCAAGGCCTGTGCCTCAGCCGCAATGTCCTGCGGCTGCACGGCGCGCAGCCGCTCGGCCGGCGGCTGCGAGCGGGCGATCCAGCCGGCCTGCTGTAGCGCCTCCAGCGCGTCTTCCATGACGCCAGCGGCCATCGACGGCATGCGCTGCAGCAGCAGCCTGGTCTGTTCGGGATCGAAGCGCCCGTCCTGCATGGCCCGGGCGGTCGCCCTGCTGTACGGCGGGACGCGGACCCGCTCGGCGAAGCTGCGCTCGGCCCGTTCGCAGGCCTCCACGATCTTGGCGAACAACGCCGTGCCGGTGTCGGACTTCAGCGCATCGGTGCCGACCTTGACCGCGATGGTGAACAGGTTGCGCATGGTCAGTTCCGGTTCGCCGGGGACCAGCCCGGGTTGCCCGTCGGGGAACTGCGCATGCGATAGCCGGCGCACCGGGTAGTTGTCCAGGATGGCGTGGATGCGCGCCTCGACGTCAGAGGCGGCCGCGTAGGCCTTGGCTAGGCCGGGAAACGCCTCGGCCACGGCCTCGGGCAACGCCGGCGCGGCGCTGTCGGCGGCCGGGTCCGTCTCAAGCGCAAGCAGCTGCGCATGCAGCAATGCGGCCGCTTCCCGCGCTTCGGGCAGATGCGCGCGCTCGATCGCTTCGCGCGCCTGCACGCGCAGCGTGGCCAACACCACCGGATCGCGGGCCGGCTCTTCGAGCAGCTCGCGCAAACCGGTGCGCAACTCACGCTCGATGCCATCGTAGGTGCCGAACATCATGTCGCGCGCCATCGCTTCGCGCAGCGCGTCCGGTTGCGCCATGAAACGCGACGCCAACGTGGCAGCCGCCGAGGTGATGCGCTGGCCGCGCTTGAGGGACATGATCTCCGACAGCCGCCCGGGCTGGTAGCGGCCGCTGACCGGGTCGATGGCCGGCGTGGCCGTCTTCGGCGGCTTGAAGGACTGTTGCCGACCGCGCCGGGCCTGGCGATCCACCATCACCCGCGAAATCAGCGCCGCCAGCTTGGGGTAGCCTGCGTAGACAAACGCATCGTCCCCGTCGGTGTCCATGTTGCGTTTGCGCAACTCGTCGATCGGCAGTGCGCCCAGGCGCCCAGGCTCCACGATGTCCTTGAGCCGCAGGCTGCCGGTGCTGAGGATATCGCGCGGCAAGGCACCGCGGTCGCGGCCGTTGGTCCAGCACGACAGCGTCTTCAGATCTTCCTTGGAGCAGGCCAGGTCGGTGTCGGCAAACGCGGCCGGCCATTGCTTCTCGGGCACGACAACCAGCATGCCCTTGCTGTGCAGCATCTGCGGATCGACACCGGAGCGATCGTCGAAACCGGTGTAGCTGTACTGGATGCCGAAACACTGGGAGAGGAACGCGGCGGTAGCGTCGCCCTTGGCCACGGTGGCGATGCGTTGCTCCGGCACCGGTAGCAGATTCTCCTTGTCGTAGGGGGGCTTGCCGAGCAGCAACGGGCCATCGGCCAGGTCGAAGGCCTGGCTGCGCTGCTGCGGCAGATGCACCTTGTCGTCGGCCGACGGCACCGCCCGCACCCGCTGGCCCTGGTAGCCGCCGCTGACCAGCGGCCTGTACACCCACAACGGGTCATCGCCCGTCGGCTCCAGTGTCTGCAACCGCTCCTGCATCGCCGCGTGCGCCTCTTCCAGTGCCGCCGCATCGCGCGGGTAATGGTGCAGCGCCTGCGGTGGCATCAGCGAAGGGCCCTTGTCCTTGGCCACCAGGTCGCGCTGCTCCTCGGTGGCCTGGTTGGCCTGCACTGCGTGCCAGGCCTCGTAGTGCTTGCGGAAGGCCGGAATGGCCAAGGCCACCTCCAGTTTCAGGAAACCGCAGCCATCGTTGGGGCACAGTGCCAGGGCAGTGCCATCCACCGCCAACGGCTTGAACGGATGCGCAGGGCCCTCGACGTCATCGAACACGCCCAGGCGCAGCGTGCCCTCCACGACATGGTCACTGGGCACCATCTCCAGCAGCGAGCGCTGCATGCGTGACCAGTCCTCGCGTTGCGGAGCGAGCTTGGCGGCCAGCTGCATCAGGCTGCTGCCCGGGGCGGTGTCGGCATAGCGGAAGGCCGGCAACAGCGACGCCGATTCCTTGCGTTGGGACATCACCAGACTGCTGCTACCGGATTTGCTGCGCGCGGCGCGACTGCCGCCGAACAGGTCGAAGCGCCAGGGCTCACCGTTGTAGTTGAACGTCCGCGCGAGCATGAAGGTCGATAGCTCACCAGGTAATTGCACCTCCACCAGCGGCAGCCCGGTCAGGCGTGCAAACAGCGAGTACGGCTTGTCCGATTCGGACCGATTGGTCGACAGCTCCTTGCCCACCAGATCGACCACCACATGGGTCGTGCTGCCGCGGCCCGGAGCCGGCGCCACCGGCCGACCGGGAACCGTGGACATGCTCAAGCGCCCGCTGTCCAGGTCGAAGCGGGTCGGTGGATGGGCCTGGGTGATCGTCGGCGCGTCCTTGGCCATGCGCAGGTCCAGGGCGTCGAACACCTGCTCGCCGGCCTCGATCTGCGCGATCAGGTTCCAGCTCGTCTCGCCCAGGTCCGCCTCGATCGCCTCGCGCGTGCGCGCCAGCGTCAGGTCCACCCACGTCACTAGTTCATCGCGGCGCTGGCGCAACTCCTTCCGCGGGCCGTCAAGATGGCGCGCTTTCCATTGCCGGCTCACCACCGCGTAGGCCTTGAGCACCTGGTAGAAGGTCAACGCCGGGCAGCGCGTTGCATGCTGTTCGATGTCGGCCGAAGCGCGCGCGCCGTCGCCGCGCAGGTACAGGTCGATCTTGCGCGCGACGATGGGCTGCAACGTATCGAACACGCGCAATGCCTGGACCCGATGCCGGGGGATCAGCTCCGGACTGCGGATCAGCGGCAACAGTCCCATGCACAGGCTGCCGATCCCCTCAAGGCTGGTCTGGCGTAATCCATCGTCCCCGATGAGGGCCGACACCCGCTCCAGCGCGGGCCGTCCCAGCGGACGCATCTGGCGCTGCAGCCGCGCCGATGCCAGGGCCTTGAAGAGCACACCGATCTCGTCGGCCAACGCGGACGCAAACCGCTCGCGGTGCACATCCAGGTGCCCGGCCATCGCCCCCAGCTTGGCGACAGCCAAGGTCCGCAACGGCCCATCGTCCTCATCGTCCAGGTGCCACAGGCGCGACATGGCGTTGGCCAGCATGGCGATCCCAAGCATGTCCAACTGCTGCCAGGGCAGCTCGGCCGAGCCTGCGCGCTCGGCGAGCAGCACGCATGCCGACTGACACACCGGCCTGGTGAGACATCTGCTCAGCGCGTTGAGCGCGGTAGTGAGGCCTTGTGAGCTCAGGGCCTTGCACAAGCCGGGATCATTGACCAGCCGCTCGGCTAGCGCGTCCACGGCAGCCGCACAGACCGGCATATCGGGCCGTTTGCTCAGGGCGTTGAGCGCATTGGCCACGCCTTGCGCGTCCAAAGATTTGCGTAACCGGGGATCGTCGACCAGCCGTGCGGCCAGCGCACCGGCGGCGGTCGCACAGGCCGCGTTGTCGGGCCATTTGCTCAGGGCGTTGAGCGTATTGGCCACGCCTTGCGCAGTGAGGTCGTTGCGCAACCAGGGATCGTCGGCTAGCCGCTCGGCAAACGCGCTGGCGGCGACAGCACATACCGCATTGTCGGGCCACTTGCTCAGGGCATTCAATGCATTGGTCAATTCTTGTTGGTTCAGAGCCTTGCGCAACCAGGGATCGTCGGCCAGACGCCTGGCCAGCGCGCTGGCGGCGGCCGCACAGGCCGTATTGTCGGGCCATTTGCTCAGGGCGTTGAGCGCGTTTGCCACTTCTTGCGGCTTCAGTTCCTTGCGCAATCTGGACTCGTCGGCCAGCCGTGCGGCCAGCGTGCCAACGGCGGCCGCACAGGCCGTGTTGTCCGGCCATTTGCAAAGCGCGTTGAGCGCTTGGGCCACGTGGACAGGTTCGAGAGCCTTGCACAATTGGGGATCGTCTGCCACCCGTGCTGCCAGCGCACTGGCGGCGGCCTCATAGACCCCTATGTGAGGCCACTTGCTCACGGCGTTGAGCGCGGTGGCCACGCCCTGCGGGTCGAGGTCCTTGCGCAACTCGGGCTCGTCGGCCAGACGCCTGGCCAGCGCACTGACGACAGCTGCACAGATCTCGTTGTCGGGCCATTTGCTCAGGGCGTTGAGCGCAGTGGACACTTGCTGAGCGTCCAAGCCCTTGCGCAACCTGCGATCGTCGGCCACCCGTGCGGCCAGTGCGCTGGCAGCGGACGCACAGACCGGTGTGCCGGGCCATTTGCACAGCGCGTTGAGCGCTTGGGGCACGTGGACAGGTTCGAGGGCCTTGCACAACGCGGGATCGTCGGCCAGACGCTCCGCCAGCGCGCTGGCGGCAGCCGCACAGTGCGTATTGTTGGGCCACTTGCTCAGGGCATTCAGCGCAGTGACCACATCTAGCGGACCCAGGTCCTTGCGCAAGCTAGGATCCTCGGCCAGCCGCTGGGTCAGCGCGGTGGCAGCGGCCTCAAAGACCGCATTGTCGGGCCATTTGCTCAGGGCATTGAGCGCATTGGCCACGCCTTGAGCAGTGAGATCGTTGCGCAAGCTGCTCTCGTCGGCCAGCCGTGCGGCCAGCGCGTTGACGGCACCGGTACAAACCGCCGTGTCCGGCCATTTGCTCAGGGCATTGAGCGCTTGGGACACGTTGATGGGGTCCAGGGCCTTGCCCAACCCGGGATCGGCGGCCAGCCGCTCGGCCAGTGCGCTGGCGGCTTTCGCACAGACCTCTGTTTGGGGCCATTTGCTCAGGGCATTGAGCGCATTCGCCACACCCTGCGCGTCCAGCGCCTTACGCAATCCGGGATCGTCGACCAGACGTGCCGCCAGCGCACTGGCGGCGGCAGCGCAGACCGGGATGTCGGCCCATTTGCTCAGGGCGTTGAGTACAGTGGCCGCGCCTTGCGGATTGAGGTCCTTGCGCAGTCCAGGATCGTCGGTCAGCCGCTCGGCCAGCGCGCTGGCAGCCTCCCCACAGACCGCGTCGTCGGGCCATTTGCTTAGCGCATTGAGCGTGTTCGCCACGTTCTGCGCATCCATCGCATGACGCAGGCGCTTGTCGCTGGCGACACGCGCGGCAAGCCGATGCGCCGTGACCTGGCAGTCCGGATGATCGGGCCACTTGCTGAAGGTGTTGAGTGCCAGGCTGATGCTCTGCGCGTTCAGAGACTGCCGGACTTGGTTGTCACGCAGCAGGTGACGTGCCAAGCGAGCCACCGCGCGTTCACACCGGCCGCTGTCGATATTCTTTGCCAAGGCGTTCAGGAGAAGCGCCGACAGGTAGCCACTCAGCCCCACCAGATCATCGGCCTGATTGAGCTGTCCGGCGATCCACCCGATGGCCTCCATGCATGCGGGCTGGTTCGCGTGCTTGCTCAGCTTGTTGCCCACGTGCGCCAGCTGCGCCAGCGATGCCCCTTCGAACCATCCGGTCCCGGACAGGTACTGCGCAGCAAGCTCGGTGCAACGATCCAGATCGCGGGGCGTCACGCCTGCCCTGGCGCGCCGTGCAGTGGCAATCAGCTGAAGGTACTTGTCCAGCCGCTGCGCGTTGACTTGCGCGTTGACGCTCTCTTCCAGGAAGGGCAACGCCATCCCGTCACGCATGCGATGCGCCAGCTCGTTGTCATATGCCATCGACACGCACAGGCCCGCATTGTGGTTGCGAGCGATTCCGTGGGGCTCGCTCAACTGTCGCTGCTGTTGCTGTCGCTGTGCCTGTAGCCGTTTTTTTTCCGCACTGTCCAGCTGATGTTCGGCCCTGCGCAGGTCGTCGGTCGTCAGCCCCATGCCATGGAATAGCCGCTTTGACTGCCGAGATGGCGCCTGCTCTTCACGTGGTCGCTTTCTGGCGGACCATTCGGACGGTTGTTCGCGCGGTCGAAGAGATGCTCTTGCCTCCACACCATGCTGCTGCGACGATCGTTTTGGCAGATGATGCGCTGACGACGCGCCGACGTCAGCGGTGACCCTGTCCGGATACCGCTCGGTTCTGATGCGCTCGTTTTTGACGGCAGCCGGCTGCCACTGCTGAAAGCGCCCGTCCCACGCGCCTTCGCTGGCATCGGTTTGCTCTTTTTTTACGGCGCTTGCCGCAGATGGCTGCCCATATCGCGTTGGCGCCCCACGGTCATCCGACTCTACCCGTCGCCGTTTGCTGGGCGGCCGTCCAAGCGGTTGATGCGTGCCGCTGGTGCTGGCTGCTGCCGGACCCTCCGCTAGCTTGGGCGTCTCCTCATGAGCGTAAGGCGAGTTCGTGTGGAACGAATTTGGATTGGCGGCATGGGTTTTCATGTGCGAAATTTAGCCAATCCGCGCGCGCGCGACCTCTGCAATACGAAGCTTCAACGACGCGTGCGACGCTCGCTCGATGGCCCACGACGCGTTGCGGCGCTTGGACATCATGGTGCAACGCGCCTGCAGGGCTCGGGGCTCGGCGGCCGTCAGACCCAGCCGGGAGGTGGGTCGAGACAAATCCGGTTTCCACGCTGTTCTCGTATGCCCAGCGGTCGATCACCTTGGCGGTGATCGACTCACTTGCCCGTCACTGTGCGCCGCACGCGCTTGGTGTTCACGCATCGGTGAAACTCAGCGATGACGGCTCGGGCGATTGACGCGTCCTTATGCGCGGACTCCGAGGCGCTCGATGTGGGCGGGTTTGCGCACCTTGGCGGTCATCTCGTGCATGGCCTTTTGGTGCGCTGCGATCTCCTGCGTCAGTTTTGCCTGCCTGACCGGATCGGGCTGAGGTTTTTGCCGCTCCCTGTCCAGTCGTGTCTGCGCCAACTGCATCCGCTTGTACGGCAGGTGCGTTTGCGCCTTGGCGTTGAAGCTCTCGGCCGTGTGGAACTGCACTTCAAACGCGTAGCCCTCGGCGTCGGTGAAGCTGGCATTGATGCCCCGGTAGGTGCCGTCTCCCGAGGTGAAGTAATTTTTCAGCTTCACGCACGTGATTCCTTGCCGACGCAGGGCGTCCTGTGCCGCCAGCACCTTGATCACGAAACGCTCGGACGGCAGCTCAAGCGCATAGCGCAGCGCATCGCCCACGCTCTGCGCGGCCTGTTCGGCAGTCATGCCGGCGCGCAGATGGCGCCGGATCTTGTCCTTGATCGAGGCGACCGATTTCTGGAACGGGGCCTGTTGCGCCTGCTCGATCCGACCCTGCTTGGCGTCGTAGCGCACGTTGCCCCAGAGCCGCGCGCCCAAGCCTTTGGCCAGCGTGTCGAGCACCGGGGTCAGCGCCGCTTGCTTGCTTGCGGCGGTGTCGAACACAGCGGATGCCGACGATGGGTCTGCAGTGCCGGCAGCCTGCTCGGCGCCGGGCGTGGGCGTGGCGCTTGGCAACGCCGTCACGGGCTCTTCCTGCCAGTTATCGATCTCCTCGCATCCTGGCGGCGATGCCACGCGCTTGAAGGCCTCCAGTGCAGGCGCTTGCAGGATGCGTTGCTCGGCCCGCGACGCACCACCAAGCGCCAGCGCATGGGCGCGTTTGTACAGATCGTGGAAGCGCTCCTTGAGCGCGAAGGTCTCCGGCGTGTGGAACTGGATCTCCCACAGCGCACCCTCCGGGCTGCGCAGCGTGACATTGATGGCCTTGAAGACTGGCGGGTAATCGGTGAATTGATTGGTCAGCTTGACCCGTGCATGGCCCTGGTCGTCCAGTGCAGCCAGCGTGGCGCGCAGACCGGCGGTGAAGTCCTGCGGTTCCAGCACCACGCTGTAGCGCAGCGCATCGTTGACGCCCGCCGCCGCTTCTTGCAGCGTCTGCTTTTTCAGGGCCATCCGCTGCGTGAGCTTTTCCTGCAGCGAGCCGTACGACTTCAGTTGATGCTGCGTGCCGGCCAGTTGCCCACCATGGCGGGCGGCAATGCGCTGCAGCATGTCGGTGACCTGCGGCTCCATCTGGCGAGCGCGCCGCAGCAAGGCCTGTGCCTCAGCCGCAATGTCCTGCGGCTGCACGGCGCGCAGCCGCTCGGCCGGCGGCTGCGAGCGGGCGATCCAGCCGGCCTGCTGTAGCGCCTCCAGCGCGTCTTCCATGACGCCAGCGGCCATCGACGGCATGCGCTGCAGCAGCAGCCTGGTCTGTTCGGGATCGAAGCGCCCGTCCTGCATGGCCCGGGCGGTCGCCCTGCTGTACGGCGGGACGCGGACCCGCTCGGCGAAGCTGCGCTCGGCCCGTTCGCAGGCCTCCACGATCTTGGCGAACAACGCCGTGCCGGTGTCGGACTTCAGCGCATCGGTGCCGACCTTGACCGCGATGGTGAACAGGTTGCGCATGGTCAGTTCCGGTTCGCCGGGGACCAGCCCGGGTTGCCCGTCGGGGAACTGCGCATGCGATAGCCGGCGCACCGGGTAGTTGTCCAGGATGGCGTGGATGCGCGCCTCGACGTCAGAGGCGGCCGCGTAGGCCTTGGCTAGGCCGGGAAACGCCTCGGCCACGGCCTCGGGCAACGCCGGCGCGGCGCTGTCGGCGGCCGGGTCCGTCTCAAGCGCAAGCAGCTGCGCATGCAGCAATGCGGCCGCTTCCCGCGCTTCGGGCAGATGCGCGCGCTCGATCGCTTCGCGCGCCTGCACGCGCAGCGTGGCCAACACCACCGGATCGCGGGCCGGCTCTTCGAGCAGCTCGCGCAAACCGGTGCGCAACTCACGCTCGATGCCATCGTAGGTGCCGAACATCATGTCGCGCGCCATCGCTTCGCGCAGCGCGTCCGGTTGCGCCATGAAACGCGACGCCAACGTGGCAGCCGCCGAGGTGATGCGCTGGCCGCGCTTGAGGGACATGATCTCCGACAGCCGCCCGGGCTGGTAGCGGCCGCTGACCGGGTCGATGGCCGGCGTGGCCGTCTTCGGCGGCTTGAAGGACTGTTGCCGACCGCGCCGGGCCTGGCGATCCACCATCACCCGCGAAATCAGCGCCGCCAGCTTGGGGTAGCCTGCGTAGACAAACGCATCGTCCCCGTCGGTGTCCATGTTGCGTTTGCGCAACTCGTCGATCGGCAGTGCGCCCAGGCGCCCAGGCTCCACGATGTCCTTGAGCCGCAGGCTGCCGGTGCTGAGGATATCGCGCGGCAAGGCACCGCGGTCGCGGCCGTTGGTCCAGCACGACAGCGTCTTCAGATCTTCCTTGGAGCAGGCCAGGTCGGTGTCGGCAAACGCGGCCGGCCATTGCTTCTCGGGCACGACAACCAGCATGCCCTTGCTGTGCAGCATCTGCGGATCGACACCGGAGCGATCGTCGAAACCGGTGTAGCTGTACTGGATGCCGAAACACTGGGAGAGGAACGCGGCGGTAGCGTCGCCCTTGGCCACGGTGGCGATGCGTTGCTCCGGCACCGGTAGCAGATTCTCCTTGTCGTAGGGGGGCTTGCCGAGCAGCAACGGGCCATCGGCCAGGTCGAAGGCCTGGCTGCGCTGCTGCGGCAGATGCACCTTGTCGTCGGCCGACGGCACCGCCCGCACCCGCTGGCCCTGGTAGCCGCCGCTGACCAGCGGCCTGTACACCCACAACGGGTCATCGCCCGTCGGCTCCAGTGTCTGCAACCGCTCCTGCATCGCCGCGTGCGCCTCTTCCAGTGCCGCCGCATCGCGCGGGTAATGGTGCAGCGCCTGCGGTGGCATCAGCGAAGGGCCCTTGTCCTTGGCCACCAGGTCGCGCTGCTCCTCGGTGGCCTGGTTGGCCTGCACTGCGTGCCAGGCCTCGTAGTGCTTGCGGAAGGCCGGAATGGCCAAGGCCACCTCCAGTTTCAGGAAACCGCAGCCATCGTTGGGGCACAGTGCCAGGGCAGTGCCATCCACCGCCAACGGCTTGAACGGATGCGCAGGGCCCTCGACGTCATCGAACACGCCCAGGCGCAGCGTGCCCTCCACGACATGGTCACTGGGCACCATCTCCAGCAGCGAGCGCTGCATGCGTGACCAGTCCTCGCGTTGCGGAGCGAGCTTGGCGGCCAGCTGCATCAGGCTGCTGCCCGGGGCGGTGTCGGCATAGCGGAAGGCCGGCAACAGCGACGCCGATTCCTTGCGTTGGGACATCACCAGACTGCTGCTACCGGATTTGCTGCGCGCGGCGCGACTGCCGCCGAACAGGTCGAAGCGCCAGGGCTCACCGTTGTAGTTGAACGTCCGCGCGAGCATGAAGGTCGATAGCTCACCAGGTAATTGCACCTCCACCAGCGGCAGCCCGGTCAGGCGTGCAAACAGCGAGTACGGCTTGTCCGATTCGGACCGATTGGTCGACAGCTCCTTGCCCACCAGATCGACCACCACATGGGTCGTGCTGCCGCGGCCCGGAGCCGGCGCCACCGGCCGACCGGGAACCGTGGACATGCTCAAGCGCCCGCTGTCCAGGTCGAAGCGGGTCGGTGGATGGGCCTGGGTGATCGTCGGCGCGTCCTTGGCCATGCGCAGGTCCAGGGCGTCGAACACCTGCTCGCCGGCCTCGATCTGCGCGATCAGGTTCCAGCTCGTCTCGCCCAGGTCCGCCTCGATCGCCTCGCGCGTGCGCGCCAGCGTCAGGTCCACCCACGTCACTAGTTCATCGCGGCGCTGGCGCAACTCCTTCCGCGGGCCGTCAAGATGGCGCGCTTTCCATTGCCGGCTCACCACCGCGTAGGCCTTGAGCACCTGGTAGAAGGTCAACGCCGGGCAGCGCGTTGCATGCTGTTCGATGTCGGCCGAAGCGCGCGCGCCGTCGCCGCGCAGGTACAGGTCGATCTTGCGCGCGACGATGGGCTGCAACGTATCGAACACGCGCAATGCCTGGACCCGATGCCGGGGGATCAGCTCCGGACTGCGGATCAGCGGCAACAGTCCCATGCACAGGCTGCCGATCCCCTCAAGGCTGGTCTGGCGTAATCCATCGTCCCCGATGAGGGCCGACACCCGCTCCAGCGCGGGCCGTCCCAGCGGACGCATCTGGCGCTGCAGCCGCGCCGATGCCAGGGCCTTGAAGAGCACACCGATATCGGCGGCCGAGGCGGACGCAAACCGCTCGCGGTGCAGGTCCAGGTGCCCGGCCATCGCCTGCAGCTTGGCGACAGCCAAGGTCCGCAACGGCCCATCGTCCTCATCGTCCAGGTGCAACAGCCGGGACATCGCGTTGGCCATCACCGCGATCCCACGCATCTGGAACCGCCGCCACGGCAGCTCGGCCGAGCCTGCGCGCTCGGCGAGCAGCACGCATGCCGACTGGCACACCGGCCTGGCGAGAGATTTGCTCATCGCATTGAGCGCCATGGCAACGTCTTGCCCTCCAAAGAGGTCTCGCAGCTTGTGGTCCTCAGCCAGCCTCGCAGCCAACAGATCGATGACCGCCTCGCAGGCAGGCACGTCGGGCCATTTGATCAGGGCGTTGAGTGCGACGGCCACCCCTTGCGCGTTGAGGTCGTTGCGCAATCTGCTCTCGTCGGCAAGCCGTGCTGCCAGCGCACTGGCGGCGGCCGCACACATCATGTGGTCGGGCCATTTGCTCAGGGCATTGAGCACATTGGCCACGTTTGGCGCATTGAGGTCGTTGCGCAATCTGCTCTCGTCGGCAAGCCGTGCGGCCAGCGCACTGACAGCGGCCGCACAGGCCGTGATGTCGGGCCATTTGCACAAGGCATTGAGCGCGATGGCCGCGCCTTGCGCAGTGAGGTCTTCGCGCAAACCGCTCTCGGCGGCCAGCCGTGCGGCTAACGCGCTGGCGGCGGCCGCACATACCGTGTTGTCGGGCCATTTGCTCAGCGCATTGAGCGCATTGCACACGTGTGTGGGCTTGAGGTCGTTGCGCAATCTGGACTCGTCGGCCAGCCGTGCGGCCAGCGCGCTGGCGGCGGCCACACAGGCCGTGTTGTCCGGCCATTTGCTCAGCGCATTGAGGGCTTGGGTCACGTCGATGGGTTCCAGGTCCTCGCGCAACCCGGGATCGGCGGCCAGCCGCCCGGCCAGCGCACTGACAGCGGCCGCACACACCGTGTTGTCGGGCCATTTGCTCACGGCGTTGAGCGCATTGGTCACGCCTTGCGGGTCGAGGTCCTTGCGCAACCCGGGATCGGCGGCCAGCCGCTCGGCCAGCGCACTGACAGCGGCCTCACACACCGTGTTGTCGGGCCATTTGCTCAGCGCATTGAGCGCTTGGGTCGTGTGGCTGGGGTCCAGTTCCTCGCGCAACCCGGGATCGGCGGCCAGCCGCTCGGCTAGCGCACTGACAGCGGCTTCACACACCGTGTTGCCCGGCCATTTGCTCAGAGCATTAAGCGCTTGGGTCGCGTGGCTGGGGTCCAGGTCCTCGCGCAACCCGGGATCGGCGGCCAGCCGCCCGGCCAGCGCAATGACAGCGGCCACACAGAACGCGTTGTCGGGCCATCTGCTCAGGGCGTTGAGCGTATTTGCCACGCCTTGCGCATTGAGGTCGTTGTGCAATCTGCTCTCATCAGCCAGCCGCTCGGCCAGCGCGCTGGCGGCGACCGCACAGGCCGTGTTGTCGGACCGTTTGCTCAGGGCATTGAGCGCATTGCCCACTTCTTGCGGCTTGAGGTCCTTGCGCAAGCTGCTCTCGGCGGCAAGCCGCGTGGCCAGCGCGCTGGCCGCGGCCGCACAGGCCGTGTTGTCGAGCCATTTGCTCAGGGCGTTGAGCACATTGGCCACGCCTTGCGCATCGAGGCCGTCGCGCAAGTTGCTCTCGGCGGCAAGCCGTGCGGCCAGCGCGCTGGCGGCATTCTTACAGTCAGGCGTGTCGGGCCATTTGCACAAGGCGTTGAGCGCCATGGCCAAGCCTTGCGCAGTGAGGTCCTCGCGCAATCTGCTCTCGGAGGCCAGCCGCCCGGCCAGCGCAATGACAGCGGCCGCACACAACGCGTTGTCGGGCCATTTGCTCAGCGCATTGAGCGCTTGGGCCACGTCGATATGTTCCAGATCCTCGCGCAATCTGCTCTCGGCGGCCAGCCGCCCGGCCAGCGCACTGGCGGCGACCGCACAGTCCTTGTTGTCGGACCATTTGCTCAGGGCGTTGAGCGCATTGCCCACGTGTTTGGGCTTGAGGTCGTTGCGCAATCTGCTCTCGGCGGCCAGACGTACGGCTAGCGCGCTGGCGGCGGCCGCACAGGCCGTGTTGTCGAGCCATTTGCTCAGGGCGTTGAGCGTATTGGCCACGCCTTGAGCATCGAGGCCGTCGCGCAATCTGCTGTCGGCGGCAAGCCGTGCGGCCAGCGCGCTGGCGGCATTCTTACAGTCAGGCGTGTCGGGCCATTTGCTCAGGGCGTTGAGCGTGTTGGCCACTTCTCGCGGGATAAGGTCGTTGCGCATCCTACTCTCGTCCGCCAGCCGCTCGGCCAGCGCGCTGGCGACATTCTTACAGTCCAGCGTGTCGGGCCATTTGCTCAGGGCATTGAGTACATTGGCCACGCCTTGTCCGTCCAGGGACTTGCGCAATTTGCTCTCATCGGCCAGCCGCTCGGCCAGCGCACTGACAGCGGCCGCACAGTCCGTGTTGTCGGACCATTTGCTCAGGGCATTGAGCGCATTGCCCACTTCTTGCGGCTTGAGGTCCTTGCGCAATCTCCTCTCGGCGGCAAGCCCCGCGGCCAGCCCGCTGGCCGCGACCGCACAGGCCGTGTTGTCGGGCCATTTGCACAGAGCGTTGAGCGCATTTGCCACACTCTGTGCATCCATTGCATGGCGCAGGCGCTTGTCGCTGGCAACAAGCGCGGCGAGCCGATGCGCCGTGACTTGGCAGTCCGGATGATCGGGCCACTTGCTGAATGTATTGAGTGCCAGGCTGATGCTCTGCGCGTCTAGAGACTGCCAGGCACGGTCATCACGTGCAAGGTAACGTGCCAAACACGCCACCGCCCGTTCACACCGGCCGCTGTCGAGATTCTTCGAGAAGGCATTCAGAAGCAAAACTAACGGGTAACCTTCCAGCCCCACCAGATCATCGGCCTGCGTAAGTTCTCCGGCGATCCACCCGATTGCCTCCATGCATGAGGGCTGGTTCGCGTGCTTGCTCAGCTTGTTGCCCACGTGCGCCAGCTGCACCAGCGATGCCCCTTCAAACCATCCAGTCCCGGACAGGTACTGCGCCGCGAGCTCGGTGCAACGATCCAGATCGCGGAGCGTCACGCCTGCCCTGGCGCGCCGTGCAGTGGCAATCAGCTGAAGGTATTTGTCCAGCCGCTGCGCGTTACGTTGCGCGTTGACGCTCTCTTCCAGGAAGGTCAACGCCATCCCGTCACGCATGCGATGCGCCAGCTCGTTGTCGTATGCCATCGACACGCACAGGCTGGCGTTGTGATTACGCCCGATTCCATGGAGCTCGCTCAACTGCCGCTGCTGTTGCTGTCGCTGCGCCTGTAGCCGTTTTTGTGCCGCCGCGTCCAGATGCTCTTCGGCCCTGCGCAGTTCGGATGTCAGCCTAGTGCCATGGGCTGACCGCTTCGACTGCCGAGCGGGTTCTTGCTCTTCGCGCGATCGTTTTCCTCCGATTCGGTCGGGTTGCCGTTCGGTCGGTCGAACATTTTCCCGCGCGACCCAACCATGCTGCGTCGGTCGTTGCGGCCGACGATGCGACGAAGAGGCGCCGACGTCGGCGTTCACCTTGTCCGTGTACCGCTCGGTCTCGATGCACTCGTTTTTGACGGCAACCGGCTGCCAGGGCCGAAAGCGCCTGTCGCGTGCGCCTTCGCTGGCATCGCGTTGCTCTTTTTTGACGGCGCTTGCGGTCAACGGCTGCCTGTCGCGCGTCGATGCCCCTGGGTTCTCCGGCTCTATCCTCTGCCGTTTTCTAGGCGGCCGTCCAAGCGGTTGATGCGTGCCGCTACTGCCGGCTGCTGTCTCATCCTCCGTTAGCCTGGGCTTTTCGGCATGAGCGAAAGGCGAGTTTGTGCGGAACGAATTTGGATTGGTGGCATGGGTCTTCATGCCCGAAATTTTTAGTCAATCTACCCGCGAACGACTTGTTCGATACGAAGCATCGACGACGTGTGCGACGCGCGCTGCGCGTTGGGCCGATGGCCCCGACGCATTGAGGGATTGAACGCATGGGATGCAGCACGCCGGCGCGGCGACATGCTGCGCAGCCGTCAAGCACCGTCTTCGGGTGGTTATGCACGATTCGATGTTTTTCCATACCAATCCAGCCGAACCTTGCCTCGACCTGACCGCAGCGACGGCACACGGGCACCGTCATTGCAGCCGTGCGTTTTTCGGCCGATATCTAATGCATGCACCCGTCGGCGACCACCGCTACCATCATCGGCATCTCGCTGCGAGGGAATCAGCACATGTCATTCGGCAATGACCGGCAGCGCGCGTATTGGAGCGCGGCTTGAAAAAAACGCGTCGCTGCCGCCTACAATCGAGGGCATCTGTCGTGTCCGGATCTTCGCGCATGTCCGTTTTGCCGTTCCTGATCATCGAAACCGGGCAGCCCGTGCCGGAGATGAGGCGATACGGCCGTTTTCCGCACTGGATCCGCGTGGCGGCCGGGCTGGCCGAGCAGGAAACGGTGGCCATCGACGTGGCCAATGGCGACGCGCTGCCCGATCCGGCCGACTTTGCCGGCATCATCGTCAGCGGTTCGGCGGCCTTCGTCACCGACCGCGCCGACTGGAGCGAACGCAGTGCCCAATGGCTGCGCCATGCCGCCCATCAGGGCATGCCGCTGCTGGGCATCTGCTACGGGCACCAGTTGCTGGCGCACGCGCTGGGCGGCGAGGTCGACTACAACCCGGCCGGGCGCGAATCCGGGACCATCGCGCTGGAGCTGCACCCGCCGGCTGAGCAGGATCCTTTATTCGCAGGCCTTCCGCCGCAGTTCCCGGCCCATGCCACCCATCTGCAGACGGTCGTGCGTGCCCCGGATGGCGCCGTCGTGCTGGCGCATTCCCGGCAGGACCGCTGCCATGCCTTCCGCTGGGGCCGGGCCACCTGGGGCGTCCAGTTCCACCCCGAATTCGCCACCCACCACATGCGCGGCTATGTGCAGGCGCGTGCCGACTGCATCGCCCGCCACGGACGTTGCGCCCGCACGGTCGCCCGCGAGGTCACCGCCGCCCCCATCGCCCGCAAGCTGTTGCGCCGCTTCGTGCATCATGCACGCCGGTTGCAAACCGTGAGCGCTCGTCCCGCCGCGCACACGTAAAAGCAGCGATAATCGCGCGACGCCGGATGGTCCGGCGCGCGTATCGATCCGGAATGGGAATGAGCGAAATTCGTAAGGTGCCGGCATCTGCCGGCGCAGAGTGGCTATTGACCGGTTTCTCGCTGTTGAAGCGGGCGCCGCTGGCGCTTGGCTCGATGGGGGTGATCTGGAGCGTGGCCGCCTCGCTGGTGGTGTCGCTCTCGGTGCTGGTGCCGCTGTTGGGTCCGGCTCTGCAGTTCCTGCTGGTGCTGGCCGGCCCGTTGTTCATGGGCGGCCTGCTGTGGGCCATCCGTGAAGTGGACGAAGGCCGCATCGCCAAACCGTCGCACCTGCTGCACGGCCTGCAGGACGGCCGCGCCCCGCATCTGCTGGTGTCGCTGCTGCCGCAGCTGATCGCCGGCCTGCTGCTGGGCGTGCTGCTGCTGGCGATGATCGGCGCCAGCGGGCTGCAGCAGTTGTCCGAAGTGATGGTCAAGATCAACCAGATCAGCCAGTCCGGCGCGCAGCCGGATCCGGTGCAGATCGAGCAGCTGGCCGCCAGCCTGCCGGCCGGGCGCATCCTGCTGTGGCTGCTGCTGACCATCGCCACCTTCGCGGCGATGACGCTGGCGCTATTCGTGATGCCGCCGCAGGTGATGTTCGACCGCAGCACCGGCGGTCACGCGCTGCGCGAAAGCCTGCGCGCCAGCCTGCACAACCTGCCGGCGATGCTGGTGTTCTTCGTGCTGGCCTTCATCGCCATTTTCGCGATCTATTTCGCGGTCATGATCGTGGCGCTGATCGTCGGCCTGATCGCCGGCCAGACCGTGGCGATGTGGCTGGCCCAGCTGCTGCTGATGGCGGTGCTGATGCCGGTATTCGCCGGCTCGGTCTACGCCGCATGGAAGCAGATGTTCACCCACGACGGCGCCGCCGCCCAACCGATCAAGCCCGCACGGCCGGATGTGTTTGCGGCCTGACTTCGCGCAGCCGTAGGAGCGCACCTGGGCGCGACGAAGCTTTCCCGGGAACGCCCGTTGCGCCCGGGCGCGCTCTTACGCAATTCGATCTGTCTGCGTGGTGTAAGTCCGTCCGATTGAGCTCCACGCGAACGGCCGTGATGCAGTCGGGTATGTCGCCAAACGGCAATGGATGCGCTGCAAACACGTTCTCGTAAATGATCACCTCTGCACCGGAGCAGGTTTCGCGCAGGTGTCCCACGCCGCTGAAGGACGTGTTGAAATTCTCTCTCAAGGCTGCATTCCGGCCGTGGAAAGGGCCGCTTGCCGCACGGCCGGATGTATCGACCCGGACCGTCAGCTCACCATACATTGCGCTCAGGAAGTCGTGTTGTTCGGTGCCGAATAGCTGGAACGGATCGACGGTGTTGTAAATCAGCAACACCGCCGGCACACCGGCACCGGCAGCCGCGCGTAGCTGCCCCCGCGCTTCAACAATCTTCTGGCGCACATGCCAACCGATCGTCCTGGACCACACGCCATCCGGATCGATTCCGCGATCACTCTCGATCTGCTTGATCTCCACCGCCACCAACGTGCTGCCAAACCACACGTGATAGTCGGGCGTACGACTGGATGTCTCGGCAATCCGCTGGCAGTCCAGCCGATGATGCGCGCAGAATGTTTCGAACAACTGCTCTGATATAGTTCTTTGCATTCCCAGATCAGCTCGCAGACCGAGCGCGAATCAGGCGCTCTTCGGCCCTACCGCACGCGACGCCATGATGCCCAGCTCGTAGAGCAGGCACATCGGGATGGCCAGCATCAGCTGCGAGACCACGTCCGGCGGGGTGAGCACGGCAGCCAGGATGAAGATGCCGACGATGGCGTAGCCGCGGCCTTCGCTGAGCTGCTTGGGGCTGACCCAGCCCAGCAGCACCAGAATCACCAAGGCCACCGGCAGCTCGAAGCTGGCGCCGAAGGCGAAGAAAATGGCCAGGACGAAATCCAGGTACGAATTGGCATCCGGGGTAATGGCGATCACGTCCGGCTTGAACGTGGTCAGGAAGTGGAACACCGCCGGCAACACCAGGAAATAGGCGAACGCGCAGCCGATGTAGAACAGTGCGACCGCCGAGGCCAGCAGTGGAAACGCCAGCTTCTTTTCGCGCTGGTACAACCCCGGCGCCACGAACGCCCAGGCCTGATACAGCAGCCACGGCACGCTGAAGAACACCGCCACGAAGAAGGTCAGCTTGAGCGGGGCGAAGAACGCGCCGGCCGGATTCATCGCGATCATCGTCTGCCCCAGCGGCAGCTGCGAGATCAGCGGTGCCGCCAGCCACGAATAGATCGCCCGCGAAAACGGCAGCAGGGCCAGCAACACCACGCCCAGCCCGATCAGCGCGCGGACCAGGCGGGCGCGTAATTCGACCAGATGCTCGATCAGACTGCTTTCGGCCTGTGCGTCGTCGAACAGGCTCACGGCTGTTTCTCCTGGATCCTGGCGGGCGCGCTCGGCATCGACGCGTCCGGTGTGCCCGCATCGACTGGCGCGACGGCGACCGCCTCGGGCGCGCTGGCCAGATGCGCGGCGTGCGGCGCGGGCACTCTCGTGTCGTGGGGAGCCGGAACCAGGGTGTGATGCGGCGCTGGCGCAATGGGTTGAGCTTGCGCAATGACCGGCGCGGTGTGTGCAGCTCCAGCCGTATCGGTTGCGCCTGCTGCCGTATCGACATCGGGGCCGGCAGACAAATCCGCATGCGCCAGTTCCAGCGACGTTGCCACCGGCGTGGCGCTGGCGCGGATGTCGATATCGCGGCTGACGTCGTCGTGCAGCGCGCGGGCACCCTGCTCGACTTGCTGTTGCTTGTTGCGCAGCTGGTCTTCGGCCTCGCGCAGCGAGGCTTGCACGTCCTGCAGGCTGCGCTTGAGCTCTTCGGCCTCGAGTTCGCGTTCGAGTTCCTGCTTGACCGAGTCCCACTGCATGCGCGCACGGCGCACCCACAATCCGGCAAATCGGGCCGCCTTGGGCAAACGCTCGGGGCCGAGCACCACCAGGGCGACGACCGCAATGAGCGTCAGTTCGCCAACACCTATGTCAAACACCGACGCCGCTCCGGATCAGCGCGCGTCGCGGTCGCGTTCGGCCTGCGCCTCACGCGCCTGCTCGGCAGTGCGGGAGTCGTCGCCGAGCTTGCCGGCCGGCTTGTCGTCGTCGTGCATGCCTTTCTTGAATTCCTTGACCGCGCTGCCGAGATCCTTGGCACCGCTGGTGAGCCGCTTGGTACCGAACACCAGCAACACGATCACCAGCACGATCAGCCAGTGCCAAATGCTGAAACCGCCCATGATCTGCTCGCTTGCTTGAAAGATGGAACGCGCAGGATACCCCAGCGCACCGCGCAGGGGGATGACAGTGCGTCAGCGGTTGCCGTCTAGGGATTCGGTGCGGATTTCGCCCTCCGAAACCGGCTGGAAGCCTTGCTGGGCGGGCGGCGTGGTGCTGGGCTGCATCGGTACGGTGCTGGCTTCGCTGGCCGGCGGCGGCACGTTGGCCGGTTGCTGTGCCTGCGCCGGTGGCGGGGTCTGCGGACGCGGTGCCGGCGGCGCGTCATCGGCGGCGGCATCGGTGCTGCGATTGGCGCGTGCGGTGTAGGTCGCCTCTTCCAGCCGGTCGCGGAAGGCGATCACATCGGTGGACGGACGTTCGTTGGTACGGCCTTCGAAAATCATGCGCGGGGTCGCGCCGCTGCCGTAGGCATTGAGGTCGGCCGCATCGTCGATCTGCAGGACCGCACCATCCAGCGCAACGCCGGCGAACAGGCCACGGGCACGCGACCACGACCAGATTTCGGCCTTGAGCTGCCCGTCGGTGGCCGCGGCGGCGTTGCGCCCGACCGGGCCTGCGGCCACGCCGGCGTCGGCGCCGAGTGTGAACTTGCCGTTGACGATGTTGTCCAGGCTGCGGTCATTGCGGAACACCAGCACCACGTCGGACGATTGCACGCCGGCCTGGAAGCCGATGCTGCCGCCGGTGAGCTTGACGAACACCGGCTGCGACCAGCTGCCGTCGGGATTCTTCATCGACATCAGGCCGTGGCCGCGGCGGCCACCGATCACCAGGCCGGCCTTCAGCGTGTCGGGAATGACCACGATGGCGCGCGCCTCGTCGAGCAGTTTGTCCGGAATGGCCTGCTCGGGGATCTTCATGATCTCGGTCAGCACCCGCACCGCATTGCGTGCGCGCTGGTCTTCTTCCGGGCCGGCGACAGCATGGCCGGCGACCAACGTCAGCGACAACAACAGGGCCAGGCGCGACAAACGAGGCATGACAAGCTCCAAGGAAGAATCCGTTAAAGATAGCAATGCCGCGACGTTAGTGCCGGCGCAATGAATCGGTGGTGAGCGCAACCGGCATCCAAGAGAGGGCCGATCGCAGCGATCGTTGCGCTGTTGTCGGCAGCGCTGCCCGGCTCTGCCAGAATGGTGCGCATGAACACAACACCCGATACCGCCCTGCTGGTCGTCAACCTGGGCACTCCCGAATCGCCGACCGCCCCGGCCGTGCGCCGCTACCTGGCCGAGTTCCTCAGCGACCGCCGCGTGGTCGCGATTCCGCCACTGTTCTGGAAGCCGCTGCTGTACGGGGTGATCCTGCCGATCCGCGGGCCGAAATCGGCCGAAAAATACGCCAAGGTGTGGTTGCCGGAGGGCTCGCCGCTGGCGGTCTACACGCGCCGCCTGACCGAAGGCCTGCAAGCGGTCATGCCCGACTGGCACGTGGAATGGGCCATGCGCTACGGCGAGCCGGCGTTGCGCAAGACGCTGGACCGGCTGCGCGCACGCGGCATCAAGCGCATCGTGGTGCTGCCGCTGTATCCGCAGTATTCCACCACCACCACCGCTTCGATCCAGGACGTGGTGGATGCATGGCGCACTAGCGCGCCGGAGATTGCGGTGGAGGTGATCCAAGACTACTGCGAGGACACCGGCTGGGTGGCAGCGATCGCCGAGTCGATCCGCGCGCACTGGCAGGTGCATGGGCGCAGCGAAAAGCTGATGTTCTCCTTCCACGGCCTGCCGCAGCGCGTGGCCAATGCCGGCGACCCGTATCCGCAGCAGTGCGAACGCAGCGCGCAGGCAATCGTGGCAGCGCTGGGGCTGGGCGCGGACGAGTGGCAGATGGGCTACCAGTCGCGCTTCGGCGCCGAGCGCTGGCTGCAGCCGTACGCCGAACCCACGCTGTGGAAACTGGCTGAAGGCGGCGTGCGCAGCTTCGACCTGGTCTGCCCGGGCTTTGCCACCGACTGTCTGGAAACGCTGGAAGAAGTCGCGCTGGGCTTTGCCGAAACGCTGGCCGAGCGTGGTGCCACGCTCAGCTACATCCCCTGCCTCAACGCCAGCGACGCGCACGCGCACGCGCTGGCCGCCGTGGCGCGCCGCGCGTGAGGTTGGAGCCGTTTGCGTGCGACCTTGCCATCGGCCGGGTCACCGGATTGCGCAACCAAGATCGCGGCCCGCGCCGGGTGCTGGCCTTGCATGGCTGGCTGGATAATGCGGCCAGCTTCGTGCCGCTGAGCACGCATCTACCCGCGCAGGAGCTGGATCTGGTGCTGCTGGATCTGCCGGGCCATGGCCACAGCGCTTGGCTGCCGGTAGGCGCCGAATACACGCTCAGCAGCGCGATCGCCATCTTGTTGCAGGTCGCCGATGGCCTGGGCTGGCAGCGCTTCACCTTGCTCGGCCACTCGATGGGAGGCGGCATTGCCAGCCTGCTGGCCGCCGCTGCGCCCGAGCGCGTGGAGGCCTTGATCGCCATCGAGGCGCTGGGCGCACTGGCCGAGCCGGTGGAAAACACCGCCACCCGCCTGCGCGATGCCGTCGCCTCGGCACGCACGTTGGCAGAGCGGCCGCTGCGGGTGTTCCCGTCGATGGAGATGCCGGTGCGCGCGCGCATGATGGCCAACCAACTCACCGAACCGGCTGCACGGCTGCTGGTCGAACGCGGCGTCCGCGTGGTGGAAGGTGGCTACAGCTGGTGCAGCGATCCGCGCCTGACCCTGCCCACCGCCATCCGCATGACCGAAGCGCAGATCGACGTGCTGCTGGCCTCCATCGCGTGCCCCGCCCAGGCGATCTTCGCCACGCCCGCACAGCCGTATTTCCCGGAAGCATTGCGCGACCACCGCGTGGCGATGATGCGCGATGCACGCCTGCAGCTGCTGCCCGGCACCCACCACGTGCACATGGAAATGCCGGAAGCGGTGGCAGCGGTGATCGATGACTTTCTGGATCACAATTGAGAGCGCTGCCAATTATCTTCCAAGCTCGCCAGCCTGCAGTAAAGGAAGACGGGAACCCAACACGGAAAGGAACCCTATAAACAAATGATCAAGCCTCTCCAGCATACGTCCCGTAATTGGCTAGAAACAGCAAAACTAACTGCAATTTGGCTACTTGCACTTTTCGTCTTCATTCTTGCCTATTCCAGGATGCTGTTCGTCATCCTGATGTCCGAATACGATTTCTTCTCTTACGACATCTTCGATGCCGGAGGATTCGGCATGACGGTCTTCTACGCGACGGCCGAACTCATGATAGTCGTATCCGGCCTAGCCCTCTTTGGATTCGTGATTCCACTAGCATCGGGCATGAAGAACAGGAAAATACCTTGTCCGAACTGGGATTCTTTATCCTGCTAAATACATTCTGCGGATTGCTACTAATTACTTTATCCCTAAGTCGGGGATGGGAGATGGAACGTCACTTTTTGCCAATCATAATCTCCGGATTGGCCGCCCTTTACATTGCCGCTGCACTGCACGCACCTCGCAAGCTCAAGATAAGGGCTGCCATTGGAATGATTGCAACGCTGATTGCTTTTGCGGTCATATACCCAAAGCCAATGGTGAATTTACTCGCCAACGGTCTTCGCGCCTATGGCGTCGGCGGTGAACTGCCAGTACAGATTGTCTATCAAAACGGTGAGACGACGAGGGGGAAGCTGATCTTTCTTTCCCCAGAGAATGCATATATCACACCGATCAAGGACGGCGCCTCCTTGAGCGCTGTTCGCCGGAGTGCCACGAGAGAAATTATTATCGTACGTAACCGCTCGCTTTGATCAGTGTTAGCCTGAATGCAGCAACCGCCGCAGCTGCGCCTTGAGCTGGCGGCCGTGTTCGTGAAAGTAACTGCGCTCTTCGCGCCAGTTGGGAAAACGTTGCTCCACTTCGGCCCAGAACGCGGGCGAGTGGTTGGCCTGTACCAGGTGGCAGAGCTCGTGCACCAGCACGTATTCGAACGCGGAAGGGCGACCAAGCACCAGCGCCAGGTCCAACGCCATCGAGCCATCCGGCGCGAGCGAGCCCCACTGCGATGACATCACCTTCAGCCGCAGTCGTGCCGGTGCGCGCGGCAGGCCGGGCAGATAACCCGGCAACCAGCGACCGACATCGGCGCGCGCCTGCGCTTCGTAGAATTCCTTCAAGGTGCGGCGCAAGCCGGCATCGCCCACACGGGTGGGCACATGGAACTGCGCCCCGTCGTCGGTGATATCGATGCGTGCGTAGCGCCCTTCGTGCCAGCTCAACGGCAGCAACGCACCGCGCAAGGGCAGTTGCCCGGGTACGCCACGCTCAAGCGCAGGAAACGCATCGACCTGCTGATACCGCGACAGCTGCGTGGTCAGCCAGTCCAGATGCGCATGCAGAAACCGTTCGCCGGAAATCAGGCTTGCGCGCAGCGGCAAGGTCAGCCGTGCGCCGCGCTCGTCGACGCTGAGTTTGATGCGTCGCGCACGCGGGTCGCGCACGCGCAGCACCGCGATGTCGCGGCCGTCCAGCTGCACGTGCACGCAGTCGCGTTCGACAACCTGCGAGGGCGGAACAATCAGGCGGCGGACGGGCTTGAACATGCGCACAGGATACCGCCGCGATGTGTCAGGCGGTGAGACGCGTTGACTGCCGCACGCAGTGATGGCCAGACCGTGATCGGTGCCCTGCCTGGGCGCGATTGGCCAACCGATAAATCAGTCGCAGAGCAGCCGATCTGCGTCGCGCCCGGTCCGTCTCCGCCACCGTCGCAGGACACATCCCACGTATGCCCTTCACGAAAGCAGCGCAAGAACGCTTTGGCGCGGTGTACTGACCGCTGGCGGGAGCGATGGCGGTGCGGACGCCGCCATCGACTCTCAGAGACGGCTCACGGCGTGTCCTACGCCGTGAGCCCACCGCACCGTCGACTCACCGCTTTTTCACTCACGTATCGAATCGCGCCTGACAACGCCGCCACAGTTGGAAAACCGGTTACTCGGCCTTGCTCAACTTCAACGCGGTTTCCAGCAACAGGAACAACCGGCGGATCTCGGCACTCATCAACGCAAAGCGCGCGTCGAGTTCGGCGCGTGCGCCGTCGTCTTCGCTGTGTTCGAGCTGATCCAGGGCGCCGTCGAGGAACTTGAGCTTGCGAATCACCAGATCGTCGCCGAGCACGAACGACAGGTTGTCGTCCAGCACAAGCGCCAGCTTGGTGACCTGCTTGCCGGCTTCCAGGTGCTTGTCGATCTCGTCGCCGCGCAGTTCCTGGTGCTGGCACTTGACCACCGCGCCACCTTCGATCGGGTCCTTCATCTCGCACTCTTCGCCCAGGCTGAGGCCTTCGGGCAAGGGTTCGCCGGCGATCCAGCCGGTGAGGATGGCGCGCGGGGCCACTTCGGCATTCAACGGCAGCGCCGGAAAGCTGCCCAGCGCGCCGCGGATCTCGCTCATCACGTTCTCGCCGCTCTTGCGGCTGGAACTGTTGACCGCGATGTAGCCGTGCTGCAGGTCCAGGATGGCGTCGGTGCGCGAACTCTTGACGAAGGCGCGCGGCAGCAGCTCATGGATCAGGTCGTCCTTGAGGCGCTTGCGTGCCTTGCCACCGGGGCGGCGGCCTTCCTTTTCCTCGATCTCGGCCACCTTGCGCTCGAGCAGGTCGTTGACCACCGCGCCGGGCAGGATCTTGTCCTCGCCGCCGACGGTAAGCCACAGAAAATCTTCCAGACGGTGCGAAAGCACTTCCTGCTCGTCGCGGCCGAACGGCGAAATGAAACCGCGCGAACTCATTTCCAGCGGGCCGACCGGCTTGAGCTGCACTTGCGGCAGCAGCGTGTCGATCTCGGAGAAATCCAGCGTGGTGGGAAAACGGAACAGGGTGAGATTGCGAAAGAACATGCGTTGGACCGAATAAAGAAAAGCGTGGAGGGTGAAAGACTGCCGGCAGCCGGATCGGCCGCGTCAGTCGCTGTCGTGTGCGGCGTGGCTGGCGGACAGCCACGCGCCGGGATCAGGATCAAGACCGCTCGGCGCATCGCCGCTGCGGCCCAGCGCCAGGAAATCGAACAGCGTGCGGTCGGCCAATTGCTCGGGGCGGACATCGCCCAATGCGCGGGCGATCTGCTCGACGCGCCCGGGTTGCTCGCGGTCCCATTGCTGCAACAGCTTGCCGACCTGCTGGCGCTGCAGGTTTTCCTGGCTGCCGCACAGGTTGCACGGAATGATCGGAAACTGCCGCGCCTGCGCGTACGCGGCGATGTCGGCTTCGCGCACATAGGCCAGCGGACGGATCACCACATGCGCGCCGTCGTCGCTGCGCAGCTTGGGTGCCATCGCTGCCAGCCGCGCGTGGTGAAACAGGTTCATGAAGAACGTGGCCACGATGTCGTCGCGGTGATGGCCGAGCGCGATCTTGGTCACGCCATGGGCCTGCGCGTAGGCATACAGCGCGCCGCGCCGCAGCCGCGAGCACAGCGAACACATCGTCTTGCCGGCCGGAATCACCCGGCTGACCACCGAATAAGTGTCCTGCTCGACGATATCGAACGGCACGCCCAACCCGCGCAGGTAGGCCGGCAGCACATGGGCGGGGAAGTCGGGCTGTTTCTGGTCCAGATTGACCGCCACCAGGCTGAACGGCACCGGCGCCTTGCGCTGCAACTGCAGCAGCATGTCCAGCAAGGTGTAGCTGTCCTTGCCGCCGGACAGGCAGACCATGATCTTGTCGCCTGGCGCGATCATGCCGAAATCGGCAATCGCCTGGCCCACCTGGCGCTGCAGGCGTTTGCCCAGGCGCAGCTGTTCGCGCTGCAACCGCTGGCGCGGGTCGCGCGGCGCGGGGTCGGCCAGGGGTTGCGGCAGCGGCAGGACAGCGGTCATGAGCCGGCCATTGTAGCTGGTGGGTGACGGGACGGCCCCCATCCGCCCTTCGGGCACCTTCCCCCGTGAACGGGGGAAGGGAGCGAGCCGCTGTCGACGGGAAGCGCACGCGCCTGCTCCAAGCACTTCCCTCTCCTGCACGCGGAAGCGTGCGAGCTGGGTACGATGACGCAAGCGGTTGATCCACCTACCCCCTCTCCCGCACGCGGGAGAGGGGGCCCGAAGGGCGGGTGAGGGCGGCACAATTGGCGCCTCACCGGTATCCTTCATCCGGCGAGCACGGACCAGCCCGTATCTCGCAGCGCAGCAAGCCTTTCCGCGCCGGGCTGGGTAAAGTCGCAAAGACAGTGTCCCCTCGGATAGGCATGGCATCTCCAGCTTCGCTCCATGGCGCGGCTTTTTTCAGACGCGATTTTGGTAGCGCTAACATTTTGTGTTGCGCGCGCGTGGTCATGCCTTCCACTGCCCCCCTCCCCTTGACGCAGGAGCTTCACCCATGAGCAACACCGTGTACATCGGCGCGAAAGAATATTTCCCCGGCATCGGCAAGATCGGTTTCGAAGGCCGCGATTCGGACAACCCGCTCGCATTCAAGGTCTACGACGCCAACAAGAAGATCGGCGACAAGACCATGGCCGAGCACCTGCGCTTTGCCGTGGCCTACTGGCACAGCTTCTGCGGCAATGGCGCCGATCCGTTCGGCCCGGGCACGCGTGCGTATCCGTGGGATGTGGGCACTACCGCGTTGAACCGTGCCGAAGCCAAGGCCGATGCAGCATTCGAGTTCTTCACCAAGCTCGGCGTGCCGTACTACTGCTTCCACGATATCGATCTGGCGCCGGATGCCGATGACATCGGCGAGTACGAAAAGAATCTCAAGCACATGGTGGGCATCGCCAAGCAGCGCCAGGCCGACACCGGCATCAAGCTGCTGTGGGGCACGGCCAACCTGTTCTCGCATCCGCGCTACATGAATGGTGCCTCGACCAACCCGGACTTCAACGTGGTGGCGCGTGCGGCGGTGCAGGTCAAGGCCGCGATCGATGCCACCGTTGAATTGGGCGGCGAAAACTACGTGTTCTGGGGCGGCCGCGAAGGCTATGCGTGCCTGCACAACACCCAGATGAAGCGCGAGCAGGACAACATGGCGCGCTTTCTGACCCTGGCACGCGACTACGGCCGCGCGATCGGCTTCAAGGGCAACTTCCTGATCGAGCCCAAGCCGATGGAGCCGATGAAGCACCAGTACGACTTCGACAGCGCCACGGTGATCGGCTTCCTGCGTCAGCATGGCCTGGATCAGGACTTCAAGCTCAACATCGAAGCCAACCACGCCACGCTGTCGGGCCACAGCTTCGAGCATGACCTGCAGGTGGCCTCCGATGCCGGCCTGCTCGGCAGCATCGATGCCAACCGCGGCAACCCGCAGAACGGCTGGGACACCGACCAGTTCCCGACCGACCTGTACGACACCGTCGGCGCGATGCTGGTGGTGCTGCGGCAGGGCGGGCTGGCACCGGGCGGCTTGAACTTCGATGCCAAGGTGCGGCGCGAATCGTCCGACCCGCAGGACCTGTTCCTGGCGCACATCGGCGGCATGGACGCGTTCGCGCGCGGGCTGGAAGTGGCCAACGCACTGCTGACGTCTTCGCCGCTGGAGCAATGGCGCGCCGAGCGTTACGCCAGCTTCGACAGCGGCGCGGGCGCTGACTTTGCCGCAGGCAAGACCACGCTGGCGGACCTGGCCAAGCATGCGGCCGGCAATGCGCCCCAGCAGATCAGCGGCCGCCAGGAAGCGTACGAAAACCTGATCAATCAGTATCTGACGCGTTGAGCATTGCCGCTGCACGCGCTTGGCATTACCTGGCGCGTGCCATGACTATCTGCATGGCGACGGTGAGCCAGCGACCACACTGCGGCGGCCAGCACTGGCTGCCGACGTGATGCGTGCTCACCAGACACATAAGCGCACGCCGGCAATTCTGGTGTGTTGCGTGCAAGCCTGCGAGGCGACCACATCCGGCTTGCGGCATGCAGTGGTCTGATCGCTACGTTGACTCGGCCGCATCGTCCGCTGTCGGTGCGGCCACCGAATCCCGCTTGACCAGCAGGTGCGCGACCACATGATCGACCATCCTTGCCGTACGCTCCTTGGCCCGAATCGTCTTCAGCAAGATGTCCAGCGCGGCGTCGGCCATGGCGGCGATGGGCTGCTGCACGGTGGTGATTTCGGGCCACACCGCAGTGGCGGCAGAGGTGTCGTCGAACCCGACCACCGACAGATCGCGCGGCACATCCAGGCCACGCCGGTGCGCGACCGAGATTGCCGCGGCGGCCATGTCGTCGTTGCTGGCGAAGATGGCGCTGGGGCGACGTTTGCGCGCCAGCAATTTTTCCGCGGCAACCAGGCCGGACTTGTAGGTGTAGTCGCCCGGCTGCACCAGGTGCCGATCCAGGCGCAAACCGGCGTCGGCCAAGGCCGCCTGAAAGCCTTCGAAGCGCCGCGTGCTGGCCGACAGATTCGGATGCCCGGCGATGTAGCCGATGCGCGTATGCCCCTGTGCGATCAGGTGCTCGGTGATCTCCTTGGCAGCAGCGAATTCGTCGATGCGCACACACGCCACATCCGGGCTGAAATGGTTGGAGGCGATCGCCACCACCGGCACCTTGGCGCGCACCAGCTCCAGCACCGCGGCCCTGGATTCGCACAACGGCGGCGGCAGGATCACACCGGCAACGCCTTTGGCGAGCTTGCGCGCTGCCTTGCGTTCGGCATCGGCGTCCAGGTCGTCCCAGCAGTCGATCACCAGCTGGATCGACGTACGCGATGCCACCCGCAACACGCCCAGCAACAACTCGCGCAGGTAGGCGCCGCTGGGATCGCTGTAGATCAGCGCAATCCGCGTGCTCTGCGCGGCCGCCAGTGCGCTGGCGGCAAGATTGGGCGTGTAGCCCAGCTTGTCGACCGCGCGCATGACCCGTTCGCGGGTGGCATCGCGCACGCTGCCGGTGTTGTTGACCACGCGCGAGACTGTCATCGGCGAGACCTTTGCCAGCGCTGCCACCTCGTCGATGGTGGTCGCGCGGCTGGTGCGGCGGACCGATTTCCTGACCTTCTCCAAGCGTGGCCTCTTCAAATGCGTGCGAAAGCTGCGGGATGCACGGGCGCTGCTGCGGTAACGCGGACGCCGAGTGCAGGTATGCCGGTGCGAGCCATGGTACCGGGAAGCAGGCAGAGCGGCGATATGCGCCTGCCTGCGCCGGTGACGCTCGAGCATGCCGCATGAGCCGGTCTGCAATGCCGCGGCATGACACAGGTGTCGGCGCATTTACGCTGCAGGCCGTCATGTGGCTGGCACTGTTATGCAGCGGCGTGTTGGTCACCATCAACGCGCACGCAGAAGATGGCTACGATCTATGGTTGCGCTACCAACCGCTGGCCAATGCCGCGCAATTGCGCCAGAACGCCAGCGAGCTGGTCATCGTCGGCCAATCGCCCACCGTGCACGCAGCACGCGATGAACTGGCGCGCGGCCTGCAGGGATTGTTGGGAAGCACACCGCCACGCGTGGACGCGGTGACGCAAGATGGCGCCATCGTCTTGGGCGCCGCCAGCGCGCCACAGATTGCCGCCCTGCGGCTCGATACAGGCCAGTTGGGCCGCGATGGCTACCTGATTCGTCGCGCCGAGGTAAATGGGCATCAGGTCACCGCCATTGTCGGCGGCAGCGATATCGGCGTGTTGTACGGCACATTCCATCTGTTGCGTCTGCTGCAGACCGGGCAGTCGCTCGCAGCGGTGGATGTGCGCGCATCGCCACGCTTGCAGCTACGCATGCTCAATCATTGGGACAATCTCGATGGTCTGGTGGAACGCGGCTATGCGGGCGCTTCGCTGTGGAACTGGCAGACGCTGCCCGGCTATCTGGATCCGCGCTACACCGACTACGCGCGTGCCAATGCATCGCTGGGCATCAATGGAACCGTGCTCAACAACGTCAACGCCAAGGCCTGGAGCCTGACGCCGGACTACCTCGACAAGGCGGCCGCCCTGGCGAAGGTGTTTCGCCCGTACGGGATTCGTGTGTTCCTCAGCGCGCGCTTCAGTGCGCCGATCGAAATCGGTGGCCTGAACACCGCCGACCCGCTGGACCCGCAGGTACAGCGCTGGTGGCGCGACACCGCCGACGCCGTCTACGCACGCATTCCGGATTTCGGCGGGTTTCTGGTCAAGGCCAACTCCGAAGGCCAGCCCGGCCCGCAGGACTATGGACGCAGCCACGCCGATGGCGCGAACCTGCTGGCCGATGCGCTGGCGCCGCACGGCGGGGTGGTGATGTGGCGCGCCTTCGTCTATTCGCATGAGCAGCCGGACGACCGCGCCAAGCAGGCCTACAGCGAGTTCGTGCCGCTGGATGGCGCCTTTCGCGACAACGTGATCGTGCAGGTGAAAAACGGGGCGATCGATTTCCAGCCACGCGAGCCGTTTCACCCGTTGTTCGGTGCGATGCGCAAGACGCCATTGATGCCGGAATTCCAGATCACCAAGGAATATCTGGGCTTTTCCACCCACCTGGCCTATCTGGGCCCGCTGTTTTCCGAGACCTTGCAAGCGGACACCTATGCGCGCGGCAAGGGCTCGACCGTTGCAAAGACGGTGGATGGCCGCTTGTTTACCGACAGCAAACGCACACGACTGACCGGGATCGCCGGCGTGGCCAATATCGGCGCCGATCGCAACTGGAGCGGCTCGATCTTCGATCAGGCCAACTGGTACGCATACGGGCGGCTGGCATGGGACCCGCAGCTGTCGCCGCGCGCGATTGCGCAGGAATGGGCGCGCATGACGTTTTCCGACGATCCGGCGGTGGTCGAGCCGGTGGTTTCCATGATGCTGCGCTCGCGCGAGGCGGTGGTGGATTACATGACCCCGCTCGGCCTGCACCACCTGATGGGGCGCGGCCACCATTACGGCCCGGCGCCGTGGGATGCGGGCAGCGAACGTCCGGACTGGGATCCGGTGTATTACCACCGCGCCGACCGCAATGGCATTGGCTTCGACCGCAGTGCCAGCGGCAGCAATGCCGTTGCGCAATATGCCCCGCCGGTGGCGCGCGTGTTCGGCGACGTGCAGCGCGTACCCGAGCAGCTGTTGCTGTGGTTCCATCATGTGCCGTGGGATCACCGCATGGCCTCCGGCAGGCCGCTGTGGGACGAACTGGCGTGGCGTTACGACCATGGCGTGGCCGAGGTGACTGCGATGCGCACGACCTGGCAGGGTCTGGCCGGGAAGATCGATGCACAGCGCTACCAGCAGGTCGCCGATTTCCTGGCGATCCAGCAACGGGAGGCAAAGTGGTGGCGCGATGCCAGCATCGCCTATTTCCAGAGCGTGTCCGGGCGCCCGCTGCCTGCAGGCGTCAGCCCGCCGGCGCAGCCGCTGGCGTATTACCAGGCACTGACATTTCCGTATGCACCGGGGAATCCGAAGTGAGCGCATGTCGCGTAAAGAGAGTGATCGGCACGCTGTCGGCGTTGCTGCTGCCATACTTTGCCAGCGCAGCGGATGCGCCGCTGCTGCATCCGGTGTTTCAGGACCATGCGGTGCTGCAGCGCGATGCGCCGATCCGCCTGTGGGGCGATGCGGCGCCGGGCACGCGGGTCACCGTGCAACTGGAGAGTGCGCAGGTGCAGGCGCGCGCAGACCGGCAAGGTCACTGGGAAGCGCGCTTGCCCGCGCACGCTGCCGGCGGCCCTTACAGCCTGAAGGCCAGCACGGGCAACGGTGCGATGCAGCAAATCGATGATGTGCTGATCGGCGATGTCTGGCTGTGTTCGGGGCAATCGAACATGGAATTGCAGGTGCATCGCACGCTGGATTCGCGCAGCGAGATTGCCGATGCCGACCACCCCAGCATCCGCATGTTCAAGGTGCCGGCGCAATCCAGCCCGACACCGCAACGCGGTTTCGGCGGCACCGCAACCTGGCAGCGCACCACACCGGAGACGGTGAAGGATTTTTCCGCCGCCTGTTACTACTTCGCACGCGAATTGCAGAAGCAGGTCGACGTGCCGATGGGACTGATCAATGCGTCATGGGGCGGTTCGCAACTGCAGGCCTGGATCGGCGACAAGGCCCTGCGTGCCGCTGGCGACGATGGTCCGGCACTGGATGTACTGGCACGTTATGCAACCGATCCGGTCGCGGCCGCACCGCGTTGGGCCGCGCTGTGGGAAACCTGGTGGCACGCGCATGGCCAAGGCGAGCCGTGGCAGCCGGATGCGCCCGGCGACTGGCAGGACGCGCCGCCGGCCCTGGGCGCATGGGACGACTGGGGCGTGCCGCAACTGGTCGGCTTCAACGGCATGGTCTGGTACCGCACCAGCGTCGAGCTGACACCGGCACAGGCCGCGCAGGACGCCACCTTGTTGCTGGGGCCAGTGGACGAGCTGGATCAGACCTGGGTCAACGGACGCGGCGTGGGCAGCAGCTATGGCGCGGACCAGCCGCGTCGCTACGCGCTGCCGCGCGGACGGCTGCATGCCGGGCGCAACAGCATCGTGCTCAATGTGCTCAATACCTATCGCCGCGGCGGGCTGCTGGGCGACGCGCCATCGCGCGCACTGCAATTTGCCGATGGCAGCACCGTGGCGCTGGACGCGCCCTGGCAATACCGCATCGTGCCGCAGGCAGTGGGCATGCCTCCGCGCGCACCGTGGTCGTCGGCGGCCGGGCTGACCACCTTGTACAACGGCATGATCGCGCCGCTGGAACACCTGGGCCTGCGCGGCGTGCTGTGGTACCAGGGCGAATCCAATACCGGCGATGCGGCGCGTTATCCGGCCTTGCTCACTGCCTGGCAGCGCGACTGGCGGCAGCGCTTCGGCGCAGACCTGCCGTTGCTGGTGGTGCAGCTGGCCAATTACGGCGCACCGCCTACCCAGCCCACCGACAGCGGCTGGGCGCAATTGCGCGAGGCGCAGCGGCGTTTCGTCGCCAACGACGCGCACGCAGGATTGGCGGTGGCGATCGATATCGGCGACCGCTACGACATCCATCCGGCCAACAAGCAGGAGCTGGGCCGGCGCCTGGCGCGCGTGGCGCGGCATGTCGTGTACGGCGAGGCGATTGCGCCTTCCGGGCCGGTGCCGCGCAGCGCACGTCGCGCCGGCGAGAGCGTGCGCATCGGCTTCGACGATGTCGACACCACGCTGGTGAGTTACGGCAACGACGCGCCGATCGGCTTCGAGCTCTGCGGCGATGCGGCCGGCAGCTGCCGCTATGCCGCTGCCACGCTATCCGGGCGCGAGATCCGCCTGGGTGTTCCCGCCGGCGTGCAGGCCACCCGGGTGCGTTACTGCTGGGCCGACAGCCCGGTGTGCACCTTGTACGACCGCAGCGGCCTGCCGGCTGGCCCGTTCGAACTTCCCATCACTGCCACCTCTTCCCCCTGAGCGAGATCACGATGTCACAGACTTCCGACTCCCCTGCACCGCTGCAAGGTTCTGCCCGCGACCGCGAGATCGTCGAGGCGTGCGTCATCGTCACCTGCCCGGGGCGCAATTTCGTCACCTTGAAGATCCGCACGCGTTCGGGCATCACCGGCGTAGGCGATGCCACGCTCAACGGGCGCGAACTGGCAGTGGCCGCCTACCTGCAGGAACACCTGGTGCCGAACCTGATTGGTCGCGATGCCGGACGCATCGAAGACATCTGGCAGTTCTTCTACCGCGGCGCGTACTGGCGGCGCGGGCCGGTGACGATGAGCGCGATTGCCGCAGTGGATGTGGCGTTGTGGGACATCCTGGGCAAGATGGCCGGCATGCCGCTGTATCAGCTGCTTGGCGGGCGCTCACGCGAAGGGGCGCTGGTATATGGGCATGCGAACGGGCGCGATATTGCCGAAACCAGCGACGAAGTGGGCCGCTTCCGCGAGATGGGCTTTATCGCGATCCGCGCGCAATGCGGCGTGCCGGGCATCAAGAAGACCTACGGCATTTCTGTCGGCGGCAAGCCGTACGAACCGGCCGAAAGCGAGCTGCCCACCGAAACCGTGTGGTCCACGCCGCGTTACCTCGGTGTCGTGCCCCGCCTGTTCGAGCAACTGCGCGCCGACCATGGCGACGAGATCGAACTGCTGCATGACGCGCATCACCGGCTCACCCCGATCGAAGCGGCGCGGCTGGGCCGCGACCTGGAGCCGTACCGGTTGTTCTGGCTGGAAGATGCCACCCCTGCGGAAAACCAGCGTGCGTTCGAGCTCATCCGCCAGCACACCGTGACGCCGCTGGCAGTGGGCGAGGTGTTCAATTCGATCTGGGACTGCAAGCATCTGATCGAGCAGCAGCTGATCGACTACATCCGCACCACGATCGTCCACGCCGGTGGCATCACCCATGTGCGCCGGCTGGCCGATTTCGCCGCGCTGCATCAGGTGCGTACCGGCTTTCACGGCGCCACCGACCTGTCGCCGGTGTGCATGGGCGCCGCCTTGCACTTCGACACCTGGGTGCCCAACTTCGGCATCCAGGAATACATGTTCCATTCCGACGAGGCCAATGCGGTGTTCCCGCACGACTACCAATTCCGCGATGGCCGCCTGCACTGCGGCGAGACACCGGGGCATGGCGTGGACATCGACGAAGCGCTTGCAGCGAAGTATCCCTACGTGCCCAAGCAGCTGCCGATCGCGCGACTGGAAGACGGCGCGATGTGGGACTGGTGATGCGCGCGTTATCTGCCACGTGTATGGCCCTGCTGGTGGCCTTGGCGGCGCCTGCGAACCCGCAGGCGCAGTCGCAAACGTCTGCGGATGTCGCGTTCGACTGGTTCGAGTACCGCGGCGACGATGCGGTGTTCGCCACGCCGCTGCCGGCCGGGCACTACCGCAATCCGGTGCTGGCCGGGTTCTATCCCGATCCCAGTATCACCCGCGTCGGCGAGCGCTATTACCTGGTCAATTCGACGTTTACGTACTTTCCGGCGATCCCGGTGTTCGAGAGCACCGATCTTGTGCATTGGACGCAGATCGGCAACGTGGTCGAACGCCGCGAGCAGCTCGATTACGACGGGCTGCGCATGTCGCGCGGGATGTATGCCGCCAGCATCCGCCATCACGACGGGGGCTTCTACGTGGTGGGCACCTCGGTGGACAGCGGCGGCAATTTCATCGCCAGTGCCAGCCATCCGGCGGGCCCATGGTCGGCACTGACCTGGTTGCCCAGCATCGACGGCATCGACCCGTCCCTGTTCTTCGATACCGATGGCAGCGCGTACCTGCTCAACAACGGCCCGCCGGAGGGCACGCCGTTGTACGAGGGGCATCGTGCGATCTGGATGCAGCGTTTCGATATCGCAAAGAATGCGCCGGTCGGTCCGCGCAAGGTGCTGCTCAATGGCGGCGTGGATCTGGCCAGCAAGCCGATCTGGATCGAAGGCCCGCACCTGTATCAACGCGACGGGTGGTACTACCTCTCGTGTGCCGAGGGCGGCACCGGGCCGCAGCATTCGCAGGTGGTGTTGCGCAGCCGCAACGTATGGGGGCCGTATGTCCCCGCACCGAACAACCCCGTCCTGACCCAACGCGATCTGCCGGCCGAGCGCGCGCACCCGATCAGCAATGCCGGCCACGTGGATCTGGTGGATACGCCCGACGGGCAGTGGTGGGCGGTGTTTCTCGCAAGCCGCCCCTACGCGGGCGATCGCTACAACACCGGGCGCGAAACGTTTTTGCTGCCGGTGCAGTGGCGCGATGGCTGGCCCTCGATCCTGCCGGCCGGGCAGCCAATCCCCTACATCGCCAAGGCGCCCACTGGCATGAAGGCAGGTGCCACGCAGGCGCCGTTGTCGGGCAACTTCTTCTGGCACGACGACTTCGATCAGGCCACGTTGCAGCGCGAATGGCTGACCGTGCGCGTGCCAAAGCAGGATGTGGCCGACCTGCGTACGCGGGCAGGCTGGTTGACGCTGCACGCCAACGCACAAGGGCTGGACGGTAGCGGCACGCCCGCGTTTCTCGCACGCCGCCAGCAACATCAGCATTTCACCGCCAGCACCGCACTGGAGGTGCCGGCCCAGGCAGGCATCAGTGCAGGCTTGGCCGCATTTCAGAATTCCACCGCGTGGTACGCACTCGGCATTCGTCGCGATGGCAACGCCGTACAGGTGTTTTTGGACAAGCGCGATGGCGCGGTCACCACCACGCTGGCGCAGACCCGCATCCCGGCCACTGCGCAGCTGCGGCTGCAAATCAGCGGCGATTTCGGTGCCTACAGCTTCGCCTTCGATGCCGATGGCCGCGGCTGGCAATCGCTACGCCGCAACGACGACGCCAGCTTTCTCAGCACCGCACAGGCCGGCGGCTTCGTCGGCAGCACGATCGGGCCGTTCGCCCAATCGCACCCCGACCGCCCTCAACAGGACTGACCATGCCTTCGCATCCGCCCGCCCCGCTTCGTTCGCTCGCGCACGGTGTCCTGCTCGCAGTGGGGTGCGCTGCAGGCGCTGCCCAGGCCGCCACGCCGCCACCGTATCTGGACACGCAGCGTTCTTTCGAGGCGCGCGCGGCCGATCTGGTGTCGCGCATGACACTGGAAGAAAAGGCCGCGCAGATGCAGAACGCCGCGCCGGCGATTCCGCGCCTGGGCGTGCCGGCCTACGATTGGTGGAACGAGGCGCTGCATGGCGTGGCGCGCGCCGGCGGGGCGACGGTGTTCCCGCAGGCGATCGGCATGGCCGCCACCTTCGACCTGCCGCTGATGCACGAGGTCGCCACCGCGATCAGCGACGAGGCGCGTGCCAAGCACCATCAATTCCTGCGCCAGAACCAGCACGAACGCTATCAAGGGCTGACGTTCTGGTCGCCCAACATCAATATCTTCCGCGATCCGCGCTGGGGCCGCGGCCAGGAGACCTACGGCGAGGATCCCTTCCTCACCGCGCGCATGGGCGTGACCTTCGTGCAGGGCCTGCAGGGCGAAGGCGCCGATGCGCCGAAGAACGCGCAGGGCCAGCGCTACCGCAAGCTCGACGCCACCGCCAAGCATTTCGCCGTGCACAGCGGCCCGGAGGCCGATCGTCACCACTTCGATGCGCGTCCGTCGCAGCGCGACCTGTACGAGACCTACCTGCCGGCGTTCGAGGCGCTGGTCAAGGACGGCAAGGTGGATGCGGTGATGGGCGCCTACAACCGCGTGTATGGCGAGTCGGCCAGCGCCAGCAAGTTCCTGCTGCAGGATGTGCTGCGCCAGCAATGGGGCTTCAAGGGCTACGTGGTGTCCGATTGCTGGGCGATCGTGGATATCTGGAAGCACCACAAGATCGTCGCCACCCGCGAACAGGCCGCCGCGCTGGCGGTCAAGCACGGCACCGAACTGGAATGCGGGGAGGAGTATTCCACCCTGCCGGCGGCGGTCCGCCAGGGCCTGATCGACCAAGCGCAGATCGACACCGCGTTGACGACCTTGATGACCGCGCGCATGCGCCTTGGCATGTTCGATCCGCCCGGGCAGTTGCCGTGGTCGAAGATTCCCGCCTCGGTGAACCAATCGCCGGCGCACGATGCGCTGGCACGCCGCACCGCGCGCGAATCGTTGGTGCTGCTGAAGAACGATGGCCTGCTGCCGTTGTCGCGCGCCAAGCTCAAGCGCATCGCGGTGATCGGCCCCACCGCCGACGACACCATGGCGCTGCTCGGCAATTACTACGGCACGCCGGCCGCGCCGGTCACCGTGCTGCAAGGCATCCGAGCCGCGGCCCCGAATGCGCAGGTGCTGTACGCGCGCGGCGCCGACCTGGTCGAGGGGCGCGACGATCCGGCCGCCACGCCGCTGATCGAGCCGCAATACCTGCGGCCGTCGGCCACCTCGCCCGAGCGCGGTTTGCGTGGCGAGTATTTCCGCAATCGCGACTTGTCCGGTAAGCCGGCCCTGGTGCGCGTGGATGCGCAAATCGGCTTCAAATGGGACCGCGGCTCGCCGACCGACAACCTGCTGGCGCGTGGCGAAGCCGGCCCGGGCGAAGCGGTGCCGGCGGACAACTTCAGCATCCGCTGGAGCGGCCAACTGGTCCCGCCGACCACCGGCACCTACCACCTGGAAGCGGCGGCCGACGACGGCGTGCGCCTTTACCTGGACGGCAAGCCGGTGATCGACCGCTGGGCGACCACCGACCGCCTGCACGCCGATGGCGTCGATGTGCAGCTACAGGCCGGCCGTGCCTACGAGGTGCGTCTGGAATACTTCGAAGCCGAGCGCGATGCCGCCGTGCGCCTGGCCTGGCGGCAACCCGGCGCCAAGCCGCCCTTGCAGGAGGCGCTGGACGTGGCACGCAGCGCCGACGTGGTGGTTTTCGTCGGCGGCCTGACCGGCGATGTCGAGGGCGAAGAGATGAAGGTGAACTACCCCGGATTTGCCGGCGGCGACCGTACCGACCTGCGCCTGCCCAAACCGCAGCGCGACCTGCTCGAAGCCTTGCAAGCCACCGGCAAGCCTGTGGTGGCGGTGCTGACCACCGGCTCGGCGCTGGCCATCGATTGGGCGCAGCAGCACCTGCCGGCGATCCTGTTGGCCTGGTATCCGGGCCAGCGCGGCGGCACGGCAGTGGCCGACGTCTTGTTCGGCGATGCCAATCCGGGCGGCCGGTTGCCGGTGACGTTCTACAAGCAAAGCGAAACCCTGCCGGCGTTCGACGACTACGCCATGCGCGGCCGCACCTACCGCTACTTCGGCGGCACGCCGCTGTATCCGTTCGGCCACGGCCTTTCGTACACGCAGTTCGCCTATTCCGGTCTGCGCCTGGACCGCACCACCATCGCAGCCGATGGCGCGCTCACTGCCACCGTCACGGTCAAGAACACCGGCCAACGCGCGGGCGACGAGGTGGTGCAGCTGTATCTGCATCCGCTCGCCCCGCAACGCGAACGTGCCGGCAAGGAATTGCATGGATTCCAACGGATCGCCCTGCAACCGGGCGAGCAGCGCGAATTGCACTTCACCTTCAACGCAAACAACGCGCTGCGCATCTACGACGCGCAACGCAAGGCGTATGCGGTGGACCCGGGCGCCTATGAAGTGCAGATCGGTGCCTCCAGTGCAGATATCCGCGCCAGGCAGCGCTTTACCGTGACCGACAAGTAACAGCCGCCGACACGCTCGCCATGCGGCCGTGGATCGACAATTCCTTCGGCCGCGATTGCCCGAAAGCCGCTCTCCTCCCGGGGTGAAGAGGCACCGCTTGCGCGCCTGGGCGCGCGTGCCTTGGAGCGCCCTCGTCGCACGACGCGGGCCGGGGCGCGGGGCGGGTCAGGGCGATGGTTCGGCGCAGCCCCTCCAAACACCCCTACCTCGCAGGCGACACGATGCAAGCACCACGTCTTTCGCTCGACACCCTGGCCACCCTGCCGCCGGTGGTTTCAAGGCCCAGCTATGACCCGGCAAGCCCCACCATCGGCATCGTGCATCTGGGCGCAGGTGCCTTCCACCGTGCTCACCAGGCCGTCTACATCGATGAGCTGCTTGCCGAAGACCCCAGCTGGGCCATCAGCGCCGTTTCGCTGCATCGCCCGCAGGTGCGCGATGCCTTGCGCCCACAGGATGGTCTGTACACCCTCGCCCTGCTCGACGAACACCCGCAATTACGCGTCATCGGGGCCATCGGCGAGGTGCTCTGCGCCGCAGACGAACACGCCGCCGTGCTCGCGCGCCTTGCCGACCCGGCAGTGCGCCTGGTCACGCTGACCATCACCGAGAAAGGCTATTGCCTGGCCGGCGACACGCTGGACCTCTCGCATCCGGACATCGTGCACGACATCGCCCATCCCGCGCGCCCGCGCAGCGCCATCGGCTACCTCGTCGCCGGGCTGCAGCAACGCAGGCACGACGGTACCGCGCCGTTCACCGCGCTGAGCTGCGACAACCTGACCGACAACGGCACGCTGCTGCAGCGCGCGGTGGTGCGGCTCGCCGCGCAGCGTGACCCGGCGCTTGCGCAATGGATCACGCAGCACGCAGCCTTCCCGCGCTCGATGGTCGACAGCATCACGCCTGCCACCGATGACGCGCTGCGCACGCGCGTACATGATCAGCTTGGCGTGCACGATGCCTGGCCGATCCAGCGCGAGCGCTACAGCCAGTGGGTGATCGAAGACCGCTTCTGCAATGGGCGCCCCCCATTCGAGCGCGTAGGCGTCACCCTGAGCGAAGACATCGCCGGCTACGCGCGCGCCAAGCTGCGTCTGCTGAACGCGCCGCACTCGGCGCTGGCGTATCTCGGCAGCCTGCTGGACCTGGAAACCGTGGCCGAGGCCATGCGTCACCGCGAACTTGCCGCGTACGCGGAAACCTTGATGCGCGCGGAGATCGCGCCCACCCTGCAGGCCATGCAGGGCTTCGATGCGCAACGCTACAGCGACGCCATCCTGGCCCGTTTTCGCAATCCTGCCATCGGTCACCTGCTCGCGCAGATTGCCTGGGATGGCTCGCAGAAAATCCCGGTGCGACTGCTCGGCACGATCGGCGATGCACTCGCTACCGGCCAACCGATCCAGCGCCTATGCCTGGCCGTTGCGGCGTGGCTGCACTTCGTCCGCAGGCAGGCGCACAAAGGCGTCCCGCTGACCGACCCAATGCACGATGCGCTCAGCGCGCTTGGACGCAACGCCACTGGCGATGCCGGTCATGATGTCGCTACCTTCCTGACACTGGAGGCGGTGTTCGGATCACTGTCTGCAGACGCGCGCTTTTGTGCGTCCTTGCAGGCGGCTTATGCCGCGCTCGGTACGGCCACCCCGACGGAAGTGACACGGGCACTTGGGTCGATGGGTGAGGTGTAAGACGCTGCACCGCACTATCTCATTGCACGCGCGGGTGCGATCAGGCGGGCGACCATTGCCGTCACCTCGCGCATGCAATGCATCACCCTGACGCGAGCACTTGGCCAATCCGCAGCAGATTACCGCTCTCATCGACAATGGCGAACTCACGCATGCCCCAGGGCTTGTCGCCAACTGGGTCGAGCCGGGGAATGCCTCGCTCGGGCAAGGCGGCGTGCTTCATCGCTGCATGGACGGCATCCACATCGCCTACCCGGATGTAGCAGCCTGCATAACAGGCGGCCGGATCCAGATCCGGATGCGCGAAGAAGTGCAGTTCCACCTCGCCACGTCGCAGGATTGCGTAACCTGCATCGTGCGGATGCGCATCGCCGACAAAGCCCAGCTGCCGATAGAACGCTACTGTCTGCGGAATCGAACGGCTCGGCAGGGTCGGGATGGTTTGCGTGTCTACGTTGGTGCTGGTGTCCATGACCAACCTCCGTCGGGTCTGGGCCCTAGAATCGCACGCCGGCGACGGCAATTGCACCGCCAGCGTGTCTGACCTACCAGCTCGGCAGGCGCAGATAGCGGCCAACGCAGCTTTTGAAGAGGCAACCCAACGCCAGCGCCAGCTTGCCGCCCCACCGCATGTACCCCGGGCGGCAACCAGTAGCAGCCGACCAAACACCACCACGCCAAACTGGCCTGCCAGCGCAGACGCCACTACATCCAGACCCAGCGTGTCCAACGCTGGCACCAGCGATGCCAGTTCCCGCATTCGAAGCGATACAGGCAATGACCAATGCAGTCAGCGCGAAGAGCAACGTGCGGTTGCACTTGCTTGCCACACGTGTGGGCGCTCAATGGGAGTGGCAGATTCGTTCGCACACTCGCCTTTGAACGCGATTGCAGGATCAAACCGTCTTCGGTCGCTTGACGCCAGGTTTCTTCGACAGCCGCATTAGCACCACGATTACCAGTGCCAGAAAGCTCAGCTCCCACACGTAGAAGGCTGCGCCTACCCGGTCGATCATCACTTCGTGCCCGGCTTCGTTTTTCAGATAGCGGGTGGCACGAAAGGTATCCATGCCGATCAGGCATGCCGACAGCAGCAGGCCCAATGCCGTCCTATCGGATTTGAAGAGGCAACAGAGCCACGCACCGAAGAACAACAGGTTGGCTAACCAGGCGACGCATTGGCCATCGAGCACCTGGATCCAGCCGAGCATGAGCAGCACGACACCGCTCACATGTTCGGCACCGCCATGCAGTGCAGGAAGGCAGAGTGCGGCAACGTACAAGAGCGCCGACACGACCAGCAACAATGCTTTCACGAACATCCTTGTCTGAGAGTGTGAGCGTGGCGCCTTGCGATGCCGGAGACGTGCCGCCACACCGCTTGCTGCGCACTATAGCAAAGCGTATGCGCCGGTCTTCCCACGCTATGTACTACCGTGCTCTGGGCAGCTGCCTGCATGAAGAGCGGCTAGCAAAACATAGCGAGCGGTCGCCCGGTGGTGCGGACGAGGCCTTCAGACCGCAGTGTAGGAGTGGGCCATGCCGATTCCGAGCACACACCGCACCCGCCTAGCGGCTGCGCCGTAGTTGTGTTGACCGCCCGAGTCGAGACGGCGTTTTGCATTGGAGATCGCTATGCTTGCATCCCGCTTCATCGACGTATTTCCCAGTTCCTCCCAGCCTATGGCGATGCGAAAAAAACAGGATCTACCAGAGAAGGTCTGCGTGCAGTGCGGGCGGCCGTTCCGCTGGCGCAAGAAGTGGGAGCGTGTGTGGGATGCGGTGAAGTACTGCTCGGACCGATGCCGGGGCGACAGCAAGCGTCACCGCCCCATAGTCTAGTCGGCACTCTTCAGACCCAGCGGCATGCAAAGTCGGGCATGTGCCGCACACCTCTGATCCCAGCATGCACAAAGGCGCGCGACCGATACCGCTATTTCTTTCCCGCAGGCTTTTTCGTGCCGCTGGACTTGTTCGCTCGCTTGGTCGTGCTGCGCTTGCTGGCGACGGCCATGTTGTCCACCAGATTCGGATATGGGCGGCCCGCGGCCTTTGCGCGCTTGCGTGCCTGGGTCTTCTGCGATGGCGACAGTGGCTTGGAGCGCGAAGCGCCCTTCGGGCTGGACGTGTTCCAGGGCGCCGGCTTGGCCGCACGCTTTTTCGCAGCGTTTGCTGTGGAGGTGCTCTTCTTCGCCGCAGTGCGCCTTGATGGCGCGTTCTTGGTCGCGCCTTTCTTCTCAGCCGCGCGGCTCTTTGCTGCAGCTTTCTTGGTTGCCTTGCTTGCGACCCTGGACGATGCAGTCTTTCTGGCGGAGGCGCTTGCAGCCGCCGTTTTTTTCGTGGCGCGCTTGGTCGGCGTGGTCTTTTTCGCAGCTGTCTTTTTTGCCGACGTCTTGGTCGCCGTTTTTTTTGCCGCCGCTTGCTTGGTTGCGGTCTTTTTTACAGCAGTCTTTTTCGAGCCACCGCCACTGCTGGCGCCCTTGGTCGCGCTTGCCTGGTGCAGGCGCGCGTACACACGCGCTGCCCAGCGCTGGCCTGCACCGCCGCCCCAGAGCAGCCAGGCGATATAGCCGGCCGATGGCGCCTTGGCATCCGCCCAGCCCTTGCCGCGCTTGTCCACGCTGTGTCGCGCGAAGTACGCATGCATGCGTCCAATGGTCTGTGCAGACAGCGAGGCTTGCGCCGACAGGTCGCGCGCACGCGCCACACCAACGGCAGTACCGCCACGGCCGTGCTGCGCGCGCAGGCGCAGCCCACGCGCCGCTGCAGCGGCGACGCTCTTGGGCGGCGTTGTCGCCGAACGGGAAGTTGTCGAGGAACGCGTCACGCAGGTCTCCTGTCATTGCGGTAGCGGTAGTGTTTGCATACGCGGTGCTGTCGGACGTGAAGAGGCGGCGCCCATCTGGTCACTCGCATGCGGCCAAGACGCTGCGTTTGATGAAGCGCGCTGCGCCTACGGCGGCACTGCGTCAGTGCAGTTGATCGACCACTGCCATCGCCGACCATGGCAGCGCTGCACTGTCGTGATCGCTAGATGCGCGCGGCTGCGTCCGCTTCCTGCCGTGGCGGTGCGTCGATCGGTGCGTAGACTGGCGGCTCTGGGCAACCGAAGGAACACCGATGCATCGCTTGGCAATTTCGTTCTGCGTGGTGTTCCTGCTCGTGGTGACCGCAAGCGTGCCTGCCCGCGGGCAGACCAGTGACCTCGAAACAGCCGGGCCAACCAGCAAGCAGCAATGGCGCGCGGTACAGGCGCAGGGCGAGCCGCATGCACGCCACGAAAACAGCATGGCCGCCATCGGCGAGCGCCTGTATGTGCTCGGCGGTCGCGGTGAACGCCCGCTGGATATCTTCGATACCCGCACCCGGCGCTGGTCGCGCGGCAGCGCGCCGCCCTTGGCCGTCAACCACGCCCAGGCGGCGGTCTGGGCAGGCAAGCTCTATCTGGTGGGCGCGTTTACCGGCGACTATCCCGACGAAGCGGCGTTGACGCATCTGCTGATCTACGACCCGGCCACCGACCGCTGGCAGGTGGGCGCAGAAATTCCTGCCGATCGCCGCCGCGGTTCGGCCGGTACCGTCGCGCACGACGGAGTGCTGTATCTGGTGGGCGGCAATACGCGCGGCCACAACAGCGGCTATGTGCCCTGGCTGGATGCCTTCGACACGCGGACCCAGCGCTGGACGCGCCTGCCCGATGCACCGCATGCGCGCGACCACTTCCAGGCCGTGGTGCTCGACGGCAAGCTCTACGCGGGCGGCGGGCGCCGCTCTTCGCACGACACCGGCGACACGCTGTCGCAAACGATTCCGCAGCTGGATATCTACGATCTGCGCCAGGCCACCTGGTCGGTGGCCGATGCCACGCTGCCGACCCCGCGCGCGGGCGCGGCGGCCATCGCGTATCACGGCCGGGTCATGCTGTTGGGCGGCGAAAGCACGGCCCAGGTCGGCGGCCATGCCGAGGTGGAGTTCTACGACCCGGCCACCGCGCGATGGGACACCGGTCCGGCCTTGCCGCGCGGCAGGCACGGCACGCAGGCGGCACAGGTGGGCGAGGATCTCTACATCGCCGCAGGCAGCGGCAACCGCGGCGGCGGACCGGAACTGCAGGATCTGCTGGTGCTGCCACCGGTGCCCTGAGCGTTGCCTGTGGCGCGTGCCTGCCCGCGCCATCCAGCGCCTGCAGGCAGTCCCATGACAACCCGCCAGCTACCCATGCGCCTTGAAAGTGCGTCCATCCCTGACCTGACGACGCGGTCGCTGCCGGCCCATCACCCGGCGCGTGTCGAACGCCGCGCCTGTGACGCACGCCGCCGATGCTCCGCAGCACTGCCTTTTGGCACGTCGGCCGTTGCATCGCGCAACTGCTCGACGTGGCCGGCGATCATCGTGCCGACTGTCTCGGCCACCGCGCGGCTGCTCAGCCGCACATCGAACAGCAGCTCCACGGTCGCATAGATCAGGTCCACCACGATGCGGCTGACCAGACGCAGTTGGCGCGGATCTGCATCGGGAAAGAAATCGGCGAGCATGCGCACCTGCGCCTTGCTGACCTGCGCATGCGAGTCCAGCCGCACCTGCTGCAAGGCCGGCACCGCACGCAGCGCGCGCAGGATCCAGACCCCGCCCTCGGTGGCCTTGGTCACCCGGTAGGTGTCCAGCACCAGCCCGGTCAGCGCCTGCTGCACCTGGTCGCGCGAACCGGACATCGCCTGCGGCGTGATCCACTTGGGCACCAGCGCGTTCTGCCGCTGCATCAGGCGCGTGCCGAGTTCGGACAACAAGGCATATTTGTTGGGAAAGTAGCGGTACAACGCCGGTGGCGTCAGTCCGGCATGCGCACAGACCAGATTGGTGGACAGCCGTTCCACGCCGACATCGCCGAGCAATTGCGCGGTCACCGCCAAGATATGTTCGTAGGTCTCGGTCGCGCGATGCTGGGCCGGGAGCTTGTTGCCGGTCAGCCTGGGCGCGGGCGCCTTGAGCGGCGCGCGCGGACGGGACTTGGTCGTGGACATGGGCGGGGGATTCCTCGAACACGGAGTGATGCGTCGGCCAGACCACCGCGACTGCACCTGCGCCGTTGCGTCGCTACTGCATCGCGCCGGCCAGGCGGCGTCCATCGTCTGCAGTAGCGCCATGCCACCGCCACGCCATGCGCCTGCACGGCCGGTGTTTGCCAGGGCCACATCATACGCGCTGCGTCGCGGGCGATCTGTGCCGCACGCGTCATCGGCGGGCCAGCCAGGCGGTCAATGCGGTGGCCACACGGTGCTGCCAGCCCCGATACGGCGGAAAGAAGGCGCGCGCGGTCAGCAGGCGGCCGCCGCGCAACACCGCACGCTCGTGCGAAAACGCCTTGAATCCATGCACGCCATGCGCGCTGCCGATCCCCGACTGGCCGATGCCGCCGAACGGCAAGCCGGTGTGCATGAACTGCTGCAGGCAGTGGTTGACCACCACGCTGCCGGAGCTGCTGCGCGCCAGCACGTGGGCGACCTGTGCGGCATCGTTGCTCCACAGGTACAGCGCCAACGGCTTGGCGGCGGCGTCGAGCCCGGCCAGCACCGTGTCGATGTGGTCGAAGGTCACCACCGGCAGCACCGGGCCGAAGATTTCTTCCTGCGCGATGCGCGCGTGTTCCGGGACATCGGCCAATACCGTCGGGGCGATGAAACGCTGCGCTACGTCATGCTCGCCGCCGGCCACCAGCTCGGCACCGGCCGCGCGCGCTTCATCGATCAGGGTCGCCAGGCGCGCCGCATGGCCGACATGGATCATGCGCGCCAGATCGGGGCTGGCGGCCACCGCCGCAGCACTGTTGCCGTAGCGCTGCGCCAGCAGTTCGCGACACCGCTGCAGCAGCGCCGTGCGGACCTCGCGATGCACGAACAGCGTATCGGGCGCGATGCAGGTCTGCCCGGCGTTGACCAGCTTGCCCCACACCAGCACCTGCGCGGCGCGTTCCAGGTTGGCGCTGCGGTCGACGATGGCCGGCGATTTGCCGCCCAGCTCCAGCGTCACCGAGGCCAGCTGGGCGGCGGCGGCGGCCATGACCTGACGCCCCACTGCCGGCGAGCCGGTGAAGAACACATGGTCGAACGGGCAAGCCAGCAAGCGCTGCGCAGTGGCCACGCCACCCTGCACCATCGCCACTTCGGAAGGGTCGAATGCCTCGGCCAGCAGCGCGCGCAGCACCGCGTTGACCTGCGGGGTGAATTCGGACGGCTTGAGGATGGCGGTGTTGCCTGCCGCCAGCGCCGAGACCAGCGGCCCGAGCACGGTGGCAACCGGATAATTCCACGGCCCGATGATCAGGCAGCGCCCCTTGGGCTGGTAGGCGATCTGCGCGCGCGTGCCCAGCGTGAGCAACGTGGGCGCCACCTTGCGCGGGCGCATCCAGCGCGGCAGCCCGGCGATGGCGGCGGCGATTTCGTCGACCACCGGCAACAGCTCGCTCAGCTCCACTTCCAGCGCCGGCTTGCCGAAGTCGCCGGCAAAGGCGGCATACAGGGCCTGCCGCCGTGCCAGCAGCGCGCTGCGCAACGCGCGCAGGCGCTCGCGCCGCTGTGCGGCGGTGGAGCTGCGCCAGGCCGCGGCCACCGGCTGCTGGGCGGCGAAGACTGCCGCGATGTCCTCGGCGGACGCGTCCAGGTCAGCGTGCATGACGCATACGCCCCCGCTGCACGCGCAAACACTGCAAACGCATCCGCGACCGGCGTGCCAGACGCGCCGGCACGCTGCGGACCATCCCGCACACGCTGTCGATCATCGATCCCCCCTGTTCGGCTGCGCTGCGGTCGGCGGCGCCCGGCGGCGCTGGTCGCGGCCGGCGGCCGCCGCCAGCACCGCCGCCAGCAATGCGGCGGCCAGACTGAACACCGGTACCGGAGCCGGATCATCGTGCTGCAGCAGCAGCGAAGCGAGCAAGGGGCCGGCGGCCGATCCCAGCAACTGCACCGCCGGCACCAGCACCGCCACCCGGCCATGCGCGTCGGCACCGAACGCCAGACCCACGTGGAACGGCATCAGGAACATCCAGACCAGGCCCAAGCCCACGCAGGCAACCGTGAACGCGGCAGTGCCGGCCGGCGCCGCGCGCGCCATGCTGGCCGCCACCGCTGCCAGCACCAGGCTGCCGACCACCAGGGTGCGCGCGTGACCGAGCCGGCGCACCCACCAGATCGCCGCCAGCGCGCCGACGATCTGCATCGCCAGCACCAGCGAGGTGTGCGCCTGCACCGCCCCGGCATCCAGGCCGGCGCGCAGCCCCAACGGCTCCAGGTACGCCCACAGCGCGCCGGTCGCGGCCATCTGCGCGAAGGCAATCAGCAAGGGCAACAGGGTTGTCGGCGACCAGCGCACGCGGCGCGCCGGCGCGGTTGCGCTCACGGCAGACAACCTTGCCGGCAGCAACGGTGCCAGCAGCGCCGCGCACAGCGTCACCGCGCCCAGCGCCACGAAGCCGCCTTTCCAGCCGGTGGACGGCAGCACCCACAGCGCCAGCAGGTTCGCCAGTGCGATCTGCGCCACCGCCTGGGTCAGCATGAACACCGCGGTGACCCGATCCGGCTTGGCCGCACGCACGATGGTCAGGGTCGCCACCCATAGCAGCAGCCCTTCCGCCAGGCCGGCAGCGGCGCGTACCAGCACGAATGCGGTGTCGCCGACCGCCTGGGTGGTGGCCAGATCCAGCAGCGCCGCCACCAGCGCCGCCAGCACCGCGACCTGACGCTGCCAGCGGTGCGGCAACAGCGTATCGCCCAGCGCCACGCCCAGGCCGAGCGCGACGATCTCTCCCATCGCCACGATGCCCACGCCGGAGAGCGTGATCAGCTTCTGCTCGACCAATGTTCCCAGCAGGATCGGCTGCACGCCCAGGATGAGCAGGGCGATCGAACCGATCGACAAACCGGACGGCAACCCCTGCGAGGCGGGAACGGCCGCGGCGGACACTGCGGGTGGATGAGGGCTGCGCATGCGGTGCCTTCAGTAAGCCGTGCTTTCGGTGGGCAGGGCGCCATCGGCGAATGCGGCCGCCGCACGCACCTGGTCCTTGCGCAGACGCCCGTTGGCGATGCGACGCACCCACCACGGCAGCTGCCGGGTCGGTCCTCCGGTGGCCGCCGCCAGCACATACGCCTTGGCGCACTTTTCGAACAACCCGAGGTTCAGCGCCAGGCGACGCGCACTGGTGCCCAGGCACAGCGGCCGCCGCGCCACCAGCACGGCGTTGCCGATCCCGCTGGCCAGCGCGGCCGCCGCGTCGGCCGCGCGCACCGGCGGCGGCATCGGCCCCAGATGCCGCGCCTGTTCGTCGAACACCTGCGGCAACACGCCGCCGACCTCCGCCAGGCAGTGGCCGAACGCACCGGCCGACCACGCCACCGCCCCCACGTCGCCACGCTGCGCATAGACCTGCGCATGCAGGCGCTGTGCCGCCTCCAGCGCGGCATCCTCGCGCCAGTCCAGCAGCCGCGGCGTCGACGCAGTGGCGCTGCCGATCCACATCTGCGTTGCGCCCGGGCAACGCACCGACAAGGCCGCCTCATCGTCGCCGAGCAAGCGGGAGGCCTGCAGCCGTTCGCGGGTCTGCAGCCAGGTGTCGCGCAGGGCATCGGTGGCGTTCATCGGCTCAGACCAGTGCGAAGACATCGTCGAAACGGTTCAGGGCCTCGTCGATCACCGCATCGGTGTCGGCCATGCTGGTGTAGATGCGGCTGCCGGCCAGGGTGATCAGGCCGTGCGCCGAATACGCCGCGCCCATCTCTTCCATCATGTGCTTGCGCGCCTTGGCTTCGTTGCGCACGCGCCAGAGTTTGTAGAGGTTGCCGGTGTCCAGCAGCAGCACGCCGGAGGTCTGCAGATGCACGATCGAGCCCATGTTGTAGACCACGTACGGCAATCCGCGGCGCTGGATGATTGCCTCCAGTCCGGCGCGCAGGCGATCGCCGGCGCGGCCGGCGCGGCCGGCGGCATCGTGCTGCTGGGCTTCCAGCAACGCGTAATAGCCGGCCACGCAAGACAGCGGGTTGGCCGAAAGCGTGCCGCCGACGAAGGCGCGCCGTGCGGTCGTGCCGATGCCGCCCACCAGGCTCATCATCACCTCGCGGCGGCCCCCGATCGCGCCGGCCATCGGGTAGCCGCCGGCCAGGCACTTGCCCAGCACGGTGATGTCCGGTGCAACACCGAAGTAGCCTTGCGCACCGCCGGGACCCAACCGGAAACCGGTCACCACTTCGTCGAAGATCAGCAGCGCACCGAACTCGTCGCACAGCGCGCGCACCTGCCGGTTGTAGTCCGCATGCACCGGGCGGGTGCCGCTCTCCGGCCCCAGCGGCTCCAGCAGCACCGCAGCGGTCCCGCCACGCAGGCGATTGAATTGCAGCTTGCGGCGCAGCGCGTCCAGATCGTTGGGCAGGCATTCCTGGGTATGTGCGGTGGCGCCGCGCGGAATGCCGATCGCTTCCATGCGGCCGGTGCCGGGCAGGCGCAGGCCGTATACCAACTGGTCGCTCCAGCCGTGATACGCCCCGCCGATCTTGATGATCCAGCGCTTGCGGGTGTACGCGCGCGCCAGGCGCACCGCGCCCATCACCGCCTCGGTTCCCGAACCGAGCAGGCGCACCATCTCCACCGCCGGCATGCTGGCGCAGACCAGCTCGGCCAGCTTGACCTCGTATTCGTGCAGCAGTCCGGTCACCGGCCCGCACTGGTCCAGCACCTGGTTGACGCGTGCGCGCAGGGCCGGCGGGTTGGAGCCGAGCAAGGTCGGGCCCCCGGCCTGCAGGAAGTCGATGTAGCGGTTGTCGTCGACGTCGGTCAGGTAGGCGCCCTCGGCGCTGCGCATCGCCAGCGAGAACGGGTAATTGAACGCCAGGTTGTGCTGCACGCCGCCGGGAATCACCCGCTGCGCGGCGTCGCCCAACTGCTTGGAGCCCTGGCAACGCTGCTCGAAGTAGCGCATCACCTTGTCCATGCCCTCGCGCCGGACCGGCCGCATCGGCTGTTTGACCAACGCATCGAAGCGGCGATACAGCTGGTCCACGTCGGGCCATTGCGAAATCGCGGAAGTCACGCTCATTGTCGGTGCCATCATGTCTGGGAAAGGAAGGACGCGCCGGACGTGTGCCGGCTGGAATCCAGCGCCGTCAGCACCCGCTGCAGGCCCGCAGCGAGGTCGGGCGCGCGCGCCGCACGTGCCTGGATCTGCGCCTGCAGGTGGCTGCGCGCGACCAGTTCCAATGCTTCGACCACGGTGACGGCCGCCTCCAGGTTGGTCCCGCAGCAGACCACGCCGTGATTGCGCAGCAGATAGGCGTTGACGGTGGGCCGCAGCTGCCGGGCCAACAAGCGGGCCAGCAGGCCGGTGCCCGACGGCATGTAGCCGGCGATCGGAATCCGTGCACCAAGCAGCCGGCGCAACGCCGGTTGCGTCACCTCCAACGGCGCGCCCAGCAGTGTGCAGGCGCTGGCGACCGGCTGGTGGGTGTGGATGCTGCAACCCACGTCCGGGCGCCGCCGCATCACCTGCGCATGCAGGCCGGTTTCGACCGACGGCGTGCGCGTGCCGTCGAGCTGGTGCAGGTCCTTGGTGCGGACGATGCAGATATCCTTGGCCTGCATGCTCAGGTAGTCGATCGCCGAGGGAGTGACCGCGAAACACTCGGCATCGATACGCAAGGCGACATTGCCGCCGGTGCCGGCCAGATAGCCGCGGCGCGACAGTTCGATGCACAGCGCGACCACGCGCTGGCGTTGTTCAAGGGCAAACATGCGCGGCGACCTCCGGGGCGGGAGCAGGCGTGGAGGGATTGAGCCGTCGGTAGATCGGCGCCAAGGTGCGCTGCAGGTCCTTGAATACCGCGTAGCGGTCGTCGTACAGCGCACGCGTGCCCGCATCCGGCTCGTAGACCCGCCGGGGACGTTGCAATGCCGCCAGGTCGCCGAAGCCGAGCCGGCCCAGGCCGACCCCGGCGATGAAGGCCGCACCCACTGCGTTGGCCTGGATCGGATTGTGCAATTGCCGGATCGGCCGGCCGCTGACATCGGCAATGATCTGGCACCACAGGTCCGACTGGGCGCCGCCGCCGACCGCAGCGATCGTGCCTGGGTCGCAGCCGAGCAGGCGCGCGAACGGCTCCATCATCCAGCGCGTGTTGAACGCCACCCCTTCCATCACCGCGCGGATCATGTCCTCGCGGCTATGCATCAGCGAGAGATTGATCAGGCCCGCACGCAGGCTCGGGTCTTCCACCGGCGTGCGTTCGCCGAACAGCCAGGGCATGTAGATCAACCCGTTGGACCCTGCGGGCACGCGCGCGGCGATGCGATTGAGCACTTCATAGACGTCCGGGCGCTGCTCGTCGCTGAGCAGTTCGTCGGCATGGAACAGGATGCGGTCGCGCAGGAAGGACAGGTTGGCACCGGCGGTGGTCTGCAGGGCGATCGCCAGATAGCGCCCTTCCACTGCGCACGGCACCGCGGCGATCGTACTGCGCACGTCGGTTTTCATGCGCGGCACATGCGCGCCGAGCCATGACGAGGTGCCCAGGTACAGGTGCGCGGCGTGATCCTCCACCGCCGCGGCCACCGCCACTGCCGAGGTGTCGATCGCGCCGGCCACCACCACGGTCTGCGGCGACAGCCCCAGCGCCTGGGCCACCTGCGGCAGCAGCGGCCCCAGCACCGCAGTGGACGGCACCAGGTCCGGCAACTTGTCGCGCTCCACCCCGACCATGTCCAGCAGGCCGGCGTCGTAGCGGATATGGTGCGGGTCGCGATTGTCGGTGACCCAGGTGGTCAGCATCGAATCGGGCGTGGCGCAGAACCGGCCGGTCAGGCGCAGGTTCATGTAATCGAGCACGTTGAGGAACTTGTGCGTGCGCTGATACCGCACGGGCTGGTGGTCGCGCAGATAGGCGATGTGGCCGGCGCAGTCCTTGCCGCTGCGCGCAGGCGCACCGCCGCTCAGGCGCAACCATCGCCACAGGCGCAACGGGTCGTAGCCGCGCACAGTGAGCCAACGCCCCTGCAAACGCCGGGCGATGGCCGCCTGGCCGCGCATATCTAGCCACAGCATGGCGCGCCCGAGCGCCTGCCCGTTGTGGTCCACGCAGACGGTGCCTTCGCCCTGGGTCGAGCAACATACGGCCACCACGCGTCGGCGCAGCGCCGCATCGCCCTGCACCACGGCAGCGGCGGTGGCGCAGAACGCGTCCCACCACGCGTGCGGGTCCTGTTCGGCAGCGACGCCCTGCACGTGCAGTTGCACAGGTTCGAACGCCCAGGCGAGCACCTTGCCGTCCAGCGTCACCAATGCGCATTTGCAGCCGGAGGTTCCAAGATCCACCGCCAGCACCAGCGGCGCATTGCCGCCGGTATCGTCTGCGAGCGTTTGCGTGCGCATCAGAACGTGTAGCCGATCGAGAACACCAGCGCATCGCCGTCGGTCTTGCGGATACGCTCGCCGTCCTGCACCCAGTACAACTGATGCGCGTTGGTGTTGGTGGTCAGCCAGTCCAGGTTCCAGTCCAGGCCCCAACGCCGATGGGTGATGCCGATCTGGTAGTCGGCGAAGTTGCCTTCGCGAAAGTTGGCCAGCTTCTGGTAGCCGGCATGCAGGCGCAGCGTCGTGGACGGCAGCACCGAAGGCAGCAATGGCAACTGGGTATTGAGGTCGGCCAACACGGTGCCGCGCGAATCCTGTTCGCCGCGCGCGTAGCACTGCAATGCGGCGGTCGGATCGATCGAGAAGCGCAGGATCTGCCCGCACACGCCGCCGGTATCGGCACCGCGGTAGGTCTTGGACACCACATACAGCACGCGCCCTTCGACGATGCCGTAGCCCAGCTCCATCACCGCAAAATCGCTGTTGTAGTTGGTCGTGCGCACGTCGGTCGGCGTGCCGGTTTCCAGGTCGATGCCATGCGGCGCCATGAAGCGCGCGCCCGGGAATCGCTCGGTGGCCAAGCCCACGCCGGCGTGCCAGCGGTCCGGATCGCCGAAGCGATAACCACCCGCCAGGGTGACGCCCAGGCCGTCGCCATTGACGAACTGCTTCTTGCTGACCCCGGCCACTTCCAGCAACGCGACCAGTCCGCTGGCATGCACGAACTGCGTGCTCCACTTGGCCGAGGGCCGCAGCAACGAATCGGAGATGCCGCGCGTGCGCTGTTCGCTCATCAGCTTGATCTGGTTGTCGAACTGATAGGTCGCCACGCTGCCCTCGCTGGCCGGGTCGGCTTGCTGGGCCTGCGCCGTTAGGCAGGCCGCAGCTTGCAGCAACCCGCACGCGACAACCGCGCCGACATGGATCTTCGCCATCTGGAGTCCCCCGGTGGATGTGAGTGAGAACCGCCGCGATCGCGGCGGTCGGTGCTGCGCGCTCGTGGCGCTGACCGCAACTAGTGGCTGGCGCACACCGGCGTGGACGGCAAGGCCTGCACGCGGGTGAACAGCATGTTTTCGCCGAGCACTTCGGCGCCGATGAACGCGCGCAGGGTCAAGCTGTCGCCCTTGCTGCGCAGCGTGGCGCTTGTAGCGCTTGCCGCTGCGCGGATCGAATGCCCAACCGTCGCGCCAGGTGCCGTTGTCGTCGCGCTCCAGGCGCGCAATCTGCACACCGCAGGTGTCCTTTGGCGTGCCGGCGTCCTTGTCCCACACCACCTTTCCGCACATCGCGCCGGCGGCATCGCTACATGGCGCAAAGGCGATGACGGCGTCCTTGGCCGCAGTCAGCCATAGACCCTGTACCGGCGAGGACGCTGCCGCCAGCACAGGCATCAGCGGCAGCGCCGCGACGACCACGCACGCCAGTGTGCGCAGCAACCGGGAAACGCAAGCTTCGTTCATTGCCGCAACCCTGCGGGCAACCCGCTCATGACAGTAGTGAAAACTACCGTATAGCGATGATTACCTTTTTGCAACAGGCTCAAGCATGGCGATTGCCTGGACAGCGGCACGCCTTGGCGCAGCAGGCGCTGCGCGGTGTCGGACCGATTCGGTGCATGCCTGTTTTGACGCGCCGCACCACGGTTGCGGTCGCTAACGGTGGTGGCGTGCCAGATGCAAGGCCTGGCTCGCGGGCGCTGCGGCCGGCGGTCGGAGCTGCGGGCACGCGGGTAACGTGTTCCTGCCCCGTGAGGCCGCAGCGAGGGTGGCGCGACGGGCGAGCAAGCGCAGTGCGGACACGCGTCATGATGCTGAGGTTATCTGCGCCGTTGCGGTGCGTGGCGGCTCAACGACTGGCCGCGCAATGCGCAGCGCAACCGATGCAGCGGCCGCACGAAGCGATCGGCGCTGCGGTCAGACACGCACGCGGCCAGACGGGTGCGTGTCCAGCACGCAGCGATGCCGCGGCGTCGCCGCGATCGTCTAGCGCGCGAACTGCAGGCCCAGCGACTTCACGCGCACGCGCGCCAGCATCGCGTGCGAGGTCATGTACAGCGTGTGGCCATCGTTGCCGAAGGCGCAGTTGGAGACGGCCTCGCCGGTGGCGATGCGGCCCAGGCGTTGGCCGGCGGGATCGAAGACGATCACGCCGCCAGGGCCGGTGGCAAACAGCGTGCCGTCGGCGGCCACGGCCATGCCGTCGGGCAGGCCGGGAACATCCTTGGCAATCAGGTCGGACGCATCGGCGAACACGCGCTTGCCGGTGACGGCGCCCTGCGCATCCAGTGCATACGCCATCCAGATCGGCCGTTGCGGATCGGAGTTGGAGACGTACAAGGTGCGCGCATCCGGCGACAGGGCAATGCCGTTGGGAAAGCTCAGGCCATCGTCCAGCAGATGCACGCTGCCATCGGTGTCCAGGCGATAGACGCCGTTGAAGCGCAGCTCCTTGACCGGCGATTGATCCAGGTCCTTCAACCCGTAGGGCGGGTCGGTGAAGAACACCACGCCATCGCTGCGCCGCACGACATCGTTGGGGCTGTTGAAGCGGTGGCCCTCGAAGGTGGTCGCAAGCGGTGTCTTCTTGCGCGTGACCGGATCGAGCCTGGCCAGGATGCGCGTGCCGGAATCGGCCAGCAACACCGTGCCGTCGGGCTCGGCATACAGGCCATTGGCGCCGGCTTCGCGCAGCGTGGGCAGCTCCGGGCCGGTGTAGCCGGAGGGCGACAGCAAGACCGACAGGCCGTCCTGTTCGGACCAGCGATACAGCTTGTTTTCCGGCACATCCGTAAACAGCAGATAGCCGCCGTTGCGCACCCATGCCGGGCCTTCGGACCAGGTGAAGCCCTCGGTGAGCTTCTCGATGCGCGCATCGCTTGCCACCACATCGCTGAAGCGGCGGTCCAATGTCTGCAGCTGGCCGATGGTGGCAAAACGCGGCGCCGGTGGCGTCTGCTTGGTGCAAGCAGCAAGCACCGCCAGCAACGGCACGACCAACAGCAGATAAGGCGGCAAGCGCATCGGTCAGTCCTGTCTCGTGGTTGGGTGCATGATGCCATCATGCGTGTGCAGGCAACTGCCGATCGCGGCCCACACCGCTTCGCGCGCATGCAGCTGTGACGTGCACGGCACGCAGGAATGCGGTGTGTCGAGCCATCCATGCCGCATGAACATCGGCCGTGCTCGCCTGCCACCTGGGCGTGGTTGTCGGCAGCGCGTCGGCCGGCAGCCGCTAGCGTGCAGCGGCCGCGGAGGGCACCGCCAACACCGCATCCAAGGCCGGTTTGGCTTGATGATTGCGATCGAACAGCAACGGATAGTTGGTGCGTCCAGGCACCGGGTAATCGTTCTTCCACGACATGTCATCGCTCACGCCCCACACGCTGACGCGCGCAATCTTGTCGCGCTTGCGCCAGAACAGCGCAAACAATTCGGCATACCGGTCGCGCAATTGCGCCTGCACGTCGGCAGGCAACCCATCCCGATAGGGGTCGAGGAAGCGCTTGAATTCCGGCAGTTGAAACTGCTTGTGCGCCATGCCGGTGCCGATGATCTGGCCTTCCTTGGTGAGCGGCAACACATCGATGTCCAGCTCGGTGATCATCACCTTCACGCCAAGCGCAGCGTACGCATCGATGGCGTCTTCGATATCCCGCAGGCTGGGGTAGTTCAGTCCCCAATGGCCTTGCATGCCCACGCCATCGATGCGGACACCGGCCTGCTGCAGCATCTTGACCATGCGCACGATGCCCTCGCGCTTGGCCGGCCGCCATGCATTGAAATCGTTGTAGTAGAGCTGCGCATCCGGTGCATAGCGCTGCGCGAAGGTGAAGGCATTGCGGACCACCGTGTCGCCGTCGCCCACGCGCTGCACCCAGTTGGTCGAACGGTAACTGCCGTCTTCGTCGATGATTTCGTTGACCACATCCCAGGCCTGCACCTTGCCCGTGTAGCGCCCGGCCACCGCTGCGATATGCGCACGCATGCGCTCCAATTGCTGCGCCGGCGTATTGGGCCGACCATCGGCGGTGGTGAAGAACCACTCCGGTGTCTGGTTGTGCCAGACCAGGGTGTGACCGACCACGAACTGCCGATTGCGCCGTGCGTAGGCCACGAATGCATCGGCTGCACTGAAATCCTGCACGCCACGACGCGGCGCCACCACTTCGGCCTTCATCACGTTTTCCGCGGTGACCGCATTGAAGTGACAGGCCGCCAGCGCAGCAGCGGCTGCGTCCTTGCCGGAGACGATATCGGCATTGACGGCAGTCCCGAGCAGGAACCCTTGCGCATACGCCTGCTTGAGCGAGCTGCCGGGCGTCCCGCACGCGGCGAAGGCCTGCAGTGTGCACACTGCACTCAGCCCGGCGATCAGCAATCCCAGGCGTTTGGTGAGGTTGGCGCGGTTGATGTGCATGTGCAGGTCCTTTGAGAGGCCACAGGTTTCGATTGCACTGGATCGCATCACTGCACCGCCACCTGTGTCTGTGCGGCTTGCAACGTGTCCGATTCCACATGCACGGTGATCGTGCCACGCGCCCCGGCCTTGGCACGCACGATCGCCAGGCACAGCCCGTTGAAGGCATGACGCTGCGAAGAGGCGAACGTTTCCAGATTGGTAGGGTCGCCGTTGTCGGTGGCCACCAACTCGCCGGGGCCTTCGATGCGGAAGCGCAGGCGGTCGCCCGCGGTCGGTGCGGGACGGCCATCGCGATCGAGCAGGCGCACGGTGATGAAGCTCAGGTCTTGTCCGTCGCCGCGGATACTGCCCCGATCCGGCGTCAGCTGCATGCGCGCGGCGCGGCCTGCCGTCTGCACGCGCTCGCTGGCCCACGGCTTGCCGTCCTTGTAGGCCTGCACCCGCAATTCGCCCGGTTGGTACACCACCGCGTCCCAGCGTAGCCGGTACTGCAGTGGCGCCTTGCGCTTGCGCCCTTGCGAGACGCCGTTGACGAAGAGCTCGGCCTCGTCGCCGGAGGTGAACACATGCACGGGCGTGACCTGTCCCTCGCGCCCTGGCCAGCTCCAATGCGGCAGCAGATGCGCCACCGGCACTTCCGGACGCCAGCGCGATTGATAGAGCCAGTAACGGTCCTTCGGGAAGCCGGCCAGATCGAAGATGCCCGAGTACGAACTGCGCGAGCTGTAATACGGGGTGGGCTCGCCCAGATAATCGAAACCGGTCCAGACGAACTCGCCGGCCACGTACGGGTGCCGATCCAACGCAGCGAACACCTTGTCCGCGCTGGAGCCGAAGTCCACCGCATGCAGTTCGTACGCGCTGACCTGGTGCGCCACAGAATCGCCGCCACGGCCATCGCGTACCGGTGCGCTGTTGTCGGCAGTGACCGGAAACAGGTACACGCCACGGCTGCTCAGTGCCGAGGCCGTTTCGCTGCTGACAATGGCCGTGTGTGGAAACCGTGCATGAAACGCGGGGTATTGCGGCGGTTTACGGATGCGCTCGGTACCCTCGAACTCGGCTGCATCACGGATGCCTTCCCCCTGGTAATTGAGACTGACGACATCCAGCGCAGCGGGCAGCGGCATCTCGGGCGAGGCGTAGTTCATCGCCACCGTAGCCGGGCGCGTCGGGTCTTGTGCATGCACGATGGCGCGCAGCGTGCGCGCAATCGCCGCGCCCTGTTCGCCGGTGTATTGCTCGCCAACCTCGTTGCCCACGCTCCACAACATCACCGAGGGATGATTGCGGTCGCGGCGCAGCATCGCGCGCAGATCGGCGGCATGCCACTGCCCAAACACCAGATGAAAATCCAGCGGGGTCTTCTTCATCTCCCAACTGTCGAACACCTCGTCCACCACCAGCAGACCCATGCGGTCGGTCAGGTCGAGCAATTCGGGCGCAGGCGGGTTATGGCTCATGCGAATGGCGTTGGCGCCCATCTGCTGCAGCAATTGCAACTGCCGCTCGGCGGCGCGCCTGTTGAACGCCGCGCCGAGCGCGCCCAGGTCGTGATGATTGTTCACCCCGCGGATCGGCACGTGCTCGCCATTGACCAATAGGCCCTTGTCGGCGTCGAACACGATGCTGCGAATGCCAAAGCGGGTTTCGTAGCGATCCACCACGCGCCCCTGCTGACCGACTTCGGTGATGGCCACATAGCGATGCGGCTGCTGCGTGGGTGGAGGCCCCCACAGCCGCGGTGCGTCGATCCGGGTGCTGCCTTGCAGCTGCGCCGTGCCGCCGGCAGCGACGGTGATCGGCTGCGCTGGAATGCGTGCGACCGCCTCGCCGCTGGGCTGGTCGCTGGCATCGTCGAGCAGATAGATCGCTGTGCTCACCTGCGCCTGGGCAGCGCTGCGGGCGGCATTATCCAAGGTGACGGTCAGCTGCACCTGCGCTGCATCGGCCGAGACGTACGGCGTGGTCAGCTGCGTGCCCCAGTGCGCGATATGCAACGGCGCCGTCTTGGTCAGCCACACGTTGCGATACAGCCCGCCGCCCGGATACCAGCGCGCCGACTCGGGCGGGTTATCCAGCCGAATGACCAGTTGATTGCGCTTGCCTGCAATCGCATACGGCGTCAGGTCCACGCGCCAGGAGCTGTAGCCGTACGGCCAACCGCCGACGAGGTTGCCGTTGAGCCAGACCGTGGCGTAGGACATCGCACCGTCGAGATCCAGAAACAACGCGCGGCCGCGATCGCTGGCCGGGATGTCCAGGCTCTTGCGATACCAGCCGATGCCCCAGCTCGGCAACCGGCCCATGCCACCGTAAGGCCCGTCTGCCAGGAACGGCCCGGCAATGGCCCAGTCGTGCGGCAGGTCCACGGTTTCCCACGCGCTGTCGTCGAAGTGCGGCTGCACATACGCCACCGTGCTGCCCGGGTTGCCTGGGGGGGGTGTGTGGCGTTGAGCCGGGTCTGCGATCAAGCCGTTGGCGGTGGGCAGGATCCACGGCTTGAGCACGCGCACGGCCGACGCTTCGGTGAGCTGCGCTTGCTCCGGCTGCGCATCGGCCACCTTGCCGTCCTCGCTGCGCACCACCTGTGGCCGCACATCGTAGTCCAGGATTTCATGGTTTGCGGGTGGGTCGCCGCGCTGGAAGCGCCACTGCGCATTGAGCGAAATACGTTCGCGCGAGGCGTCGCTGGCAGCGTGCGGTGCTGCGATGATGGGTAATGTGCTGCAGAGCAAGATAATGGCCGTGCAGGCACGGGCTGCGTCAGCCACGCGCCGTAGTCGCGTGATGTTGTGCATCGCATGTACACGCATCAGTTCACCGACCCTGCCGCTGCGCGGGATGCAGGCACGCGGCGTGCGCACACGTCGGCGCTGCCGCCCTCCGTTTGCGCCACCTCACAGCTTGTACGCTTGCTTGGGTAGGCGGTAGGCCAGGTCGATCGCCACCTCGGTTGCCTCGTCCTCGTCCAGCCGATGCTCGGCAACCAGTTTGGCCAGGAAGGCGCTGTCCACGCGCCGTGCCACGTCGTGCCGCGCCGGAATCGAAAGGAATGCGCGGGTATCGTCGTTGAAGCCCACGGTGTTGTAGAAGCCGGCGCTGGCCAGGGTCTGCTCGCGAAAGCGCCACATGCCTTCCGGCGCATCATGGAACCACCACGCCGGGCCGAGCAGCAACGAGGGATAGTGCCCGGCCAATGGCGCCAGCTCGCGGCTGTAGCTGGTTTCGTCCAGGGTGAATACGATCAGGCGCAAGCGTGCATCGTTGCCATGCCGGTCCAGCAAGGGCTTCAACGCATGCACATAGTCGGTGCGCATCGGAATATCGGCACCCTTGTCGCGTCCGTACCGCTCGAACAGCTGCCGGTTGTGATTGCGGAAGCAGCCCGGATGCAGCTGCATCACCAGGCCGTCGTCCAGGCTCATCGCCGCCATTTCGGTCAGCACCTGCGCGCGAAACAATTCCGCCTGCTCCGGCGTGGCCGCACCGCGCACCACCGTATCGAACAGGCGCTGCGCCTGCGCCGGCGACAGATCGGCGGTCGCGGCGTTGGGGTGCCCGTGATCGGTCGAGGTGGCGCCATGCGCGGCAAAGAACGCGCGCCGCTGCCGATGCGCACGCAGGTAGCCGTCCCAGGTCAGCACGTCCTCACCGGTGAGCGCGCCGAACTGCTCCAGCGCGCCGGCAAACTGCTCGTGCTCCGGGTCCACGACCGGGTCAGGGCGATACGCCGTCACCACCCGCCCCTGCCAACCGCTGGCGGCAATGGCCGCGTGGTGCTGCAGCCGATCCAGCGGCGATTCGGTGGTGGCGATCACCTCGATATTGAAGCGCTCGAACAGCGCACGCGGCAGGAATGCCGGCGTTTGCAGCGCGGCGGTGATGTGGTCGTAATAGTGATCGGCGGTGCCGGCATCGAGGCGGACACGCAAATCGAAAACGTCGTGGAACACATGATTGAGCCACAGTGCCGACGGCGTGCCGCGCAACAACGCGTAGTGCTCGGCAAACACGCGCCATGCCGCCCGCGGGTCGACTGCTGCGCGGGTGCCATCTGCGCGCGGGATGCCTAGGGCATCGAGGTCGATGCCCTGGCTGTACAACATGCGGAATACATAGTGGTCCGGCACCAACAACAGTTCGGTCGCGTTGGCGAACGCTGCATTGGTGGCGAACCAGGCGGGGTCGGTGTGGCCATGCGGGCTGATGATCGGCAGCGTTGCCACCTGTGCGTACAGGCGGCGGGCGATCGCGCGCGTGCCGGGATCGGCCGGCAGCAAACGATCGGGATGCAAGGACAACACGGAAGAACGCATGATCGATATCAGCCCTATGGACAGTGAGGAGGAAGCCTGGTCAGGGCTTGCTGGCAACGTAGCTGCGTAGCCAGGTCAATGCCGGGCGTTCGCTGCCATCGTAATTAATCAGATACGCACCTTCGCTGTCGCGCCACAGACCGTGACGGAAGCCCCACAGGTTCACCCCACGCACGGCCGGGTGCTCCCAGAACAGCGGGAAGATGCGCTGGTAAGCGGCCAACTGCTCTGCATCGGTACGCCCGTCCAGGTCGAACTCGGTGATGTAGATCGGCAGCCCGGTGGTGGCCAGCAGGTCCAGGTTGCCGCGCTGCACCGACACCGATGCATAGGACGTCTCGAAGGAGTGTCCCTGGATGCCGATCGCATCGATCAGGTGTTCTTGCTGCAACAGCTGGATGGTCCGCAGATACTGCTTGGCAGCGGCGGTATCGCCGGTGATGCCGTAGTCGTTGATCATCAGCTTGGTATGCGGGAAATACTTGCGTCCCAGGCGGAATTCCTCAAGCACCCGGTCCACGCCGGTCGCCCCGGTACCGCCCAACGCCTGCAGATAATTGCCCGAATTGGCGTTACGGTTGTCGGGCTGATTGTGGTTCGGCAGCGTCTCATTGGCCACCTGCATCAGATCGATGTCGGGGTAGCGCTGCGCAATCGCGGCAAACCAGTGCTCGATCGCAGCAAGCTGCTCGTTTGGCGGCAGGGTGCGCACCCACGTCGGCTGCTGTGCACCCCAAAGACCCACGTGGAACTGGAACTGCATATGGTTGCGCTTGGCCAGCTGATAGGCCTCGTCGAGCGGGCCCCAATTCATCTGGCCGCGCACCGCTTCGACGCTGCCCCATTTGCCCGCATTTTCGGGAACGGCGGCGTTCCAGTAGTTGGTGAAGCCCTGCGCTTGCTGTGGGCTGTAGGCGCTGCCCAGGGCGCGCTGCTTGCCGGCAGCGATCGGCCCGGCAACAGCGGACGCACAAGCGCCCAGCAACAGCACAAGCGTGAGTGGGTAACGGAGTTTCAACATGTTTGCATCCTCGATAAGTGAGCAAGGCAGTCACGGAAAGGCCAGGTACGCTGACGTGCGCCGGATCGACGCCAAAGTGCGCAGACACCTGTGAACCGCGTCTAGGCCGGTTGCTCCACTCGCGCCGGCTGCCCCGTGGCACCAGGCGGTGCACCACCGCCAGCGCCAGGAAGTAGGCCGCACCCGCCGCAAAAAAATATCGGAATGTCGCTGCCGATGGCCTGCAAAACGAAACCAATGAAAAGGGCGATCGCCATGCCGCCGAGGCCGGCGACTGTTGCACCTGCGTGACAGGCAGGCGGGTCGGACAGCGGCGTCAAAAGACACGCCCAATAGCCTTGTCGTGCGGCAGTGGTCAGCCCGATCAGCACGACGACCAGCCACGTAGTGCATGCAGCCCGCGCGCCAACGTGAAGCCATCGGCACGAGGCCGGGACACCACGCAAACCTCTGTGAGCGCGGCGCGCATCGGCCATTGTCATGGTGCAGGTGTCCCGGGATGGGCCGCAACGTAATCGCGCAGCCACGTGAGCGCGGGACGTTCGGTGCCGTCGGCGCGGATCAGATACGCCGCTTCCTTGCTGCGCCACAAGCCGGGCCGAAAGCCCCACAAGGTGATGCCATGCACGGCCGGGTGTTCCCAGAACAGCGGGAACACCCGCTTGTAGTCGGCCAGTTGCTGCGCATCGGTCGGCCCGTCCAGATCGAACTCGGTGATGTAGATCGGCAGGCCGGTGGCGGCCAATGCATCCAGATTGTCGCGATGCACCGACATCGTCACCTCTGACGTGGTCTCGAAGGCATGCTCCTGCACACCGATGGCATCGACCAGCTTCTCACCCCGCAGCAGCCGCACGATCTGCAAATACTTCTGCGTCGCCTGCGCGCTATTGGTGATGCTGTAGTCGTTGATCATCAACTTGGTGTGCGGAAAATGCTGGCGCGCAAGCCGAAACGATTGCAGCACCCATTCCCAGCCGCTGTCGCCACTGCCTCCCAACGCCTGCAGATAATTGCCGCCGCCGGTATCGGCCTTGCTGGGCGGGTCGTTGAGGGGCTCGTTCACCACCTCCAGCAGCGCGATATCCGGGTAGCGCTGCGCAACGGCGGCAAACCATTGCTCGATCTCGCGGCGCTGCTCGGCCGGCGGCAAGGTCTTGATCCACTCCGGCTGCTGGTTGCCCCACACCATGACATGCATCTGGAATGGCATCTGATTGGCCTGCGCGAACCGGTATGCCGCATCCAGCGTGCTCCAGTCCATCTGGTCGCGCACGGCCTCCACACTGCCCCATTTGCCGCCGTTTTCCGGGGTGAGCTTGTTCCAGTACTGCGCAAACCCCGGTGCCTGCTGCGCGCCGTACGCACTTCCGAGGAACTTGGACGCGGTCGCTGCCAGCGGTGCCGCGTGTGCTGGCGCAGCCATGCTCGCCGCCATCAACAGCCCCAGTGTTACTGCGCGCATATGCATAAGCTCACCTCAGGATGATGTCGGCGCTGGATCGGCAGGCAACTGCGCCGGCTCCAGCCGCGGCACCAGCGTGTGCACGACGGCCAATGCCAGCAGGTAGGCAGAGCCTGCCATCAGGAACACCGGCACATAGCTGCCGGTGGCTTGCAACAGGAAGCCGATGAAGGTGGCGATCAACATGCCGCCCACCGCACCGGCAAAGCCGCCGATGCCCACCACGGTGGCGACCGCGTGGCGCGGAAACATGTCCGAAGGCAGCGTAAACAGGTTCGCCGACCAGCCCTGATGCGCGGCGGTCGCCAACCCGATCAGCGCGACCGCCAGCCACAGGTTGTCGGCGCGTGCGGCAAAGACGATGGGCACCACCGAAACCGCGCAGATCAGCATCGCGCTCTTGCGTGCGCGATTGACGCTCCAGCCACGCGCGATGAAACGTCCGGCCACCCAACCACCGGCAATGCTGCCGATATCGGCCAGCACGAAGATCACGATCAGGGGAACGCCCAATTGCAGCAGGCTCAAGCCATATTCGGCATGCAGAAACTTCGGCAGCCAGAACAGGAAGAACCACCAGATCGGGTCGGTGATGAACTTGCCCAGCACAAACGCCCAGGCTTGCCGATGCCGCAGCACCTGTAACCAGGACAGCCGGCGCTGCACCGGCTCATGCGCATCGCTGCGGATATGCGCCAGTTCTGCGGCAGACAACCGGGGCTGCTGCTCCGGCGGGTGATAGCTGAACCACCACACCGCCAACCAGGTGGCACTGAGCACGCCGGTGAACAGGAACGCCGCCTGCCAGCCCCAGGCGGTGGCAATCAACGGCACCAGCAATGGGGCGACGATGGCACCGATATTGGAGCCGGAATTGAAGATGCCGGTGGCCAGCGCGCGCTCACGGCGCGGGAACCATTCGGCCACCGTCTTGAGCGCTGCAGGAAAGTTGCCCGATTCGCCCAGGCCCAGGAAAAACCGCGCAATCGCAAACCCCACCACGCTGGTGGCCAGGGCGTGCCCCATCGCCGCCAGGCTCCAGAGGCCGATCGCGAGCGCATAGCCGAGCCGAGTGCCGAAGCGGTCGATCACCGCACCGCTGCACAGCAAGCCCAGCGCATACGCCGCCTGGAATGCGGTGACGATATAGCCGTACTGGATTTCGTTCCAACCGATCTGGGTCTGCAGGAACGGCGCCAGCACGCCCAATACCTGGCGGTCCACGTAGTTGATGGTGGTGGCGGCCAACAGCAAGGCGCAGACCCGCCAGCGCACCCGGCCGAGTCTTGCCGATGCAGCCTCCGGCGCCGCGGCGGGCAGCTCGCTCATGCGCGTGGCCTGTGCAGGCGCGCCAGCGCGCCGGCGTGTTGCACGGGTTGGCCGATGTGGTGCGTGCGTGCACCCGTCAGGTGCCGGCCGGGCCCGTCGCTGGCGTGTTCTTCGGTTCGATTCATCGACCACTGCACCTGCACGAAGGTGGCCTTGCGCCACGGATGATAGCGCTACCATTACCACGGCATCGCGATAAATCCATCGCGCAGTGCAGCACTGCGCCCCCGTACGCAAGCGCCTCTGTCGCGACGGCGCGGGTTGGCCGGCGGCTTGCCGACACGTCCACGCTTCCATGCTGCCCTGCAGCGTGATGTTCCGAATTTGTTAGCGCTAACATCAAATGCACTGATCGTCCGTCTCCCCCATCGCACCATCGTCGCGCCGCGCAGCGGCAGCGACACTCCCTGCGCAGGGGCGATGCGTGGGACATCTGCTACCTGTTAGGGAAGGGATTACGGTGAAGAACAGCTACGCACGAACCGCGTTGTCCTGCGCGTTGGGATCCATCCTGCTGGGCATGTCCGGCACTGCCGCCTGGGCACAGTCCGCCGATGCCCAGGGCACGGCGCAAACCCCACCCGCCACTGCCGGCAATAATGATGCGGTGACCCAGCTGGATACCGTCACCGTGTCCGGCTACCGGCGCAGCATCCAGTTCTCCACCGACGCCAAGCGCGATTCGGTCGGCTTTGCCGACACGGTGTTCGCCGAAGACATCGGCAAGTTTCCGGACATGAATATCGCCGAGTCGCTCAACCGCATTCCCGGCGTGCAGCTGGCGCGCGACGTCAATGGCGAAGGCCTCAATATCGCCATCCGCGGCCTGGGCACCAGCTTCACCAAGACCACGCTCAACGGCGCCAGCATCGCCACCGCCTCGATCGGCCTGAATGCGCAGAACCAGAACCGGGAAGTCGATCTGAATCTGTTCCCCACCGAATTCTTCACCCAGCTCACGGTGAGCAAGACACCCACCGCGAGCATGCTCGAAGGTGGCGTTTCCGGCGTCGTGGACATGCGCAGCGCGCGCCCATTCGATCGCCCCGGCGTGCACTTCACCTATCAGGCGCAGGCCGACTGGAACAGCACCAGCGAAAAAACCACCCCACGCGGGGCCTTCATGGGCAGCTGGACCAATGAAGCAGGCACCTTCGGCGCTTTGTTCGGCGTGGCGTCGGTCCGCAGCAAACTCGGCGTGCGCGGTTTCGAAAGCGTGGGCTGGACCAACCCCGGCCTCACCTACACCCAGTGCGGCCTCGCGCCGCCGGCAGGCACGCCAGCCACCAACCAACCGGCGGCGTGCAACGTCAATGGCGGCGGCAACTGGCGCATTCCCGACACGGTGCCCGCCACTGCCGGCAGCGGCCTCACCACCGGCGAAACCATCGACGCCGCCTGGCTGCTGGCGCGCAACCCGGGGCTGAGCATCGACCAGATCAGCGATGCGCTGATCCCGCGGCTGGGCCGCAGCGTCTACATGAGTGGCGATCGCGACCGCGATGCGTCGGTGATGTCGCTGGAATGGCGCCCTTCCGACAGCATGCATTTTTACCTGGACACGCTGTACTCCGAAGCCGAGCGCACCACCGAGCGGATCAGCATGAATCTGATCGGCCGCAACGGCAACATGATCCCGCTCGGCATGCAGCTGGATCAGAACAACGTGGTGACCAGCGCCACCTTCGCCAACGCGCAGTACTTTCTGGAAGCGCGCCCGTACCACGAAAACGTCAAGTTCTGGAGCGTCAATCCCGGTGCGGAACTGCTGTTTGGCGCCGAGCAGGACATCAAGCTCAATGTGCAGGCCAATGCCACCCGTAGCTGGCTGGCACGCGAATCGCCCAGCATCCTGGTCACCTCGCCGTTCACGACCGTGGACTACCGCAATGAAGGCGGCGACCGCCCCAGCATCACCAGCCCGCTCGATCTCAACGACCCCAACCTGGGCTGGGGCTGGACCGGCGGCCGGGTCAATATCCAGAACGAAAAGCGCCAGACCGAAACGCGCGGCGCGCGCGCCGACCTGCAGTTCGGCGAGGACAAGCGCAACGTCAAGATCGGCGCGTCCTACGACATGGCCGAGCGCACCATCCGTGGCTTCGACAACAGCACCGCGTGGGAACAGGTGGTGTGCCGCGGCAATGGCGGCAACGTGTGCAATGGCGGCGCCGGCTCGGCGATCCCGAACTCGGCCCTGGCCAGCTATCTGAAACCCGGCCCAGGCGGCTTCATCACGGCCGATTTCTCCCGCTTCCTGGCCGACACCAACTACTACGCGCTGCGCGATTCCGCACCGGAGAGCAACTCGGCCAACACCGGCGCTTCGACCGGCGGCATCCGCGAAAAAAATCTGGGCTTCTACATCGAGACCAATGCGGAAGCCGATGTCTGGAACCGCACCATGCGCTTCAACGCCGGCGTGCGCTACGTGACCACCGACCAGACCATTACCGGCCCGGTCACCATCAATGGCGTGCGCAGCGTGCAGGTGCTGGATTCGGACTACAAGGAAACCCTGCCCTCGTTCAACGTGGCCTGGGACGTGGCCGACAAGGTGGTCTTGCGCCTGTCCAGCTCGCGCACGCTGACCCGCCCCGATCCCAGCGCGATGCTGCCCAACACCAACTTCAGCGACCCTTCCGCGCAGACCGCCACGCAGGGCAATCCGAACCTCAAGCCGTACCTGTCGACCAACGTGGATTTCGGCGGCGAGTGGTACACCGGCGGCGAAGGCTATGTGGGCCTGACCCTGTTCAACAAGCGCATCACCGGCTTCACCGTCAACGGCATCCGCCGCATTCCGTTCAACGACCTGGGCGTGAACTACGACACCCTGTTGCCGATCCAGCAGGCCGGCCTGGCTCAGCGCGGCGGCCCCAACGCAGCCACCGTGGATGTGCAGACGCAGGTCAACGCCGATGGCGTGCTCAATATCCGCGGCACCGAAGCCATCTGGGTCCAACCGCTGGACAAGCTGTTCGACGGCCTGGGTTTCAGCCTCAACTACACCCACGTCAACCAGCAGTCCGAAGGCGAAGGCGTGCCGGCGGTGGCCGTCGGTGTCGCACCCAATCTCTGGAACGGGACCGTCTACTGGGAAAAGAATGCCGCCTCGATCCGCCTGTCCTACACCTGGAACGACGACATGGTGATCTCCGGCGCCAACCAGAACGGCATTCCGTATGCGCGCCTCAACGCCGACGCGCGCGGCCAGCTGGATATGTCGGCGAGCTACGCATTGGATTGGCTGCCGTCCAAGCCGCAGATCACGCTCAACGTCACCAACATCACCAACGAACCGTTGCGCACGACCTTCGCCTGGCCCAACGCCACCTACGACCTGTACGAGCCCGGGCGCACCGTCATGCTCGGCATCCGCGGTACCTTTTGAGTGTTGTCGTCACCGGTCGCCGTTCCTCCCAGCGGCGACCGGTGGCGCAATGCGCGCCGCGGCGTTTTCCGCAGCATTCTTCGAGTCCGCCCCACCTCATGAACGATCGGTCACAGCAGCTCTCCTTGCGCGAAAAGATCGGCTACAGCCTGGGCGACCTGGCCGCCAACCTGATCTTCCAGACCTTGGTCACTTTCCTGGCGTTCTTCTACACCGATGTGTTCCGCATTCCTGCAAGCGTGGCAGCGACCTTGATCTTTGTGGTCGGCATGCTGGGCGCATTCGTGTTTACGCCGGTCATCGGCATCCTGGCCGATCGCACCCGCACCCGCTGGGGCAAGTTCCGCCCGTGGATCCTGTGGACCGCACTGCCGTTCGGGGCGTTGTCGCTGGCCGCCTTCAATACGCCCACGCTCGGCGAGCAGGGCAAGATCGCCTACGCCTTTGCCACCTACACCTTGCTGATGCTGGTGTACGTGGCCAACAACCTGCCGTATTCGGCCTTGAGCGGCGTGCTCACCGGCAGCATGGAGCAGCGCAACAGCTTGTCGGCGTATCGCTTTCTGGCAGTGACCTTTGCGCAGTTCATCATCCAGGTGCTGTTGCTGCCGTTGGTGCTGATCCTGGGCAATGGCGACAAGGCGCAGGGCTTTCGCAACACCATGGCGCTGTTCGCTGCGATCGGCACGCTGTGCTTTTTGATCACCTTTTTCACCACGCGCGAGCGGGTGCTGCCGATCAGCGAACAACGCAATAGCGTGCGCCAGGACCTGACCGACCTGGTCCGCAACAAACCCTGGCTGGTGATGCTGGCGCTCACCATCCTGGTCTTCATCAATCTGGCGATGAAGGGCGGGATGTATATCTACTACTTCAAGTACTACCTCGACGCGAATGCGTTGACGCAGTTTCTCGACCATGCCGGCTTCAACCGCTTCATCGCCGGCATCAACAGCGTCCTGACCGGCGCCGGCATGAGCGCGTTGCAGTGGCCACAGGACGCACCGACTTCGGCATTCAGCGTGTTCAGCGCCGGCGGCATCCTGGCGATGATCGTGGGCATCGGCTTTTCCAAACGCCTGGCCGACCGCTATGGCAAGCGCAATGTGTTCGGCGGCGCGCTGCTGATCTCCACGCTGTTCCTGCTGGCGTTCTATCTGTACCCACCGAATGCGATCGGCTGGGTGTTCGCCTCCTACGTCCTGCACGGATATTTCTACGGCATCACCATTCCGTTGCTGTGGGCGATGATCGCCGATGTGGCCGACTACTCGGAGTGGAAGAACCACCGCCGCGCCACCGCGATCATCTTCTCGGCGATGTTGTGCGGCCTGGAGATCGGGCTGAGCGTGGGCGGCGCACTGGTCGCCGGCATCCTGGCGTTTTATGGCTATGACGCCGCGCTGCCGCAGCAAGGCGCGGCGGTCACCAACGGCATTCGCCTGGCCATCAGCGTGTACGCCTCGCTTCCGTTCCTGCTCGGCACCGCATTGCTGGCGCTGTACGAAATCGACAAGACGCTGGAAGCCCGCATCGAACACGAACTGGGCGTGCGCCGACAGGCCGCCCCGCTCGCCACTGTCTGACCTCCCCTCCCACTTCATGCACAGGTACGCGCATGTCCGATGAACTGCAAGCCGCTAATCTGCAGGCGCTGGCGCGCACCGCCATTTCCGCACCGCTGGTGACCCACCTCTACACCGCCGACCCATCGGCACATGTCTTCGACGGTGCGCTGTATATCTATCCCTCGCACGACCTCGATGCCGGCGTGGCCTTCAGCGACGACGGCTCGCATTTCGACATGGCCGACTACCACGTGCTGCGCATGGCGCACCCGGGTGCAGCGGTGGAAGATCTCGGGCAAGTGCTGCATGTGCGCGATGTGCCCTGGGCGCAGCGGCAGATGTGGGCACCGGATGCGGCACAACGCAACGGCAAGACCTATCTGTACTTCCCCGCAAAACGCGCCGATGGCATGTTCCAGATCGGCGTGGCGGTGGGCGATCGTCCCGAAGGCCCGTTCGTCGCCGAACCGCAGCCCATCGCCGGGACATACTCGATCGACCCGGCCGTGCTTGCCGACGACGACGGCGCGCATTACCTGTACTTCGGCGGCATCTGGGGCGGCCAGCTGCAGCACTATCGCGACAATGCCTATGCGCAGACGCATCAGGAACCGGTGGGCGACGCACCCGCCCTCGGCCCACGCGTGGCGCGCCTGCACGCGCACATGACCGAACTGGCCGAACCCAGCCGCGAAGTCGTCATCCTCGACGAACACGGCGCCCCGCTATGCGCAGACGACCACGCCCGCCGCTTCTTCGAAGGTCCCTGGGTCCACCAACACGCCGGCCGGTATTACCTGTCGTATTCCACCGGGGATACCCACCAGATCTGCTACGCCACCAGCGACTCGCCCTATGGCCCATTCACCTACCAGGGCGTGGTGCTCGCACCGGTGGTCGGCTGGACCACGCATCACTCCATCTGCCTGTTCCAGGAGCAGTGGTATCTGTTCTATCACGACAGCGTGCTCTCGGGCGGCCAGACACATCTGCGCAACATCAAGATGGCACCGCTGGAGCATGCTGCAGATGGAACGATCGCGACGATTTATCCGTATGGGGAAGAGGCGGTGTCGCCTTGGTGAGTACCGTTGGGCAACCGGCTGCCTGGACTCCAGCCAGCCGTCATGGCGCGACCGCCATCGCTGAACGACACGTCCTGTCATCGCTGCGCTTCCAAAGCGCGTCATAAGCGTCGTTGCGGCTGATCGTCGACCTGGCGCTCACCGCGCGATGAGCGCGTTTCCGGCATGCGCAGGCGTCGGCGTGGCGCTTGAACGCCGCCGTGACGTACCGGGCGTTACCGTCATCCCACTGGCAAGAGCCAGCGTGCGCCCAGTCCGGAACTGCATCGCATGGGGTTGCATCCAGACCCACTGCAACGCCGTAGGCCTGTCTACGGGTTCTTTCAGGCGGAGGTTGCCATGCGAGGTGGTGCGATGCTGTTGTTGCTGACGTTGGCGGTCTACGGAAGTGCAAGTGGCAGCGAGGCGCGTGCCGCCCTGCCCCGCGCAGACAGCGTCGATGTGCCGCGCTTCATGGGCGACTGGTACGTCATCGCCCATATTCCCACCCGCCCGGAGCGCAAAGCCTACGGTAATCCCCCCGCCCATTAGCAGACGCCAGAAGTGGAATTTTCTCGTCCCCTTTCCCGAGGAGGTTCCATGAAGAAGTCCCGCTTTACCGACAGCCAGATCATCGCCGTGCTCAAGCAGGCCCAGGCCGGTGCGCCCGTGCCGGAGCTGTGCCGCGAGCACGGCATCAGCTCGGCCACGTTCTACAAGTGGCGCAGCAAGTTCGGCGGCATGGACGTGTCCATGGTCGCGCGCATGAAGGAGCTGGAGGAGGAGAACCGCCGGCTCAAGAAGATGTACGCCGAGGCGCAGCTCAGTACCGACCTGCTGAAGGAAGCGCTCGCAAAAAAATGGTGAGGCCATCTCAGCGACGCGAGATGGCCCAATCGGCAGTCACGAGCGGGCGTACGAACATCCGCCACGCCTGCCAGGCCTTCGCGGTGAGCCAGACCTGCTTCCGCTACCAGGCCAAGGCCAGCGAGCAGAACGCCCGGATCGCCGACTGGCTGGTCCGCCTGACGACCGCCCATCGCGACTGGGGCTTTGGCCTGTGCTACCTGTACCTGCGCAACGTGAAGGGCTTTGGCTGGAATCACAAGCGGGTCTACCGGATCTACCGCGAGCTGGAGTTGAACCTGCGGATCAAGCCGAGGAAGCGGCTGGTGCGTGAGCGGCCCGAGCCTCTGGCGGTGCCGGAGGCTATCAACCAGGTCTGGTCGATGGACTTCATGCACGACCAGTTGGCCGACGGCCGCAGCTTCCGGCTGTTCAATGTGCTCGACGACTTCAATCGCGAGGGGCTGGGGATCGAGGTGGATCTGTCGCTGCCGTCAGCCCGTGTGATCCGATCGCTGGAGCAGATCATCGAGTGGCGCGGCAAGCCCGCCGTGATCCGCTGCGACAACGGCCCTGAATACATCAGTGGCGCGTTGCTGTCCTGGGCGCAGCGGCATGGTATCCGGGTCGAGCACATCCAGCCGGGCAAGCCACAGCAGAACGCCTACGTTGAACGCTACAACCGCACCATCCGCTACGCCTGGCTCGCCCAAACCCTGTTCGACACCATCGACCAGGTGCAGGACAAAGCCACCCGCTGGCTATGGACGTACAACCACGAGCGTCCGAATATGGCGCTCGGCGGCATCACGCCTGCCATGAAGTTGGCGATGGCCGCTTAGCTCCACTTCTGGCGACCGCTAAAAGTGGGGGGATTACCCTACGACGCGGTGGAAAGCTACGCGCTGCGACCGGATGGTCGTATCCAGACCACCTTCACGTATCGCAAGGGCAGCTTCCAGGCGCCGCTCAAGTCGATGCATCCAGTCGGCCAGGTGGCGAAGGAAGGCAATGGCGCGCTCTGGCGCATGCAGTTCTTCTGGCCGTTCAAGGCCGAGTACGTGATTGCCTGGCGGGATGCGGGGTATACGCAGACCATCGTGGCGCGCAGCAAGCGCGACTACGTCTGGTACATGGCGCGCACCCCGCAGGTTTCGGATGCCGACTATCAGCAAGCGGTCGAGCTCATCGCGGCGATGGGCTACGACGTCGCGCCGCTACGACGCGTGCCGCAGTCGGCGCGCTGATGCAAAAGCGTCCATCGGGGACCGCACGCCGTGCGGTCCTCGAACCCGTCGAGCGCCTCAGGCGTCTTTCGCGTCCACAGAAAATTCCCATCCATCGTTCAAGCCGCCCAACGGCTTGGCTTCGGTTGCCAAATCTTCCTCGAACGCCGAAATCGCCTTGTACGACGGCACCATGGTCGGATACACCGTCACATCCATGGGAAACGCCGTATTTTCCGGGTAATGACAGCAGCGGACTTTCTGTTCGAAACGCAGCATCTTGACCGAGAACTCAAGCGCCGATTCCTTGCTGGGGAAGACCACTGAAAAAGCGATTTCCCGCGGCTTTGAAAGGTCGACACCTTGCTGTGCGATATGCCAGAGCGTGTCGCCGTTGTCGTCTTTGGGATACAGGTCCAGATTTCGCTGCATAGTTGATTCGCTCCGCGACGCTTTGTGGGCGGGTGAAGAAGTTTACCGCCTCGGCCTGTATGGTGCCCCAACTAAGTCGCGGCCATAAAGTCAACTACAGACGGTAGCTTTAGCGACCTATTTTTTGCGCCATCGATACTCATCGACGACCTGACTGAGATATTAATTCTCGCTGCTTTCCGGAGATCCGGAATTTATGCAATTCGTGACATAAACTTTTGAGGCATGCCATTGATGACCCATGGAGCGCGAGAATTCCAGGCCTGCGTCTTGCCTGCCCGCATGCATCGGTAGCACACTCTTGCACGGAGCGACGTCCCCCCGCCCTGAGTAGCGGCCAGGTTTAGAGTCCGGGGTTGATGATAGCGGCGTTGGCCAACTGTTGGGCATACGCGGAGGGCGTCATGCCGCCAATTGCTTTCTTGGGTCGCTCCTCGTTGTATTCGCGGCGCCAGCGCTCGATCTCGGTGCGTGCATGCAGCAGTGTCGGGAACCAGTGTTCGTTGAGGCATTCGTCGCGCAGGCGGCCGTTAAACGATTCAACGTAGGCGTTCTGATTCGGCTTGCCGGGTTGGATGAGTCGCAACTGCACGCCACGCGCATGCGCCCAGGCCACCATCGCCTTGCCGCAAAACTCCTTGCCGTTGTCCGTGCGGATCACCTGCGGCAAGCCGCGGCGGATGGCGAGCCGATTCAGCACACGCGTCACGCCATGGCCCGCTATTGCGCGCTCCACCTCGATGGCGACCGCTTCGTGCGTGGCGTCGTCCACGATCACCAGACACTTGATCACCCGACCGTCGGCAGTGCGGTCGAACACGAAGTCCATCGACCATACCTGGTTGGCCTGCGATGGCCGCAGCAGCGGCTGACGCTCGCCTACCGGGACTTTCTTGCGCTTGCGGCGGCGGACTTGCAGCTGCTGCTCGCGGTACAACCGCTCCACACGCTTGTAGTTCACGATGCGGCCTTCCTGTCGCAGTTTGAGATAGATCATGCCCACGCCATAACGGCGATGGCGATGCGCCAACGCACCGATGCGCTCGCGCAGCTCAACGTTGCGATCTTCGCGTGGGCAGTAGCGCAGCGCGCTGGCGCTCATGCCGATCGCTGCCAAGGCGCGGCGCTCGCTGGCACCGCACCCCATCCACTCGCGCACCAGCGCACGACGCGCCGGCGCGCTCACCACTTTTTTCGCAGCGCATCCTTGATCAGATCGTTCTCAAACAGCTGCTCGGCCAGCAACTTCTTCAGCCGCGCGTTCTCCGTTTCAAGGTCTTTGAGCCGCTTGGCATCGGGCACGCTCATCCCGCCGAACTTGCTGCGCCACAGGTAGTAAGAGGCCTCGCTGAAGCCATGGCGCCGGCACAGGTCCTTGATCGCCACGCCCGCTTCGGCTTCGCGCAGGAAGCCAATGATCTGTTCTTCGGAAAAGCGCTTCTTCACGTCCAATCTCCTCGGGGTAGGGAATTGGACTCCAAACTGCGGTGCTACTCAAAATCGGGGGGACGTCGGGAGCGTAGCAACTCCACAGATAGCGGTGCCCACCCCCGTAAAGCGGTAGTTTTTTGTGCCTGAATGTCTGGGCACATACTCGGCGTTTCCGCGTCGGGAGGGCGGCGAATACAACACCCGCAAGGGAAATAAGCCCGCCGGCTATCTGCGGTTGCTAACCTCCCGGCATCCCGCCGCATCGTGCGGCGGGAGCCTCTCCGGAGAGTCGAGCATGGAGCAGTCTCTGTTCGGGTATTACCTGCTGCCGGAAGATGCGCAGCTTCGATTACTGCAGACGCGTGATCATCTACGCTTTCTGGCCGCGCTGGCGCGTCCTCGCTGCATGTCGAATACCTCAGGCGGCAATGGGCTTTCCATACAAATGGATGCGTTGGCGTTTTGCTTCGACATGGTGGCTGAGCAATTGAGCAATGTACTGCTGCAGACCACAGTGCCTGGCGACATGACAGAGTGATGTCCTTCGTCATAGCATGCCTGTGACGCAAGCAACAGCAATCGCTACACCGTTATCTCGGTTACTTTTTCCTGCTTTTACAAGCTATAACTCTTGTGACAGAGAAAGCAAATTTACCGAACACTGGCAGGCACCAGAATTCCAGCAATACACTTGGCAAACGAAGGGAGCATGCGCAGTGAAATCCAAAGCAAATCCAGTGTTAGGCATCGCACTCATCTGCTTGGCAACGTCGTGTGCAACTGCCAGACCGACGACTGAAGAACCTCAAGGAACAAAGATGACAACGCGCACTGAGCTCCTCCCCCAAGTCCTGGTGGACCGCTTGCTCTCCTTGATAAGAGACGTCAAAGATTTCGACGAGCTGTCGCCGTTGGTTCTTGAAAGGTATCTAGAGGTGCCCTTCACCAAAAATTCAGGTGAAAACTCTGGATTCCATATGCTTGATCAACCATCCCCTTATTCAACATATGCCACCACTTACAACTTCGACGAGAAATTTCCAAGGTACTCCAATGTCACCTTGGAACTTATCCCGCCGAGTAGTATCCCCGCTTCAACCGTCCCCCCTTGCGAGCTCGTCTTTGAGAAATACGACCAGGCCTTGAAGGACGCAGGATTCAAAACTGAAACGGGATACTGGTCTTATAATGAGTTTGGACGGGTCATTTCTTTTCAATATTTACGCGACAACATACGCGCCCAGATCAATCCGTGGCACCCTGTCTCCGTAGACCCTAACAGAAAATCAGGAGAGAACTGCGTCAGGTCGATACGTCTGTACAAGTTTGAGGATTAACGATAATGGCAAACGCCAACACTCAGTTGCAGTCCATCTTGACGCAATTCGCGGGTCGGTCAGATGTCAGTCCCGACCAAGAATCGCAGTTACGCGCGACTATTGCTTCTGATCCGGACCTCACACAGAGACTCAATCAGGAAGCAGCCAGCGGTCATCTGAAAGCATTTGTGCCAGGCGTTGGCGGCTCCGAACCGTTAACAGGCTCCTACGACAAGGCATCCGGAATTGTCACCCTACCGGCTTTTGAGCCAGGATCTGCGCCGACAACGAACTTGCGTGGTTCGCTCCGGCTGCAAGAGATGGGTATGCGTTTTGCAAATAGTTCGTACATGGATGCAAACCAGCAAAGCCAGCCTGTAACGCAAGATATGGTTACCAATCTGCAGGCGACGATCAATAGTTCGCCGACGTTGGCCAGCGAGATGAAGCGCGCCGTCACGACCGCCATTGACAGCAAGGACCCGAAAAGCCCGATGTTGCTTGAGAATTTTTCACCTCTCAGCGGCACTGTGGGGCGTGTCCTAGATTTTGTGTAACCGGGCCACAGGCAGGAGACTGCCACCTAACCCGGAGACACCATGAGCCCACGCACACATGAGGTACCCGACGAGCTGCTTAGCAGCCTGTTGGTCAACTACACCAAACCCGAGGATCTGATCGGCGAGAACGGCCTGCTCAAGCAGCTGACCAAGCGGTTGGTGGAGCGGGCGCTGGACGCGGAGATGACCGAACACCTCGGTCATGACAAGCATGAGCCGGTCGCCAACGCGGCCGGCAACACGCGCAACGGACGCAGCCGCAAGACGCTCAAGGGCGAGTTCGGCGAGCTGCCGATCGAGATTCCGCGTGATCGCCACGGCAGCTTCGCGCCACAGCTGATCCCCAAGCACCAGACCCGCTGGGCCGGCTTCGATGACAAGATCTTGTCGTTGTACGCGCGCGGCATGACCGTGCGCGAGATCCAGTCGCACCTGGAGGAGATGTACGGCACCGAGGTGTCGCCGAGTCTGATTTCCTCAGTCACCGATGCGGTCGTCGAGGAGGTCAAGGCGTGGCAGGCGCGGCCACTGGATCCGGTCTATCCGATCGTCTATCTGGACTGCATCCACGTCAAAGTGCGCGAGGGCGCGGTGCGGGTCAAGGCGGTGTACCTGGCCATCGGCATCACCATGGGCGGCGAGAAGGAAGTGCTGGGCCTATGGCTGGCGCAGGCCGAGGGTGCCAAGTTTTGGCTGCAAGTCGTGACGGAGCTACGCAACCGCGGGGTGCAGGACATCTTCATTGCCTGCGTCGATGGCCTGAAGGGGTTTCCCGAGGCGATCGAGGCGGTGTTCCCGCAGACCACCGTGCAGCTGTGCATCGTGCACATGGTGCGGCACAGCCTGAACTACGTCTCGTGGAAACGCCGCGCCGAGGTTGCCGCCGATCTCAAGCGCATTTACGCCTGCGCCACCGTCGAGGAGGCCGAGCAGGCACTGACCGAGTTCGAGGCCAAGTGGGACGCCCAGTACCCGCCCATCAGCCAGTCATGGCGGCGCAATTGGTCACGACTGATCCCGTTCTTCGACTACCCACCGGAGATCCGCAAGGTGATCTATACGACCAACGCCATCGAGTCGGTCAACATGAGCCTGCGCAAGCTGACCAAGAACCGCGGCGCGTTCCCCAGCGACGAAGCCTTGATGAAACTGTTCTACCTGGCTCTGCGCAACATCACCAAGAAATGGACGCTGCCGATCCGCGACTGGAAGGCTGCGCTGAACCGCTTTACGATCCAGTTCGAGGGGCGACTTCCTCAGCGGTAACCCAAACCACGGTTACACAAAATTCTGCACACGCTCGCACTGTGGCAGGCGGAACATTCAATCCAACAAACAAGACCATGAGCATTCCACCAATCACGGTTGGGAAGTCCAAAGGGCAATTTAATCAGCTAAATGCCAATGACCTAACATTTGTTCTAGGCCATGAGACACAACATGCTTTCAATCAAGTGAGCATGGCCTCCTCGTACAGAAAATTCGATGCAGCGGTGACAACGATTGCGAAAGACAACAATCCAGTCAACGATTACACGTCCCCAGTTGAAAACCTGATCAACAGCGCCAGGGAAGATGAGGCTAAAGCTCAGATTGCAGGATGGAATGCCTTGATTGACCGGGAACGGCAAACCAATCCGGCTGTCGATCTGAACACAATGAGAAACCTCGGAAACGCTCGCCTGGATGACTTTATCGAGGCTAGTCCGACCAACGCAAAGCAGACCCAGGCACGGCCGGGAATCACGTTCAACCAAGACGGTTCGCTTCCCATGACGCCGCAGAATATTTCTGCGCAGGCAACTTACTACTTCGACAAACCGCCCCAAGGCGCGCCGGGACTTTCGACACGCCAAACAACAGGCATCGGATTCCACGGTGACTCGGACTACCCCAACTATTACGGAGCCGGTGCTGTCAGCCGTGCCATTGCGTTCGACAGGGCGTATGCACATCCGGTCGGCGGAATTCCCCCGCAGATGCAGCTTGATATGCAGCGCCTACGCTTCAGAGAAGATCTATTGGAACACAACGGCATCACCCTGCCCCCAGGCACCACCGCCACGCCACAGGTGTATTGGGACACCAGTACAAATCCACCAACCCGCGGGCTGTTGCAGCATACGCAGGGCACTCACCAGCACATCAGCCCGATTCCCGACATCGATCCTCGGCTACCGGGGCTCATGCCGCCCGGCAAGAAAGAGCAACCAGACAATGAGCTGCTGGAGAAAATCCGTAGTGGTGTTCGCAGCCTTGATCAACAAGCCGGCAAGGTGTGGGACGAGAGCAGCGAACGGCTAAGCGCAAGCTTGCTGCTCATGGCCGCAGAAAAGGGCTTTACATCAAAAGACGATCTGAAGTTTGCGTTCAATACGCCAACCGAAAAACTTGCTGGTGGAGAAATCATGCATATTTGGCGGGAAGGCCATCACTCCCCCGATCCCGCCGCGCATCGAGCGCACATGACGACACAAGAAGCGCTTTCTGTTCCTGCGGATCAGCGCCTCGCGCAAGTGGAAGTGATGCAGCAAACAAAAGCACAGGAGATCATGCAGACTCAACAGCAAGAGACCATGCAAACACAATCAACACAAGCTCGGTCGATGTGATTATGCGATCGGCCATGAATTGAATTGCCAGCCATCCTGCATTTATAAAAATTGACAATCTCGTCAACTCGAAGACAACAACCACTTTGTTATTTAGGCGCACCTTTTAATAAGGCTACATACTTCAATAAATTCAGATGAATGAAACATAGGGTGCTCCCTGCAATCTAGCTTCAATTTGATAAGCGAGGTCGTAGATAACTTCGTAAACCGCATCCTCATAAGATTTATAATATGGATAATTCCGGGATGATGCTATTCTCACCGTGGGCAATTTTGTTTCGCCTAGCCACAAGAGCATGAAGCTTGGATCTATTTTCTATAACTTTGTCGGCACATAGGTCTGCAGATTCCATTAACTCTATTAACACATTTGGCCATAAATTCGACTTGGTGTCTACATCCGGAAAAACAGGTGTTTTTCTGAGGTATAAAGGGACAAAATTTTCTAGCTCTTCCAGAACTTTGTGATCAGGCAGACTTCTTAGCTTTCTAAGTGTAGAAGCTAATGCAAATAACCTCGTAGGTTTTGGAAGATTTTCACCCAGCACCCCTGATTTGCATGCTGCGTCAAAAAATATAACTAATGCGTTCTTACAAAATCCCTCGTAGTGAGCGTAAAGCAATGCCCAAGCCGCTCTCAGTAGAACGGTTTGCTGCGATGGCGTGGCTGATCCCGACGAGAGAAGGATTCGCATAGACGCAATCTCAGTCTCTCGCCAGTCTAGATCATTAGTGAGCGCGCTTAAAACGCTCATTGATCGAGAAAGTGTTTAGAAACCACCCTAATTCTCTGCTCCAGTTTTGGAATCGTGTTAGCGCCAGGGCCATTTGAGTCCAGGAATAGTTGATCTGTATATGCAGCAATCAGCCTTTTCTTAACCTCTCCTCCACTCATGGGTTTAATTGCACTGTAACAATCCGAGAAAGTACAGGCAGTCGCTTCATAATAAGCGGGAGCAAGCCGGCCAGTTGGCAAACCGTCTTCTGTGAATCTCGTAAATGCGCTATCTCCAAGCTTCTCTGCGATAAGATCGAACACTTTCTCAAACGAGGACTTTTGATTTGGCAGATCGAATTTGACTTTTCTGAACAATATCGATTCCATAATCGAATCGAGCCACTCCTCAATGTTTCCATGGTAGTGGTCGCGAAATAGCGTAACGGCGAAGAACCTAAGGACAAGCTCCTCATCAGCGCGCTTCTCTCTAAAAGTGTCAGGAAGACGCTGTATGGTTTTCACAAAAGATGGGTACTTGGCCATCTCTTGTATAGCATCATAAAATAGATCTCCGCCCTCGACCATGCGGGAGCTACAATTCCGAATCTCCTGAGACGATAGCAAAGAGCCGCCGGTATTAAGTCGTTTGAACATTTCATATTTTACAAAAGCGTCGCCCGACTTATTAATGATTGTCGCCCTAATTGGAGACCTTATTATCTTCAACCGCACAGTTAATGGCAGATCCGAGAATACCTTTGAATTAAGCTCATTAACTATGTCGCAACCTGCAAGCCTAAGTTCTGGCTCGTTAATAGCGGCGTGATCCAAAAACTGCAGGACGGAACTTGTTCTCTGCAGTCATCAATCAACTCAAGAATCCCAGACTGACCCTCTATTAAGGAAACTCTGAACAATCCGTCCTGATCTGCCACAATCGATCATCGACCCGAGTAGACGATTTCGATGCAGCTGACCTTCGGCGACGCGGAGTACGACGGCAAGCGCAAGCGGACGCGGCGTGAGGTGTTTTTGGCCGAGATGGAGCAGGTCGTGCCGTGGAAGGAGCTGCTGGGGCTGATCGAGCCGCACTATCCGAAGTCGGGGCAACCGGGACGACAGCCGTATCGGCTGGAGACGATGCTGCGCATCCACTTTTTGCAGCAGTGGTATGCATTGAGCGATCCATCGGCGGAAGAAGCCTTGTACGACACGGTGTCGATGCGCCGTTTCGCCAAGATCGGCGGGCTGGATGAGGTGCCGGACGAGACGACGATTCTCAACTTTCGCCATCTGCTGGAGCAGCACGATTTGGCGCGCAAGCTGTTCAATCGGGTGAACGCGCATCTGTCGCGCAAGGGTCAGAGCCTGCGCGGCGGGACGATTGTGGATGCCACGATTATCTCTGCGCCCAGTTCGACCAAGAACAAGGACGGTGAGCGCGATCCGGAGATGCGCCAGACCAAGAAGGGCAACCAATACTTCTTCGGGATGAAGGCGCACATTGGAGTGGATGATGAATCCGGCCTAGTGCACCACGTGGAATGCACGGCAGCCAACGTGGCGGACATCACGCAAGCGCACAAGCTGCTGCATGGCAAGGAAGACACGGTGTGTGGGGACAGCGGCTACACCGGGCTTGAGAAGCGCGATGAGATCAAGGGCAAGCGCAAGCTACGCTACCTGATCGCGGAGAAGCCCTCGAAGCTGAAGCAGATCAAGAACAAGCGCGAACTGAAGTTGGCCAAGCGCTGGGAGCACACCAAGGCCAGCCTGCGTGCGAAGGTGGAACATCCGTTTCGGGTGATCAAGCGCCAGTTTGGCTATGCCAAGGTGCGCTATCGCGGCCTGGTCAAAAACACCGCGCAGGTGCTGACGCTCTTTGCGCTGTCGAACCTGTGGCTGAAGCGGAAGCAGTTGATGCCTGCCGTTGGGAAGTTGTGCCTGTAATGGGGAGAACGCCCCGAGAATGCGCTGGAAACAGCGAAAAACCGAAGGTGTGAGCGTAGTCAGCGCTACCGATGCGGGTCGACGCATCCTCTGGCCGCATTGATCAGACCATCCTTAAGAAGATCGGAGGAATGGGCAGCCCTAGCACTATCGATTCTATAAGACGAGAACGCTGCTCAATCGTCCAACGGAACAATCGCTGATATTCTGGGCGAATAACTATTTCTTTAGTATTATGCAGATTGAGCAGCTCTCCGAAAGAGAAGTCTACTGCCGTTGTTCTGATTTCTCTATCCAAAAAGTCAGTATCTGCCATCTGCATCAAGCCTCTTTTTTTAGTTTAAACTATAGGTTTTATAAATTTTCATGCAGAGTGCAACAAAAATTTAGACCATTCAATGTACCCAGATCAAATTCATCACCTGCGGATCGGCGGTCACCTTGACCAGCTTGCCGCTGGGGCCGAACTGCACCTGGTACTCGGAGAAGCTGTCGCGCCAGTAGCGCCACAGCGAGGCGTCCAGATTGGGGTTTTCGCTGCTGATCGGGTAGCCGACCGCCATCAGCACCTGCTCGCGGGTCATGCCGCCGGTGAGCTTGCCGTCGGCAATGGCCTGGCGAATTTTGGGCGGGAAGGTGGCGAGCTTGAGCTTGGGGTCGGCGGTGACGACGTAGCGCGCAGCGAAGGCGGTGTTGTCCAGGTCGCGGCTGTAATCGTTGCCGATGGACTGCTTTTCGCCGGCGATCTTGAGGTTGACGCGGTTGCGGCCAAAGCCGGTGACGCTGACCGGGGTGCCCACCGGGAGCACGCGCTTGCCGTCTTCGGCGTAGTTGCTGTCGCTGATCCAGCTGCCGTCGGTGCGCAGGTTGCAGCACAAAAAACCGTCGTATTTGGCGACGTCGGCGGCGCTGGCCAGGTTGGCGGCGGTGAGCAGGCCCATGGCCAGCAGGGACGAATACAGACGCATCGTAAGACTCCTTTCTCGACGGCCGTAGCCGCGCGGCAATGATGGACGGGGCGCGCCGCCGTTTCCCCGCAGCGCGCGGGCATTGTCGCAGCCACGGGCCGCTTGGCAAGCGTGGGTGACGCGCGCAGCCCGGGGTTGTGTATGCTCGGAGGGTGGAAACCCTGTCAACCGCCGAGATCGTCGAGCAGATCGCCGAGTTGCGACGCGCCCACCGCGCGTTGGACGAGGAGATTCAGCGCGTGCCCGCGAACCTGGACGACGAGCTGCAGATGAAGCGGTTGAAGAAGCGCAAGCTGCACCTCAAGGACTGCATTACGCGGTTGGAAATGGAACTGGTGCCCGACGAGCCGGCGTGAGGCCATGCCTGCGTTTGCGTTCGCTTGGTGATGGCCGTGCGCTGATCACCGCATCTGCCTGCTGCGCGCGCCAACACCCCTGCGTAGGAGCGCACCTGGGCGCGATGAGGCGTTACCCGCACGGCCAGGCACGCTCCGGCGCGCTCCTGCATTGGCGGTGAGCAGACTGACTGGTGGGACGGAGACCGCGTGACATGCGAGTGGCGATGGGGTGCGGGGGCAGGCCATCGCTGGTTGAGCCAAGCATGCCGTTGGCGTGGCGCTGCGCACACGTGAGCACCTGACTGGGCGCCCGCAGACGTTGACCAACGCTCACTGCGTTTGCCCCCATCCGCCCTTCGGGCACCTTCCCCCGCAAGCGGGAGAAGGAAGCGCCAAGGCGAGCCAATCAGACTCCTGCGTGCAGCGCTCAGCCGGCGCGCAACAGGATCTTGCCGCTGCGTCCGGCCTCGGCGCTGGCGGCCGCCGCCTTGGCGGCATCGGCCAGATCGAACACCGCTTCCACCGGCAGTGCCAGGCTGCCGTCGAGCGCGGCCTTCAACAGCTCGCCGATCATGCGGCGCTTGTCCTCGGACTTGGTGGCGGCCATGACCTTGCTGCCCCAGAAGCCGCGCACGGTCGCCTGCTTGAAGATCACATCGCCACTGGCAATCTCCAGCGGGTCGCCGGTCATTGAGCCGAACGAGATCAACTCGCCGCCCTCGGCAAGCAGCCCCATCAGCTCGCCTGCCGCCTTGCCGGCGACCGAGTCGATTGCGCGCACGATCGGCGCATCGCCGGCCAGCGCGCGCACGTTGTCTTGCCAACCGTCTTGCGCGGTCGACACCGCATTGCCGATGCCCAACGCCTTGAGTTCGTCCACGCCGGCATCGCGACGCACCAGATTGATCACGTTGATGCCGCGTGCCGCCGCCAGCATGGCGACGGTCTTGCCTACCGCGCCGTTGGCCGTGTTCTGCACGATCCAATCGCCCTTTTTGACCTGCAGGAATTCGATCAGCATCAATGCACTCAACGGCATGGCGATGAGCTGGCAGCCGCGGTCGTCATCCAGTGCATCGGGCAGCGGAACGACACCGGTTGCCTCGGCCAGAAAGTACTCGGCCCAGCTCTCGTGCACGCCGGCAGCAACCACACGCTGACCGACCTGCAGGCCCTGGACGCCTTCGCCCAGCGCATCGATCACGCCCGACCCTTCGCTGCCGCCGATCGCCGGCAATGTGGGCTTGTAGCCGTAGTTGCCGCGCACCGTCCACAGGTCATGGTTATGGATGGGCGAACGCCGCATCGCGATGCGGACCTGACCCTTGCCGGGTTGCGGTGTGGGACGTTCGCCAAGTTCGAGCACCTTGAACGGGTCGCCGAACTGGGTGTGGATGGCTGCGCGCATGCAAGTCTCCTGTCGGCCACGCCGGTGGTGCAACGCAGCCGATCACAGTGAAAGAAACCGCGATGCTAACGGGAGCGCTGCAAGCGCCCGATGAAGCGAACGGAACCGTTACGTGAAGGCGGCCGGCGCCTCGTCTACAGACGCCTCGCCACGCGACCCACGCGCCCTGCAAGACGTGAAGGCATTCGCCAACGGCTTAGAGCATCCAGCAAAACGACTGGGCAGCCCCCAGGCGGGCGCGGCCGGTGCCCGGTAAGGCATGTACCACGTGCGCCCCGGTTCCTGCGCGCCGTCCACACCCACCCGACGACTGCTCGCTACGTCTTGTCAGTCGCTCTTACTGCGGCGGCACCACCACGTCCGGCTTGGCCGCCGCCGGGCTGACCCGTTCGATGGTGTGGCGCAGTTCGCGGCCGAGAATGAACTTGGCGTCCTTTGCCCAGGCATCCAGGCGCTCGTCGAACATCAGCTTGCTGTTTTCGTCCGGCCACACCAGGCGCAACTCGCGCAATTTCTGGATGAAGCCGCGGAACAGGGTCTTGTCGAAGAACTCCGGCGCGGCCGGTGCATACAACAGGCTCAATCGCTGCGCGGCCTGCTGGCACAGGCTTTCCAGTTCGCCGGCACCGAGCACGCCAGGGCCGTTCTTCACCAGCACCGAAATGGCGATGTAATAGCGCTCGAAGGCCTGTTGCAGCGAATGGCCGATCGCACGCAGGCGGAACACTTCGTCGGTCTGCCCGGTGTTGCGTGCCAGGATGCCGCCGTCGTCGTCGGTGACGTTGAGCAGCAGGCCTTCGCGCACGAACATGTCGATGGTCTGTTCGATGCGCTCGGCAAAGCGGTCTTCGCTCCACGGCAGGAACAGCTCGGCCTGCAGGAACGGGTATACCGTGCGGCCCAGGCGCAACAGACCGGCGCGGCTCATGCGGCGGTTGTTCTGGAAGCAGCACGCCACCCACGAGGACGCGGTGAACAGGTGCAGCACGTTGTTGCGGAAGTAGCTCAGCAGCACCGCGGTATCGCCGCTGACGCTGAGCACGTCGCCCAGCGGGTGCGACACCCGCGTGAGCACGTTGATCTCTTCGGCATGGGTGATGATGCGCGCCGGCGTATGCGGGGTGACGGTGACGCGGTCCGAGTACGGCATTTCGGCCAGCAGCTTCTTGCATAGCTCGATCTGCGCGATCAGGTCGGCCTCGCCCATCGCGTGCTTGGGCGTGGACAGCAAGGCCAGCGCCAGCAGGTTGATCGGATTGACGTCGGCGGCGCAGTTGATGCGGGTCTGGATCTGCGTGGACAGCATGTCCACCGCCGGTGCCAGGCAGGTGGGTTTTTCGTCTTCCGGCAGCGGCTGGCCGTCCCAATCGGGCGCGTGCTTGGCCAGCACGTCGTTGAGCGCGATCGGCTCGCCGAAGTTCACCACCACCTGGCCGTAGTTCTGCTTGAGCACCTTGGGGATGGACCACAGCAGGCCCCAGATGGATTCCTTTTCCTTCGGCCGGCCGGTGAGCTCGTCCAGGTAGCTGTTGCCTTCCATCAACTTTTCGTAGCCGATGTACACCGGCTGGAACAGCACCGGCTTGCGCGGCTGACGCAGATACGCGCGCAGCGTCATCGCGATCATGCCGCCCTTGGGCTGCAGCAAACGCCCGGTGCGCGAACGCCCGCCTTCGACGAAGTATTCGATGGAATAGCCGCCGGCCACCAGTTGGGCGACGTATTCGCTGAGCACGGCCGAATACAACGCGTTGCCCTTGATCGAGCGACGGATGAAGAACGCGCCGCCCTTGCGCAACAGCGTGCCCACCACCGGCAGGTTGAGGTTGATGCCGGCCACGATGTGCGGCGGCACGATGCCGCGTTCGTACAGCAGATAGCTCAGCAGCAGGTAGTCCATGTGGCTGCGGTGGCTGGGCACGTACACCACTTCGTGCCCGGGCGCGGCCTGTTTGAGCTTGTCCAGGTGATGCACCAGCACGCCGGCGTAGATGCGGTTCCACACGTGGGTCAGCAGGAAGCTGGCCGAGCGCACCACCGGGCTGGAATAGTCGGCGGCGATTTCCCAGGCGTAGGCATGCGCCTTGCGCCAGGCATCGACCGGCTTGCTGTTGTCGCGCTTGGCCTGGATGGCGATGGCTTCGCGCACCGGCTCGGCGGCCAGCACCTGGTCCACCAGCAAGCGGCGGGTAGACAGGTCCGGGCCGATCACCGCTTCGCGGATGCGCCGGAAGTGCGTGCGCAACACGCGCTGCAACTTGCGCAAGGTGCGCTCGGGCGGCAGTCCCTCGGCCATGGTCTGGCGCAGCGAAATCGGCGGGGCGAAGCGCACGATGGTGGTGCGGCCGTTGAGCAATACCGAGAGCAGGCGGCGGAAGCGTCCGACCAGCGCCCAGTTTTCGGAGAACAGCACCGCGAACCAGCCGCTCTGCTTGTCCGGCGCGCGGCCGACGAAGATCGATACCGGCACCAGGTGCACGTCCAGGTCGGCGCGCACGCGGTGCGCCTGCAGCAACTTGGCCAGCGAATCGGAATGGGTCTTGCCGCCACGCTGCTCGGGAATCAGCGAATTGCTGCTGCTGCGCCGTGAGAGCGCCAGGTAGGCACGCTTGCGCTCCAGCGGGTCGCCCGGCAACGGCACCAGCGGCGACGGCAGGCCGACTTCGCGACAGGCCTTGTCCAGAATCAGCGCATTGGACATGCCGTAGTCTTCCAGCACGTACACCACCGGGCGGCCGTCGTCGTAGCGACCGGGCTGGTCCGGCTCGATGGTCAGGCTCAGCCAGGGGTCTGCCAGGCGGCCGAGCAGGCGCGCCCACCAGGGGCGCTTGGCGCTGCGCGCAGCGGCAACGCCAGGGGCGATCGAGGGCGCAACCGCTGGCGGTACCGGCTCGGCGAGCGGCAATGCCGCCGTCGTGGCGCCGGTGGTGTCGGCTGCGGCAGTGCTGGGCGGGCTGGGCTGGCCGTCCGGGAACGGCAGGGGATTCTGTTCTGGCATCACGGTCATTATCGCCCAGCCGGGCGTTGCCCGGTGTCGGCAGGCTTCACCGGCGCGGCCGCTGCGGTGTCGGGCACTGCAGTGGCGCTGGGTAAGGGCGCGGCCTGGGCATCGAGCAGCGCCTGCACTTCGTTCTGGGTCTGCAGCTGGTACCAGTGGCCCTCGCGCTTGATCAGCGCGACGTTCAGATCGATATCGTGGGCGGCCAGCGGATAGCGCAGCCGTACCTGGGCGGTGTCGGCGTCCTGCTTGATCAAGCCGGTCCGCAGCGCGTCCAGGCTGCTGTCGATCGACAGGTCGTAGCGCTCCAGCACCTTCTTGCAGGTTTCCCAGAACGGCCCAAGCCGGCGCAGGCTTTCTTCCATGCCCAGCCGCTGCAGGTCGGCGTCGGAGGTGATGCCGGTGGCGCGCGCGGCGGTCACCAGGTCGGCGATGCTGGCCTTGGCGCGGGGGCGATCGGCCAGCGGCGCGGTGGCGGCCCACGCGCTCAAGGCGTCGACCAACTGCACGTAATGGGCGCGCTGCTCGGGCTGGTAGTCGTTGCGGCTACGTAGGTATTGCACGCCGAACTGGCCCAGCGACTGCGCCGCCTGCGCGATGCCCTGGGCCTGGCCGGCCAGCTGCGCATCGAAGGCCTGCTGCAGGCGGCGTTCGGCATCGGGCGTCGACAACGACCCGAGCAGCGCGCCGACTTCATTGGGCAGCGGCAGCTCGGTCAGCGGCCAACGGCTGGCACCGCTGCGCCAGGCCGCTTCCAGCTGGGTGTATTGCGCAGGCGTGACCCGAATACGGGCATACGCCACCAGATCATTGCGCCGCAGCGGCAGGGTCATCGCCTGCATCGCCGCGGCCGGCTCGGCCTTGGCGCCGGGCAGTGCTGGCGCGGTCTGGTTGCGCTGGCAGCCGCTCACGCACAGCGCGGCCAGCAGCAGCCACGCGGCGAAGTGGAACCGCCCTGCACGGACGGTAGGTAGCGACATGCGCACGATGTTCCCCCTGATCGATCGGCGCATCTTGCTGTCTGGAGGCATTGGCGGCAAGGCGGGCGCGAACCGTGCGCCGCGGTATGGTGTGCAGATGTTACGTTTTCGTAGTTCCTGGCACGTTGTCGACCAGTGTCCGACATTGGCTGCTGATGTCTTATTCGGACAAACTTGTCCAGCGAACGGACGTCAACCCTTGCGCCGCTTGCGTTTGGCCCAATGCTGCGGCGCATCATGTAAGCGCTTGCAGTTCCTGCTAGCGTGCGCTGCATCTCGCTTGGGGGTCTTCATCAGATGGCGCTGATGTCATTCATGTGCCTGCGTGACACGGCCGCTTGGTGCCAGCACTCTGCGCGCCTCACCCCGGCGCGCGGCGCCACGCGCGTTGACCTGGAGAACGCCACAGCATGAGTCGGCCACGGTCCGAAGGCGGCAGCGTCACCATCAAGGACGTTGCGCGCGAAGCGCAGGTGTCGGTGGCGACGGTCTCGCGCACCATGAACGGGCATCAGCACGTGGCCGAATCGGTGCGCGAACGGGTCTTGCAGGTGGCGCGTGCGCTCAATTACATCCCGCACCACGCCGCGCGCAGCCTCAGCAGCCGGCGCACCCACACCATCGGGGTGGTGCTGCCGGACCTGCATGGCGAATTCTTTTCCGAATTGATCCGCGGCATCGACCAGGTGGCGCGCGAGCACGGCTACCACCTGCTGGTGTCCAGCTCGCACGGCGACCCGCAGGCGCAGCGCCGGGCACTGGAGCGCTTGCCCGGGCGCGTGGACGGGGTGGTGGTGATGTCGCCGTCGCTGGGCGATTCAGGCGTGCATGAAGACGCGCTGCCCGGCGGCCTGCCGGCAGTGCTGCTCAACTGCGCCGGCAGCGCCAGCCAGCGCCCGGTGCTCAATGTGGACAACTACGGCGGCGCGCGGGTCATGACCCGGCATCTGCGCGACAGTGGCCACCGCCGCATCGCCTTCATCGCCGGGCCGGACGACAACTTCGATGCGCATGAGCGCCTGCGCGGGTATCGCGACGAACTGGCGCTGGACCCGGCCGCGCAGCCCTGGGTCTTGCCCGGCAATTTCGACGAAGAATCCGGTTACCGCGCCGGCCAGGCGCTGGCCCGGGACACGCGGCCCGACGCCGTGTTCGCCGCCAACGACATGATGGCCTTGGGCTGCCTGTTCGCGCTCGGCCATGCCGGGCTCAAGGTGCCGCAGGACATTGCGCTGGCCGGATTCGACGATGTGCCGATGGCGCGCTACGTGCTGCCTGCGCTGACCACGATGCGGGTGGATATCGCCGGCCTGGGCGCGCGCGCGTTGCAGTTGTTGCTGGGCCAACAGTTGGTCGATGCGCCTGCACCGCCTGCAGACGCTGCGCCGCCGGCGTTTTCGCAGATGGTTCCGGAGCTGATCGTGCGTGCCTCCAGCGCCGCCCGCGGCACGCCAGGCCATTGACGTCTATGCACTACGTCGCATCTTCACGAATTCTTTACGGTTTCTTATGCTTTTTATAACTCTAACATTGCCGCTGTCGCTGCTCGTTCGTCCTTGAAATAACGCGTCACCCTGCGCCACGCCGACCACGCTGCCGGTACGCGCCTGACCCCTGGGAGGGGGAAGTCATGAAGACCTACCGTACCGTCTCCACCCTGCCGGCGCGCAGCCTGCTGTGCTGCGCCCTTGCCGCTTCGTTGCTGGCCGCCAGTCCGGCCATGGCCCAGTCCAGTAATGCCACCTTGCGCGGGCAAGTCGCCGCGTCCCAGGCAGGCACCACGGTGACCGCCACCAATGTCGCCACGGGCACCACGCGACGCGTGGCGACCGGGCCGGACGGCAGCTATGCCCTGGTTGGCCTGCCGCCGGGCACCTACAAGGTGGATGCCGGCCCGGGCACGGAGAAGACGGTGACCTTGTCGGTGGCCTCGTCGGTGAGCCTGAATCTGGGCGGTGGTGGCGAGGCGACAACGCCCGCCGATGGCACCGCCACCACCCTGGACACGGTCAAGGTCACCGCCACCTCGCTGCAGGAGGTCAAGACCTCCGAAGTGGGCACCAATGTGTCGCTCAAGCAGATCAACACGGTGCCGCAGCTGACGCGCAACTTCCTGGAGTTCGCCGACACCGTGCCCGGCATGCAGTTCGAGACCGACCCCAACGGCAACAGCCGCATCCGCGGTGGCGCGCAGGCCAGTTCGGCGGTCAACGTCTACATCGACGGCGTGGGCCAGAAGAGCTATCTGTTCGGCGGCGTCTCCGGCCAGGAGCAGAGCGCGGGCAACCCGTTCCCGCAGCTGGCGATCGGCGAATACAAGGTCATTACCTCCAACTACAAGGCCGAGTTCGACCAGGTGGGGTCGGCGGCGATCGTGGCCTCCACCAAGTCCGGCGGCAACGAGTTCCACGGCGAGATCTTCGGGCGCACCACCAATACCGATTTCCGCGCGCGTCAGGCCGACGAGCGCGCCGGTGCCCCCAATGCCGACGGCAGCAAGCGCCAGACCCACCAGGACGAATACGGCATGGCCTTCAGCGGGCCGATCGTCAAGGACAAGGCGCATTTCTTCGTCAGCTACGAAGGCAAGGGCTTCGAGGTGTCGGCCAACCCGGTCTCGGTGCCAGACAGCTTCAGCGCGCTGAGCGACGACCTGCCGGCCGGCGTGCAGAGCCGCCTGGGTTCGGTCACCCGTCCGTTCAAGGAAGACCTGTACTTCGGCAAGATCGACTGGGACGTGGGCGAGAACGATCGCCTGGAATTGACCGCCAAGTACCGCGACGAGAAGAGCCGCGACGACGTGGGCGACCGCAACACCGCCATCGCCGGCAAGAACAACCTCAACACCGAAGAACGCTACGACCTGCGCTGGCAGCATTTCGGCGAACGTTACGTCAACGAGGCGCGTGTCTCCTACGAGGACGTGCTGTTCAACCCCAATGCCTTCACCCTGGGCAACCAGAACATCTATACCCGCGGCGTGGCCGAAGACGATGTGCTGATCCGCGACAACGCCACCAGCGGCCTGGCGATCCAGCGCAAGGGACAGAAAGGCCCGAGCTTCCAGAACGACCTGACCTTCAACAGCATCGACTGGCACGGCAGCCACGTCATCAAGATGGGCGTGAAGTACAAGGAGGTGGAGCTGACCCAGAGCGAAAATTCGGCGGTCAATCCGTCGTTCTACTACGCGGTGGCCGATGGCCTGGGAACCTCGGCGATTCCGTACCAGGTGAAGTTCAACCTGCCGTTTGCCGGCGCGGCACCGTCGGTGACGACCAAGAGCAAGCAGCTGGGCCTGTACATCCAGGACGATTGGGACGTCAACGACAAGCTGCAGTTGAACCTGGGCGTGCGCTGGGATGGCGAGAAGATTCCATCCTACCTGGACAACGTGACCCCGCCGGAAGTGGTGGCGGCCTTGAACGGCCCCGGCACCGACCCGACGGTGAGCGCCACCTACGCCGAGCAACTGGCCAAGGGCGGCGTCAACATCAACGACTACATCAGCAACGGCCATAACCGTAAGCAAGACAACAACAACTTCGCCCCGCGCCTGGGCTTCTCCTACGATTTCCGCGGCGACGAATCGCTGGTGTTGTTCGGCGGTGCCGGACGCAGCTACGACCGCAACCTGTTCGACATCCTGGGGCTGGAGCAGGTCAAGTCGGCACTGGCGCAGTACACGCTGCGCTTTGCCGAAGCCGCGCCCGGCTGCACGCCGGCGCCGGGCACCTGCGTCAACTGGAACCCGGCCTACCTCAGCGACCCGGCAAGCCTCGGCGGCCTGGTCAACTCGGGCGTGCGCAACGGCGAGATCGACCTGCTCAACAACGATCTGAAAACGCCTTATTCCGACCAGTATTCGCTGGGCCTGCGCACGCGGCTGGGCGAGTGGAACACCTCGGCCACGCTGTCCTACATCCATAGCAAGGACGGTCTGATCCTCACCTTGGGTAACCGCTATCCCAATGGCGATTTCTTCCAGAATGGCGGCCAGCCATGGAACGAGAATCCGCCGGGCTTCGGTTCGCTTCTGATCGGCAACAACGGCGTGGAAACCAAGACCGGCCAGTTGCTGCTGTCGGCAGACAAGCCCTATACCCAGGAAAGCGGCTGGGGGCTGACGGCGGCCTACACGTTCTCGCGCGCGCGCGGCAACCGCGGCAACGACGATCGCTACGGGTTCGATGCGGCCACCATCGCCGACTACCCGTTCCTGGATCTGAACGCAGTGCCGCGCCACCGCCTGGTGCTGACCGGCATCTACGACTTGTTCTGGGGCATCAGCGCCTCGGCCAAGCTGACCCTGGCCACGGTGCCGCCGCGCAATGAGGCGGTGTCCTACGACCAGTACGGCGGCCAGCCGTCGGAGAACATCCGCATCGTCTCGGTGGATGCACCGGGCGGCAAGTTCATCGCCGGCGGCGACATCTTCGGCACGCGGCAGCTGGATCTGTCGCTGTCCAAGCACATGCATGTCACCGAAGCGTTGACCGTGCAGGTGCGCGGGGATCTGATCAATGCGCTCAACTTCCGCAACTACGACCAGTACGCCATCGACTGGGGCCAGGACGGCGTCTACAACCCGCGTGCCAGCATCAACCAGTACGGTGCGCTGTCCACCTCGCCGCGGACGCTGTTCCTGAGCGCACGCATCATCTGGTAAGTCGCTAGCAGCGCCAGCGTCGCCAGCGATGCCAGCACAGGGACGCCGCCTGTGCTGGCCATCGTGCACGGCACCCACCCTGGTGCATCGTTGGTCTTGCATGGCCCGGTGATTGCCGATGCGCTGCATCGGCCGCGTGCCGCCATTGCCTCACCCGTCTCGACCCGTGCCTGAAGGAGCAAGCACCCGTCCCCGCAGACCCTTGTTGTTCTTGCAGCCCTTGCGGCTGTTGTTGCCTGTTGTCCCTGTGTTCCACACCAAAGCACCAACCCAACGCGCCAGTCACTGCACTGCGTCGCGCTTTACCCCTGGGAGGGGGAAAGTCATGAAGAATCACCGCACCGTCTCCACCCTGCCGGCGCGCAGCCTGTTGTGCTGCGCCCTGGCCGCCTCGTTGTTCGCCACCACACCGGCCATGGCCCAGTCCAGCAACGCCACGTTGCGCGGCCAGGTCGCTTCCGCGCAGAGCGGCAGCGAAGTCGTCGTCACCAACATCGCCACCGGCTCGGTGCGACGCGCGCCGGTCAATGCGAACGGCAACTACACCATCGTCGGGCTGCAGCCGGGCACCTACAAGGTCGAATCCAACGGCATCAGCCGCACGGTGACCCTGTCGGTGGCCTCCAGCGCCATCGTCGATCTGGGCACCGAGACGGCCCCCGCGCCGGCCGGCGATGCGACCACGCTGGAGACGGTGACGGTCAGCGCGCCGATGATCCGCGACGTCAAGACCTCCGAGGTGGGCAACACCATCAGCGCGCGCCAGATCCAGCAGTTGCCACAGGCCACGCGTAACTTCCTGGAGTTTGCCGATACCGTGCCGGGCATGGTGTTTCAAGTCGACGGTAACGGCAACACCAAGCTGCGCGGCGGTGCATCCAATGCCAGCGCCGGCAATCTGTATATCGACGGCGTGGGCCAGAAGAGCTACGTGCGTAGCGGCGGCGTCGCCGGTCAAAGCGATACGCAGGGCAATCCATTCCCGCAGCTGGCGATCGGCGAATACAAGGTCATTACCTCCAACTACAAGGCCGAGTACGGCCAGATCAGTGGCGCGGCGATTACCGCAGCCACCAAGTCGGGCACCAACGAATTCCACGGCGAAGCGTTCTATCGCTATACCGATCAGGACCTGCGCGACAAGCGGCCCGACGAAGAAGCCAACGGCAAGATCGATTCGCAGACCAAGGAATACGGCTTCGCACTGGGCGGGCCGATCATCCAGGACCGCATGCATTTCTTCGTTGCCTACGAGGGCAAGGAAAACGTGGCGCCCAAGAGCGTGCAGCCGAGCTCCGAGGCGGCGGCCTTCGTCAGCCAGTTGCCGGCCAACCTGGCCAGCCAATATGGCCCGGCCAACATGCCGTTCGAAGAAGACCTGTTGTTCGGCAAGATCGACTTCGATCCCACCGATCGCGATCGCATCGAACTGAGCACGATCTACCGCGACGAGACGCAGACCGCCAACGTCGGCGGTACCAACACGCTCGCCCAAGCCACCGACAAGATCAACAAGGACAAGCGCACCAACCTGCGCTGGCAGCACAGTGCCGACAACTGGTTCAACGAGGTCATCGTCGGCACCGAAAACTCGGAGAACAACCCGACCCCGCGCACCCTGGGCAACGGCATCGTCTACACCTATTTCCAGCCACGTGCCGGTTCCACCGATATCGATGAGCGCACGTTCCTCACCACCGGTTCGGCTGGCTGCAAGAACGCGCAGCGCAAGAGCCAGAAGGGCTGGTTCATCCAGAACGATCTGACCTTCACCAGTTTCCAGTGGCATGGCGAACACACCATCAAGATGGGTGTGAACTACAAGGACATCGAGCTCACCTCGCAGGATGCGGCGGCGTTGAATCCGCAGTTCAGCTATCGCGTCAATGGTGGCAGCGTGGAATCCACGCCGTATCGCGTTGACTTCATTGCGCCGTACACCACGCCCGGCCAGCGCGCCACGGTGGTCTCGCCGTCCAAGCAGTACGGCATCTATCTGCAGGACGACTGGGCCGCCACCGACAAGTTGATGATCAACATCGGCGTGCGCTGGGATTACGAAGACACCCCGGCCTATACCGACTTCGTCACCTCGCAAGCCTTCGTCGACGCGCTGTATGCCAACGACGCGGAAAATCCCGGCCAGCCGTGGGCCAATCGCCTGCTGCCCAGCGGCATCAACGTGGCCGACTACATCAGCACCGGCAACAACCGCAAGAACTTCAAGGATGCCTGGGCGCCGCGCTTCGGGTTCTCGTATGACATCTTCGGCGACGAAGCGGCCATCGTGCATGGTGGTGCGGCGCGCTCGTACGATCGCAACCTGTTCGAACAACTGGCGCTGGAAACCAGCAAGGCGGCGTTGTCGCCGGTGGCGGTGTATTTCGAAAATCCGGCAACCCAGCAATGCTATCGCGCCGACCGCACCTGCGTGGCGTTCGACCCGCGCTACCTCAACGGCATCGATCAGCTCAACACCATTCCCGGTGTGTCCGGCAGCGCCGAGCTTTTCATGTTCAACAACAAGCTCAAGACGCCGTACAGCGACCAGTACAGCATCGGCATCACCAACCAGGTGGGCGACTGGCTGACCGATGTGACCTTCCAGCGCATCCTCAGCTACGACGGTTTTGCGATGGGCTTGATCAACCGCTATCCGGATGGCTCCTACTTCCAGAACGGCAACGTGCCGTGGGGCGAGCCGGTGCCGGGCTACCAGAACACCATCCTGGGCAGCAACGGCCTGGAGCAGCGCAACAGCCAGGTGCTGTTGTCGGCCGACAAGCCGTACACCAAGGAATCCGGCTGGGGCCTGACCTTGTCCTACACCCACACCAGCGCGCGCCAGAATCGCAATATCGATGAGCCCTACGGCTTCGACAAGGCCACGATCCACGACTACCCGTTCGTCAAATCCGACGCGGTGGCCGCGCATCGCTTCGTCGCCTCCGGCTCGATCGACGGCCCGTGGGGCGTGACCTTCGGTGCGAAGCTGGTGTTGGCCACGCCCGAGCCGATCAACACGATCGCCTGCTTCGGCTTCACCGATCCCGATGGCGCCACCTGCCAGCAGGTCGGCGTCACCCCGCCGGGCAGCGGCAAGTTCCTGGTGGGCGGCGATATCTGGGGCTACCGCACGGTGGACTTCCAGGCTACCAAGGAGTTCACCGTGGTCGGCGACTTCAAGCTCAACGCGCGCGTGAACCTGCTCAATGCGTTCAACTTCAAGAACTACAGCGCGTACGCCTACAACGGCTTCGGCAGCAACGGGCAGTTCGATCCGGACATCGCGATCAATACCAGTGGCGAGATCAACTACGTGCCACGCAGTGTCGTGCTGGAGATCGGCGCCAAGTTCTGACGTACCTTGCCACATGCGCCGGGATGGGCATGTGGCCTGTCGAACGGGGCCAACTGGCCCCGTTCGCGTATCCGTCCGCTGTCCTTGCCCAGGAATGCATCGGCATGATTCCCGCTCCACTTCGCAACATCGTCATTGTCGGCGGCGGTACCGCCGGCTGGATGGCGGCCGCCGCGTTTGCGCGCGTGCTCGGACCCACCTTCAAGGTGCAGCTGATCGAGTCCGAACAGCTGGGCACCGTCGGGGTGGGCGAAGCCACCGTGCCACATATCAAGGCCTTCAATAATCTGCTCGGCATCGATGAGGCCGAGTTCGTGCGCCAGACCCAGGGCAGCTTCAAGCTCGGTATCGAGTTCGTCGACTGGCAACGCCCCGGCAGTACGTACATGCATGGCTTCGGCACCCAGATCGGGCACCCGCTGGGGCTATTGCCGTTTCACCAATACTGGATCAAGCAACACGCGCGCGGCAAAGCGCAGCCGCTGGGTGCGTACACGCTCAACACCGTGGCGGCAGCGCGCGGCAAGTTCATGACCTCGGCCGGCGATGTGCCGGCCAACTCGCCGCTGGCCAACATCGCCTACGCCTACCACTTCGATGCCACCCAGTACGCGCACTTTCTACGCCGGTATTCGCAGCAGCGCGGCGTCACCCGCATCGAAGGGCTGGTCGAGCAGGTGCAGCTGCATCCGGAAAGCGGCCATGTGCAGTCGCTGCAGCTGGCATCCGGGCAGACGGTGCACGGCGACTTGTTCATCGATTGCTCCGGCTTCGGTGGGCTGCTGATCGAGCAAGCGCTGCACACCGGCTATCACGACTTCACCCATTGGCTGCCGTGCGATCGCGCGCTGGCAGTGCCCTGCGAAAAAGTGGGCCCGCCCACGCCGTACACGCGCTCCACCGCGCGCGCAGCCGGCTGGCAGTGGCGCATTCCGCTGCAACACCGCACCGGCAACGGCTATGTGTATTGCAGCGCGCATATCAGCGACGACGAAGCCGCCGCCACGCTGCTGGCCAATCTGGATGGCAAGCCGCTGGCCGACCCGCGCCCGCTGCGCTTCACCACCGGCCGGCGCAAGCAGTGCTGGAACCGCAATGTCGTCGCGCTGGGCCTGGCCAGCGGATTTCTGGAGCCACTGGAATCGACCAGCATCCATCTGATCCAGTCCGGCATTTCCAAGTTGCTGGAGCTGTTTCCGCGCGAGGGCATCAGCCCGGTGCTGGTGCAGCGCTACAACGACCGGCTGGCGTTCGAGTTCGACCGCATCCGCGATTTTCTGCTGCTGCACTACCACGCCACCGAACGCGACGACAGCGCGTTCTGGCGGCACTGCCGCCAGATGCCGATCACCCCCGAGTTGCAGGCCACGCTGAACCTGTTCCGCGACAGCGGGCGCTTCTATCGCAATGCCGAAGAAATGTTCGCCGAGATCAGCTGGGTGCAGGTACTGGTGGGCCAGGGCATCCTGCCGCAGGGGTATCACCCCTTGGTGGACCAGGTGCCCGACCGCGACGCCGAAGGCTTCCTGGCCAGCGTGGCGCATACCATTTCGCACTGCGTGGATGTGATGCCGGGCCACCAGCACTTCATCGACCGCTATTGCAAGGCAGCGGCAGTGCCGTAGGTGCGTTGGTTGCGCCGCGGCTTGAGCTGATGCTCCAAGGTGGTGGCAGTTGCGCTTGGCCGGTCCGGATGCATGGATCCAAGCATGCACTACCGGCGCACTCCGCTTGGGCGTCCAGGCGATGCAGACGCCTGGTGCAGCGGGTAACACGCTATCCGCCGCCGGCTACCGCGGCAGGCACGACGTGCCGGCCAAAAAAAAGGACCGGGCACAAGGCCCGATCCCTTCGAAAACCGGGACGTGCCCGGTGGACAATGAGTGACACAGCTTCCGACTGACATCGGACGCCGGCATGTTAACGAGACTTTCACGTTAAAGCAATGCTTTAATTATGATCGCCTAAGTTATTGAACTGCTTGATATCTTGCAGCTGTTGCTGCTCGATCAACCTGCTTGCACCAGTGCCGCACGGATCTCGTCCTGGATGGCGGTGGCAGCGGCTGCGGGGTCGGCAGCCAGGCGGATCGGGCGGCCGACGACAATCGCATCGGCGCCGTCGGTAAAGGCCTGCGCCACGCCGACCGTGCGCTGCTGGTCGTCGCCGACCGGGCCGCCGGGGCGGATACCGGGGCAGACGATCGAAAAGTCCGGACCGGTGGCACGGCGGATCGGGCCGGCTTCCTGGCCGGAAGCGATCACGCCATCGATCCCGGCGGCCTGTGCGGCCAGCGCGCGCTCCACCACCACGTCCACCGGTTCGCGGTCGATGCCCATTGCCGCCAGGTCTGGGCGGCCCATCGAAGTCAGCACGGTGACCGCCAGCAGGCGCATGTCGCCATGGTTGGCGTCGGCGGCCGCCTGCAGCATGCCGGCGTGCCAGCCGTGCACGGTGCAATAGCTCACCGGCCACTGCGCCAGGCGGCGAATCGTGCCGGCCACGGTGGCGGGAATGTCGAAGAACTTGAGGTCCACGAACACACGCTTTTCGCGCTTGGCCAGCGCATCGAGCACGTGGAAGTACTCGCCCGATGCCAGCAACTCCATGCCGATCTTGTAAAAGGACGCCGAATCGCCGAGCCGGTCCACCCAGGCGATCGCCTCGTCGTGGCTGGGCACATCCAGCGCGAAGATCAGCCGCTCATGCGCGGCCAGCGGCAAGCGCGCGCGGCTCATCGGGCCACCTCCAGCGCAGCGCGCTTGGCGTCGTGGCGCTTTTGCCAGGGCTGCGCATAGTCGTTATTGAACTGCGCCGGCTCCCAGCCGCCGTAGCTGGGGTTGGGCAGCATCCACCAGCGTTCGCCGAACCAGTCGTGGTATTGCTGCAACAACGCGCCACGCGCCTGGCCGGTGTTGGCGGTGACCTGCACGAAGTCGCCCAACTGGTCGCCGAACTGCATCAGCACGCGGTACTTCTGTCCGGCCAGCTGGCGGCGGCAGTTCTTTTCGCTGCCGTTCTGCTCGCAGCCGGGCACCACCGTGCCCAGGCCGAGAAAGACGCTGTCGTCGGCCACCGGCAGGCCCACGCTGCGCAGATTGGCCAAGGTGGCGTCCTTCAGGTGCACCGCGCGGTTGGAAATGTAGATCAGGGTGATGCCGCGGGCACTGGCGGCCTTGGCGAAATCCACCACGCCGGGGATGGCGGTGGCCTTCTTCTCGGCCACCCACTGGTCCCAGCTCAGCTCGTCGTATTCCTTGCCATCGCGCAGCAGGCGCGCCTGATAGGGCGAGTTGTCCAGCACGGTCTCGTCCACATCCAGCACCACCGCCGGCTTCAGGCCGGTGGCGGCGTTGCCGCGCTCTTCCGGCACCAGCGCGTCCCAGTTGGGCTGCTTGAGCGCGGCATCCAGCTTGTCGGCAGCGGCGCGGTAGGTCTGCTCGGCCACGGCGCGGTATTCCTCCGAGCGCTGCATCCACAGCACCGCGTTGAGGTTGTCGTCGCCGGCAGGGATGGCTGCAGCAGCGGCCGGGGAGGCCTGTTTCGCCGAAGCGGCACTGGCTGCCGCGTTGGCGGACACGGCAGCGGCTTGCGCACGCTGGCCCGTCTCCTCTTGGCCGGGCTTGCAGGCGCTCAAGGCCAGCGCGGTGCAGGCGAGCAGGGATAACGGTGCGTAAAGCGAGGGGCGCATGGCATCCACCAGAACAGGAGCGGCAATGAAGCCCGCGATTTTAGCGGGTTCGCGTGGTGCTGCCCTGCCCGTTTTCGCCGCCGACGCGCGCGCCGGCCGACCTGGCACGTTGCGGGGCTTGCGGCATGCGACATCGCTCCACTGCCTGCACGGTGGGCTCGCCCGCTGCGGGGCACGCGGACCTGGCGCCCTCCGGCCAGCAACACGCTGGTCGATGACGCCGGGACACACGCAGCGGGGGATGGCCGCAACACCATCACCACACGGCCCGAGCGCGGCGTTGCACGGCGAACGACGCGCAGACCGCCAGGCACGGGATCGGCATATCCTTCCCTGCTGATTGCCCAGGAGCTGCCGCATGACAGAGACATCGTCCATCCCCGTGCTCGATACCGCCCAGGCCCGCGTGCTTGGCTGCCTGATCGAAAAAGAGGCCACCACCCCGGACGCCTACCCGCTCACCGTCAACGCCGCGCAGGTAGCCGCCAACCAGAAGACCGCGCGCGAGCCGGTGCTGAGTCTGCAAACCGGCGTGGTGCATCACGCGTTGCGCCAGCTGGAAACGCTGGGCCTGGTGCGCCAGCAGTTTTCTTCGCGTGCCGAGCGTTACGAACACCGCCTTGGCAGCGTGCTGGACCTGACCCGCCAGCAAGTCGCACTGATCGGCCTGCTGCTGTTGCGCGGCCCGCAGACGCTAGGTGAGCTGTACGCACGTAGCGAACGGCTGGCGCGTTTCAACGATGCCGAGGATGTGCGCCATCACCTGGAGCGGCTGATCCAGCGTGGCCTGGCGGTGCAATTGCCGCGTGCCAGCGGTCAGCGCGAAGATCGTTACATGCATCTGCTCAGCGGCGCGCTGGATCTCGACGCGCTGCAGGCCGCAGCTGCAACGCGCGAGAGCGCGCCGCGCGGCGCCGACACCGCTGCCCTGGAAGCGCGGGTGCAGAGCCTGGAAGAGCAGCTGCAGGAACTGCGCGAGCAAGTCAGCGAACTGCGCGCCCGCGTGGGCGAGTAAGCGCGAGGAGCGAGCGGCCTGCGCAGCCGCCAACCGCGCGCGACCGATGCCTGCTGCAGCACCGACCACGCGCGTACTGCGGTGACTGTGCGCAGGTCCTTGGCTCACCGCCTGCCAGGCTGTGAGCCACGTCGGGGTGCCTCGGCGGTCGGTACTGGCCGGATCACGCCGTCGCCGGCACCCGTTCCAGCACGCCGCCCGCGTAGTCGGCCTGGAACGGCAGGTCAGGCCGATGCACGTAGCCGATGAAGCAGTCGCACCGCGTGTTGGGGCAGCTGCGGGTACGCAACTGCGCCGCGAAACTGCCGTCGTACAGATTGCCCAGCGGCGCATCGACGAAATGACAGCGCCGCACGGTGCCGTCGCCATCCACCGACAGCACCGATTCACCGGTCAGGCAGGGCGCACCGAAGCTAGGTGGCGGAGTGAGGTTGTAGCCGAAGTGCGGATCGATCCGGCTCAAGCGCTGCACCTGCTCGGGCGTGTAGTAGTCGGGTGGCCGCGGATCGAAAGCGTTGAGCCACATCGGCGTGGTGTCGGGCAAAGCTGCGCGTAGCGCCTCGATCTCGTCCATGTGCGCGTGCGCGGCTACCATGCCCACGCTGTGCCGCACGCCGCGTTCGCGCAACGCCTGACAGCGTTTCAGGAAGGCCGCGCGCGTCACCTGGCTGGGGTGGTAGGTGCACCATAATGCCAGGCGGTCGAGATTGGCCGCGTCGAGCCAGCGCAGGCCAACGCATAGATTGGTCTGGATCGCCACGCGGCGCAGCTGCGGCAGCTGGCTCAGCTGCACCATCGCCTCGCGGTAATGCCGCCGCACCAGGCCTTCGCCCCAGGGCGTGAACAGGATCGACAACGGCCGCGTCTGCGCCTGCGCCCAGGCGACGAACCGCGCCAACTCCTGCGCGTCGCGACGCAGTGCGGCGGCGCTGTCGTAGGTCTTGGCGAACGGGCAGTAATCGCAGCTGTAATTGCAGCTGCTGAGCCGGCCGCGATAGAGCAACGACAGATGCATCGGCCGCCTACCCGACCTGGTACTGCTGCATGCGCTCGACGATCGGCGCCGAGGTCAGCCACGGGCCAACGGTATCGGCGCGCTCCATGCCGGCGGCGGTGAGCGACAGCAGGCTGCCCTGCCACTGCGCCAGCCCCAGCGCCAGCAACTCCTGCAGCTGCGGCAAGGCATCCAGGCAGTCCATGCCGAAACGCTGGCGGAAGTCATCGCGATCCAGCCCTGGCACCACCAGCAGCGACTGGATCGCATGCCGCCGCCGCGCATCGTCGGCGTCCAGCGCAATGCCGTAGTCGGCGCGTGCAAAGCTGGCCGGGTCGCGCTGCAGATAGTGTTCGAGTATATCCGCCACCGAGCGCCGGCTCACCCCGTATTCGCTGGAGTAATGCAGCCCGGCGGTATACGAGCGCGCACCGCAGCCGATGCCGACCATGCCATCGCTCTGGCAGCAGTACACAGGCGCGTCGCCATCGGGTGCATGCGGGGCGCGGAACATGCGCATCGAGATCTGGGTGTAGCCGGCTGCCAGCAGCCGGTCGCGCCCGGCCCGGTACAACGCCAGGCGTTCGTCCAGTGGTTCGGGCTGCAGCACGAAGCTGCGTCGCCCGCCGGCCTTGGCCTCGATCCGGCCCAACCCGGTCATTGGCCGCACGTACAGCGGGTACAGGTACAGCTCTTCCGGCGCGAAGGCCAAGGCGCTGTCGATCGAGGCCAGGAAGCTTTCCACGGTCTGCCCGGCGATGCCGTAGATCAGATCCAGGTTCAGCGTCGGGATGTCGTGGGCGCGAATGATGTCGATCGCACGTTCCACCGTCTCGCGCTGCTGCGGCCGCACCAGCGCGCTCACCTCGGCGGCACTGAAACTCTGGATGCCCATGCTGACGCGGTCGATCCCGGCCTGCCGCAACACCTGCAGCTTCTCGGCATCGACGGTTTCCGGCGAGACCTCGATCCCGGCCGGGATGGTATCCATCGCGATCGTCGCGTGACGCGCCACCATGTCGAACACCCGCTGCAACTGCCCCGCATCCAGATAGCTTGGCGTGCCGCCGCCCATGGCAAAGCGCACGAAACGGTGCGCGCCCAGCGCCTGCACGGTGGCGCGCAATTGCTGCTCCATCTGCGCCAGATACGCCTCCACCTGCGCCGGCGCTGGCCGTGCCAGCGCAAACAGATTGCAGAACCCGCAACGATAGGAACAGAACGGGATGTGCAGATACAGGAACAGCGCCTGCCGGCGCTCGTCGGCCCACACCTGCGACAACGGCACCGCCGGCTGCAACGGCCGATAACTGGTTTTATGCGGGTACGAATACGAATACGCCTGATACGGCGGCAAGCGCAGCAGATCGGCCAACGACGGCAAGCTCATGGGGTGACCAGGAAATGGGCATAAGGCACGGTCATCACCACCTCGTGGGCCAGACGATGGCCATGGTAACCATCCTCGCCGTAGGCGGTGCCGTGATCGGAACAGACGATGGCAAACGCACCGCCGCGCGCGCGCAAGGCGGTAAACAGCGGCGCCAGTGCGGCATCGACATAGCGCAATGCGGCGCAGTGGCTGTCGAAGTCGTCGTTGACGGCGCCGGGCACGTAATGCCGATTGGGCTGGTGCAGCGCCGAGACGTTGATGAACAAAAAGCAGCGCGTGTCGCGCAACGCCGGGTCGCCCAGGCGCGCGCAGGCCAATGCCACTTGATGCTCGGTGGAGTCGATCGCGGTCACGCCGAAGTCCGGCGTCCAGTGGCTCTCCTGGAACAGGCCGGGCAACTGCCGACCGAGTGCGTTGCGCTTGTTGAAAAATCCGGTGCCGCCGATGCACAGCGTGCGATAGCCGCACCGCGCCAGGCCATCGATGATGTCGCCGCTGTCGGCAAACACCTGGGTCTGCGCCACGATGGTCTCGCTGCCATCGAAGGCCAGCGCGAACAGGCGCGGATGCGGGCCCTGGCGGGCAGGCGTGGGCAGGAAGCCGGCGAAGAAGGCCATGTGGGCGGCGTAGGTGAAGCTGCCCGGGGTATGCCGCCGTTCCCAGCCATCGGCCGGCAGATACGGCGCCAGCACCGGCAGTTCGCCGCGCGCAAAGCAGCGCTGCGCGGCGTCGTAGCGCAGCGTATCCAGGGTGATCAGCACGATGTCGCGCGCACCGACGATGGCGTGCATGTCCGGCAATTGCTCAGCCATGCCGTCGTCGCCCGTCGCCGGCATGGGCAGCAACCGTGCCGAGTGCCGCCTGATCTTCGTAGGTCGTTCGCCCCTGCCAGCGCAGCTCCGGCAGCAGGTCACCGAACCCATTGGCTTCCAGCACGTGGCAGCGCCCGTCGCGCTGGATCAGGTCGAAGCCGATCATGCGGCAGTCGGCAAACACGCGCGCGGCCTGCGCCACCGTGGCCGACACCAGCGCGTCCACGTCCGCGCCCTGCCACGCCTGCGCTGGCAGACGCGTATTGCCCAGATGCAGATTGGTCAGCGCGCCGCGGCTGGCGCGTGCCACGCGTTGCCGCGCCACGCCATCCAGCGCGACGACCCGCAGGTCGTAGTGATGGCCCGGCAAGCCGGGCGCGCGCGGCTTGGGAATCCACCGCTCCAGATAGGCGCCCTGCGCGGCGATCGCATCCACCAGCGGCGCGATCTCGGTGCGTTGGGTGTAGCGGCGCTGGCGCAATGCATTGAACACGCGCACGCGGCCCTGCTCCACGACCAGCTCGGCCGAGCCGCTGGCGATCTCGCGCCCGTCGCGGTGCCAGCGATACGCCAGCACGCTGGCGCCGGACGATCCATAGCGCGGCTTGAGAAACGCCTGGCTGCAGCCGCTGGCCTGCAGGCAGACGCGCATCTCGGCATAGCTGCTCACGCTGCCCAGCAGCGTAGGCACAGCCACGCCTGCGGCAGCCAGGCGCTGCTGGCAGGCGAGTTTGTCCGTCATCGCCAGCAGGCCGGCCGGCGGGTTCAGATACTGCGCGGCCGGCAGCGACGCAAGCAGGTCCGCAAACCCGGCATACCACAGCTGCTGATGGGCCAGCTCGCCATGCGCCAGCGGTGCCGGTGCCGCGCCCTGCGCTCCCAGCCGACGCCAGCCGCGCAGCACCAGCGCCTGATGCACCTCAGGCACCTCCCCGGGCGATTCGAGCTTGACCCGCGCGGCCGGGTGGCGTGCCAGCCAGTCCTGCAGCAGCTGCAGATAGTCGAACACCACCGCCGCAGGATGCCCCTGCGCCTGCAATGCCTGCTGCAGGGCCGCGATCCTGCGGCTGTCCCGCGGCCCCACCACGACCCAAGGCATGCTCACCTCATTCGGAGACGGCGACGTAGCGCTCGTCCTCGTCTTCCTCTTCGGGATCCTCCAGGATCACCGTCACCGGCAACGCTGCCAGCCGGGCCTGCCACTCGGCAGAGATGTAGTGATGGCTCAGATCGATCCGTTGCAGCTGGCCCAGATGCGTGCTCTCGCACAGCGCGCGCGCGCCGACGTCGCCGATCGTGCCCAGCGACAGATCCAGCACCTCCAGCGACCCCAGCCACGGTTGCGCCGCCAGCCAGGTCGCCAGTTCATCGGTGTTGGCGGCGTTGCGCAGGCCCAGATAGCGCAGCCGTTCGGGGCCGATCGCCGCCAGCAACCGCTGGTAGGTACCCAGGTCGCCATCGAAGCCGTAGTCCTCCACGCCCAGCCACAGCTCCAGGTGCTGCAGGGCCGGCAGCGTGGAGGCGGCGATCGCCTGCACGATCGCCGATGGCAGGCCGCCGCATTCGATCGCCAGTTCCTGCAGCTGCGCATGCGCAAACGGCGTCAGCTTCAATTGCGAGGAGCCGCGGATGCGCAGTGATTCCAACGCCGGAAACGCCGCCAGCAGCGGGGTGTAGTCGGTCTGGATGATCCAGGAGATCTCGCAGTCTTCGTAGGTCATGTCGCCGACGAACAGCGCGCGCAGCGCAGGCAATTCGTCGCGGCGTTCGATCAACCGCTGCAGATAGCCGCTGGGGCCTTCATCATGCGATTCGCGCCACGAGCCGATGATCAACGCCTGGATGCTGGCCGGATCGACCTGCGCCAGCAGGCTGTCGAGCAGCGCCGCCTGGGTGTCCTCGCCTTCGTACTCCTGCCGCAGCCGGTACACCACATCGCCGCCGCTGGCCGGCTGATCGACGCTGAAGTCCACCACCCGCTTGCCACGGTAGAATTCCGAATACTGACCAATCGTCATTGCATTGCCTCCCTGGCTCGGTGAGCGGGCAGGATACCCGCACATCCATGGCAGCCTCGTTAAGCGGGGCTGCCCGTTCCATTGTCCACCACCGATCGTCCGCGCAGCGGCCGGTCGCGCGTTCTCTCGAAGGATCGACCGCATGCAAGCCTCGTCTGATGCCGCCGCGCGTGTTCGCGCCACCGTCCACTCCGCCACCAGCGGGTTGATCGAACGCGATCAATTGGCCGAACTGATCGTGCTGGCAGCGGTGGCCCAGGAGCATCTGCTGATCATCGGCCCGCCGGGCACCGCCAAGAGTGCGGTGGTGCGGCGCGTCGCTGCCGCACTGGGCGGACGTTATTTCGAATATCTGCTGGGCCGCTTCACCGAACCGGCCGAGCTGTTCGGCCCGGTGGACCTGCGCAAGTTGCGCGAGGGCAGCGTGCAGATCGATGTGACCGGGATGTTGCCGGAAGCGGAGATCGCCTTCCTCGACGAAGTCTTCCTGGGCTCCACCGCCATCCTCAATACCTTGCTGGGCCTACTCAACGAGCGCCGCTTCCGGCGTGGCCAGACCGACCTGCACTGCCCGTTGCGGCTGTGCGTGGGCGCGGCCAACGCGCTGCCGGAAGACGATGCGCTGGCGGCCTTCAGCGACCGCTTCCTGCTGCATCTGTTCGTCGACCCGGTGGCCGATCACCAGCTGGAGGCCTTGCTCGCCGGCGGCTGGCAGGCCGAGCGCGCACCGCTGCAACACACCGCCGGGCTGGCCGACCTGGACCTGTTGTGCGCGCAGGCACGCATGGTGGACATGGATGGCGCACGCACGGCGCTGGCCGCGGCGATCCGGACATTGCGCGGCGCCGGCATGCAGCTCTCGGACCGCCGCCTGGTCAAGACCCAGCGGCTGATCGCCGCCGCCTGCGTGCTGGCCGGACGCACCCAGGCCAGCGAGGCCGATCTGTGGCCGCTGTTCTATGTGCTGCCGACACGCGAGCAGCAAACCAGCGCACAGGACCTGCTGCGCGGCACCCTGGCCGCTGCTGACAATCCCACATTGCGCGCGGCCGTCGAACAGGCCGCCCTGCAACCGCTCTCGCGCACTGCGCGGCTGGTCGAGGCCGCCCAGTGCTGTCTGCAGGATCCGCACACTCCGGCCCTGCGCACCATGGCCGAAGCCTTGCTGCGCGAGATCGATGCCAACTTCACCGCCGCCTCGCTGCCGGCCGAGCTGGCCCACGAACGCACGCGCCTGATCGAGCAGATCGGCAGCGGCGCGTGAACTGGTCGTGGCAGGACGAGCCGGTGCCGGTCGCCCCGCAGGGGGTGATCGGCGTGGGCGATGCCGCACGCGCGTTGCTGGCGGCATGGGAGCGCGTGCCCGACGGCGCGGGCTTGCTGGTGAGCGCCACGGCGCACGCCGTGCTGCTGACCGGCCCTGCAACGCAGCTGCCCTGGGCCAACGGCGTGCAATACGTGGCACCGCGCGCGGACGCCGCCGGCCTGTGGTTGCCCACCGCCGAACGCCCCGACCTTGCGCTGGAACTGCTGGAGCGTGCGCTGCGCCGCCAGTACGGGCTGCAGCCGTTGTTGCTGCTGCGCTCACCTGCGCTGGTGCTGCCACTGCATCGGTTGCTGCCGGCGCGTCCCGAGGTCGTGGCGCAGATCCGTCAGCACTGGGAGGCCGCGTGAGTGCCGCGCTGCAGCTACCCGCCCCGCTACAGGCCTGGCGGCTGTGGCTGGACTGGTTCGACCCGGAAATCGCCTCCCAGCTCGGCACCTGGCTGCTGCGTCTTGACCCCTTGCTCGGCCGCGACAGCCTGCGCCGCGCCGACGGAGACGCCGAGCCTGACGGCATCGACGACCTGCGCCGACGCGGCAGCTACACGCATCTGCTGCTGAGCGAGTGGGCACTGGCCGACGCATTGCCGGAGGAATTCCTGCGCCGTGCCGCACACGCCGAACACCTGTTCCTGGTGCCCCGCATGCAGGCGCGCACGCGCGATGCCCGTCTGGTGGCGATCTTCGATGCCGGTCCGGCGCAGTGGGGGGCGCCGCGTCTGGCGCAGATTGCGTTGTGGATCCTGCTGGCACGCCGTGCGCAGTCCGCCAATGCGCGCTTTGTCTGGGGCCTGGCGCATCTGCCCGGCGACCTGCACGACGCCGACAGCCCCGCCCGGCTGCAACAGCTGCTGCAGGGCCGCACCTTCGAGGCGACCGGCCTGCAGCATGCGCAGGCCTGGGCCACGCAGTTGGCAAGCGCGACGCCCACCACCAGCGAGTGCTGGTGGATCGGCGCGCAGCCGGTGCAAGCGGCACCGTTCCACCACCAGGCCGGCATCGCGCCTGCGGCCGATGCGCATCTGCAGGTGATGCTGCAGACGCGCCACGGCACCCGCAGCAGCCTGTTGCCGGTGCCTGCGAGCATGGCCGCCAGGCAGCTGCTGCGCGGGCATTTCATCGACATGCAACGCCCTACCGAGGCAGACACCGCGAAACACGTGGTCAGGGGCAAGTTTTCGCTGCGCCATGCGCCGCTGTTCAGCCCGGACGGCAGCCATGTCGCGCTGCTGCTGGCAGACGGCTGCCGCAGCGCGATGGTGAAGGTACAGCCCGCCGACATCGTCAAACGGGCGGCGCCGCGCTACCACCAATGGGCGCAGGGTGGTCAGCCGCTGTGCCTTGCGGCGCAAAACAAGCACCTGGGCGGCATCGTCGCTGTCCGGGAGCAGGCCGAGTTCTGGAATCTCGATGGCATGCCCGGCTCCATCGATGCCGGCGGGCAAAGCATCTGCCCCGCCCCAGGCCAGGTGCGGCTGCGTCCGTGCGTATGGCTCAACAGCGGCGGCAAACCGCAGCGGTTCCTGCTGTGGGACCAGCACGGCCGGCTGATGACGTGGACGCGCGATACCAACCATGTGCAGCGGGTTGCGCAAGGCAGCGAGATCGCCGGGCAGCTGGTGGCGCTGGCGCAAAGCGATGCCGAACACGCGGTCTACGCCACCTATGTCGCTGGCGAACTGCGGCTGCTACGCCTGCACCGCGCCGGCAAGCAGGACCTGGTCCTGCAGCTGGCGCTGGGGTCGCGTCCGCCGGTCGTGTTGCTGCGCAGCCTGCCCCAGGAGGGTCAATGGCGTGGCGCCATTGCCCTGGAACTGGCAAGCCGTCAGGCCGGTGGCGACCGCTCGCTGGCGTACCGGGTGCTGCACGGGGGGTCGGCCGATGGCTTTCAGGAATTCGAGGCGATCGTGGCATCCGGCGACAGACCGATTGGCCTGATCGGCGACCCGGACGCACCGCAGCACAGCCTGCTGCTGGTACTGCGCGCCGATCGTCGCGCGCTGCTCGCCATCGGGGCCAGCGGCCGGCGGACACTGCATCGTGCCGCCAGCGAGATCAGCGCCGCGGCGGTGTCCAGCGATGGCGCGCGGGTTGCACTGGTCACCCTGCAGGGGCAGGCGTGGATCCTGGGCGATGGCGGGCTGACCCCGCTGATGGTCGTGCAGGGCCAGGCCGAGCAACCCGGCCATGAGTAGTTCCGCACGCACGGACAACGCGGGCGCCAGCGTGCGGTACCCGCTGTGGCATGGCAGCCAGATGGTATCGGCGCTGTGGTTCTCGGCAGCGTGGCTCAGCCCGGACCAACGCCTGGCCAGGCTAGTGCGCGCCTGGCAGCCCGGTAGCCGGGCGCTGCGCTTTGCCGACGGCGATGTGCTGTGCTTCGCTGCGCCGCGTGCGCTGGTTTGCGAGCAGGCGCCCGGCCTGGTGCTGTGCCAGGTGCATGGCGGCCTGTTCTCCGGCGCGCTGACCGCCGCCGAGGCGGCGCAGTTACCCTCCGCCGATATCGGCCTGGTCCATGGCGCCCAGGTGATCGCCTTGCAGTGGCAACACGCGGTGGCGCTGGATCCATCCGAGGCGATCGACGTGTCCGGCTACCCGCTGCACATGCCCTACGACTGCAGCCCGGGCGAGCCACCGCTGGAGGTGGACCGGCTGCGCGGCAAACCGTTGCGGCAACTGCTGGGCAAGGCCGTCCCACCAGCCAGCGCCGAGCGCGATGCGTTTCTGCACGCGCTGAAGACGCAGCGCCCCGGCGTTGAGAACAACACGCTGTGGCAACGCCTGCTGGCGCGCGCTCAGCGCACCCTGGACAGCGAGCACGCACCGGCATCGCAGGGATCCGCAGCCACCGGGCACAACGCTGTCGTGCCGGCACGCCGGGACGCAGCATCCGTGTCGGCGTGGCGCACGCGGCTTGCCCGCGCACTGGTTGCCTCGCGGATGGCCAGCCTGGTCGGACGTCACCAGGGCGCCTACATGCGCCGGATGCTGCGCCAGTTCGAAACTGGCGATCTGGACGAAGCCTTGCGCAACGCGCTGCCGCTCGATGGCGTGGGCGAGTCGTTGGGGCAGGCGTTCGGGGTGCCCCAGCGGCGCAGCGACCTGAGTCTGTCACGCACGCGCGGCGCCGGCACCAGCATCGGCCTGGGCGAAGAGCTGCAGGCGCATCTGCGCGCGACCTATCGCAGCGCCTTCGCGCGCCTGGACCGCGAGGGGCAGATCGATCGTGCGGTGTTCGTGCTGGCCGAATTGCTCAATGCGCGCCAGGAGGCGCTGGACTATCTGGTCAAGCACGCTCGCTACAAACAGGCCGCGGAGCTGGCGCTGGGCTGGGACATGTCGGCGGCGATGATCATCCGGCTGCTGATGCTGTCCGGCGACCACGCGCGTGCGGTGCAGGTGGCGCGCCGCGATGGCGCCTTTGCCGCCGCCATCCAGCTGCTGCACGGCACCGAGCGCGCGCTGGCCGACGCGCTGCGGCTGGAATGGGGCCAGGCACTGGTGCAGACCGGCGACTGGCTGGCCGCCGTGGACGCGGTGTGGCCGATGCACACAGCGCGCAACCAAGCCGCGCAGTGGCTGTTGGCCGCGGAACAGGCCGGCAGCACGCTGCGCGCACGCGCCCTGGTCAAGCGCGCGCAGCTGTTGCCAGACACGCTGGAACAGTACGCCGACCGCATCGCCGCGCTTGCGGACCCCACCGCCGATCCGGCACCGCGCAGCGAAATGGCAGCAGCGCTGCTGGTGGATGCGTCCCCCAACCGCTGGCTGCAACAGCTGGCACGGCAGTTGCTGCCGGCGATTGCCGCCGATCATGCGCTCGCACGCAACAGCCTGTCGGTCGGCGATCTGACCACGCTGCTGAAACTGGCCAACGACCCACTGCTCAGCGCCGATATTCCCGCCTTCAAACCACACGTCACGGCCAGCCAATCCAAACTATGGGACGGCGCCACCACCCTGCGACTGCAGGCACCGCAGGCCGGTCTGGCGGCCATCCACGATGTGGCTGCACTCCCGGGTCGCCGTTATCTGCTGGCCCTGGGCGAAGCCGGTGCGGCGGTGGTGGACGCGCACGGGCGCCTGCTGCGGCGCTACCCGGCGCCTGCATTCGGTGTGGTCATCGCCGACAGTGGGCAGGTCGCCCTGGCAATCGCACCGCGTGAGCGCGTGTCCACCGTCCATCGGCTGGATTTGATCACCCATGCGGTGCGCGACCTTGGCCAGATCGCGCTGCAGTACGCCGCGCCCAGCTACAGCGGAATCGGCTGGAGCATCGTGGTCGACAACCGGCTGCTGGTCGTCGATACCGACAAGGATCTGCACAGCGTGCTGTGGCACGTCGGTGACCTGCCCGGCCCGGTGATTGCGGCGGGATTCTTCAGCGATTGCGAGGTGTATCTCGTGCAGGCCCGCGAGCACCTGGAAGACTGGACCTACAGCCTGCCTGCGCGACGCCTCAAGGCGCGCGAGTCCCTGCGCGTTGAGCCGCAAACGCCGCTGCTCGCGCATCGGCTCGGCAGCGTGCAGCAAGCGGATGTGCGCGCCGATCCCGATGGCGACATTTGACTGCACTACCAGCACTCCGGCAGCGCCCGTCAGCGCCGTTTGCACGAACGCAGCGCCGCATCCGGCACGCCGGATGGCTCAAATGTGGTGGCGCTTGAAGCGGGATTCCTGGTTGGCCTGCATTGGCCGCATGGCTCGCGCTATCTGGTGGTGCGCCACCAGGACGGCGGCATCGTTGCGTCGCTGGACTGGCCTGCGGGCATCGCGGTCAAGGTGCGCGAGCAGTCCGGCCATCTGCTGTTCCACGACGCGCACGGCCGTTTACTGGATCTGCAGACCGATCGCTCGCTGACCCATGCCATGTCCTTCCTCGGCTAGCGCATGTGAGAATCACACGCTGAGGCAGGCGCGAAGACGCAACCCCAGGCGGATGCATTGCGCCAAGCCCCATGCAGCGCCGAGGTCGCAGCGGCGCTCGCGACGCTCAGGTCGGTGTATCCACCTCGTCCCAGTCGGCGTCTTCGAAGTGCAGCAGCCAGTTGAGCGCGTAATGCCGCTCGTACACCACGCCGGGCACGATGCCGGCGGGGACCGTCTGACCGGATTGCCCGGCCTGGCGCACTGCCCAGTGCAGGCGCAGGTGGCGGTCCAGCGCATCCAGCAGCTCCGGCACCGGGCGCAGCGTTGGCGGCGGTGCCGTGGGAATCTTGGCGCGCTCCAGCGCGCGCTGCGCCACGCCGGGCACATCGCACAGACCGGTGGGCAGCGGCAGGGTGTCGGTCATGCCCACCGCCCATTGCAGCAGCGCCAGGCTTTCGTAGCGCCAGCCGAAGTTGGCCAGTTGCTGCGCATCCGGCTGCGCGTGTTCGAAAAATGCCTGTTCCTGCGGTGACACGGCGGCCTGCAGTCCCGGCAGGCGTTCGGCCATGTCGGTCAGCGACGGCGGCGTATCGCCGGCGGCCAGGATTTCCGCCCGCAGCGCCACCGCAAACAACCCCAGCATGCGCGCGGCAATGCTGTCCGGCGTCCGCAGGCGGGCCTCGGCCTCCCCCGGCACCGGCGGCAGGCTCGGTGGCACACGGATGCCCAGCGCTGCCAGCTGGTCGTGCTGCCGCGCGCGGCGCTCCAGCGCGTCCGGCGGATAGGGCAGCTGCGCCTGCGCATCCAGTGGCGACTCGCCCTGGCTGATCAGCACCCGGCCCTGCGGGTCGCGCACGCTGCCATCGGCCAGGAAACACACGGCATTGGCCTGCTCGGCCCACTGCGCCAGCGCGCCGAAGTCGGCATCGTCGACCTGGAAGCTGAAGTGCTGGCGCACCCGCTGCACATGCCGCATCAGGTGATAGCGCGATTGCGTCATCTGCCCATCGCCGGCCTGGTTCACGTAGCCGACGAAGCCATGCAAGTGATCTGTCAGCTCCGGATCGGCATGGTCGCGGTGCTGCACGGCAGCCTGCGGCAGAAAGTCTGGCCACAGCGGCGCGCGCAGCGTGGAATAGGCGTTGACCAACAGTGCCATGCAGGCATCCCTGTGCGGTGGAAAACAGCCGGCAGGGTGACGCAGCGCCGCTCAGCTGTCCACGCCACCGCGGCGGAGGTCGATCGTGTAGTACGCCACGGCCTCGGTGCCGGGACTGAGCACCCGCAAGCTGTCGTAGCGCAGCCCCAGCGCTTCCAGCGCGCGGATCGACTCCGCATTGCCTGGCGAAACGATCGCGCACACTTGCGTCAATCCCAGTCGCTGGCGTGCATGCTCCAGCACCGCGCGCCCGGCTTCGGTCACATAGCCCTTGCCGCGATACGCGGGCAACAGCGCGAACCCGATATGCGGCACCGGCAAGGTCTCGCGGCACAACAGACCCAAGGTGCCCATGAAGGCGCTTGCCTCGCGCGTTTCCAGCGCCCAGTGCGCGAAGCCGTGTTGTTGCTGATGGGCCTGCGCCCATTCGCGCACATGCTCGCGCGCCTGCTCGCGGGTGCGGATGCCGCGGTCGTTGATGCCGGCGATGAAGGCAGGATCGTTGACCAGCGCCAGCATCGCCTCCGCATCGCGTTCGGGGTCGAGCAGACGCAAGCGCACGCGAGCGGTTTCGAGGATGACGGTCACGGCGCACTCCGTTGGCGGGAGCCTCAGACTGCCGTGCGGCAATGGCACTGACAAGCCTGACCACAGCACGCATGGCCACGCTGCATGGCGCGCAAGGTCGGTGATGTCACGCAGGTTGGGCGGTGCAATCGTCGCGCACCACCGATGGGTCTTGCGGCCATCGGCGCGTTGCCGGCTTGCATCGTTGGCCTGCAGCGCTTCGGGCTTGGGCCGGCGAACGACAGCGCGAGCCATCATGCCGGGCCTGCATGCCAGGCTGCTCCGCTTCTGTGGCAGGTCGCGTGCCTCGGCGCGTAGTGCGCATGTCGAGGTGCAACGCTGAGCCCTGATGTACTTCTTCTGCCACCGCATGGCAGGTCATTGCACGATGCGCTGTGTTCTTTCACACGCGATGCCGTGCAGTGCAGCCGGCTCAGAAGGTTAAGCGCAAGGCACGCTTCGCAACCGATGTGTGGCACGTGCGCACCAGCAGCGCATCCGGCCCACGCCCAGCACCGTCTTGCGTGCCAGGCTCACCTCTTCATGCAGGTGGCACCACGCTGCCCGCGCGACTCAGTGGAACTCAATCGAACAATGCCTGGATCGCCGCCAATCCCGCACTGGCGCGTTCTTTCTTGCGCTCGGCATCGGCCACCGGGTCGGCGCCATCGCGCTGCAGTTCTTCGGCCGGAATCTCATCGAAAAACCGGCTCGGCTTCAGTCGCACATGCTCGCCGAACTTGCGCGTCAGCTTGCTGTGACTCATCCACAACTGCTCCTTGGCGCGGGTGATGCCCACGTACAGCAGGCGGCGTTCTTCCTGCAAATTGCCTTCTTCCAGGCTCACTTCGTGCGGCAGCACGCCGTCCTCGCAGCCGACGATGAAGACATAGCGAAATTCCAATCCCTTGGACGCATGCATGGTCATCATGCGCACCTGGTTGCCGCCATCGTCCTTGTCGTTGCGCGACAGCAACGCCAACTGCGCAGCCAGATCGCTGGCGCTGGCGCCGCGCGGACCACCTTCGAACCACTCGGCCAGCTCGTCCAGATTGCGCTTGCGCCGCTGGAAGCCGGTTTCGTCCTTGGACTGATTGCGCAGGTCGTTGAGCAGACCGGACTTGTCGGCGAGCAGGCGCACCAGTTCGCCGGCCGGCATGCTGGACGAGTGCTCGCGCATGTCGCGCAGGATGTCGGTAAACGCACTCAAACCGTTGGCCGCGCGCGGCGGCAAATGCTGCAAGGCGCCCATCGACTCGGCTGCGCGCGACATCGGTACCGACTTGGCGCTGGCCAGCTCGGCCAGGCGCGCCAGCGAGGTCGCACCCACTTCGCGCTTGGGCGATTGCACGGCACGCAGGAACGCCGCGTCGTCGTCCGGATTGACGATCAACCGCAACCACGACAGCAGATCCTTGACCTCCTGCCGCTCCAGGAACGCGGTGCCGCCCGTGAGGTGATACGGCACGCGCAACAGCTGCAGCGCTTTTTCCAGCGGCCGCGACTGGAAATTGCCCCGGAACAGGATGCAGAAATCGCTCCACGGCACCTGCTTGGCGGTGCCCAGGAACGAAATTTCAGCGGCCACCTTTTCGGCCTCGTGCTCGCTGTCGCGGCATTCCCACACGCGGATGCGCTCGCCGTCGGCCTGGTCGCTCCACAAGGTCTTCAAATGCTCGTGCGGGTTATGCGCGATCAACGCGTTGGCCGCACGCAGCACACGATTGGAGCAGCGGTAGTTCTGTTCCAGCTTGATGATTTCCAGCGCCGGATAATCGCGCGCCATCTGCTGCAGGTTTTCCGGATTGGCACCGCGCCAGGCATAGATGCTCTGGTCGTCGTCGCCCACGCAGGTGAAGTTGCCGCGCGGGCCGGCCAGCATCTTCAGCAGCCGGTACTGCGCATCGTTGGTGTCCTGGCACTCGTCCACCAGCAGGTAGCCGATGCGCTCGCGCCAGCCCATCACGATGTCTTCGTTGGCTTCCAGGATCTGCACCGGCAGACGGATCAGGTCGTCGAAGTCCACTGCGTTGAAGGTGGTCAGCCGCGCCTGGTAGCGCTCGTACAAGCTGGCCGCTTCCTTCTCGCGGGTGCTGCGTGCGGCCGCCATCGCCTGCTCCGGCGACAGGCCAGCATTCTTGGCGCGCGAGATCAGGTTCTTGGCATCCTCGATCGCATCCGGCTTGGCGCCGTGCATCAGGTCCTTGATCTGCGCAGCCGCGTCATCGGAGTCGAAGATCGAGAACCCGCGCTTCAGTCCGGCGGCGGCATGTTCGATCTGCAGGAACTTCAAGCCCAGCGCATGGAAGGTGCAGATGGTCAGGCCGTCGGCGCCGTCGCCACGGATGCGCTTGGCCACACGCTCGCGCATTTCCTTGGCCGATTTGTTGGTGAAGGTGATCGCGGCGATCCGCTTGGCCGGATAGCGGCCGATGGCGATCAGGTGCGCGATCTTTTCCACGATCACGCGCGTCTTGCCGCTGCCGGCACCGGCCAGCACCAACAAGGGACCTTCGCAGTGCAGCACCGCGGCGCTTTGCGGGGGATTGAGACCGTACATAATGGCTTCCGACAGAGCGCGCCATTGTACCGGGGCTGCTTGCGGCTGGCCGACGCGACGGATTCATGTCTCCAGTGCCGCTGGCCCTTGCCCATCACCGGGGGCTGCGCTCCCACCCGCTCGACGGCAGGCATTGCCCCCGCCCAGCCACGCCATCGCCGCCTACACACGCGCCGCATCCTGCCGCCTGGCCCGGTAAAATCGCCCGATGGCCAAGCTCTACTTCTACTATTCGGCGATGAATGCCGGCAAGACCACCACCTTGCTGCAATCGGCGCACAATTACCGCGAGCGCGGCATGCGCACGCTGATCCTCACGCCCAAACTCGATCACCGCGCCGGCAGCGGCGTGGTCGCCTCGCGCATCGGCCTGCGCGCGGACGGGCGTATCTTCGAGCGCGGCACCGAGTTGCAACAGCTGGTCGAACGCGACATCCACAACGATGGCGCTTTGCACTGCGTGCTGGTGGACGAAGCGCAATTCCTCAGCCGCGCCCAGGTCTGGCAGTTGAGCGAGGTGGTCGACCGTCTGCGGATTCCGGTGCTGTGTTACGGCTTGCGTACCGATTTTCGCGGCGAGTTGTTCGAAGGCAGCCAGTTCCTGCTGGCCTGGGCCGACGAGCTGGAAGAGATCAAGACCATCTGCCACAGCGGCAGCAAGGCGACCATGACCGTGCGCGTCGATGTGCACGGGCACGCGGTGCAGGACGGCCCGCAGGTGGAGATCGGCGGCAACGAGCGCTATGTGTCGGTCAGCCGGGCCGAGTTCAAGAAGATCATGCGTGGCGAAGGCCGCATCGATCCGCTGCAGATCGCCTTGCCGCTGCCCGTCGCCTAGCGCCGGGGCTGGTCATGCACCCGCAGCCATCCGCGCTGCCGCGGTGCATCCAGCCCAGCAGTGCCCCGGAGCAGCGTTCGCGCACATCCTCGTTCGCGCTGCGCTATCGCGCTGGAAAGCCGGGGCTTGCACATCGCAGTTGGCCATTCGACAGCACCAAGCGCGTCACCGTCGCGCTGACGCCAGCCGCTAGAACCTACGTCAGCACACAGTGCGGCACCGCGTTCGTCGACAGCCGCGCGCGACCAACGGCCACGCTCTATACGCTTTGCAGGCGCTGCTAAACCTGTGCGGGCATGCGCTCACGCCAGCGTCGCGGACGCCGTCAGACAGGCGTATCGTGGCGTCTGGGAGACAGCGGCGCGGCGCACAACCGGGCGCAACCGCGGTCCTGTAAACTGGCAATCGTCTACTCTTTGGAGGCACTCATGGATCCACTGCCTCCCGCATTACGCGCCGATATCGCACGTGTTGGCCGGCTCTCCTCGGTCGCCGACGTGTTGAGCGTCCTCACCCGCCTGACCGGGATGGGATTTGCCGCCGTCGCCCGCGTCACCGAGACACGCTGGATCACCTGCCAGGTGCGCGATGCGTTGTCCTTTGGCCTGCAGCCCGGCGACGAGCTGCCGCTGGCCACCACGTTTTGCGACAGCGTGCGGGTGAAAGGCAATGCCGTGTGGTTCGGCCATGCGTCGGATGACCCGGTCTATCGCGATCACCCCTCCCCGCGACTCTACGGCTTCGAGAGCTACGTCTCGGTGCCGATCAAGTTCGACGACGGCAGCGTATTCGGCACCTTGTGCGCGCTGGACCCGCAGCCGCGCGTCATGGACGCACCGTTGGTGGAAAAGGTCGAACTGCTCGCACAGTTGCTGGCCGCACAGATCCAGGCCGAGCAACGCGCCGAAGAAAGCGCGCAGGAATCGCGGCGCGCCCGCAGCGAACTGGGCCGCGTTGGCGCCTCGGCGCGCTTGCGCGAAGAATTCATCGGCATTCTCGGGCACGACCTGCGCAACCCATTGCAGTCCATGCATGCGGTGGTGGATACGTTGTCCATCGACCAACTCAACCATCGCTATGGCAGCTCCATCCGCTCGCTGCAGCGTAGCCTGCGGCGCATGGAAGAACTGATCGATTTCGCCTGCGATTTCGCTCGCGGCATCGAACTCGATTGGTTGCAGCTGGACTATGGCGACGGGAGCGACCTGCTCGATGCACTTTCCCAGGTCGTGGACGAAACCCGCGCCGCCTACCCCAACCAGGTGCTGTCCACGCACGTGACCATCGACGAGCCCGTGCACGGCGATGCGATCCGGCTGGCGCAGATGTTCGGCAGCCTGATGATCAACGCCGTCGTGCAAGGGCCGCAAAGTTCGCTGATCAAGGCCGTCGCGGTCACCGAACATGGCCGGCTACGCATCGAAGTCTGCAATCTGGATGGGATCGATCCGCGTCGGCTGGACGTGCTGCATGCTTCCACCCATGTGCATACCGGCGGACGTGCGCTACCGGATGTCGATCTGGGCCTGCATATGGCGGCGCAGATCGCAAAGGCCCATCAAGGCGAATTACGCATCATCAGCGGCAAGGACGGCACCTGCTTCCGCGTGGAGCTGGCCTGCACACGTCCGCGCGGACGACTGCACCTGGTCGGCACCTCGGCGCCGGCCTGAGTGCGCGAGGCAGCGACGATCGTCCCGCAGACAAGTCCACCAACAGGTAGTGCACCAGCCGCATGCTGCATGCCGGCCACACGTCCCCTGGCGCCGCACGCGACAGCGCGGGCAACCGGATTGCCCGCAACAAGCGTCGCCGGCCGCCTGGTTCGGCGCTTCTCAGTAGATCTTGCGCTCGCTCGGCGGCGGCGGCGTCCACTGGTACAGCCAGGTTTCGGTGAGCGGCTTGCCGTTGGCGCGCAGGTACAGGCGGATATCGATCTGCTGGGTGCCCTCGTCCGGCGGCACCAGGTCGAACATCGCCCGGTAACCCTTGAGCTCGTGCAGCGGACGCGCCGACACGATTTCAGTGGTGCCACGCGACACCTGCAACACCGCCTCCACCTTGGCCTTTGCATCCTTCGCCAGCGCGGCCAGTTCGCCACCGGCAAAGTCCACCGCAAAGCGCCAGGAGAAATGGCTGCGTTTTTGCCCGACGATGCCGCCGAGGCCGGTTCGGGTGGCCACGCAATGCGCCAACGGTGAGCTGGCCGGCGGCTGCGCGCCCCAATACAGCCGGTAACCCATCAGCAATTCCTGCCCCGGCTGCGGCTTGGATTGCGGGTTCCAGAACGCCACGATGTTGTCGAAGGTCTCGTCGACGGTCGGAATCTCGACCAACTGCACCGAGCCCTTGCCCCAACCACTCTTGGGTTCCACCCACAGGCACGGGCGCTTTTCGTAGAACACGCCATCGTCCTGGTAATGGTCGAAGTTGCGGTCGCGCTGCAGCAGCCCGAAGCCGCGCGGGTTCTCGTCGACGAACATGTTGAAACGCAGATGCGGCGGGTTGCATAGCGGGCGCCAGATCCATTCGCCGCCGCCGGTCCACATCGCCAGGCCATCGGTGTCGTGGATTTCCGGACGCCAATCCCAGTCCATCCGGTTATCGTTTTCGCCGACTTGGTACATGCTGGTGCACGGGCCGATACCCAACCGCTCGATCGCCTTGCGTGGGTACAGCGCGCTGTCGATATCCATCAGCAACACATCGCCATTGGTGATGGCGAAACGGTAGGCGCCGGCAACGCTGGGCGAATCCAATAAGCCGTACACCACCACCGTGTCCGAATCATCCGCCGGCTGTTCCAGGTAATAGGCGATGAAATCCGGAAACTCTTCCGGCCCGCCAGTACCGGTATCGATGGCCAGCCCACGTGCCGATTGCCCATACTGGCCTTCCTTGCCGACCGCACGGAAATAGCTTGCGCCCAGGAATGCCGAAAAGTCGCGCTCGGTGTCCTTGCGTGTGTTGAGCCGGAAACCGGCAAAGCCCAGGTCCTTTGGCAATTGCTTGCCGCCCAGCCCGCTGCTGCCGTAATCGAAGGCCGCCGGGTCGTAGGCCAGTTGTTGCGCCTTGCCATCGACGATGTCGTAGATGTGCACCGGGGTATGGAAATACAGCCCCAGGTGGAAGAACTTCGCCTGGAATTTGCCATTGCCATCGGCCCACAGCGCGTGGTCCTGGCGGTAGCGGATGGACTGGTACTGATCCCAGTTCAGCGCCTCTAGCGGCCCCGGCAGCAGCTGCTTGTGACTCTTGTAAGGCGCCTTCGCCAGCGCGCGCGCCTGTCCCTTCAACCAGGCGTAGTCGAACGGCTGTGGCTGCCCGAGTCGACGCAGACCAACGGCCTTGGCCGCCAGCGCCCACTGCGGCAACGTCGGCAAACCGAGCGCGGCCAATGCGGCAGCAGCATTCTTCAGGAAGTGGCGTCGTTGCATGCGCATCGATCTGGTCAGGGAATGGACGACATCATAGCCACAGCCCGGCATCGACGTGAATGCGCATCTCAGCCAGGTGCAGGCGGCGCATCGCACGCATTGGCCAGCGCGAGCGCGTTGGCGTTGCTGCAAAGGAACCGCCGCTGCGCCTGTTCCTCATCCGGCCCGGTGTAGCGCAGCAGCGTCCACTGCTCCTGTGCCTGCATCTGCGCACCTGGCGCAAGCTGCCGATACGGCGCGTGCACCTCCATTTCCAGCAATCCCTGCTCCGGATGCTGGGCTGGCGCATCCAGATACAACTCCACCTGGCCTTGCTCGGGATGGATCGCCGACAGCGGTTGATGCACGAAGCGAATCACCAGGACCTGCCCGCCTGCGAAACCGGCCATCCATCCTGCCGACGGCTGCAGCAATAGCTTGCCGCGCTGGATCAATCCATCTGGGCGCGCATCGGCGCGCAGCGCAAGCAGGCCGCGCTCCTGCTGATAACGCGGCGCCACCGTGCCGGGCTCGCGCGGTGGCTGCAGCCGAATATCCGCAGCAGCGGCAACGGGCACAAACACCCGCGTCGTCGCCGCAACCCGCGTATTGAACCAAAGGTCCCAGGCAATTGGCTGCGCGCGGATATTGCGCGCGCTGGCCTGGATGTCGACAGTGTCCGCACGCGCTGCAGAACGTTTGATCTGCTTGCGCAATTGCACCCCGGTCAGCGGGCTGGGCACGCCTTCAAGTTCCACCACGTCATGACGACGCACGCTGACGCGCGTCTGCGCCAGCGACAGATACGGATCCGGCGGCCACACTGCGGCCGCCGCCTGACGCTCGGCATTGAGCTGCTGATGCAGCCACCACTGACTCTGCGGCCCGACCCATACATCATGACCAAAATAGGGAATATCTCCCGCAGTAGCCGACACCTCGGGGGCAGGCTGTTGCTCCACCGCCGCACCGACCTTCAACACGTTGGGCTGGCCGCGCAGATTGAACGACAGCACGCGCCCGCCAAATGCCGGCGTGACACTCAGCTCTATCGCGCTGGTCTTCAACTGGAGGCGCTCTACGGCAGCCGCATCGCTCGCAGGAGTCGTCACCGCGCCAGTCGACTGCATCGCTACCAGCGCACCTGCACCGATAAGCACCAGAGCAATGACAAGTTGTCGCGAGCTGGACATACAGCGCTTCCATAGGAGGACCTTGCGATTGTGGCCCGCCGCCTGCGTCGACGCCAGAACACCGCTGCTTGCGGCTGTTTGCTGCAACTCCGCTGCAAGCTGGGTGCGACTTCAGGCGATGCCTGCCTGGAGACCTGGCCACGCAGCGCGCCGAACACTTCTCGACGGACTCGAGCAGAAGCGGGTTTCCGTTTGGCCGGAACATGCGCTCGGACATGCATGCAGGATGGAGCGCAGGTCCGATGCCGGCATCGGAGCGAGCGTAACGAACGCGAGGATTCCTGCAGCTGGGTGGCTGCTTTGCGGGTGCGGTACAGCGATCGATTCATTCGTCTCGGGCACCCTGACCGCATGCGTCACAACCAGACAGTGCAAGCCGACACCTACGTTGCCCAAGGAGAGCCATGTCGATCGTCACAGCATTGCGCAGAGCAGGCGCGTGTAGCACGCCCGCAGTTGCGCCATATGGAGAGTGAGTCGGAGTCGCTTGGTGTGAGTTGGCTTAAACGACGGGACACATCCCGATAGTGCCCGTGCTCAACCACCGCGTCGGCCCGATATCGCGCTTAGCGCTGACAGCTCCCGCACCACACGGTGGCGCGTTGGCCGATCGTCGCGTGCTTCAACACCCGTCCGCATTGTTTGCAGGCCTCGCCCTCGCGCCCATACACAGAGAGTTCCTGCTCGAAATAGCCAGGCGCACCATCCGGGCTGATGAAGTCGCGCAACGTGGTTCCGCCGCGTTGGATGGCATACGCCAGGATGTCTTTCACCGCGTCAGCCAGACGCCGATAGCGCTCCAGCGACACTTTTCCCGCCTCGCGCAACGGACTGATGCCCGCCCGATGCAGGCTTTCGGCAGCGTAGATATTTCCAACCCCGACAACCACGGCCTGATCCATCAAAAAGGTTTTGACTGCAGCCCGCCGCCCCTGTGCCAGCGCGTGGAGATAATCGCCAGTAAATGCGTCCGATAATGGTTCTGGACCAAGCGCAGCAAGTAATTCATGGGGTTGCGCGCCCGATTGCCACAACAGGCAGCCAAAGCGACGCGGATCGTTGAAGCGCAACACGCGCCCGTTCTGCAGACTGATATCCACATGGTCATGCGCCCGCGGCAGCGTATCGCCAGGTAGTACCCGCAGACTTCCGGACATCCCAAGATGCAACAGCGCGCTGCCGCCCGCATCCGTATCGATCAACAGATATTTCGCGCGTCGGCGCACGTTGGTCATGGTGGCACCGGGAAGCAAGCGCTCGATCTGCTCGGGAATGGGCCAGCGCAAATCGGGCCGACGCAGGATCACCCCATGGATCCGCTGCCCGACCAGATGCGGCGACAGACCACGCAACGTCGTTTCGACCTCGGGCAACTCAGGCATCAGCGCATCCAGCAAGCGCCGGCAATGCACCGGCAAGGCAGCTAATGGGGTCGAAACACTCAAATGCAATCAGTGGACGGCGTCGGCGCGCCATCGCGGGGTTATTCGTGCGTTGCCTGCCCGATAGCACCACGTCGACTCCACAGCGTGGACTAACGCTAGATGGGTGCACGATTTGTTTCGCTATGACGCTGCGGGTCTCTCGCAGCGGCGTTCCTTGGCGTTTACGGCTCGCCGTAATGGTTCCTTCGATTGCATGGCGTGGAAGCGATCCATGGCGTAGCAATGTAATGCTGCGCCTTGCCTCGGTGGGCCAGTTTCCTGGGACGGCTCATGCATGCCTGCATGCGCCTGCTCGGCCAGCCATTGATCGCGCTGTGCTCGGCTCCAGCGACCGCCGCGCGGCGCGTCTGGCATTGGCCAGGCGGTTTGGCGGCCAAGAGAAGCTGTAGGTGCCAGTAGCCCGCCGGTTGCGGAGAGCGCGTGCTTTGTGTTGCGGGGCATTCGCAGCCCCGGCCGTACGGGCGCCCTGACCCTGACCCTGCTACCACGAAGGCGATGTCGGCACCGATGGCCAGCGGCGCAGGGTAAGCGGGCCAGGCGGTTGGGGGAGCGCGGTGCTGCGGATAAGGTGACTAACTTCCCACCGCCAGGCGATTGCGGCGGTTATCTCATGCGCTGTGCTACTGCCGCACCTCGGTCACCGCCGGCTTCGGGCGCCCTGAGGCCATCCCGACTGGGTCCTGCATCAATTTGGGCGCAAAAAGAAACCCTCAGTCCTTGCGGACTGAGGGTTCCGGGGTAAAGCCCCTGGCGATGACCTACTCTCGCATGGCTTGAGCCACACTACCATCGGCGCAGCTGCGTTTCACTTCCGAGTTCGGGATGGGATCGGGTGGTTCCACAGCGCTAATTTCACCAGGGAGACGGTTGGAGCGTCGCCAGTTGCTGCTTCCTCAAACGTGAGCACGGGTGTGCCTGGGTTTGCGTGTGGAAGCACCTACGGCGCTCAGCCTCGCATAGTTAACTTGTGACGTAGCTTGCATTTGATGATCTACCAACGTTCGTTGGGACCAAGGCAACTTGAGGTTATATGGTCAAGCCGCACGGATCATTAGTATCAGTTAGCTCAATACATTGCTGTACTTACACACCTGACCTATCAACCACGTAGTCTACATGGTTCCTTTAGGGGGCTTGTGCCCCGGGAAGTCTCATCTTGAGGCGCGCTTCCCGCTTAGATGCTTTCAGCGGTTATCGCTTCCGAACATAGCTACCCGGCAATGCCACTGGCGTGACAACCGGAACACCAGAGGTTCGTCCACTCCGGTCCTCTCGTACTAGGAGCAGCCCCTCTCAAACTTCCAACGCCCATGGCAGATAGGGACCGAACTGTCTCACGACGTTCTGAACCCAGCTCGCGTACCACTTTAAATGGCGAACAGCCATACCCTTGGGACCGACTACAGCCCCAGGATGTGATGAGCCGACATCGAGGTGCCAAACACCGCCGTCGATATGAACTCTTGGGCGGTATCAGCCTGTTATCCCCGGAGTACCTTTTATCCGTTGAGCGATGGCCCTTCCATACAGAACCACCGGATCACTAAGACCTACTTTCGTACCTGCTTGATCCGTCGATCTTGCAGTCAAGCACGCTTATGCCTTTGCACACAGTGCGCGATGTCCGACCGCGCTGAGCGTACCTTCGTGCTCCTCCGTTACTCTTTAGGAGGAGACCGCCCCAGTCAAACTACCCACCATACACGGTCCCTGATCCGGATAACGGACCTAGGTTAGAACGTCAAGCACGACAGGGTGGTATTTCAAGGATGGCTCCACTGCAGCTAGCGCCACAGTTTCATAGCCTCCCACCTATCCTACACAGACGAACTCAGCGTTCAGTGTAAAGCTATAGTAAAGGTTCACGGGGTCTTTCCGTCTTGCCACGGGAACGCTGCATCTTCACAGCGATTTCAATTTCACTGAGTCTCGGGTGGAGACAGCGCCGCTGTCGTTACGCCATTCGTGCAGGTCGGAACTTACCCGACAAGGAATTTCGCTACCTTAGGACCGTTATAGTTACGGCCGCCGTTTACTGGGGCTTCGATCAAGAGCTTCGCCTTGCGGCTGACCCCATCAATTAACCTTCCAGCACCGGGCAGGCGTCACACCCTATACGTCCACTTTCGTGTTTGCAGAGTGCTGTGTTTTTGATAAACAGTCGCAGCGGCCTGGTTTCTGCGACCCTCTTCAGCTATAGCTCGCACGAGCCACCAAAAAGGGTGCACCTTCTCCCGAAGTTACGGTGCCATGTTGCCTAGTTCCTTCACCCGAGTTCTCTCAAGCGCCTGAGAATTCTCATCCTACCCACCTGTGTCGGTTTACGGTACGGTCTTCGTGAGCTGAAGCTTAGGAGCTTTTCCTGGAAGCGTGGTATCAGTGACTTCGCCAAAAAGGCTCGTCTCGGTGCTCGGTCTTAAAGGATCCCGGATTTGCCAAAGATCCAAACCTACCGCCTTTCCCCGGGACAACCAACGCCCGGTACACCTAACCTTCTCCGTCCCTCCATCGCACTCACGCGAGGTGCAGGAATATTAACCTGCTTCCCATCGACTACGGCTTTCGCCCTCGCCTTAGGGACCGACTAACCCTGCGTCGATTAACGTTGCGCAAGGAAACCTTGGGCTTTCGGCGTGCGGGCTTTTCACCCGCATTATCGTTACTCATGTCAGCATTCGCACTTCCGATACCTCCAGCAGACTTCTCAATCCACCTTCGCAGGCTTACGGAACGCTCCTCTACCGCGCATAAAACAAGTTTTATGCACCCCAAGCTTCGGTTCACTGCTTAGCCCCGTTAAATCTTCCGCGCAGACCGACTCGACCAGTGAGCTATTACGCTTTCTTTAAAGGGTGGCTGCTTCTAAGCCAACCTCCTGGCTGTCTATGCCTTTCCACATCGTTTTCCACTTAGCAGTGAATTTGGGACCTTAGCTGTGGGTCTGGGTTGTTTCCCTTTTCACGACGGACGTTAGCACCCGCCGTGTGTCTCCCATACAGTCCGTCTCGGTATTCGGAGTTTGCAATGGTTTGGTAAGTCGCGATGACCCCCTAGCCATAACAGTGCTCTACCCCCGAGAGGATACATATGAGGCGCTACCTAAATAGCTTTCGAGGAGAACCAGCTATCTCCGGGTTCGATTAGCTTTTCACTCCTAATCACAGCTCATCCCCGTCTTTTGCAACAGACGTGGGTTCGGGCCTCCAGTACCTGTTACGGCACCTTCACCCTGGCCATGACTAGATCACCCGGTTTCGGGTCTACTGCCCGCGACTATGCGCCCTTATCAGACTCGGTTTCCCTTCGCCTCCCCTATACGGTTAAGCTTGCCACGAACAGTAAGTCGCTGACCCATTATACAAAAGGTACGCAGTCACTCTTGCGAGCTCCTACTGCTTGTACGCACACGGTTTCAGGATCTATTTCACTCCCCTCTCCGGGGTTCTTTTCGCCTTTCCCTCACGGTACTGGTTCACTATCGGTCGGTCAGGAGTATTTAGCCTTGGAGGATGGTCCCCCCATATTCAGACAGGGTTTCACGTGCCCCGCCCTACTCGTCTTCACTGGAGTGGCCCTTTTAAATACAGGGCTATCACCTTCTATGGCCAATCTTTCCAGATTGTTTTTCTAAAGCCATTCCAGCTTAAGGGCTGCTCCCCGTTCGCTCGTCACTACTTAGGGAATCTCGGTTGATTTCTTTTCCTCCGGTTACTTAGATATTTCAGTTCACCGGGTTCGCTTCTAGCAGCTATGAATTCACTGCAGGATACTGCCGAAGCAGTGGGTTTCCCCATTCGGACATTGCCGGATCAAAGCTTGTTGCCAGCTCCCCGACACTTTTCGCAGGCTACCACGTCCTTCATCGCCTCTGACCGCCTAGGCATCCACCGTGTGCGCTTATTCGCTTGACCATATAACCCCAAGTTGCCTCGGGGCCATACGCCGTGTTGTGTGGGGTACAAAGCCACCAACGCGAACATACGACTCAATTTCTAGGGACTCGAAGTCCCCGCCTTAGCCTCAACGACACGTTTAGATAGATATCTCAAACGCTCGCTACGTCACAAGTTATAAAAGAACATGTCTCAGCCTCAACGCTGAGCCATATAAATTCTTAAGTGTGCACTACATTCAGAGTGGTGGGTCTGGGAGGACTCGAACCACCGACCTCACCCTTATCAGGGGTGCGCTCTAACCACCTGAGCTACAGACCCAAAGTCGTTTCACTCAAATGGTGGAGCCTGTCGGGATCGAACCGACGACCCCCTGCTTGCAAAGCAGGTGCTCTCCCAGCTGAGCTAAGGCCCCATGATGGGACTTTCGCATACCGGCCTGTGCCGATACGCATCTCTGAATGCAGGTAATTTGTGAGGACGCCCGACAGGACGATGACGTCATGCTCAAAAGGAGGTGATCCAGCCGCACCTTCCGATACGGCTACCTTGTTACGACTTCACCCCAGTCATCGGCCACACCGTGGCAAGCGCCCTCCCGAAGGTTAAGCTACCTGCTTCTGGTGCAACAAACTCCCATGGTGTGACGGGCGGTGTGTACAAGGCCCGGGAACGTATTCACCGCAGCAATGCTGATCTGCGATTACTAGCGATTCCGACTTCATGGAGTCGAGTTGCAGACTCCAATCCGGACTGAGATAGGGTTTCTGGGATTGGCTTGCCCTCGCGGGTTTGCAGCCCTCTGTCCCTACCATTGTAGTACGTGTGTAGCCCTGGTCGTAAGGGCCATGATGACTTGACGTCATCCCCACCTTCCTCCGGTTTGTCACCGGCGGTCTCCTTAGAGTTCCCACCATTACGTGCTGGCAACTAAGGACAAGGGTTGCGCTCGTTGCGGGACTTAACCCAACATCTCACGACACGAGCTGACGACAGCCATGCAGCACCTGTCTCACGGTTCCCGAAGGCACCAATCCATCTCTGGAAAGTTCCGTGGATGTCAAGACCAGGTAAGGTTCTTCGCGTTGCATCGAATTAAACCACATACTCCACCGCTTGTGCGGGCCCCCGTCAATTCCTTTGAGTTTCAGTCTTGCGACCGTACTCCCCAGGCGGCGAACTTAACGCGTTAGCTTCGATACTGCGTGCCAAATTGCACCCAACATCCAGTTCGCATCGTTTAGGGCGTGGACTACCAGGGTATCTAATCCTGTTTGCTCCCCACGCTTTCGTGCCTCAGTGTCAGTGTTGGTCCAGGTAGCCGCCTTCGCCACGGATGTTCCTCCCGATCTCTACGCATTTCACTGCTACACCGGGAATTCCGCTACCCTCTACCACACTCTAGTGACCCAGTATCCACTGCAATTCCCAGGTTGAGCCCAGGGCTTTCACAACAGACTTAAACCACCACCTACGCACGCTTTACGCCCAGTAATTCCGAGTAACGCTTGCACCCTTCGTATTACCGCGGCTGCTGGCACGAAGTTAGCCGGTGCTTATTCTTTGGGTACCGTCAGAACAATCGGGTATTAACCGACTGCTTTTCTTTCCCAACAAAAGGGCTTTACAACCCGAAGGCCTTCTTCACCCACGCGGCATGGCTGGATCAGGCTTGCGCCCATTGTCCAATATTCCCCACTGCTGCCTCCCGTAGGAGTCTGGACCGTGTCTCAGTTCCAGTGTGGCTGATCATCCTCTCAGACCAGCTACGGATCGTCGCCTTGGTGGGCCTTTACCCCGCCAACTAGCTAATCCGACATCGGCTCATTCAACCGCGCGAAGCCCGAAGGTCCTCCGCTTTCACCCGTAGGTCGTATGCGGTATTAGCGTAAGTTTCCCTACGTTATCCCCCACGAAAGAGTAGATTCCGATGTATTCCTCACCCGTCCGCCACTCGCCACCCATAAGAGCAAGCTCTTACTGTGCTGCCGTTCGACTTGCATGTGTTAGGCCTGCCGCCAGCGTTCACTCTGAGCCAGGATCAAACTCTTCACTTAAAATTACATGCCCGAAGGCAAATACTTTAGCTGCAGAAGTCCAACCACTGGCAACTTATCGCTTGCAAAGCAATTAATATGTTGCTTGATTAAACGTCTGCAAGATGGACAATCATCCTTCCTGCAGGCGTCCGCACAAATTACCTGCGCACACTGTCAAAGAACCTGGGGAGTGGCCTCAGCGCCGTTCCCGTCAGCTTCGTCGTTTCCGTCGAAGCGAGCCGCTCATTATAGCGGACTTTTTCTTGCCGTCAACACCTCATTTCGAGGTGGTTGACGCTGCTTCGTTTCGACCCGAAGGTTTTCTGCGAAGCGAGCCGGCCATATTAGCAGGCTTTTCATCCTCGTCAACCCCTCGTGAAGAGGAAGTTGCCGCCGCTGCACCTCGATCCGCCGTAGCGTCTTTCCGTGTAGAGAGCCGCCCATCATAGCCGGCTTTTTCGTTTCGTCAACACCTTGTGATGTTTCCGATTCGCCTCGTTCCTTGGTGCGATGCTTCGAGAAGCGCCGCCGTCCCGAGCGAGGCCGCGCAGTTTGTCGAGACCACGCAGAAGTGCAAGCACTTTTTGACACTGGCATGACATCGGCCCCTATCCACGTAGATATCGCACGCGATTGCGCACTCCAGCCGCGTCCCCACGCACGCTGGGTGCCAGCTCACTGATCGACACCCAGCGACGCAACGCTGCGGTATCGATCGCAGGTTGGCTCGATGAAAATGCATGTACCAGACACAGAGCGCCCTCATGCCCGCTTCCCGCAATGTGCTTCGTGATCTCTCCCTGCCTGCGATTGCCGCCGGTTTTGTCACCGTGCTGGTGGGATTCGCCAGCTCTGCGGTGATCGTGTTCGAGGCGGCACGCCACCTGGGCGCCGACCAGGCGCAGGTGGCGTCGTGGATGTGGGCGCTGGGCATCGGCATGGGGGTGACGTGTATCGGCTTGTCGCTGCGCTACCGCGTGCCGGTGGTCACGGCCTGGTCCACGCCGGGCGCGGCGATGCTGATCGGCAGTGCGGCCGGGGTGCCATTAGGCGAGGCGGTCGGTGCGTTCGTGGTGGCCGCGGTATTGGGAATGGTGGCCGGGTTTTCGGGATTATTCGAACGGGCGATCCGGCGGATTCCGATTTCGCTTGCCTCCGGGATGCTGGCCGGCGTGCTGTTGCGCTTCGGCCTGGACCTCTTTGTGGCGATGCAGAGCCAGGTGTTGCTGGCGCTGGCGATGTTGGCGACCTATCTGGGCGGGCGGCGCTGGTTTGCGCGCTATGCGGTGATTGCGACCTTGTTGGTGGGTATTGCGATCGCTGCCGGCGGGGGGCTGCTGCGGTTGCAGTCCGTGCAGCTGCAACTGGCCCACCCGGTGCTGGTGATGCCGTCGCTATCGTGGGCGGCGCTATTCGGTCTGGCGATTCCGTTGTTCGTGGTGACCATGGCCTCGCAAAACGTGCCCGGCGTGGCGGTGATCCGGGCGTCCGGCTATGCAGTGCCGATGTCACCGACGGTCGGCTGGATCGGTGCGGTCAATACGGTGCTGGCGCCGTTCGGCGGCTTTGCGTTGAATCTGGCGGCGATTACTGCGGCGATCTGCATGGGTCGCGAAGCGCATGAAGATCCGGCGCGGCGCTACACCGCTGCGGTCAGCGCGGGTGTGTTCTACGTGGTGGTCGGGCTGTTCGGTGCGACCGTGGCCGCGGTGTTTGCGGCCTTCCCGCGTGAACTGGTAATGGCCATTGCCGGGATCGCACTGCTAGGTACGATCGGCAATAGCCTGGCGGCGGCATTGCGCGAGGACAGCGAACGCGAAGCGGCGTTGATCACCTTCCTGGTCACCGCCTCCGGGCTGACGCTGGGCGGGATCGGCGCGGCGTTCTGGGGCCTGGTGGCCGGAACGGTCACGTTGCTGGCCTTGCGGACGAAAGCAGCGCCTTAGCACGCGTGCCCGCGGATGGAGCAAGCGGTGCGGCAGGCGCATGCGCTGGCCGCATGCCGGTGATCGCAGCGTTCTTACTCCGGGTCACGCAACTGCAGCAGCCAGTGCGCGGTGACGCCGCTGGGGCTGGGCAAGGGTTCCAGATGGAACTGGCGATACACCGGTGCACCATCGCGGGTGCGCAGCGGCAAGGTGACGTAGGCGGCACGGCCCAGGCGCAGCGCCTCTTCGAGCAGTTCGACCTTGCCGCGGGCGGCATCGTCGGCCAGCAGGGCGAGGATGTCGCAACCGATCAAGTCGGCCACTTCGGTCTGGCTGAGTTCGGCAAACGCCGGGTTGACGAACATCAGCCGGTGCGCGGCGGTGTTGGCGCCACGCTCGATGATGGCCACTCCGTCGCGCAGCCGCGACAGCGAGGCTTCGAGCAGGGTGAAATCCTGCTGGAAGCGCTTGCGTTCCATCAGTTCGATCAGCACGCGCAGGCTGCGCGCCGATTCCAGGTGCAGCGCCGACCAGCGCCGTGCGCGGCCGCGCACGGTCTGCTGCCACAGATCGAAACTCTTGCGTGGCGACAGCCGCGAATTGGGGATGTCCTGCAGCTTGGCCAGCTGCGGGTTGCCGGCCCATTTGACTTGCTGCACCTGCTCGCGGCGCGTCCACAACAAGGCGCTGCGCGATTGCGGCATCAGCGGCACGAAGATGAAACCGGCTGCCAGCGGCGCGAGGTCGGCCAGCTCGGGAAACACCTCGCCGATGGCGTCCACATGCAGGGCGCCGACCGCATCCTCGCGCAGGGCGTCGTGGTGCTCGGATTCGATGTGGTCGCGGATGCGGCGCAACGCCTCTGCATCCGGCACGCTGCCATGACGGCTGATTTCGTTGCCGTGGAAGATTGCCACGCCATCGGCATCGACCACGTCCATCAGGTCCGGGGCCATGTCGGCGAGCATGTCGACGGTCAGGTGCTCGGCGTCGTTGAAGTCGGTGATCAGTTTTTCGCGGATGGTGAGCAGCACCGACTCCAGCCGCGCCCGCCCCACCGCCTGCAGCGCGCCGATGCGCCCGGCCAGCGCGCGGGTGACCGCATCGGTGGCATCGCGCATGGCATGGCTGGTGAAGTGCGGGCTGTAGTGGTGACAGGAAATCAGCCCCCAGAGCGCATCGTTGACCACGATCGAGGACACCAACGTGGCGCTGACGCCCATGTTGGCCAGGTATTCCAGATGCACCGGCGAGACGCTGCGCAGGCTGACATCGCTCAGATCCACCGGGGTGCCCAGGCGCGGATGCAAGGTGGGCTGGATCGGCGACGGCTGGTAACGCACATCGGCGATCTGGCGTACGCGGTTGCGCAGGTACAGCGCGCGTGCCTGCGCCGGGATGTCGCTGGCCGGGTAATGCAGGCCCAGATAGGCCTCCAGTTCGGGCTGGCGCGCTTCGGCGATGACATCGCCATTCCACTCTTCGTCGAAGCGATACACCATCACCCGGTCGAAGCCGATCATGCTGCGCAGGCCCTTGGCCGCGCGCACGGCCGCTTCGTCGATGCCCACATCGCGCTCGATGCTGCGCAACAGCGGCAGCGCTTCGCGCAGGGTGACATCCATCAGGCGCGCGTCGCGCGGCTCGATTTCGATCAGCCACTGCTCCGGATACAGATGCCAGGCGGCGACCCAGGGATGATCGGTCGGCGCGCTGCGCTGCGGGAAGCGCACATCGGCGTGCAGCAGGTGCTGCGGTTGATCGTCTACTGCAAATGGTTGCGCGTCGGGCAGTTCCAGCACCTGGGTGTACGGCATGCCCAGCAAGGCATCCATCGGCACGCCGAGCAGGTCGGCGGCGGTGCTGCTGGCCTGCACGATGCGGCCATCGGCCGGTTCGATCACCAGCAACACGCCGTAGGGCTGGATCAGGCCGGGAATATGGATCGGTTCCCGCGCGCAGACATCCATATCCAGAGGTTGAGTGGGCTGATTCACGGCTGTGGCTCCGCTGCGAGGCAGGTATGGAAGTGGGCGAACATGGCCTGCGCGCCGTCGATGGCGGCGTCGCGTGCGGATGGGGTGGCCAGGCGTCGGTCCAGCGCTGCCTGGAAGCGGCGCCAGCCGGCCGGGTCGTCGTCGGCCATCTCGAAATAGCGCAGGGCGCCGGCCAGCGCGGGCTGCTGTTTGCGCAAGCTGCGAGCGATCACCCGTCCACCGAGCTGCGAGCCTTCGATGACGTACAACATGCCCCAGCGTGCGGCATCGTCGGCACTGGCGGGCAGTGCGACCGGTAGATCCGGTTGCTGGCCAAGCGCGCGCAGGTCATCGCGCAGTGCCGGCACGCGCCGGCGGTACTGCCAGCCGTTGCCGACCAAGGTGGTCAGCCAGTCGCCGAACTGTGCTTCGAAGCCGGCCAGCAAGGCGTGGTGGCGGCGCAGGATCTGCGCATAGGCCGCCGAATCGACCTGCCCCTGCGCTAACGCCTGCATCAGCGGCACTGCTTCGACCAGGCGATGGGCATCCTGGGTGGCATGGCGCAGCGCGAACGCAGCCGATGGCGGAACTGCCAGGACGTCGGAAACCATAGGGGCTCAAGGCGGTGCCGCGGCACGAAGGACACCAGCCTAGCAGTGCCTGCGCAAATCGGAAAAAGCAGACGCGAGCGCAAGCTGAATAGGTTGGCTTCACGGCTGCGCCGCGGGTGCGGTGCCGGCGCCGCGCGCCGCCCGTTTCCAGGCCATGCCCCAGCCTGCGGCCAGCAGCACAGCGGCCAGCAACCACGGCGCGCCCGGCAGATGCAGCGGCGCACCGCTGCCGATGAACCAGGCGAAGACATTGGCGAACAGCAATGGGCCGGCGATGCCGGCCAGGCTGACCAGACCGGTGAGCGCGCCCTGCACGCGACCTTGCGCGTCGGCGCCGACCTCACGGGTGATCAGGGCCTGCGCGGACGGTGCGGCGATGGCCCACAACGCACTGATCGGCACACCGACCAGGAAGGCAGCGCCGCTGTCGGCCAGCCCATAGATGATGAAGCCGATCACCCCGCAGCCCAGCCCCAACAGCAACGCGCGGCGTTCGCCGAGCCGGCGCACCAGGCGGCCGACCAGCAACGCGTTGACGATGATGCTGCAGACACCGACACCGGCCAGTACCCAGCTCACTTCGCGCGGGCCCCAGTGGTACTGGTAGCCGGCGAACAGTACGAAAATGCTGGGATAGACGTAGTGCGCCAGGTTGGCCAGGAACACCACCGACGCCAGGCCGAACACCTGTGGGTAGCGGCGCAGCAGTTTGAGCGCGCCCAGCGGATTGGCGTGCGACCAGTCCAGCCGCGCGGTGCGGCGTTCGGCGGGCAGCGATTCGGGCAGCACGAACCAGCCATACAGCACGTTCAACAGGGCAAGCCCGGCGGCAAACCAGAACGGCCAGCGCAACCCGATGCTGCCCAGCCAACCGCCGATCAACGGGCCGGCAACAAAGCCGATGCCGAAGGCAGCACCAAGCATCCCGAATGCGCCGGCGCGTTTGTCCGGTGGGGTGACATCGGCGATGTAGGCATTGGCGGTGGAGAAGCTGGCCGAGCACACGCCGGAGATGATCCGCGCCAGCAGCAGCATCGGCAGGCTGTGGGCGATCGCCATCAGGACGAAGTCCAGGCCCAGGCCCAGGCACGAGAGCAGGATCACCGGGCGGCGACCGAAGCGGTCGGAGAGCGCGCCCTGCAACGGCGAGCAGACGAACTGGATGGCAGCGAACAGGAAGCCGAACCAGCCGATCCAGCCGGCAGCCACCACGTAGTCGCCACCGGTGAAGTGGCGCACCAGATCCGGAAGTACCGGAATGATCACCCCGAAAGACAGCACGTCGATCAGGACGGTGATGAAGATGAAGATCAGCGCGGCGCGGCGGCGCCCCGGGACGGGAGCGGAATCGGGAGAGAGGGACATCGCGCGGCCCGGGGTGGTGAGGCCGGCAGTGTAGCGGCAGAGGGAGGGCAGCTACCGGCGGTGCATTGGTTGCGCTGCGTGGCCCCGCGCAGCCTTGCGTCTGGTTCGCAGTGCCTGGCCTGGCTGCCGGCCCTCATCCGCGCTTCGGGCACCTTCTCCCGCAGGCGGGAGAAGGCAGCGCGGTGGCGTGGCTGGCGTGGGTGGCGTGGCTGGTGCCGGTGATCGGTTACTCGACGCTGATGGTCTGGGTCAGGGTGTGGCTGGCGCCGGGAGCGACCTCGGTGACGTCCGGGTACGCAGTGCCTGGCCTGGTCGCCGGCCCTCATCCGCCCTTCGGGCACCTTCTCCCGCAGGCGGGAGAAGGCAGCGCGGTGGCGTGGCTGGTGCCGGTGATCGGTTACTCGACGCTGATGGTCTGGGTCAGGGTGTGACTGGCGCCGGGAGCGACCTCGGTGACGTCCGGGTACGCAGTGCCTGGCCTGGTCGCCGGCCCTCATCCGCCCTTCGGGCACCTTCTCCCGCAGGCGGGAGAAGGCAGCGCGGTGGCGTGGCTGGCGTGGCTGGCGTGGCTGGCGTGGCGTGGTGCCGGCGCTCGGTTACTCGACGCTGATGATCTGGGTCAGGGTGTGGCTGGCGCCGGGAGCCAGTTCGATGACGTCCGGGCCGGCGTTGGCCGCTTCCAGGCAGACATAGTCGCGCCAGCCCTCGCCCACGTCGGCCATCTTCTTGCCGGCCTCTTCGCCCGGGTTCCAGGCCACCAGCGAGCGGCTGCCTTCGGTAGCGATGACGATGCGGCGGCCGAGCACCGGGTCGGTGAGCGTGTAGCGGCCACCGGCGTCGATGTAGATGCGGTCACTACGGCCAGGATCGCGTGGGTCGCGCAGGCTCCAGTCGCCTTGCTGGCGGTGGGCGGTGGCGTAGTTCTCGTATTTATCCAGATAGTCCAGGCCGTCCAGGCCCTGCACGCTGACCTTGAGCGCGTCGCCGACGCGGAAGTAGTTATGCAGCGCCTGGGTGAAACGCACCGGAGCGGCACTGGTATTTTCGGTGATCAGGCGTTGCTCCAGCGTGCGGCCGATGCGCAGCGTCATGCGCAGGCCCAGCGCCAGGTCGTCGAAACGCGGCGGAGTGAGCGTGAGCACCACGGTGCCGTCGTCTTCGCGGCGGCTTTCGGTGAGTTGCCAGGCCACCGTGCGCACGAAGCCGTGGGCGGGAACGTCGCCGGTCTGGTCCTGGCGGCCGAAATACGGCCAGCACACCGGCGCGCCGCCGCGGATCGGTGTGGGCGGCTGCTTGGCGATGGGCGAGAGCCACATCACGTCCTGTCCGCCCTTGGGCACGAACGAGAGCAGCTGGCCACCGAACAGGCTGATGGCGGCGGTGGAGAACGGCGTTTCGATCAGCAGCGACGGAAACCCGTGGAAATCGCCTGTGGTCAGGCCAATGGTGTCGGACATGGGGGATGCCTTGTAAACGCTGGGGGATTGGGCGAAGGCCGGGTATGCAGCCGGCAGCTTGAACGCGGTGGGGCGGATGGGGGCGGCGCCGGCCACCGGCGGGGCGGCGCGCAGCGCGGTGAGGATGCGTTGGCCCGGACGGCCGTCGGCCGGTTGCAGGCCCAGGCGGGTCTGCTCGACCTGGATGGCGCGGCGGGTGGCGCTGCCGACCATGCCGTCGGCCTCGCCGATCTGGTAGCCACGGGCGAGCAGCAACTGCTGCAGCTCGCGCCGTTCGGGCCGGCCCAGGCCGGGGTCGTCGGTGGGCCAGGCCGCGATCAGGCCGGGGCCGCCACGCAGGCGGTCGGCGAGCAGGGCAATGGACAGCGCGTAACTTTCGGCGGCGTTGTAGGCGTAGATCGCGTCGTAATTGCGGAACACCAGGAACGCCGGGCCGGTGGCACCGGCCGGCAGCAGCAAGGCGGCCGGCGTTTCTGCCGGCAGTCCGGTCGGTGCCAGCGGTTTGCCGTCGGTGCCGAGCAGGCCGGCGCGTTGCCAGGCCTGTAGCGGTTGGCGGCGGGTGCGCCCGGCCTTGCTGGCGTCGAAGCCGCGCGGCAGGGTGACTTCCATGCCCCACGGACGGGCACGTTCCCAGCCGGCCTTGACCAGATAGTTGGCGGTGGAGGCCAGTGCATCGGGGATGCTGGTCACCAGGTCGCGGCGGCCGTCGCCGTCGCCATCCACGGCGATGCGGGCGTAGGTCGAAGGCATGAACTGGGTTTGCCCGAACGCGCCGGCCCAGGAGCCGATGAGTCCGTCCGCCGACAGATCGCCTTGCTGCAGCAGGCTGAGCAAGGCGAGCAATTCGCCGCGAAAGAACGGCTGGCGGCGGCCGGCGCACGACAGCGTGGCCAGCGACACCAGCAGCGGGTGCTTGCCGGTGACGCGGCCGTAATCGCTCTCCACGCCCCACACCGCCACGATGGTGGCCGGGTCCACGCCGGTCTGTTCGGACAGGCGGCTGAGCAGTTCGCGGTGGGTGACCAGCATGGCCTGGCCATCGGTGACGCGCTGGCTGTCGACCAGGCTGGCCAGGTAATCCCAGATGGGCGTGGTGAATTCGGGCTGCGCGTCCAGCAGTGGCAGGACACTGGGATCGGGCGCCAGCCCGGCGGTGAAGCGCTGAAAGCTGGCAGCGTCCACGCCCTTGGCAGCGGCCTGGGTCTGCAGGCCGGCCAGGCAGCGGTCGAAGGCCGGATCGGCACAGGCTGCCAGCGGCAGCAGCCCCAACACGAGCGGCAATGCGCGCCGGGACAGCGTCATGGCGCGATGGCCGGCGGGAGGGCAGAGGTCATGCAGTGGGATGCTCCTGCGCGGCAAGTCGAGCCGCCGAGCATAGCCAACCTGGATGGTGGCAGGCGTGCAGGATGGCGATAGGCGAGGCGTTCCCGGGCGAGCTCGGCGGCTCGGTGCGAGCGATGGTGCCGCCGGCCCGACTGGCTCAGCTGCCCTCGCCGGTGATCCCGGTCAGCATCGACAGGGCCGGCGCGGACGGAGCGTTTTCGGTCACTCGGCGGGTGCGGGCGTGGCGCGGTACGTCGTGGCGCGGGCCGAAGCGAATCAGTGCGGTCGCCACGCACGCCGGCAGCACGACCGCGAACACGACCGCCGCCAGAATCGCCCATTGCCAGAGATTGAAGGTTGCCATGATCCAAGTCCCCCGCGGCGGAGTTCGCCTGCGCGGCAAGCTTCGGCGATCGGCTGCGAACGCGGCGTCGACAAATGGCGGGTCTGGATGCCGTTCGTCGGGCTGAACCGGGCTTCAGGGCTGCGCGTTGGGATGCGGACGAGTCGGTTGGCTGCGCGCGTGTGCAGACGTGGTTGGGGTTGCTTGGGCTGCGGTAGCGACTGGCCCAGGTCGTGCTCAGCGCGCGTCGAGGTAGTACCAGTGGCCGGCTTCGCGCACGAAACGGCTGTGTTCGGTCATGCGCACGGCGCTGCCGCCACCGATGCGATAGCGCGCCAGGAAGACCACCTCGGCCGTCTCGGGGCCGGTCTCGAGGGTGCGCTGCACGGTCAGGCCAAGCCAGGTGGTGCGCCCGCCTTCGTCCAGCGACAGCGCGGCCGGGCGCGTGGACGGGTGCCAGCTGGCCAGCAGGTAGGCGGTATCGCGGCGCACATAGGCGCTGTAGCGGGCGCGCATCAATGTCTCAGCGTCGGGCGCGGCGGCGCCGGCGTGGTAAGGGCCACAGCACTGCGCGTAGTTGGCGGGGCGGCCGCAGGGACAGGGGTCGGTGGGTGTGGAGGTTGGCATGCGGGGATTGTGCGGGATGGGATTGGGGATTGGGGCGTTGTTTAGCGGCCTCTTATCGAACAACACGAGGCTTCGCCCCCTACCCTCACCCATCTCCCGCAGGGAGAGGGGGATCGACTGATCCCGATCCAACTTCCTGACTCTCCTACAGGACGCAAACCAGGGATGTGTCCTGACTTGTGAACCGCCATTGTAGCTTTCCTTGGATAGCGCGGGCTAGTCCAAGATGGATATACGGAACCAGGGGTGTAACCTGTTGGGCTAGCGGGGAAGTAGCGTTGTCCGTTTGGGGATGAGCTTCCAAGCCCATGACAATGAGTCCAGGATGGCTGACAGTCTCGATGCAAAGTCTGAGCTCGGAGGAGCTCTGGAAGTGTGGTCAGGGGCCACACACAACGGTAGGGACTACCGAGGTCCCTCAAAGTTCGGATGGTGGCGCCCTCGAGAGATCGAAGGTGTCACGTATGCATTCGACCATCTCTGGCCTTTCGACTTCCAGGTTTCGCGTCCTGCCAATGGAAAGTTCCCGGCGCTAGACGTGTTGGTGACCGTCAATTTCGACTGCCATGTCGTATCTGAGCAATTCGAGTCATCTATCCACGGCACAGGTGGCCCCGACGATTCGAGGATCTGGTTCGATACTGGCGGGCACAAGCGCTGCTTTGAGTTGGATCGCTACGAGCGATCCCTAGTGTTGCCGGAAATGGTCCGAGGTCTTGGAAATAGCAAGACTGCCTGCTATCGAGCGAGGAAAGACAACTACATGATCTGGCGGCCAGAGGGTGCGGGTAAGCGTGGGCCGTGCTATCAAGCTTTCTTTACGCTAACTGCTCCAGCGAGCACACCTCGTAAGGTGCTTCTCTACGTTCAGAGCGCCTATGTAAAGGAACTGCCTCATGGAGTGCAGTGGGAGAATCGCCAAAACTTTATTGGCCAATGTGCGAAGCTCATCGCCCCCTGATTGTGCTGGCGCAGACAAGCAAAAAGCCCCGCAAGCGGGGCTTTTTGTTGACGCGGTCCGGGGGTCCTCTTACCAGCATTGCTAGACCCGCTAGGCGGGTGGGCGGTTCCTGGTTACCGGCTACGGAACTCTTGGGGCGCATGCTAGCTCGGGTGTATTGCAATTGCAATACCATGCATGCCAGTTCAAGTGGAACTGTGTTTTCCTAAATTTTAACATTTAGGATTCAGGTAGCAAGCTGGGCCCAGAGCACCAGCAGCAACATCGGCAGCGACTTCAGCATGGTCAAGGACCCCACGCCCATAGTAACCACGAGCGGCGTCATCACCCACCACTGTCCCCAATGAAATCCGGTATCGCGCTGCCGAGCTGCGTAGGCCTCCTGCGGATACAGCCGCTCGACCTTTCGCAGCCCCCGGCGAGCCATCAAGGGGCCCACGATGAACCCGAAGGGCCCGAGCAGGAGCAGGCTCAGCGAGAACCAGCAGAAGAACCTCGTATGCGGGGTCATGACCTTCTTGGGAGGAGCGCGCAAGGCGCCGTCCCCACGAAAGCCACCGACGGCGCCGACGGACGTTCCAGCCATCGGATCCTTGCTCATTGGGTGAATGCCCTCCAGATGCTATCGGCCTTGGCATAGCGCAGGCTCTTGTTGACCGGGAGCGGGACTTGACGACCTGCAATCTCGAGCACCACTTGGCCGCGGGTGTCGCAGCGGTAGCCGTCCGCGCCATCGGCTTGGGTGCAACCGCTCAGCTCGAAGTCCCGGACCTCCAGGACGCGCCCGGCGCCGCTCTGTTCCAAGAGGGTGGCCAGCGCCTGCTTGGCGTCGCCCGACGAGGGTTTTCCGCTGCACGCGGTGAGGCCAACGGCCGAGGCCAGGGCGGCCAGGCCAATCCATGTGTTTTTCATTCTGTCGTTCCTTTGCTGGGTGGTGCGGGCCGGCAGGCCGGCCCGCAAGAGGGATCGGAGGCGGGAAGGCGAGTGCCTGCCTACCGGTCGCGGTTGCCGTCGGGCTTGAACCCGGCGATCCACATCCGGGTGTCCTTAAATGGGGTGAGGAGGCCGCTGGGCCCCGGGTGCAGGTCGGCGGTCTGGAGGAAGCCGGACACCCACGCCACCCGGAGGGCTACATCCACCGCCTTGTCCGAAACACCAGGTCGAGAAACGTTGACGACGAACGGCTGGGCCGGCGGATTCGGACCGGTGGACCGCTGAGTGCCGGTGTTCGGCTTACCGGGCGGCACGCGAATGCCGTTGAGCACGTCCCGGCCTTTCCAGAGAGCCGGCGTGTTGAGCTCCGCCACCTCGCCCAGGTCATCGGCTTCCGTAACGGCTGCATCGGCGCACGTCCGGAACGTCTCGGTGCTCGATGCCGTCGGGCTCGTCCAGATGCGGGCCTCCACGGTCCAGCAGGGCAGCGACGAGCCCCACTCAGTGAAGGTCAACGCCACACGGGGCCAATCCAGTTTTCCGAGCTGTGCCGACTGATGGTTGTCCCCGTTGAAGAGGCCCTGGATCCTCCCGGCACCAGCAACGGGGGTGTAGATGGCGCCACCGCTCGCCTGGCCCGTGCCGTTTCCAAAGGCTTTCGGCTTGATGCCGACCATCTGCTTGCCGGTGTCCGCCAAGCCCTTACCCAACTGTCGGAAGAAGCCAGGCTTCTGCGGAAGGCTAGACGCGTCTTCTTGTGCTTTCGCCGCCGTTGAGCCAAGCGTCAATGCTAGGAGCGCAACAAGCACTCCCCGTCCTGGAACTGCCATAAGCCCTCTTTGGGTGCGTGGTTGTATCTGCCATATTGGCAGATAAGTGCGCTAGGATGCTAGTCGGTGCAGACTTGCGGGTCAGCCCTTGGTTAGCTCGCTATGCCTGCACCCCTGCCCACCAGTTCTGTCTTTGGTCGTCGCTTGCGCGCGGCCAGACGTGTGGCGGGCCTGTCGCAGGTCGAACTGGGAGCGATGCTGGGAATGAATGAGAAAGCCGCCTCGTCACGCCTCTCCCGCTATGAGCGAGGAGAGCGCGAGCCGGATCATGAGACCCTGGCTGCCTTGAGCGATGTCTTGGGGGTTCCGGAGGCATACTTCCACGCCGGATCTGATGTCTTGGCCGAGGTCATCCTGTTGGTCGCTCGGCTGCCCGAAGAGCGTCAGCAAGCCGTGCTAGACCTCGTCAAGAGCCATCTGACTTCCGACGGCTCTTCAGGCTAGCTCTGGGCGACTTGAGCGAGGCCGTAGAGCGGTCGCCGAGACCCATCGATAGAAGGCTTCTCACGATGGCGAGGCCTTTTTTGCGGCCTCGCCCGGCTTGGTTGCATGAAGCCTATGAGACAATCTGATGATGAGCATTGCACGTCCCCGCCCCCAGATGGACCCCGCGCTCGGGAAGAAAATTCAGCGCATTCAGCAGGACATCCGAGAGGAATACCTGGCCGATCATCAACACCCCTGGGTCATCGGCTTTTCCGGTGGCAAAGACAGCACCCTTGTTACGCATCTGGTCTTCGATGTCCTGATGTCTCTTGCTCCGCACGAGCGGACGCGAGAGGTTCATATCGTGTCCAATGACACCCTTGTGGAAAGCCCACTGGTTGTCACCCACGTTGCCACGGTCCAGTCAGAGATCGACCACGCGGCCAATGCTTGGCGGATGCCGGTTCGAGTGGTGACCACACGCCCTGAAACGGATTCCACCTTCTGGGTGAACCTGATTGGCAGGGGATACCCGCCACCGAACAGGTCGTTTCGCTGGTGCACGGACCGGATGAAGATCCAGCCGACGAGCCAATACATCCGTTCGCAAGCAGACATGGCAGGGCAAGTGATCCTTCTTCTGGGCGTCCGACGCTCAGAGAGCTCCACGCGCGCCGCTACCGTTGCTCGCTACGACAACGGTGAACGGCTCAATCGGCATAACGACCTTCTCAACTGCATGGTCTTCCGCCCCATCGTGGAGCTGTCCACTGACGAAGTTTGGGAATATTTAGCCTTCACGCCCCCGCCGTGGGGAGGGTCGCACAGCGCGCTGATCCAGCTCTACATGGACGCAGGCGCGGCCGAATGCCCGACCGTGTTGTCCCAGGATGATGCGCCAGGCTGTGGAACCTCGAACTCTCGGTTTGGCTGCTGGACATGCACAGTGGTAGAGAAGGACAAGAGCCTTATGGGGTTCGTCGAGGCGGGCTACGGCGAGTTCAGCCCTTTGATCAATTTTCGGGATTGGCTGGCTGGGATTCGCAATGACCCCGAGCGTCGTTTGGCTCGCCGCCGAAATGGCAAGTTGACCATCACCAACGATGGGGTCTTTATTCCAGGCCCCTTCACTTTGGAAACGCGTCGAGAGGTTCTAGACCGGGTTCTGGCGCTCGAACGGGAAACCAAGAGCAAGATCATTGAGGAGTCTGAGGTCATCCGAATTCGAGAGATTTGGGCCGAAGACGCCAGCATGTTTGCCACCAGGTCTGTGGATGAAGCACGGGCCGTTGCAGGTTCCAAGTAAGGACACAGGGGGAAGATTTAGGGATGGTCTGATCAATGCGGCCAGAGGATGCGTCGACCCGCATCGGTAGCGCTGACTACGCTCACACCTTCGGTTTTTCGCTGTTTCCAGCGCATTCTCGGGGCGTTCTCCCCATTACAGGCACAACTTCCCAACGGCAGGCATCAACTGCTTCCGCTTCAGCCACAGGTTCGACAGCGCAAAGAGCGTCAGCACCTGCGCGGTGTTTTTGACCAGGCCGCGATAGCGCACCTTGGCATAGCCAAACTGGCGCTTGATCACCCGAAACGGATGTTCCACCTTCGCACGCAGGCTGGCCTTGGTGTGCTCCCAGCGCTTGGCCAACTTCAGTTCGCGCTTGTTCTTGATCTGCTTCAGCTTCGAGGGCTTCTCCGCGATCAGGTAGCGTAGCTTGCGCTTGCCCTTGATCTCATCGCGCTTCTCAAGCCCGGTGTAGCCGCTGTCCCCACACACCGTGTCTTCCTTGCCATGCAGCAGCTTGTGCGCTTGCGTGATGTCCGCCACGTTGGCTGCCGTGCATTCCACGTGGTGCACTAGGCCGGATTCATCATCCACTCCAATGTGCGCCTTCATCCCGAAGAAGTATTGGTTGCCCTTCTTGGTCTGGCGCATCTCCGGATCGCGCTCACCGTCCTTGTTCTTGGTCGAACTGGGCGCAGAGATAATCGTGGCATCCACAATCGTCCCGCCGCGCAGGCTCTGACCCTTGCGCGACAGATGCGCGTTCACCCGATTGAACAGCTTGCGCGCCAAATCGTGCTGCTCCAGCAGATGGCGAAAGTTGAGAATCGTCGTCTCGTCCGGCACCTCATCCAGCCCGCCGATCTTGGCGAAACGGCGCATCGACACCGTGTCGTACAAGGCTTCTTCCGCCGATGGATCGCTCAATGCATACCACTGCTGCAAAAAGTGGATGCGCAGCATCGTCTCCAGCCGATACGGCTGTCGTCCCGGTTGCCCCGACTTCGGATAGTGCGGCTCGATCAGCCCCAGCAGCTCCTTCCACGGCACGACCTGCTCCATCTCGGCCAAAAACACCTCACGCCGCGTCCGCTTGCGCTTGCCGTCGTACTCCGCGTCGCCGAAGGTCAGCTGCATCGAAATCGTCTACTCGGGTCGATGATCGATTGTGGCAGATCAGGACGGATTGTTCAGAGTTTCCTTAGATGCCACGTGACGTCGTAACGCTTTTCGCCCAAGAGGCGGGCAACAAGTTGATTCGTAAACACTGCCGTCAGATCGGCTTGCCGGTGAACGACCTCCGCAGGCTCGTTGAAGAGGTTGTCGACAAGAGCACGATGCAGCGCCGTCATGGCCTCTGGGAGGCCTTCGACGAAGTGCTGGGTGAGACGTATGAAGAGGAGGCCGACAATGCATCTTGAGTCGATCAGTCTGCGAGACTGGAAGGCTTTCGAGTCGGCTACCTTTGAGTTTCCTACGCCCGGTAAGACTAAGAACGTCGTTGTCATCGGCGGGCGCAACGGCTTTGGTAAGACCTCGCTGTTTGAGGCATTGGCATTGGGCTTGTTCGGCCGCGATGGCTTGCGACTGGTGCTGCGCGCAGGCATTGCCAGCGACGAACAAGGGCGGGCGCAGTCATTCAAAGAGTTCATGGAGCGCGCCCTTTTCGGTAACGCGCTTGCAAATGGCCGCTCTTCCTGTCGTATCGAGCTGAAGTTCATCGATGATGGCGGTGATCCCATTTGGATCGAGAGGACTTGGTATTTCAATGACCAAGGCAAGCTGAAAGCTGGCGAGTCGGCCGAGCAACTCAAGATTTTTCAAGGCATTGGTCGGCGGGTCATTGGGCCTGGCCGAACCGAGCATGACGTTGAGGGCTGGTATCGCGACTGGGTGTCCAAGACCTTCATCCCTACATCGTTGGCAGGGTTCTTCCTTTTCGACGGCGAGTCAGCAGCCGTGTATGCCGAACGGGACATGGGCTCCCAGGTGCGGGAAGGAATCGAGGGGCTGCTGGGCTTGAACTGGCTCAAGCAGCTGCAAAAGGACCTCCGCACCTATGCAAACACTAAGCGTAGCCAGGTCCCGAAAGGGGTCAGCAATGAGGCCATCGCTGAGTTGGATTCGGCTGTCAGCAGCATGGAAGAAGAGTTGGCGCGCTACGAAGATCGGCTGCAGACCATTGAGAACGAAATCCGTGACAGCGAAGCATTGCGCGACTCCTTGACGCGGGAGCTGGGCTACGGAGCAGGCACCAGGGCCCAGTTGGAGGAGCTAACCCGTGAGCAAGCCGACTACGAAAAGCGCTACAACTCTGCACAAGACCAACTCGTAACCGCAGCGCAGTCAGATCTACCGTTAGCGCTCGCCGGAGGGATACTGCTTTCAAAAGTTGAGGCGCGTCTGGACCAAGAAGCACGCTTGGACCAATGGGAAGCTGCGCTCTCTCAACGGGATGATCGCACTGCAAGCGTCCTTGAGTTCTTGAACGAACAGCTGCCGACGGTAGAGCCCGAGCTTCTGGAGCGCCAGGTGGATGGTGTTCGCGCGGCCGTGGAGAAGGCTTTGGAACGATTGTGGTTCCCGCCTCCGGGGGATGTAGCCGATTCTTTCAGGCACGCGCACGCTCGCGGGCCGATGCTCCAGCGGGTCTTGGATCGTCTTCGCGATGCCAAGGCTGTGTCCTCCGCGAGCATCGTTGAACTTCTCGAGACCATGGAGAGCAGTTCTGCCAAGCTTCGCGAAGTCTCCGCTGTCATTCGTTCGACTGAGGGAGCTACGCCGCAGGTCGAAGAAAAGCGCGACCAACTAAACGAAGTGAACACGAAAGTGGGCCTGATGCGCGAAGAGCGCGGCTCGTTGACCAACATGGTCAAATCTCGCGGGGCCGACTTGGAACAAAAGCGGCGCGAGCTGGGTCGCCTGACCGGGCATCTGGACCAATCAGAGCGGCCGGCGCAGTTGGCAGGTCGTGCTGAGAAGGTCGCGGAAATGCTGGGGAATCTGGTTGAAGAAGCCTGGCCCCTGCAGTCTGACGCCGTGGCAAAAGCGATGACGCGGGGCATTCGTGCCATGGCTCATCGCAGTGACTACTTGCGGGACGTTACGATCAATGAGGAGGGCGCCGTTGAACTGGCCTCCCCAGACGGCCGAGACCTACGTCAATACGACCTGTCGGCCGGCGAAAAGCAAATCTTCACCCAAGCGCTTTTTTCAGCCATCGCTGAAGTGTCCGAGCGAACCTTCCCATTGGTTGTAGACACGCCACTGGGTCGGTTGGACGAGAACCATCGACTGAACGTGCTGAAACACATCACCAGCCGCAAGGGGCAGGTCATTCTGATCTCCACGGATACAGAGGTGGTTGGTCAGTTCCTTGCCGCGATACGCGCCAAGGTGGCTAAGTTCTACATCATCCGAAACAAGGTCGAGGGTGGCGTGGCTCGTAGCTGGTGCGAGGAAGGCTATTTTGATGGGCAGGGAGTCTGAAATGAGCAATGGAACAAACGACTACCTGACCCTGGAAGTGGTTGCAGGCACGGCTTTTCGCTCGACCGCTGACACGGATGAGCTGTCCCAGCGTGTCAAAGATCGACTCGGGTTCGGGTCTTTCAACATCCCTGCGCGGCTGGCTTTGGCCCGCTCTTTGGCCATACCTGCGCCGCCCTCCAAAGCGGAGGGTGAGGTGGGCCGGACCATCAAGGGTGATGTGTTGTTTGGGACGGGGGCCGACCTAGCCAGTTGGGTGTCGCTCCTTATCGAGCATGCTGGCAGTTCGCTCACCATCAAGGACCTGCAAAGCGTCGTCCAGCGACACTGGGCGAGGGGCATGAAGATTCTATCTGAGGAGCTCGATGCTTCCGATGGCGACAACTCTGAGTTTTGGCGCCGTCTGGCTGAGAGCGCTCTGCCAGAGGTGACAGAAAAACGTCGTAGTGGAACCTCCGCAGCCGTGGCAGAGACATCGCGCGGCCCGGTGCCCGTGCGCATGGGTGAGATCGGTCACGATGTGTCGAGCAACGAAGAAGTCATCTGGACGCTCAATGCTCCTGGAGGCAGTCCTCATAGTGCTTTCATGGGTGGCGTGGGGAGTGGTAAGACCCGCACAGCAGCATTTGTCTTGAGATCTATCGCTGAGCAGACCAACGTGCCGTTGTTGGCGTTCGACTTCAAGGGGGACATGGCGGACAAGCACAACGCGTTGGATAAGGCGTTTGGTGCGGTCGTTCTATCGCCGCCGAACATCACCATTCCTTTGGACGTGTTCGCCTTTTCAGACAACAGCAAGCACGGGGTAGTGAACACCGCCCAGCGCTTGCGAGATAGCCTGAGCAATCTCAAGCAGAACAAGCTAGGGGACCAGCAGCGCCGTCGCCTAAACGATGCCTTGGAAGAGGCGTTGCGCACCCGCCATCCCTGCACCCTGGAAGACGTGAAAGAGTGTCTTGAGGACGTCTACGCGTCTGCCGGGGTCAAAGAAGATGGCGCAGTCTCCATGCTGGTCGATCTGTGCAGGCTTCCGCTCTTTGAGCCCAAGATGACGCCGGAAGAGTTCTTCTCCCGGTCGTGGATCATCTCGTTACCCGCCAGCGTCCCGGAACTCGTTCGAGTGACGGTCGTGGCGTTGTTAACGGATGCCCTAGAGCGCTTCATCAACTCGAAGCAGGATTCGGACACCGATGCCGAAGGCAATCGCTCGCTCCGCATCATGTGTGTGATCGATGAGGCCCACCGCGCTTTGGAAGCCAGGCTCCCAGGTTTGTCGAACCTCATCCGGCTTGGCCGTTCGAAGGGTGCGGCCGTCATGCTCATCTCGCAGAAGCCGGACGACTTCGAGGGCGAGGACGACGATTTCTTGTCGGAGATGGGGCTTTTGGTGTGCTTCGGCACGAATGCACGAGAGGCTTCAGTCAAGCGCATCTTGGGGGCAGGGGCTTCCCTAACCTCTCTCAAGAAGGGTGAGGCTTACGTTCGCGCCCGCGGCGACATGAAGTCGCGCAGGGTGCTGGCATGGAAATAAAGTTAAATCTAGTCTGAAACATGCGCTGGACCTAACTTGTCCAGCGCATGCTTATCAAATCAGAGAGGGATGCCTTGCCTAGCGGCGTAACGCATCGCAGGTGTGAGCAATTTCAGGTCAAACTCAGACACGTGCTCATGCATATATTTTGCAGCAGCTTCTCGTAAAGCAACGTCAGCTTGCACACGCTTTAGACAAGCACCAGGAGCGAACTCTCTGCCATCGAAATCCGTTGAGAAGTAGCGTCGGGTTTTGGATCCGTTTGACGTCAGTAGGTCGAATACGACTTCGCCATTGACATGGCGCTGGCGCAGCTCTTGCGCTACTTCCTCAAGATTTTCTTGAGGTAGGGATGCACCCGTGGACATCACGACAACAGCGAAAGCCTCAGTAGGCGAGTGAAGAACAACAAAGTTTTTCATGTGCCTCCCTTAGTTCCTTCAATGTGTTGGTGAGCAACTTCAATCGTATCCAAAACATCGTTAACGAGCGCAACAGCAACATCGCGGGACTCAAGAACACGAGTGTTAACGCCTTGTGCATCCATGTGGAACAACCTGTGACGCTGACCCAACCAAAGTGCGGGGCGTGTCCTAGATTTTGTGTAACCGGGCCACAGGCAGGAGACTGCCACCTAACCCGGAGACACCATGAGCCCACGCACACATGAGGTACCCGACGAGCTGCTTAGCAGCCTGTTGGTCAACTACACCAAACCCGAGGGTAATCCCCCCGCCCATTAGCAGACGCCAGAAGTGGAATTTTCTCGTATCCTTTCTCGAGGAGGTTCCATGAAGAAGTCCCGCTTTACCGACAGCCAGATCATCGCCGTGCTCAAGCAGGCCCAGGCCGGTGCGCCCGTGCCGGAGCTGTGCCGCGAGCACGGCATCAGCTCGGCCACGTTCTACAAGTGGCGCAGCAAGTTCGGCGGCATGGACGTGTCCATGGTCGCGCGCATGAAGGAGCTGGAGGAGGAGAACCGCCGGCTCAAGAAGATGTACGCCGAGGCGCAGCTCAGTACCGACCTGCTGAAGGAAGCGCTCGCAAAAAAATGGTGAGGCCATCTCAGCGACGCGAGATGGCCCAATCGGCGGTCACGAGCGGGCGTACGAACATCCGCCACGCCTGCCAGGCCTTCGCGGTGAGCGAGACCTGCTTCCGCTACCAGGCCAAGGCCAGCGAGCGGGCGTGTCCTAGATTTTGTGTAACCGGGCCACAGGCAGGAGACTGCCACCTAACCCGGAGACACCATGAGCCCACGCACACATGAGGTACCCGACGAGCTGCTTAGCAGCCTGTTGGTCAACTACACCAAACCCGAGGATCTGATCGGCGAGAACGGCCTGCTCAAGCAGCTGACCAAGCGGTTGGTGGAGCGGGCGCTGGACGCGGAGATGACCGAACACCTCGGTCATGACAAGCATGAGCCGGTCGCCAACGCGGCCGGCAACACGCGCAACGGACGCAGCCGCAAGACGCTCAAGGGCGAGTTCGGCGAGCTGCCGATCGAGATTCCGCGTGATCGCCACGGCAGCTTCGCGCCACAGCTGATCCCCAAGCACCAGACCCGCTGGGCCGGCTTCGATGACAAGATCTTGTCGTTGTACGCGCGCGGCATGACCGTGCGCGAGATCCAGTCGCACCTGGAGGAGATGTACGGCACCGAGGTGTCGCCGAGTCTGATTTCCTCAGTCACCGATGCGGTCGTCGAGGAGGTCAAGGCGTGGCAGGCGCGGCCACTGGATCCGGTCTATCCGATCGTCTATCTGGACTGCATCCACGTCAAAGTGCGCGAGGGCGCGGTGCGGGTCAAGGCGGTGTACCTGGCCATCGGCATCACCATGGGCGGCGAGAAGGAAGTGCTGGGCCTATGGCTGGCGCAGGCCGAGGGTGCCAAGTTTTGGCTGCAAGTCGTGACGGAGCTACGCAACCGCGGGGTGCAGGACATCTTCATTGCCTGCGTCGATGGCCTGAAGGGGTTTCCCGAGGCGATCGAGGCGGTGTTCCCGCAGACCACCGTGCAGCTGTGCATCGTGCACATGGTGCGGCACAGCCTGAACTACGTCTCGTGGAAACGCCGCGCCGAGGTTGCCGCCGATCTCAAGCGCATTTACGCCTGCGCCACCGTCGAGGAGGCCGAGCAGGCACTGACCGAGTTCGAGGCCAAGTGGGACGCCCAGTACCCGCCCATCAGCCAGTCATGGCGGCGCAATTGGTCACGACTGATCCCGTTCTTCGACTACCCACCGGAGATCCGCAAGGTGATCTATACGACCAACGCCATCGAGTCGGTCAACATGAGCCTGCGCAAGCTGACCAAGAACCGCGGCGCGTTCCCCAGCGACGAAGCCTTGATGAAACTGTTCTACCTGGCTCTGCGCAACATCACCAAGAAATGGACGCTGCCGATCCGCGACTGGAAGGCTGCGCTGAACCGCTTTACGATCCAGTTCGAGGGGCGACTTCCTCAGCGGTAACCCAAACCACGGTTACACAAAATTCTGCACACGCTCGATCCGCGACTGGAAGGCTGCGCTGAACCGCTTTACGATCCAGTTCGAGGGGCGACTTCCTCAGCGGTAACCCAAACCACGGTTACACAAAATTCTGCACACGCTCGTTCCGCGTCGTCCAGTGTCTGAGCCCCGGCTAAAAAAACCAAGTCGGCCACACGTTGGCGTCGTTTCATTTCTTCCCGCTTCGCTGTTTGCTGCTCCTTGGCTTCGCGCCGCTGGTTGGCTAAAAGTTCCTTCGCTTGCAGCTGGGCCAACCGGTCCATGGCCCGTCCGATTTGGTCGCGGTAGTGATTCGTTGCGGTCATGCGCTTCTCCCTTGGTCCTGGTATTGAGTCAATCAGGGAAAAGCGCCTCGTCAAGTTTCGACCGCTTCCAAAAATTCGAAGGTTGCCGAATCGTTCAAGTCTGAAAAACAGGAGCTTTCGAGAATAAGCAAGAGCGCACCTAGGCGTTCCTGCGGAACGCGTGCGCAAAGGGCTTCGCCCCTTGAACCCCAAGCGCCGAGGGCGCTTGCGCAAATCCAAAGCCACGGCATAAACGAAGCAACCCCACTGTTTCGGAGTCTTATGGCGATCTATCACGCGAACCTCAAAACCTTTAGTCGCGCCAAGGGCCACTCTTCAGTGGCCGCTGCCGCTTACAGGGCAGGCCTGCTGCTCGCCGATGAGCGCACTGGCACGCGCCACGACTACCGTCGCAGGGACGGCGTGGTCGAGACCCGGGTCATCGCTCCAGAGCATGCGCCGGACTGGGCGCTGGTCCCCGCCGAGCTCTGGACCGCGGCGGAGGCCGCCGAGCGTCGCAAGGATGCCACCGTGGCCCGCGAGTTCGAGTTTGCGTTGCCCCACGAACTGGACGACGGGCAGCGGTCGGCCTTGGCGGTCGAGGTGACCAGGGCCTTGGTTAACCGATACGGGTTTGCCGCCCAAGCCAGCATCCACAGCCCTGGCGCCAAGGACGGACTGAACTACCACGTCCACGTGCTGGCCACGACGCGACGCGTCGGGCCCGATGGCCTGGCCGACAAAACCCGTGAACTGGACGGCGGGCCATCGGGCAGGGCCGAGGTGGAGTGGGTGCGAGAGCTGGTGGCCGCCAAGACCAACGCCCACCTGGCAGCGGCCGAGCTGGACGCGCGGGTGGATCACCGCAGCCTTAAAGCTCAGGCGGACGAGGCCCTCGCCAACGGCGACTTGGCCACCGCCGCCGTCCTCTCTCGCGAACCCACTCAGCACGTCGGCAAAAATGGCACCGCCATCGAGCGCCGAGGTGGGAAGTCGGAGCGTGCCGAGGTCAACCAAGCGGTGGAAGAAGCGAACGAAGAGACCTTCCGCAAACTGGTGGCACTGTTCGAGGACCAGGGCCGGGCGATGCCTATGCCGGAGGGGCACAACCAGGCCCAAGCGCTTCGCGAAGCCCGCCGTCCCCCGGCCGTCCTTTCCCTTCCGCTGACTTCGGGCCAAGGGCAGATCGTGGTCAACCGCCGCCTGGCCCGGGCGCTCCAAGGGCGCAGTGGCACGGAGGAAGGTGAGGGCACCGCATCAAAACCGCCGCCCAGTGCGGATGAACTGTTCGCGGAAGCGGTCGACCTATGGGCCCCGATCCTTGACCAGGCCTTGGCCCAAACCCTCCGTGCCACCCGGCAACTGCTCGCCTGGGCCAAGGAGCGAGCATTGGCGTTCGCGGAGAACACGCGGCTGCCATCGGACCTCAAAGAGCTGGTTCGCCGTCTTCGTCGCTTCAAGACCAACCTGCTGAAGTTCTCTCGTCGCTTGGACGCGCTGAGACGAGCCGAACGGCTTTGCCACATGGCGGAACAGTCCTGGGAAGACTTCACCGCCAACCACGCGCAGCCTGGCCCCTCTTGGAGTTCCAAGGATTGGATGCAGCGGCGGGGGCGGCGCCTGTCCACTCTGGAAATGCGCACCCAGGAACTGGCAGAGGTTCGCGCCCTGGTGACCCCAGAGCAGCAGACGATGTGCGAGGAGGACGCCGAGGTCGCGGGCAAGCACCTGGAGGCATGGAGCCAGGAAATGCTGGGACGTTACCGCCTAGCATCGGAACCGGCGGAGCTCTTGGATGGTCAAGATTTGGCGACGCCCGCCCCAACGTTGACGCCTGGAGTTCATCGCCGGCCACGCCTCCACTGAAACGACAACGCCCCGCAGTGCGGGGCGTTTGCTGTTGAGGGGTTCGTTTCTCAGTGAAGCGTTGGCTTCTTCCGCGGCGTGGCGGTGGGGTCGGGTGCCGCTTTTCGCTGCCGGTTTGCCCGCCATTGTTCTTGACTCACCATCTCGCGGACGATGAGCGCTTCCCGAGTCCGAGGTTCTTCGGAAGGCTGGGGCGGGTCGTAATCGTAGGTGGGCGGCGCGCCATCTTGGCCGCTCTGCTGACGCATCAGTTCGGCGGCGACATCCAGCGAATAGCGGATGTCCAACATGCTTCCGGGAATGGTCCTATTGGATTGCTGGGACAGCAGATGGCCGAGCAGTTGGCTTGCGATGCGGAGTTGGGTTTCAGCGGGCATGGTGCTCCTTTCGAGCGTTGAGGGATTGCCTGCATACAACCGCGTATTCAGGAACCCACAAGCACAAAGGGCGAGCCCTGGTTCACACATCTGAACTTTAGTCAGACTGTCTGTGCCGCAGCGAGCGGCTTGGGTGCGAGGCCTACCGACCAGCCACCCGTCTGCTCGTAGTGGGTGGTCAACAGGTCATAGGTTTTGACCATGTTGAGCAGGCCCGAATGGCCGTAGACGTTGGGCGAGAAGGACGGATCGGTTCGTTTCAAATACTGCCCGAGCGCCCCGAGCCCAACCTTGCCCTCGGAGGTGTCTCCCGCGAGCAACGTCACCGCCTCGACTAGGAACAGGGGGCGGCGTTTCGGCAGCGGCTTGCCATCGGACTTCCTGGCCTCTTCCTTGGCTGCCTCCGTTTTCGAGGCCTCCGGCTCGTCCGCTTGCCGCTTCGCTGTGGCTTCCTCTTGGGCCGTGCGGTCCCATTCGAAGAACTGATCGCAGGCGTTGCGCAGGGCGTCCGGGGTCTTGGGCTCCCCGACGATGCACACCGTGGCGCCGCGCTCCCGGAGCTTGCGGCAGAGGTAGGAAAAGTCCGAGTCGCTGGTCACCAGGCAAAAGGTGTCGGCACGGCCGTCGAAGTGGCATGGTTGCCGTAGCCGCGACGCAGCACGACCCGACCGAACTGGGCCACCATGCGCAGGGCGTGTTCCACGATGTCGGTGGGCACGTTGTCGCAGTCCACCAGGACCGCAACGCGGGATTCGTGCGGAAGTCCAGGTGTGCTCATGTGGATTGCTTCCTTGGCTTGGATTGTTTCTTGCCCGGCGTTGGTTCTTCGAGCAAGGGGAGAAGAGCGTCCAGACCGAGACCGTAGGCCAACACCGAAAGCCCCGGCGACACACCCCGGAGCCCGTCCAGCTTTTCCTTGGCGGTAAAATCCCGGCTGTAAGTCACGTGGTGCTCGTCGTCCAACTCATGGCCCACCAACTGGGCCCGGAGCTCGGACACCACGCCCTCGCCCTGCAACTCTTGAATCAAGGTCTTGCGGAGCGAGTGGAATCCTCGCTTGGCCTTGGGCCAGTTCTTACCCACCTCGGCCAGGTGCCGGCTAAACGCCTTGGATATCCAGTTGCCTTGGCCGTTCTTCGCATCGGCCTTGGCCGCCGGGAACAAGCGCTCCTGGCCCTCGGCGCGCGCCCGCTCGACCCAGGCCAGGAAACCCAGGGCGAGGAGATCGGGGTGAATCGGCACAATCCTCAAGCTCTTGTCCGTCTTCACTCTCTGGTGCTCTCCCTCGTCCGAAATCTGGAAGCAGGGAAGGCCGCCTTCTTCGACCACGTCGGAGGTCAGCAGTTGGCCGACCTCCGAAGCGCGGGCACCGGTATACAGACCGATGAGGGACGCCCACCGCGCGGCCAGGGGCAGGCCCTCGAAGGCCGCGGGTGCGAACAAGGCCTGGACCTGGTGGGCGTCGTAGGCTTTGAAGCCGAACTTGCGTCGGGCCCGCTTCTCCCGAGTGGAGTAGCTCACGTGCCCGGACGCGGGGTTGTCGCCGCGGGGGTAGTGGCCCGACGCCTGGGCCCACTCGAAGAACCCGCCCTTGCCGCCGATGTAGGACTGCTTGTTAGTTAGGGTTGGGGTGGAGGCCTTGTTGTCCCGCATGTGCTGATACCACCGGGCCAGGTCCGAGCGGGTGACGGTGTGCAGCTTGGTCTTTTCCCCGAGAAAGCGGGTCAGCAGGTCGATGGCGGTGCGCTTGATGGTCCAGGTCTTGGGCAGGGTGCTGGCTTTGATGCTATCAAGCCACGCGTCCCGGGCCTTGCCCAAGGTGATGGTCTCGATGACCGCTCTGGCTTCAGTTTCGGTCTTGGCTGGATGAACAAAGTCCTCCGCGAAGACCCGCCGCCGGCCTGGCTTGGGCGGGGGCGGTTCCGGGTAGGACGCCAGCTTGGCCTCTAGCTCCATCATCTGCTTGTAGAGCTTGATGTCCTTGGGGCTGTCGATTTCCCAGCGCTCGGACGTGGTGCCGTCAGGCGCCCGGGTCCGGTGCAGGGTCAGCTCTGCAATGCCGTTGGGGTTGTTGGTCAGCCGAGCGATGAGCTCGTCCACTTCCTGCGGAGTCATCTTGGACACGCGTCGTTCCCTCAACACGGTGAAGGCCTGAGCATAGCCGGCCGCCAACACCAACGCGCGCATCCGCGCGTCTTTCATGTCGCAGGTTTGCAGGGTGCGCTTGAAGGTCTGGCGGCCCACGACCAACTGGAGGTCTACGGGCACCCGTTGCCGGAACGACCAGAGGCCAGACGGTGCACGGGAGAGGTGATGAGGGATGCGCATGGGGCGTCATGTGTCCCGCCTTGCGTTCCTGTAGCCCAGTCTTTACGCCAACAAAAAACCCCTGCGTAAACAGGGGCTTGCGTAATCTGGCGGAGAGAGGGGCTTTGGATGCCGTGACCTGATGTTGCACGGTCTCCATTGCGTGTGCGTGGGTGACACGGGGCGGGCTTCGGCTCGCTACTGCTGATGCTGATACTGCAACTGCCGACGCGGCTACACCTGCCGCGATTCCGTTGGCTTTTACTGCGGCGCGCGACCTCGGTGCACTCGCTATGCTGTGGCCCCTATTGTGCGGAGCGTGGTCTTGCTGGAATTGATTCCCACCGAGTTGCCGTGGCTGCTGTGCATTGCGTTCGTGGCCGGGTTGGTGGATGCGGCCGTGGGTGGCGGCGGATTGATCCAGTTGCCTGGCCTGTTTGCGACGCTGCCGCAGCAGGCGCCATCGCTGATTCTGGGCACCAACAAGTTCAGCGCAATGTTCGGCACCGCTGCGTCGGCGTGGCGATACGCGCGCACGGTGCGCTTTCCGTGGCGGCCGGTGCTGTATGCCACCGCGGCGGCGTTTACGTTTTCCTTCCTGGGGGCGACCGCCGTCAGCCTGATGCCCAGGCAGGCGGTGCGGCCGCTGATTCTGGTGCTGCTGATCGCGATGCTGATCTACACGCTGATCAAGAAGGACTTCGGCGCGCTGCATCGGCCACGTCGGATCGGCCGGCGCGAACTGGCCACCGCGTTGGCGATGGGAGCGGCGATCGGCTTCTACGACGGGTTCTTCGGCCCGGGGACGGGCAGCTTTCTGATCTTCCTGTTCATTCGCTTTTTCGGGCTGGATTTCCTGCGCGCCTCGGCGGCGGCAAAAGTCGTCAACCTGGCCACCAACCTTGCGGCGTTGTCGTTCTTCTTGCCCAGCGGACAGGTGATGCTGGCGATCGGCCTGCCGATGGCGGCGGCAAACGTGGCCGGCGCGGTGGCCGGCACAAGGATGGCGTTACGCGGCGGCACGCCATTGATCCGCAAATTGTTCCTGGTGCTGGTGATCGTGCTGATCGGCAAGATGGGCTGGGATCTGCTGCAGCAGTAATCGCAACGTGCTGGCGATGCGAGATGCTCGATGGGCGAGGCCACCGTGCAGATGGCGTCGCCCGTGCCCGGTGGTCAGCGCTTGCCGCGCGACTGCGCCGTGCCTGGCTTGGCGCCGCGCGTTTTGGCCGGTGAAGCAGGCGTCGCCGCGCGCTTGGAGCTTGCCTTGCCGGCACCGCGGACTGGCTGTCCGGTCGATGCGGCTGTTGCACGTGGTTTGGCTGCGGCAGTTTTCACCGCCGCAGAGGCGGTGGCGACCTTCCTGGATGTGGCGCTGGATGCGTTTGTGGCCGCAATCGGCTTGCCCGGTGTTTTCGAAGACCGAGTGGTCTTGCCGACGCTGGACCTGGATGCAGCTGCCGAAGGCACCGCCGACGCACCCGAGGCGCGTTTGTCGGACGCCGCCTTGCTAGCCAAAGCTGGAGTGCGCGAAGTCGATTTCTTGGTCTGCATTGCTTGCGACTGTGCCGCAGCGCGCGTGGAAGATGCGGTCTTGGCGTTCTTGTTCTGCTTGTTCGCCGTCGCGACTGCCGGCGTGCGCTGACCAGTCTGCGTTTCCGGCGCCGCGGACAAGGTCTCATCGGCGGCAGGCGATGCCGTGGGCACTGCGGCGCCGTCAATTGCCATGCCATCTGCGCTGGCAGCGCCCTGCACTCCTGCCGGCTCGCCCGCAGCCTCGATCGACGGCGCAGCATCAACGGCATCGGCAACTGCCGGCTCATCGCCACGCGCGCGCTCGGGCAACTTCAACCGCTGTGCCTGCTCGTCGTATTCGATCAGCAACACGCCGGAGTTGTGACGGCCGCTGATTTCGACAAAGCACGCGCCGCCGATGAAGGGCTCCAAGGTCATCACCGACTTCAATGGCGTGGCCACCACCATCTGGAAGCCGAAGTTCTCGAAGATATTCATCGCCAGCGCAGTGAATTCGTTGTCGGCCTTGTCGAAGGCTTCGTCCAGCACTACCGCGCAGTAGCGCGGCAGTTCGCCGTCTTCGCCGCCGAGCTGGTAACGCAACGCGGCCGCCAGGCAGGTGGTTGCCAGCTTCTGGCGCTGACCGCCGGATTTGCCGGCGCCGCTGCGGTAGATCTCCACCTGCGCACGCGTCTGGGCGTCCAGCTCCACACCGATGAACTCCACATGCAGGCGCACGTCCAGCACCTGCTCGCGCCAGCGGCGTGCCTCCGGTTCCTGCGCGCCCAGGCGCGCCACCAGCGCGCGCAAGGTGGAAAACTGCGCTTCGGCCAGGGCTCGGTCTTCGGTCTGTTGATGCGACAGCACTGCGCGCAACTGCTGCTGGAATTCCTGCACTTCGGCCAGGCGGCGGTCGCCGACCTCGATGGTCAGGATGGTGTCGCGGTTGAACGGCACCTGCTCCAGGCTGGCGTTGACCTCGTCCATGCGCTGCTTGATGCCCTTGTGGGCCTCGGCGGTGTGGCGCTGCAAGGCCAGCAGGTTATTCTTGCTCTGGGTCTGCAACAAATCGAAGAAACGATGCTCGTGCCGCGGCAGGCCATCGCTTTCCAACCGGTCCAGGCGCGCGAGGAAATCGTCGGCGCTGGCAAGGCTCACGGTGAAATCGCCGCTGTCTTCGGGCCACTGCTGGCAATACTTGCGGAAGCATTCCAGCAACTGCGCGCTGAGCCGGCTGTCGCGGCCCTGGCTGTCGGCCAGCTGCTCGGCCAGGCCACGTTCGACCACGCGGAAATGCGCTTCCAGATTGTCCAGCGACAGCGGCGTCAATGCGGCGAGCCGTTCCCGCAAGCCCTGCAACTGGGTGGGCGTGAGCGTAGCGCTGCCGGCGCGGCCCGCACATGCGGCATGCTGCTGTTCGAGCCGCACACGCTCGCGCGCCAGTTGCGCGCGCTCCAGCCGCACGTCTTCATAAGTGCGCTTGGCCTGGTCGCGCAAGGTGCGTGCGGTGTCGATGGCCTGGCCGAGCGCGCGCAGGCCACTGTTGCCTTCGCGCAGCTGCACCAACTGTTCGTCGATATCGCTCAGGCGCTGCAGCTTGGGACCGACGTCGATCTCGTCCCAGTCGCGCTCCACCAGGGTGTGGGCAGCCAGTTGGCGCTCCTGGTCCTGCTCACGCTGCTTGCGCAGCGCTGCGACATCGGCATCGCAGCCGGCGATGCGCTGGGCCAGCGCCTGCGCTTCGCGCTCGAACACCTTGAGCTTGTCGCGGTTGTCGTGGCCGAGCAGCCAACGCTTGCGGTCGTTGACGGCGTGGCGGTCGTCCTTTTCGTAACGATCGCCCGGGTGCTTGACCTGGCCCTCGCGGGTGATGGCGCGGTCGGCGTTGCGCAGTGCGGCGGCGTTGTCCACGCAGGCGTAGTCGAAGCGACGAATCAGCTCGTTGCGCAGCCATTCGGTGAAGGCATGCTCGCGCAATTGCAGCTTGCCGGGCAGCGCGCCGGGATCGACCCGCCGCGAGTGCAGCTCGTCATTACGGCGCACACGGAAGTACACCAGGCGCGTGCCGATATGGGTGCGGTTGACCCATTCACTGACCTGCGCGTAATGCCGCTCGTCCACCAGCAGCGACTGCGCGAAGCCGTGCAGCACACGCTCGATGGCACCGCGCCAGGCCGACTGGTCTTCGCGCACCTGCACCAGCTCGCCCACGAACGGCAGCGCAGCCTCGGCAATGCCGGTGTCTTCGCACAAGCGCGCGCGCAGCGCCTGCATCGGTGCGGGCATGCTCGACGGTGCCTTCTTCAGGGCCTCCAGCTCGGCACGGATTTCGGCAAACCGGCGTTCGTCGTCGCGCCGCGCGCCCATCCGTTCGGCGATCGCCTCGTCCAGCGCGCTGGCGTCGTGCTTGCCGTTATCCAGCACGGTTTGCGCATGCGCGACCTGTGCGGCAAAGCCGCTGGCGCCGGCCGCCAGGGCGGTACCGAGCTGGCGGCAGGCCTGTTCGATCTGCGCACGGCGACGCAGGCGTTCGTCGCGCTCGCGCTCCACACGCGCACGCTCGCGTTCCAGTTCCTCGATCTGCTCGCCACCGGCAGCACGCTGCTCGCGCTCCAAGCCAACCAGTTTTTGTTCGTGGTTATCCAGCGATTCGCGGCGCTGGCCTTCTTCGCCGGCCAGTCCACGGTCCTGGTTATCGAGCTCCTGCAAGCGCTCATCCAGCAGGGCCAGCCGCTGCTGCTCGCGGTAGCTGTCCACGCCCAACTGCAGCTCGCGCAACTCGCCAACGCTGTGGCGCAACGCCATCAGCGCCGCATGGTGCTCGCGCGCGGGGGTCAGCGTTTCCACCTGGCGCCGCGCGGTGACCACCGCATGGTGGGCGCCATCGAGTTCGGCAAAATCCTCCACCAGCCGATCGGCCGCTTCGAAGGTACGCGGCTCATCCAGCATGAAGCCGCGCAGGAACGCATTGAGATCGCCCAGGTTCTTGGCCGACTGGGTCTTGTGCAGCAGCCGCAGCGCCATCTCGTTGCCGATGCCCAGCGCATGCCGGAAGCGTTCTGCATAGCCGGCGAAGCCGTCGAAATGCGCCACTTCCTCACCCAATCGCGCCTTGAGCTTGCGCAGGTCCAGATCGAAGCCATCCAGCTCGGTCGCCACGTCGAAACGGCGTGGCGCGACCATGTAGTGCCGCCGCACATCGGCTGCCGCGTTACCGCTGCCGGCGATCCAGAACAAGCGGATCAGGCTCACCGCCTCGCCGTGCGCATTTGCGTATTCCAGCACCAGCGCGGTCCAGGTCGCGCCCTTGCGCAGGTATTGGGTGGCGATTTCGCCGGACGCGCTGTCCTGCTGATCGGCCCACGCACCGCGTACATACGACACCAGACTCCGATCGCGCCCGCTGCGCTCGGCTTCGCGCGCGGCGGCGTTGAAGTCGACGATGCTCGGCGGCGTCAGCAGTGCCGACATCGCATCCAGCAAGGTGGACTTGCCCGAACCCGAACGCCCAACGAACAGGAAGCCCTTTTCCGCAATCGGCACTTCGGTCAGCCCGTTGAAGGTGCCCCAGTTGTGCACCTGCAAGCGGCGCATGCGGAACTGCTGCGCACGTTGCTCGGCAAGCGTCTCGGCAAACAAGGAAGCACCCGGCGACGCCGGCGACAGGTTGGACTGGGAATTCATTGCTCACTCACCAAAACAGAACGACAGAGACGCCAAGGACAGACCATTACGAACGGTGAAGCTTTCTTTGCGGTGCGGTGATGCGGGTCAAGTTTGAGCAGCGGATGGAATGCGTGGACGGCGTCGCGACCGGGGGAGCGTGTGCAGAATTTTGTGTAACCGTGGTTTGGGTTACCGCTGAGGAAGTCGCCCCTCGAACTGGATCGTAAAGCGGTTCAGCGCAGCCTTCCAGTCGCGGATCGGCAGCGTCCATTTCTTGGTGATGTTGCGCAGAGCCAGGTAGAACAGTTTCATCAAGGCTTCGTCGCTGGGGAACGCGCCGCGGTTCTTGGTCAGCTTGCGCAGGCTCATGTTGACCGACTCGATGGCGTTGGTCGTATAGATCACCTTGCGGATCTCCGGTGGGTAGTCGAAGAACGGGATCAGTCGTGACCAATTGCGCCGCCATGACTGGCTGATGGGCGGGTACTGGGCGTCCCACTTGGCCTCGAACTCGGTCAGTGCCTGCTCGGCCTCCTCGACGGTGGCGCAGGCGTAAATGCGCTTGAGATCGGCGGCAACCTCGGCGCGGCGTTTCCACGAGACGTAGTTCAGGCTGTGCCGCACCATGTGCACGATGCACAGCTGCACGGTGGTCTGCGGGAACACCGCCTCGATCGCCTCGGGAAACCCCTTCAGGCCATCGACGCAGGCAATGAAGATGTCCTGCACCCCGCGGTTGCGTAGCTCCGTCACGACTTGCAGCCAAAACTTGGCACCCTCGGCCTGCGCCAGCCATAGGCCCAGCACTTCCTTCTCGCCGCCCATGGTGATGCCGATGGCCAGGTACACCGCCTTGACCCGCACCGCGCCCTCGCGCACTTTGACGTGGATGCAGTCCAGATAGACGATCGGATAGACCGGATCCAGTGGCCGCGCCTGCCACGCCTTGACCTCCTCGACGACCGCATCGGTGACTGAGGAAATCAGACTCGGCGACACCTCGGTGCCGTACATCTCCTCCAGGTGCGACTGGATCTCGCGCACGGTCATGCCGCGCGCGTACAACGACAAGATCTTGTCATCGAAGCCGGCCCAGCGGGTCTGGTGCTTGGGGATCAGCTGTGGCGCGAAGCTGCCGTGGCGATCACGCGGAATCTCGATCGGCAGCTCGCCGAACTCGCCCTTGAGCGTCTTGCGGCTGCGTCCGTTGCGCGTGTTGCCGGCCGCGTTGGCGACCGGCTCATGCTTGTCATGACCGAGGTGTTCGGTCATCTCCGCGTCCAGCGCCCGCTCCACCAACCGCTTGGTCAGCTGCTTGAGCAGGCCGTTCTCGCCGATCAGATCCTCGGGTTTGGTGTAGTTGACCAACAGGCTGCTAAGCAGCTCGTCGGGTACCTCATGTGTGCGTGGGCTCATGGTGTCTCCGGGTTAGGTGGCAGTCTCCTGCCTGTGGCCCGGTTACACAAAATCTAGGACACGCCCGACCGGGGTCGCTCCAGAGAAGCAGGTTCTTTGCACCAGCTGGCGTGGAGGTCGCGCCAGTGCGACGAAAGCTACGGGTTTTCGAGCACCTGCAGCACCAACCTTGTCCACATCGGCCGATCGCGACCACCATCACTCCTTCCTAGTCACTGCATCACGACATCCCTGCTTTGCTGCTTTGCTGCTTTGCTGCTTTGCTGCTTTGCTGCTTTGCTGCTTTGCTGCTTTGCTGCTTTGCTGCTTTGCTGCTTTGCTGCTTTCAACATCGTGCTGCTGATGCAGACCCTTGTTGTTGTTGTTGTTGCTGTTGCTGTTGCTGTTGCTGTTGCTGTTGCTGTTGCTGTTGCTGTTGCGTAAGCAGTTTGCACTTGGGGGCCCCATACCGCAGCGGCAAGGCCGGCAGATACAACCCGCAGGGCGGCGCGCATGGATGCGCGACGTTTTTGTAAGGGACACGGATGTCCCTTACAAAAATTTCTGCCGGACTTGCGCACCCGCAGCGCCGCAGGCGCGGGGGCGCGAGGACGGGGTGTGCTTTCTTTTTGGTTACTTTTTCTTTGCACAAGCAAAGAAAAAGTGACTCGCGCCCGCAAGGGCGTGAAAGCTCTGCCCTACCCCTCCCCCAAAAAAAACCAGATCACTCAGCACAGCGCCACCTACCGCCTGATACCACACCCTCATCCGCCCTTCGGGCACCTTCTCCCCCATGAAGGAGGACAATGTCCCGGAGGGAGAAGGGAGATGCAAGAGACATCAATCCAACGCATCCTCCCCCTCACGCAGCTCCCGATACGCCACCACCAACGCCTGCACATCCTCTGCCGAGAACAACAGCTTCAACACCGGCGACACTTCATAGCGCTCCTCGCTGCCGCGCAAGCGCGACAGCAACTGGTTGTCGCGCATCTTGCCGATGGCCGTCATCACCCGCCGCGCGAAGCCCGCCCGATCGGTGGACACGTTCTTCTCGTAGACCGACAACGCCTCCACCAACTGCGCCTCGTCCACCACCGCGCGCTCGCCGCGCGTATCGGCCTCGGCCAGTTGCTGGCGCAGGAACAGCAGCAACACCGACTCGATAAACGTCAGCGGCGCACTGCGCAGCAAGGTGGGCGATTCCAGCTCGGCGGTGTCGGCCTGGCGGGTGAAGGCCACCCCACCCTCGCGGTCGAGCACCAACTCCAGAAACAGCTCGCACAGCACCTGGCGGATCGCCACCTCGTTGCGCAACAACGCCGGCCACAGCGTGCCGTGACGTTGCGCATCGATGCTGGGCCCTGCCAGCAACTGGCACAGTGCGCGCCGCGCGTCGAACGGCAGCGTGCCGGTATCGCCCAAGAACAGCTCGCCGCGCGGCTCGGCACTGGAGGTGTGGGTCATCGGCATGCGCTCGTCGATGGACGCCGCCCCGGTGCTCTCGTCGGCGTCCAGGCCGGTGTCCTCAGACCAGTTCATTGCGTTTCTCCCGGGTAAACCACACCAAGGGAATGCGCGCGCGCCGCACGGCGCCGTCGCTGCCTTCCCATTGCACCGTTTCCATCTGTCCTTCGATCACCATGCCGTGGCGCGTGCCCAGCGACAGGTAGCCGATCACGCTGCCCAGGCCCTGCACGGCCGGGCGTTGTTGCAAGGCGTCGCCGATCGTCAGCCGCGGGCGTTGGCCGAGCAGCTCGTGCAGGTCGCGGCGCAGGCTGCGCACATCGATCTCCGACTGCGCGACCAGGTCGCCCACGCTGTCCAGCGAGATCTCGGCCGCATCGGCGGCCTGTACGCGTCCATCGACCTGGGTAAGCCGTGGATCGTGCAGCCGCCATTGCGACAACGAACGCAGACGGCTGCTGCTGAGCGCCTGCGTATAGCCGGTAGCGGTGGTGGCGTGCAGGCTCTCGCGCAACTGCAAGGCTTCGCCCTGCGCCTGCTTGAGCAATTGATTGAGCCGGCGCTGTTCCAGATACCCACGGCTTTGCACGAACCCGCGCAGGCTGCGCGCGAAATGCTGCATCACCGTGTGCACCTCGCCGCCGCGCTCCAGCAGCGTGCCGGTCAGCCCGCGCAAGAAGGCGCGTTCGCGGCGATCGAGCTTGCGGGCGAACCCACGGGCAAGCAGCGCATCCAGCGCCTGGTCGAGCTGGCTGCTTTGCTGGGTGTCGTTGAGCAGACTCCAGAACGCCTCGAAGGTGCGCCCGGCCTCGCTGTCTGCAATCACATCCACGCCGTTGAACAATTGTTCGAGCACGTCGCCGCGCGCGCCTTCGTCGTCGATGATGCGCTCGCGGAATTGGCGGTTGAGCTGCTCGAAGTCGTCGCGCACGCGATGGAAATCTTCGGCCAGCTCGTCTGAGAGATGGATCAGGTCGCGCGCGCGTTCCAGCGCGCGTTTGCCGTCCAGGGCGGCCACGCGGCCGGAAGCCACGCGTTCGATCTCGGCATCGATGCGCGCGCGTTCGTCGCGCAGCGCGGCCAGCCGGAGCTCCGGATCGGCTTCGGTCTGCCCGGCCAGCTGCACCAGTTGCTGGATCACCAACGACAGGCGGCTTTCGGTGGCGCTGCTGCTGCTTTCGCGCAGGCCGGCGATGAAGCGGATGGCCTGGGTCGCGGCACGCGAGAGTTCGTATTCTTCTTCGGTTGCGCCTTCGGGCAGGCGGCGTTCCAGCCAGCCCTGTGCCAGCCAATGCGCCAGGTACGCCTGTGCGGTGCGCGGCAGTTCGCGCGACAGCTCGTCGGCGCGCAAGGCGTCGAGCTGGCGCTGCAAACGCTCGTGCAACACGGCCGACGGCAGGCGGCGTTCGCCATCCATCAGCACCGTCTGCAGCAGGCCGATCAGTTCGGGGGCATGGTCGGCGGCGAGCAGTTTCCATACCGGCTGCTCGCGCAGTTGCCGGTAGCCGGAGATACGTGCCTGGTGCTTCATGGGCGCAGCCGCGACTGCCTCAACGCTTGCCGCCCACGGCGATGAACTGCAGGAATTCGGCGCGGGTGCGCGCGTCTTCGCGGAAGCTGCCCAGCATCTTGGAGGTCACCATGCTGACGCCGCGCTTGTGGATGCCGCGGGTGGTCATGCACTCGTGCGCGCCTTCCACCACCACGCCCACGCCAAGCGGCTGCAGCACGTCCTGGATGCATTGGGCGATCTGCGCGGTCATCTTTTCCTGCACCTGGAAGCGGCGCGCGTAGCTTTCCACCACGCGCGCCAGCTTGCTGATGCCGACGACCTTGCCACGCGGCAGATAGCCCACGTGCACCTTGCCGATGATCGGCGCCATGTGGTGCTCGCAATGGCTTTCATAGGAAATGTCGCGCAGCACGATCAACTCATCGTAGCCGGCCACTTCCTCGAAGGTGCGTTCCAGGTATTCGCGCGGTTCTTCGCGATAGCCGCTGAACCAGTCGCCGTAGGCTTCGGCCACCCGGCGCGGGGTGTCCAGTAGACCCTCACGCGTGGGATCTTCGCCCGCCCAGCGCAACAGGGTGCGCACGGCCTCTTCGGCCTGGGTCTGGGTGACGGAGGAATCGGGCTGGTTGGACTGGCTCATGCGCGGATGCACCCAAAAGGGGCGAGCATGGTACCTGAGGACGGCCCGGCCGCCCCAGTGGCGGTCGCGCCAGCTTGCAAATATTCAGTGACTATTGATTCATTTATGAATTGATAGCATCCTATCTATTATGAAACCTGTTCTTTCTCCACGCGCCCGGCTCAGTTCCGGCCTGCTGGTGGCTGCCCGTCAGTGGCAACGCCTGGCCGATCAGGCGTTCGCCGAGTTCGACCTTTCCAGCGCCTGCACCGGACCATTGCTGATGATCGGGCGCTCCGGCGGCGGCATCCGCCAGGTGGCGCTGGCCCAGCAACTGGGCATGGAAGGCCCCTCGCTGGTGCGCTTGCTGGACAAGTTGGCCGCGCAGGGCCTGCTGCGCCGCCAGGCGGACAGCAGCGACCGCCGCGCCAACCAGCTCTGGCTCACCGATGCAGGCCAGGCGCTGGTCGGCCAGATCGAGATCCGCCTGGATGCACTGCGTGCGCAGGTGTTCGGCGCACTCAGCGACGCCGACGTGCAGGTGGTGCTGACCTTGTGGGAGCAGATCGCGCAGGCGCATGCGCGGCTGAGCCAGGCCGACTGAGTCGGCTGCCGGCGTCGCGCGCGACGCCCGTTGTGCCTTTTCCGATGCTCTGCGCGCTGCGCCGGGCGTTGTGGTTCCTTCTCCAGGATGTGCCCGATGTACGGCGAATTCAGTCTCTACGGTGTGTTCGTACCCACCTTGCTGGCGTTGATGACGCTGGCCTACCTGCTCAACAGCGGCATCGCCGCGCTGCTGACCCGCGTCGGCGCCTACCGCTACATCTGGCACCCGGCGCTGTTCAACCTGGCGCTGTACATCGCACTGCTGGGCGGCCTGTTCTTCCTTACCCGTTGGATGCAATCGTGAAAAAGCTGATCAAGACCGCGGGGCCGGCACTGCTGACCCTGGCGATGGTGATGGTGGCCGCGTTGGTGTTGCAGCACCTGTGGCGTTATTACATGCAGGCGCCGTGGACGCGCGATGCGCACGTGGGCGCCGATGTGGTGCAGGTGGCGCCGGATGTCTCCGGGCTGGTGGAATCGGTGGCCGTGGCAGACAACCAGCCGGTCAGGCGCGGGCAATTGCTGTTGGTGGTGGACCGTGCGCGCTACGAAATCGCCCTGGAACAGGCGCGTGCCGCACTGGCCGAACGCCAGGCGACGCTGACCCAGCTGCGCCGCGAGATCGCGCGCGACCGCAGCCTGCAGGACCTGGTCGCCGCCGAAGATGCCGAAGTGCGCCGCTCCAACGTGCAAAAGGCGCAGGCCGCAGTGGCCACCGCGCAATCGGCGGTGGATCTGGCCCAGCTCAACCTGGACCGCACCCAGGTGCGTAGCCCGGCCGACGGCCGCGTCAGCGACCGCACCGTGCGCGTGGGCGACTACGTCAGCGCCGGGCGCCCAGTGGTGGCGGTGCTGGACACCGGCTCGTTCCGGGTCGATGGCTACTTCGAAGAAACCCGCCTGCAGGGCGTGCACCCCGGCCAGCGCGTGGACGTGCAGCTGATGGGCGAGCCGCTCACGCTGCATGGGCATGTGCAGAGCATCGCGGCCGGGATCGAAGACCGTTACCGCAGCGGCAGCGCCGGCGCATTGCCCAATGTCACGCCTGCGTTCGACTGGGTGCGGCTGGCGCAGCGCATTCCGGTGCGCATCGTGCTGGACCGCGTGCCTGCGCATGTGCAGTTGATCGCAGGGCGCACTGCCACGGTGAGCATCCTGCCCGACACCGCAAACGCGCCCCCGGCGATCGCGCCTGCCCGTGTGCAGGCCAAGGCGGCGCCATGAACCGCGCGATGTTGCGTCCGCTGGGATTGGCCGCACTGCTGAGCATGCTCGGTGCCTGCAGCACGGTTGGCCCGAACTACGCCGTACCGGACGATGCGGCGTACCGGCGGCCGGCCGCCAATGCCGCGTTTCTCGACACCGGCAACGACCAGGTACGACCTGGCGCCGCGTTGCCGGCGCGCTGGTGGGCGCTGTATCAGGACCCGATGCTGGATAGCCTGATCGAGCAGGCCCTGCGCGACAACGTCGAGCTCAAGGTCGCCGGTGCCAATCTGCGCCGCGCCGCTGCGCTCTACGAACAGGCCATGGATGCCGGCGGCTTCGATTACGAGGTGGAAGCCGGCGTCAGCCGCGCACAGGTGTCGGCTGAGGCGTTTTTGCAGGAAGAAAAACTGCCGGTGTTCAACTTGGCCGATGGCAAGTTCGGTGTGTCGTATCAGTTCGATCTGTTCGGCAAGCTGCAACGCGGTGCCCAAGCCGCGCACGCCGACACCCAGGTGGCGCAGGCGGCGATCGATCTGGCGCGCGTCAGCGTGGCCGCGCAGGTGGCTGGCAGTTATGTGGAGATTTGCCACGCCAACCATGAGTTGCAGGTGGCCGAGCATTCGCTGCAGTTGCAGCAACACAGCCGCCAGATCACCCAACGCCTGATCGCGGCCGGTCGCGGCACGCCACCGGATCTGGCGCGCGCCACCGCGCAGGTGGCGATGCTGGAAGCGTCGCTGCCGCCGCTACGCGCGCGCCGCCAGGCCGCCGGTTACCAATTGGCCGCGCTGCTCGGCAAGACACCCGGCGAGGTGCCGGCCGGCGTGGACAGCTGCGCGCACGCGCCGGCAGTGCAGCAGCCGATCCCGATCGGCGATGGCCGGGCGCTGCTGGCGCGCCGCCCGGATGTGCGCCAGGCCGAGCGCCGGCTCGCCGCCGCCACCGCACGCATCGGCGTGGCCACCGCCGAGTTGTATCCGGACATCCGCCTGGGTGGTTCGATCGGCGCCACCGGCCTGCTGGCGGATTTCGGTGAGCCGGCCACGCACGCGTGGTCGTTCGGCCCGCTGATTTCCTGGACGCTGCCCTCCAGCGGCGCACGTGCGCGGGTGCGCGCCACCGAAGCCGGCGCCGACGCTGCGCTGGCGCAGTTCGACAACACCGTGCTGCAGGCCTTGCGCGAAGTGCAGACCAGCTTGTCGCGCTATGCGCAGGATCTGGACCGCCTGCATCTGCTGGAACAGGCGCAACAACAGGCAGAGCTGGCGTCGGCGCAAAACCGGCGCCTGTATCAGGGCGGGCGCACGCCGTACCTGTCCAGCCTGGACGCCGAGCGCACCCTGGCCACCGCCGACATGACCCTGGCCACTGCACAAGCGCAGGTGTCGCAGGACCAGATCCAGCTGTTTCTGGCGCTGGGCGGCGGTTGGGATGCCGACGCAGGGCGCAACCACACCAAGGCTGCGCGATGATGCCGTTGCTGCGCGATCGTCAGGCCTGGCTGTTTTCGGCCAAGACCTTCGCCGCCTCGATCGTGGCGCTGTATGTCGCGCTGGCCGGCAATCTGTCGCGACCGTACTGGGCAATGGCCACGGTCTACATCGTCTCGCAACCGCTGCTCGGCCCTACCCGTGCCAAGGGCGTGTACCGCTTGCTCGGCACCTTGCTGGCCGGCGTGGCCACCTTGGTGATGCTGCCGAATCTGGTGGAAACGCCTTTGCTGCTGAGCGCGGCGATGGCGCTGTGGCTCTCGGCATGCCTGTTCCTGGCGCTGCTCAATCGCGGCCCGCGCGGCTATGCGTTCCTGCTGGCCGGCTACACCACCGCGTTCATTGGCTTTCCTGCGGTCACCTCGCCGGAAAGCATCTTCGACACCGTCGTGGCCCGCAGCGAAGAAATCATCCTGGGCACGGTGATGACGGTGCTGTTCGCGTCGCTGCTGTTCCCGGCCTCGGTCAAGCCCATGCTCACCGCACGGATCGGTAACTGGATGCAGGACGCAGCGCAGTGGTGCCGCCAGGTGCTGCAGCGCGGCCCATCGCAGGCGCCGCGCAATCGGCTGGCGGCCGATCTGGTGCAGTTCGAGGCCTTGATCGCCTTCGTCCGCCACGACGACCCGCGCCATGCCGGGGCGGCTCCAACGCTGGAACAGCTGCGCGCCCGCATGCTGATGCTGCTGCCGGTGCTGTCGTCGATTGCCGACCGCCTGGATGCCTTGCAGCGCGATGGCGCGGCGCACGCCTCGACGCTTGCGGCCTTGCTGGAAGATGTTGCTGCGTGGGTGGATCCTGTGGGCGACAGCGGCAGTGTCCACGCCGATACCGATGCCGATGCCAACGCTGATGCATTGCGTGTCCGCATCGACGCATTGCGCCCGGTAGTGGATCAGGACATCGATCATTTATTGCTGGCCAGCTTGCTGCTGCGCCTGCAGGAACTGCTCGACCTGTGGCAGGCCTGCCGCACGCTGCAGCAGGCCCTGGTGCAAGGCACGGCGCCGGTTGCGCTGCGTGCGATGCCGTCTACGGTACCTGCTGCATCCGTGCAGGCCGACAACACAACCAGTGATGCAGCTCCGCGTGCCGCAATACATCGATCGCTGCGGCGGCGCTTGGGCTGGTCGCGCAGTCAGGCGGCGCAGGCCATCTCGCCCGCGCAGGTGCACGCAACGTCGCAAGATCTTGAACTGCCTCGGTCAACGCGTGAGGCGCCGTCGCAGCAATCGCCTTGGTCATCGCCGGCCATCACCGACGTGTCGGGCGCTGCCCACGCCACGCGCCACATCGATTTCGGCATGGCCGCGTTTTCCGCGCTGAGCGCCGGCTTCGCGCTGATGGCGTACTGCGTGTTGTGGATCGGCATCGGCTGGGAAGGCGGCGGCAACGGCGCGATGATGGCCGCGGTCACTGCTGCGTTTTTCGCCGCCCAGGACGACCCTGCGCCGAGCATGCTGTCGTTCCTGACCTGGGCGGTGGTGGCCAGCGTGGTTGCCGGCATCTATCAGTTCGGCATCTTCCCGGCCATCCACGATTTCCCGATGCTGGTGTTGGTGCTCGCGGCGGGCTTCCTGCCATTGGGCGCGCTACTGCATCGCCCCAAGAGCATGCTGATCGCCTTGCCGCTGGTGGTGAACCTCACCGCGCTGCTGAGCCTGCAGAACAGCTACAGCGCCAACCTGCAGAGCTTCGTCAATGCGGCGGTGGCGATGGTGCTGGGGATCGGGTTTGCGGTGGTGCTCACGCGTCTGTTTCGTTCGGTCGGTGCCGAATGGAGCGCACGCCGGCTGGTGCGCCAGGGCTGGCGCACGCTGGCCGACGCCGCCGACGGACACGGCGCGCACGATCGCCAGCACTTTGCCGCACGCATGCTGGATCTGCTTGGCCTGCTTGCGCCACGGCTGGCGTTGACGCCGGAAGGCAGCGACCTGGCCTCGGTGGATATGCTCAACGAAGTGCGTGTTGGCTTGAACATCCTGCAGCTGCGCAGCGCCCGGCATGGTTTGCCGCAGCCGAGCGTTGATGCGGTGGACGCGATTCTGCGCGAGGTGGCTGCGTACTACCGGCAGCAGGTTGCACAGAAGCGTCCGTTGCCTGGGCCGGAATCTCTGCGTGATCGTCTGGATGTTTCCCTGGCGCGCGTGGGCAAAGTGCCGGCCGGCGCGCATCGCGATGAAGCGTTGTTGGGGTTGATTGGGCTGCGTTACAGCGTGTTTGCAAAGACAACGGCGCAGCATCAGGACGTCGCAGAACAGCAGCCCGCGTTGGCCCCTCTCCCGCCGGGACGATAAGGCACTGCTTGCGCGCCACTGGCGCGCGTGCCTTGGAGCGCCCGCGCTGCTGGCGCGGGCCGGGGCGCGGAGCGGGGGTGGGGTGAGGGTACGGGGTACTCATGCACGACCGCAGCATCGATGCTTCACCTTGGCGGCGCGTGGCGACGCGTTTACCACGGTCGGTCTGCCAGTCACCTGGGGCGCCCCTCATCCGCCCTTCGGGCACCTTCTCCCGCAGGGAGAAGGAAACAGCCAGCCCGCGCGCTCATCACCGCTTGCGCTGATGCATCGCCGCTTCGTCGTCCAGCCAGTTGCTGCCCTTGTTGGTCAGGAAGAACATGTAGACCACCAACGACACCGCAATCACCGCCGTCGCATAGATCACGAACTCGGTCACTTGGTTGGTCTTCAGCGAAGCCTGATACAGCAACGGCGCGGTGCCGCCGAACGCCGAATTCGCCAGCGCGTAGCCAAGACCGACGCCCAGCGCGCGCACATGCGTGGGGAACAATTCCGCCTTCACCACTGCATTGATCGAGGTGTAGCCGGTCAGGATCACAAAGCCCACAGTGAGAATCACGAACGCGGTCAGCCAGTCGGTCTGCTTGGGCAGTTCCATCACCAGGAACCAGGTGTAGAGCACGCCGCCGATGCCGAAGAACACCAGCAAGGTCTTGCGCCCGACGATGTCCGACAGCCAGCCGCCGACCGGTTGCATCAGCATCAGCACGGTCAGCGCGACCAGGTTGATGATGGTGCCGGCCATCACATCGCCACCGGCGAATGCGGTCTGGATCATCTTCGGCCCGGTGACCGAATAGGTGTAGAACGCGATCGTACCGCCGGCGGTGATCAGGAAGCACAACAGCAGCGGACGCCACTGATTGACGAACAATTCGCGCATCGAGCCGGAGGCCCTGGCCTTGCCGGTACGCGAATCGGCGATGGACTCGGAGCTCAGCGACTCGTCCATCGTGCGACGCAGCCAGAACACCACCAACGCGCCGATGCCGCCCAGCCCGAACGCCACGCGCCAGCCCCATTCGGAGACCTGCGACGCATCGAAGAAATGCAACATGATCAGCAAGGTGGTCTGCGCCAGTACGTGCCCGCCCACCAGCGTCACGTAATGGAACGAGGACAAGAAGCCGCGCCGGCCCGGAATCGCCGCTTCGGACATGTACGTGGCGCTGGTGCCGTATTCGCCACCGGTCGCAAAGCCCTGCAGCAGGCGTGCCACCAGCAAGATGATCGGCGCAGCGATGCCGATCGTGGCCACCGTGGGCGTGATTGCAATGACGAACGAGCACAGCGCCATCACCGACACCGAAATGGTCAGCGCCAGGCGGCGGCCATAACGGTCGGCGAAGCGACCGAAATACCACGCGCCGATCGGGCGCATCAGGAACGTCATCGCGAAGATCGCCCACACGAACATGGTGGCGTTCTTGTCTTCCTTGGAGAAGAACTGCGACTCGAAGTAGGTGGCGAACACCGAATAGACGTAGACGTCGTACCACTCGACGAGGTTGCCGGCCGAGCCCTTGAGCGTGTTGGACACCGAGCGGCGAAGGCTACCGGCAGCTGTGCCAGAACCGGCAGCGATCGGAGACGATGGGGGTGCGCTCATGCGGTCAGAACCTCTTCGGTGGGACAGCCCCGGAGTATAGGTGCGCGCTTGTGTGACGCATGTAAGCATTTTGGCTTATAGATGGCGGCCACTCGCGCACCGGGCCGCCTGCTTCAGCCCGCTTTTGGCGTGGGTGCCGCCAGCGCGTGGCGGTCCTTGCCCAAGCGATCGAAACAGCACGCACGCCGCTTGCCCGAGGCCAGCATGGCGCATGCGGTGGCGATGCGCTTGCTCCGCGTTTGGGCCCTTTTGCCGGACACCACCCAGAAGATCCACTCGCGCCGCGCCACGGCGGTGACGTCGTCCCAGGTCGCACGCGCGGTCGGCTGCGCGGCCAACGCTGCACGCAGGTCGTCCGGCACCAGCGGCGCGGGTTCTTCGGCAACGGGCGCCAGCGCGAGCGCCACCGTCTGTCCAGCCGACACACTGGCTGCCTGCTGCAGGGCGCGTTCGATCGCGAGCCAATGCCCGCCCCGCCCGTCTGGCTGCAGCGTCGCCTGCAGCGGGTCCCGGCCACCGTGCCGGTGACGCTCACCATGCTGCGCGTTGCTCGCCGCTGCAGCAGTAGAAACAGCCAGGTGACATCGGCCGGCGCTGCCGGTTGCAGCGAGGTGGCAGCGAACCGGATGGCGGCGGCCGGATGCATGGCGCGAACCATAGCACCGCACACCCCTAGGTTCTGCTGTTTGCTGCCGCGTTGGCGCACGCGTGATCGTGCAGGCAGCGCCATGGTCGCAGCCGTGACGCGCGCTTCAGCCGTGCTGCGGCAGCACCTCCTTGAGCATCTCGATGAAGGCGCGCAGACCCGGCGGAAGATGCCGATGCCCCGGGTAGTACAGCACCAGCCCCGGAATGGCCGGGCACCATGCTTCCAGCACAGGCACCAATGTGCCGCGTTGCAGGGCGGCGCTTACCGCGTACTCGGGTACATAGGCGATGCCAAGGCCGGCTTCGGCCGCCTCGCGCATCGGTGCGATCTGGTCCAGGGTGAGCCGCCCGGGCACATCGATCACCACTTCCTGGCCACGACGTTCGAACTCCCAGTGGTACAGCCTGCCGCTGGGCATGCGATGGCGGATGCAGGCATGCCGGTGCAAGGCATCGGGCGTTGGTGGAATCCCCGCGCGCGCAAGATAGGCTGGCGCCGCGACGGCGAGGAAGCGCGTAGGCCCACCGAACGGCACCGCCACCATGTCCTGCGGCACCGACTCGCTGAAGCGAATGCCGGCATCGCATCCTGCAGCCACGATATCCACCAGCCGGCCTTCGCTCACCAGATCCACCGATAGCGCCGGGTGGCGCGCCAGCACGTGCGGCACCACCTGCTGCAGCAATACCTGCACCACCACTTCCGGTGCGTTGATGCGCACCGTGCCGGTGGGCCCGCCACGGAAATCGTCCAGCGCCAGCAACGCGTGGTCCACCTCCTGCAGCGCCGGTACCAGCCTTGCGTACAGGCGTTCGCCGGCTTCGGTCAGCGACACGCTACGGGTGGTTCGGTGCAGCAGCCGCACGCCGAGATTGCGCTCCAGTGCGCTGATCACATGGCTGAGCGAAGACGGCGCCAAGCCCACCTCAGCGGCGGCGCGCCGAAAGCTGCGGTGCGTGGCGACCGCAGTGAAGGCGACCAGATCGTTGAAGCTGGGCTTGGACATTGGTGGTAAAACCGCATCAAGTCATTCGAATTTTATGGCATAGACCCAGCAATACCCGTTTCCTAGAGTGAAGCCTTCTCCAGCGAACAAGGCCACTCCCATGTCCAAGACCTGGCTCATCACAGGCGCATCGTCCGGCTTCGGCCGCCTCTTGGCGGAGACCGTGCTGGCGCGCGGCGATCGGATCGTCGCCACCGTCCGCAAACCACACGCGCTAGCCGATCTGCAGGCCCGGTATGGCGATGCAGCGACGGTGCTGCAGCTGGACGTGCGCGAGACTGCAGCCGTGCACGCAGCGGTGGCACAGGCATTCGCAGCGCTGGGTCGCATCGATGTGGTGGTCAGCAACGCCGGCTACGGCACGCTGGGCGCGGCCGAGGCCGCCACCGAAGCGCAGGTCCGCGCGGTCATCGACACCAACCTCATCGGCTCCATCGCACTGATCCAGGCCGTGTTGCCGGGGCTGCGCCAGCAGGGCGGCGGGCACGTGGTGCAGGTGTCATCGGAAGGTGGGCAGATCGCCTATCCCGGCTTCAGCCTGTACCACGCCAGCAAGTGGGGCATCGAAGGCTTCGTCGAAGCCGTGCAGCAGGAAGTGGCCGGCTTCGGCATCCACTTCACCCTGGCCGAGCCTGGCCCGGCCCGCACCAATTTCGGCGCCGCGTTGGTACGCACCCACATTCCTGCCGACTACGCCGACACGCCGGTCGGAGCGCTCAGCCGCGCACTGGACGATGGCAGCTGGGTCATCGCTGGCGACCCGCAACGCATGGTGGACGCGATGATCGCCAGCACCGAACACGCCCCGCCACCGCGGCGTCTGGTGATGGGTGCCAGCGCCTACCATTCCATCCGGCAGGCCCTGGGCGCCCGCCTGGCCGAACTCGAGGCGCAACGCGGCATTGCCCTGTCGACCGACAGCCCGCCACCGTGATGCGGCAGACGCAGAAGTGGATGTGGATGTGCGCCTGCGCGACGCCGCATGCAGACACGCGCTGCATGCCGCATCGTGCAATGCGTCGGGTCTGCCGCAGCGCGCGGCAGTAGAGTCGCATCCACGCGCCACGCGCCACGCCCCCAACACCGCACATGCGCTCGCTGCACACCGAGACCAGCAAGTTCCTCAGCGATGTCCTTCGGCATGCGCCGCAGTCCATCGGGCTGACGCTGGATCGCGAAGATGGGCCGACATCGCTGCCCTGATCGCTGCCGCCGCTGCCGCTGGAAGGGCGCGTGACGCAGACCTGATCCGTGCAGTGGTCTCCAGCAACGACAAGCAGCGCGTTGCGCTGTCTGCCGATGGTCGGCAAATCCGCGCAGTCCAAGGCCACTCCACAGCGACCGTCGCTCTGGCGCATGTGGCGCGCATGCCACCGTCGATGCCGTACCCCGGCACCGCGACCGGCTTTCTCGAAGCCATCCTTGTCCAAGGTCTGCAGCCCGGGCAACGCCATCATGTGGATCTGTCCGCTGATCCGCAGACCGCCGCCACGGTCGGCGCACGGCACGGCGCACCTGGCGTGCTACGCGTGCACAGTCTGCAGATGCACGAGGACGGCGATGTTTTTCACCAGGCCGACAACAGCATCTGGCTGACGTCGCGTGTACCACCGAACTACCTGCATCTGGTGGAGTGAGGCAGGCAGCACATCGCGTGCATCCCACCTGCTGCAGCCCCTTCACAAACCCCATGCCGCCGGCCTTGCCAAAATGCCGGCCGCTTGCGCCCGCAGTGGCGGGACATCGGAGTGGGATGCATGACATGGATCATCGTGGCCGCCGTGGCGGTCACCTTGCTGGTGGGGCTGCTGCTGCTCAACTTCGCCACGCCGGAGAAAAAGCTCGAGCACATCCCCAAACACCTGTACGACGTCGCCGATCCGCAATTTAAGCGCGAGATGTCGGTGTTGCTGGGGCCGGCCATCCTGCCCGGCAACAGGATCGACGTGCTCAATAACGGCCGCGAGATCTTTCCAGCCATGCTGGACGCGATCCGCAGCGCGCAGCACACCATCACCTTCGAGACCTATATTTATTGGTCGGGCGAGATCGGCCGCGAGTTCAGCGACGCCTTGTCCGAGCGCGCGCGTGCCGGGGTGGCCGTGCGGGTCACCATCGACTGGGGCGGCAGCCTGAAGATGGACCATGCGCTGGTGGAGACCATGACCGAGGCCGGCGTGGAGGTGCATCGCTACCGCCCCCTGGCCTGGTACAACCTGCACCGCATCAACAACCGGACCCACCGCAAGTTGCTGGTGATCGATGGCCGCATCGGCTTCACCGGTGGGGTCGGCGTGGCCGACCAATGGATGGGCGACGCGCAGGACCCGGACCATTGGCGCGACACCCACTACCGCATCGTGGGCCCGGTGGTGGCGCAGGTGCAGACCGCCTTCAACGACAACTGGATCAAGACCACCGGCCGTGTGGTCAACGGCGCGCAGTATTACCCGGCGCTGGAGTCTGCCGGCGACAGCGATGCGCAGTTGTTCGTGGCCTCGCCGGCCGGCGGCAGCGAAAGCATGCACCTGATGTATCTGATCGCCATCGCCGCCGCACGCCACACCATCGACCTGGCTGCGGCGTATTTCGTACCCGATGCCTTGATCACCCGCTCGCTGCTCGAAGCACGCACGCGCGGCGTGCACATTCGCGTGCTGCTGCCCGGCAAGCATATCGATGCAGTCTCGGTCCGGTTGGCTTCCAAGGCCAGCTGGGAGCCGTTGCTGCAGGCCGGCATCGAGATCCACGAATACCAGCCCACCATGCTGCATACCAAACTGCTGATCATCGACGGCCTGTTGGTCTCGGTGGGCTCCACCAATTTCGACATCCGCTCGTTCCGCCTCAACGACGAGGCCAGCCTGAATGTCTACGACCGCACGCTGGCTGCACGCATGACCGAGGTGTTCGAGCGCGATCTGCAACGTGCCGAGCAATATTCGCTGGAGCGCTGGCGCGCGCGGCCGTTGCGGCAGAAGCTTGGCGAGAAACTGGTGTTTCCGTTCCGCTCGCAGGTGTGAACGCGCAGGGCGGGTGGCGGCGCCTAGAGCGCCGGCCTTGCCAAGTTTGCTTGAAGGCGCAGGTGGCGCAGCCGCCACCACAACCCGCCCACGTGCACCAGCGAATACAGCACCAGTGCCGCAGCAATCCCCAGGGTCAGCGGGCTGGCCTGCGAACCGGCCGCCGCCGCACCGGCAGTGAACGCGCCATCGGCCCAGCGCCAGGCCAGGCGCCCCAGCAGCACCAGCATCAAACCGCCGCCGATCCAGGGATTGGGCGTGTACCAGCCTTGACCATCCACCCATTCGGCATGCGTGTAGCGCAGCGACAGCGCACCCAGGCCGATGCCCACCAGCGTGCCTGCGGCAATACCGAGCCGCACCTGCGGCAAGCCGTACACCGCGAACGTCAGTGCTGCCACGGCGATCAGCAGCACGGCGCTGCGCACCGCCGTGGCCACCGGCTTCCATTGCTGCCGGCCGAAGCTGCGCCGGATGCGCCGGTAGTAGAGGTAGCCGATGGCGGCCATCGAGAGATACGGCGTCAGGGGTGCGATGGCAGCGGCGGGCATGGCGAGTCCTTTGCGAATGAGTGGAGCGACCCGCGCAGAATGAAACCAGCCATGGGCGCGAACAAGGTGCCAAGTGTCACTTTCTGCAGGCGGCAGCACCGCCGGTCGCTGCCCTGCACCGCATGCGGCACGGCTGTACGCCACCCAGACCGCTGCCGCGCAGGCGCTTGCCGCCTGTCCGGTGAACGCCGCGCGCGGACGCCAGCGCCTGCCACACGCGAACAGGAGCGGCGCGGGTAGACTTGCGCAGTGCTCCCCCACCGCCGTGCCATGTCCGCCATCAAGCAAGACGCCCATATGCTGATCGACACGCTGCCCGAGACGGCTGGATGGGGCGAGGTGGTCCGCGTCGTGACCGACGCCAGTTTCCAGGCCGCGGTGCAGGAAGGGATTGCCGCTGCAGATCAGGGCGCGTTGACGGCTCCGGCACAGGTGAGCGCACTGTTCGCCAGATGGGGCGTTGATGTTACGGCGTGACTGGACCGTCCCGGCCGCCACGCAGCTTGCACACGCCCAGGATCACTACCACGCGCTCAACCCGACCGCCGCTGCCGCGATGGCGCGGCAGGTGCTGGAAGCCACCCGCACGCTGGCCGAGCAACCTGGCCGTGGCCGCGCTGGCCGCGTGCCCGGCACCCGCGAATGGGTGGTCAAGCAAACCCCGTATGTGCTGGTCTACCGCGTGCGCGACGGCGCCCTGCAGGTGTTGCACATCCATCTGGAAGCCGGCGACTGGCTGCCACGCACCGAGCCGCTGATCGAACGCATCGAACCGTGGATTGCCGCGCTGATCAGCGCACTGCTGCACGTGCTGATGTTGCTGATCCTGCTGTCGGCCTCCACCCCCACCATGACCACGCCGCAGGGCTCGGCCAGCGGTGGACGCATCAAGGTGGATTTCGTCGGCGACACCTCCCAGCCCGATGAGCCGGTGCCCTCGCCTACCCCGGTGCCACCGACACCCACGCCCGTGCAGCCGCCACCGGCTGCCTCGCCGGTACGGTCCACGCTGGTGCGGCAAGCCAAAAATCCGGTGCCGCCGCAGGGCGATACCGCGCAAGGCAGCCTGGCCGAACGCCGCCAGCCGCGTCGCCAGCAACGGCCCACGCCGCCGCAACCGCCCGCCCCCCCGGCGGCATCCGCCCAGCGCCGCCCGGACACCTGGACCGGCCGCCCGCCGGGCATGCTCGACGAACCCGCCGACGGCGCCGAAGACGGCATGGCCAACACCCCCACCATCAACCAGGGCCGCCGCAACGACCGCAACAACGCCCAGCCCAGCCTGGATATCGGCGGCTTCCAGGTCTATTACGACGTGCGCAGCGAAACCCAGCTACGCGCATGGAAAGAACAAGGCATGCAGGAAATCGCCATCATCCTGCCCGGCACCCAGCAACGCATGATCTGCCCGCTGGATGTCGCGCTCAAACGCGGCTCCAGCAAATGCCGCCTGCTGCCACCGGATTCGCCCGAGCTGAAGTCCATCGGCGACGCGCGCGAGGTCATCAACATGATGGAGGTCTACCGCCAGGGCGAACCGGTCTGGCGTGGGCCGGGGCCGTATCGCTGAGGGGTGGTTGCCCGCCAGACATTGCGGCAGGCGGCCACGCCGCTTGCTCGGATATGGCGTCCCGAACAACGCCACCCGCTCGGCCCATCGCCAGCGCCCTGTGCTGAGCACATCCTGCTCTGTGACGCCGCCGCGCAGAGGTTGGCCGAACGCGCTGAAGCCCTGGTCGGCTGGCCCGTACGGCGGCGACTGGGATGCTGCAACATCAACGCCCCTGGTCCTTTCCAAGCTGGCTGCTCAAGGCTCCCTTGAAGGGCGCCGGATCGCTGGTGACCAGGCAGTTGTAGCGCTTGTCGCTGTTGAGCACGAGCACGGACGACTTGGGCCCCTTGAAATTCAGACCGATCGAGAACAGCACATAGGTATTGGGCAGTGCGCTCGGCCGGAACGCACCAAACGCATACTCGCCAGACAACCCCAACGGCGACAGCGGCACCGTGAGCATCAGCGGCTGCGTGGCAACAGGCGATGGCAGCGACGCCGAAGCGCTCATCATCTTCGACTGCACATCGATGGAATAGGTGGTGGTGACGAGCGTGTGCAGAATTTTGTGTAACCGTGGTTTGGGTTACCGCTGAGGAAGTCGCCCCTCGAACTGGATCGTAAAGCGGTTCAGCGCAGCCTTCCAGTCGCGGATCGGCAGCGTCCATTTCTTGGTGATGTTGCGCAGAGCCAGGTAGAACAGTTTCATCAAGGCTTCGTCGCTGGGGAACGCGCCGCGGTTCTTGGTCAGCTTGCGCAGGCTCATGTTGACCGACTCGATGGCGTTGGTCGTATAGATCACCTTGGGCGTGTCCTAGATTTTGTGTAACCGGGCCACAGGCAGGAGACTGCCACCTAACCCGGAGACACCATGAGCCCACGCACACATGAGGTACCCGACGAGCTGCTTAGCAGCCTGTTGGTCAACTACACCAAACCCGAGGATCTGATCGGCGAGAACGGCCTGCTCAAGCAGCTGACCAAGCGGTTGGTGGAGCGGGCGCTGGACGCGGAGATGACCGAACACCTCGGTCATGACAAGCATGAGCCGGTCGCCAACGCGGCCGGCAACACGCGCAACGGACGCAGCCGCAAGACGCTCAAGGGCGAGTTCGGCGAGCTGCCGATCGAGATTCCGCGTGATCGCCACGGCAGCTTCGCGCCACAGCTGATCCCCAAGCACCAGACCCGCTGGGCCGGCTTCGATGACAAGATCTTGTCGTTGTACGCGCGCGGCATGACCGTGCGCGAGATCCAGTCGCACCTGGAGGAGATGTACGGCACCGAGGTGTCGCCGAGTCTGATTTCCTCAGTCACCGATGCGGTCGTCGAGGAGGTCAAGGCGTGGCAGGCGCGGCCACTGGATCCGGTCTATCCGATCGTCTATCTGGACTGCATCCACGTCAAAGTGCGCGAGGGCGCGGTGCGGGTCAAGGCGGTGTACCTGGCCATCGGCATCACCATGGGCGGCGAGAAGGAAGTGCTGGGCCTATGGCTGGCGCAGGCCGAGGGTGCCAAGTTTTGGCTGCAAGTCGTGACGGAGCTACGCAACCGCGGGGTGCAGGACATCTTCATTGCCTGCGTCGATGGCCTGAAGGGGTTTCCCGAGGCGATCGAGGCGGTGTTCCCGCAGACCACCGTGCAGCTGTGCATCGTGCACATGGTGCGGCACAGCCTGAACTACGTCTCGTGGAAACGCCGCGCCGAGGTTGCCGCCGATCTCAAGCGCATTTACGCCTGCGCCACCGTCGAGGAGGCCGAGCAGGCACTGACCGAGTTCGAGGCCAAGTGGGACGCCCAGTACCCGCCCATCAGCCAGTCATGGCGGCGCAATTGGTCACGACTGATCCCGTTCTTCGACTACCCACCGGAGATCCGCAAGGTGATCTATACGACCAACGCCATCGAGTCGGTCAACATGAGCCTGCGCAAGCTGACCAAGAACCGCGGCGCGTTCCCCAGCGACGAAGCCTTGATGAAACTGTTCTACCTGGCTCTGCGCAACATCACCAAGAAATGGACGCTGCCGATCCGCGACTGGAAGGCTGCGCTGAACCGCTTTACGATCCAGTTCGAGGGGCGACTTCCTCAGCGGTAACCCAAACCACGGTTACACAAAATTCTGCACACGCTCATCACCTTGCGGATCTCCGGTGGGTAGTCGAAGAACGGGATCAGTCGTGACCAATTGCGCCGCCATGACTGGCTGATGGGCGGGTACTGGGCGTCCCACTTGGCCTCGAACTCGGTCAGTGCCTGCTCGGCCTCCTCGACGGTGGCGCAGGCGTAAATGCGCTTGAGATCGGCGGCAACCTCGGCGCGGCGTTTCCACGAGACGTAGTTCAGGCTGTGCCGCACCATGTGCACGATGCACAGCTGCACGGTGGTCTGCGGGAACACCGCCTCGATCGCCTCGGGAAACCCCTTCAGGCCATCGACGCAGGCAATGAAGATGTCCTGCACCCCGCGGTTGCGTAGCTCCGTCACGACTTGCAGCCAAAACTTGGCACCCTCGGCCTGCGCCAGCCATAGGCCCAGCACTTCCTTCTCGCCGCCCATGGTGATGCCGATGGCCAGGTACACCGCCTTGACCCGCACCGCGCCCTCGCGCACTTTGACGTGGATGCAGTCCAGATAGACGATCGGATAGACCGGATCCAGTGGCCGCGCCTGCCACGCCTTGACCTCCTCGACGACCGCATCGGTGACTGAGGAAATCAGACTCGGCGACACCTCGGTGCCGTACATCTCCTCCAGGTGCGACTGGATCTCGCGCACGGTCATGCCGCGCGCGTACAACGACAAGATCTTGTCATCGAAGCCGGCCCAGCGGGTCTGGTGCTTGGGGATCAGCTGTGGCGCGAAGCTGCCGTGGCGATCACGCGGAATCTCGATCGGCAGCTCGCCGAACTCGCCCTTGAGCGTCTTGCGGCTGCGTCCGTTGCGCGTGTTGCCGGCCGCGTTGGCGACCGGCTCATGCTTGTCATGACCGAGGTGTTCGGTCATCTCCGCGTCCAGCGCCCGCTCCACCAACCGCTTGGTCAGCTGCTTGAGCAGGCCGTTCTCGCCGATCAGATCCTCGGGTTTGGTGTAGTTGACCAACAGGCTGCTAAGCAGCTCGTCGGGTACCTCATGTGTGCGTGGGCTCATGGTGTCTCCGGGTTAGGTGGCAGTCTCCTGCCTGTGGCCCGGTTACACAAAATCTAGGACACGCCCGTTCGCCACTCTACCAGTAGACAAGCGTCCATAGGTCGCTTTCTACCGGGTCGCAGCGATGCATGAACTTCTAACTACAAATATCGCCATATAACTTATCTGACGCCTGTCTGCTGCTTGCCTATCGATGTCTTGAGCTCCACTCGCAAATTCGACGTGACCTGGATATCCGGTTGCCTCGGCAGTTCAGACAGTCGATCTAACTGCATGGTATCTGTGCTGTATCAGCTGCGCTGAGCTAGTCCGCCCTCACCACAAACGCCTTGAACACATGCAACTCTAGCCACTTGCGCCGCAAGCGACCCCAACCTGAGCGCGTAAAATACCTGGATCGGATGCGCTAACCTCATCTCGCCCACAGCGCGCGCAGCTCCCCAGAAACTGGCTACAGTCCGCACAGGGCCACCAAGCCCACCCCACCCATCCGCTTTCAAGGATCTGCATGTCCCTGCATCGTCTTGCCCCGCGCCTGGGCCTGGCCGTTGGCCTGCTGTGCGCCTGTGCCGTACACGCCGCCGAGCCGGCGCCGGCGCATCGTCTGCTGCGCGTCACCCTGGGCGGGGCGACCGACCAGGCCACGTCCGGGCGCCTGTTGGTGTTCGCCACCCTGGCCAAGGATGCCCAGGCGCAGGCCAAACAAAGCGGGAAAGACGGCAAGGTGGAGGAGGTGAATATGAATCCCTTCCGCCCCACCGCAGTGGCGGTGGCCGCGCAGGACGTCACCGCGCTGGCACCCGGCGGCAGCGTCCAGATCGATCTGGACAATATCGCCTTCCCGCGCGGGTTTTCTGCGCTGCCGGCCGGCGATTATCTGTTTCAGGCCGTGCTCGACCCGGATGGCAGCTATGGCTACAGCGGCCGCGATGGCGGCGATCTGCTGAGCGAGGTCACCGCCGTGACATTGGCCAAGGGCAAGCCGCTGCCGGCGCTGACCTTGAGCAAGCAGGTGCCGGTCTCGGATGATCCGTGGCAGGTGTCGCCACGTGCGCCGCAGGCGGTGCGCGATGCGGTGCCCGACGCCAAGCTGCATAGCGCCGATGCCTCGATGGTGAGCACCTCGCTCAGCACGTTCTGGGGCCGGCCGGTTTCACTGCGCGCCCGCGTACTGACGCCGCCCGGCTACAACCCCAAGGCCGCCACGCGCTATCCCACCGTGTATGTCACACATGGCTTCGGCGGTAACTACAACCGCTTCGCCGGCAGCATTGCATCCACCTGGAGCCTGATGGCGGCCAGGCAGATGCCGCCGATGATCTGGGTCTTCCTGGATCAATCCACGCCGACCGGTACCCACGAGTTCGCCGATTCGGTCAACAACGGCCCGTGGGGCACTGCGCTCACCGAAGAGTTGATTCCGGCGCTCGAGCGCCAGTACAAGATGGACGGCAAGGCCAGCGGCCGCTTCTTGAACGGGCATTCGTCCGGCGGCTGGGCCACGCTGTGGTTGCAGACGCGCTACCCCAAATTATTTGGCGGCACTTGGTCTACCTCGCCGGATTCCAGCGATTTCCGCGACTTCACCGGCCCGGACTTGTACGCGCCCAATGCCAATGTCTACCGCAGCGCCGATGGCAGCCAGTTTCCGCTGATCCGCGACCACGGCAAGGTGCTGGCCGATCTGGAAACCTTCGCCAAGCTCGAACGCGTGCTCGGCCCGTACGGCGGGCAGCTCACCTCGTTCGAGTGGGTCTTTTCGCCGCGCGGCGCCGACGGCCGCCCGCTGCCGATGTTCGACCGCGACACCGGCAAGGTGGACCCGGCCGTGGTGGCCTACTGGCGTACCCACTACGACATTTCCGCGCGCGTGGCCGCGCAATGGCCCACGCTCAAGCCGGACCTGGACGGCAAGATCCATCTGATCGTCGGCACCGCCGATACCTTCTACCTGGATGGCGCGGCGCATCAATTCCAGGCGGTGCTGGATGGCCTGGGCGCCAGGAGCGATTTCCGCTATCTGGAAGGCCGCACCCACTTCGATCTCTACACCGAGGGCGACGACAACGACGCACTGATGAAGAAGATTGCCGCAGAGATGTACGCAGTGGCGCGACCGAAACGGTGAGCGGCTGAGATCACCGCGTTGCACGCGGCGCTACGCGCGTGCAACGCCTGCCGCAACCGCACCGCGCCTGCCAGATCGCATGCGCGGCATTGCCGGTCGTGCATCAGGCAGAGCGCGGCAATTCCCATTCCACCTGCTGGCGCAGCACCAGCAGCAGCACCTGGATGCGCCCGCCACGCACCATCGCTGCAGGCGTCTGGCCGTCGAGGGCATTCATGGGTTGGCGAAACCAGCGGATCAGCCCCTCATTACTGCCACCATTCAAGGCCCATGCGTGGCAGACGATTTCGCCCAGGTTTTCGATGCCGGCAGTGCCAAGCAACTTGAGGTGTTCAGGGGTGAACGCAAACATCGACAGCACCAGCTCAGCGTCGGCCGCCTTGCCGTGGTCCACCTGCATCCGCTCGCTGTGTGCGGTGCTGTAGAGCGCGCCCTGCGCACGAAAATCTTCGGCGCGCCGCATGCCGGTAAGCACTGCTGCGATGAGGTCGGCGCGTTCCATGGGGTGTCCAGCTGAGTACGTGCGCGCACGCTAACCGGGCCGCTGCTGCCGCTCAATCGGGAGACTCCTGACAGCTGCCAGGCGCGTCAGCGGCCGTTGCGTTATGCAGCGCGGCGCGGCGGCCCGGCATGGAATGCACGCGCAGGGCCAGGGATCGCCTGCACGGCGTCGCCCCCACCCGCCTTCTCGGCGCTTAACGCAGGGGTTGCTAGCATCCGGGCGCGTCACTGGCAGCAGCCTGCACGTGAATGGCTGCAGTGTTGGAGTCTCGCCTCATGAGGAGTTGTCAGATGCCCTGGAAATCCACCCTCACCATGCTTGCCCTGTCCACCGCCGCGCTGCCGGCGCTTGCGCAGTCCGACCGCCAGGTGGTCGAAGACATGCTCACCCGCTCGGCCAATGTCTGCCCGGGCCACAACACCGAACGCACCACGCCCACCGTCAAGGCCGTCCCGTCGGCGCGCTGCGCGTGATGCTGGAACGCGGCCTGGTGATGTGCCCCGACCGCCGCCTGGACGCCGCAGCACCGGCCGTGTTCTACGGCCGCCTGGGCGTGTTCGCCTGGAACCCGGAAGTGAAAGCCGGATCCACGGTCATCGCCAAACAGATCGACCGCATGACCCGCAAGGACGAATACCCCGCCGACACCCTGGTGTGGGACGCCAAGGGCAGCGCGCTCACGCAGCAGACCGTGCCGATGTTCGAGCCCCGACCGGGTGCGGCGGTGTTGTACAAGGTGCGTTGAGGCGTGCCGAAGCGGGTTTCAGCCACGCGTCGATGACGACCGCGGCACCTGGCGCGGCACAGCGATGCGCCTGCGCCAGGGCCTGGTCAGTGCCCGGCGGGTTGCCGCCACGTGGATCAGCACCGGCACCGCCCAGCTCGCCCAGAGCAGCGCGGCGATCGTGCCGGGCGAAGGCACCACCCCGGCCCCAACTGCTGCATAGAGCGCGATGCGAAACACCACCGGCGCCAGCGTCACCAGATATGCCCGCACCATCCAGCGCCGGTGCCGATCGAGCTGCCCGCGGCCGATGGCCAGCAGGCCGACACATGCCACCGCCGCCCATGCCACTTCCGTCGCTGCGAAGGCGACGCGGATCGTCGTCGGCGCGGGCGAGGTAGCAATCAGCCCAGTGGCGCCGAGCATGGCCACCAGCATGCCGGCGACATACGCCCGCCCAGTCCAGCGATGTACCCACGCCTGTCTGCGCCAGCGTTGCGTGGCGAACTGCAACGTGCCAAGCGCAATGCCCGCCGCACCACCGCCGAGGTGGCACCACAACCAACCGCGGCGGGTCAGAAACATGCCATAGGCCGGCGAATCCAGTGCGGCATATTTCAGATACACGTGCCGCACGAACTCACCGGCGAGCACGGCCAGCGCAAGCCAGAGCAGCGCCCACAACAAGCTGGTCGATCGCCGGTGACGGGAGACCGCAACACCATCGCGCATCGGATCGACGTGCATGTCCCGCTCCTTCGGTCAGCCCGTGGCAGAGTGCATCGGCCCCACCGTTGCGATGAAGTGCCTCGGCTCACCGGTCAGCGGGTCATCGAACGCCAATGTACGCGCGAACAGCTGTAGTGGGCGTTCCGGGTCGTCGGGCCGCTGGGCTTCCAGGGCGGGATAAAACCGGTCGTGCAGGATCGGCGCGCCCAGCGCGGCCATGTGCACACGCAACTGATGCTTGCGCCCGGTCACCGGTTCCAGCCGATACGTCCAGGTGTCTGCGTTGCGTGCGACCACCTCGATCACCGTTTCGCTGTTCGGTTCGCCCACGCCCTCGCGCATGCGGAAGAACGGCTCGCCCGGCTCCAGTCGGCTGCGGTGCACATACGGAAACCTCAGCTGTGGGAGCGGTGCTGCCACCGCCAGGTAATGCTTGCGGATGCGCCGCTCGCGAAACGAGGCCTGATAGATCCCACGCGTGGCAGGGTTGGCCGAGAACAGCACCAGCCCCGCGGTTTCGCGATCGATGCGGTGCAACGGTACGAGCGCCGGATTGTCCAGCCGCCGCACCAGTCGCGTCAGCAACGTCTCGCGCACGTACGCACCGGCCGGTGCGACCGGCAAGAAGTGTGGCTTGCAGGCCACCACCAGCTGCGCGTCGGCATATACCACTGTCTCGATAGACGGAATCACCGGCTCATCGGCGACCTCGCGGAAATAGCGGATCTCTGCACCCAGCCGATACGGCGCTGATAGCGCCAGGGCCTGGTCATCGGCATCGCGCACCAGACCACGCTCAAACCGATTGCGCCAACGCTCGGCCGTGATCGCCGGAAAACATGCGCACAGCGCATCGAAGACCGAGCCCCACGGACCGGCAGGCAGCTGGAAGCGGCTGGCCGGCGTGCCATCGTGGGTGCGGTGTGCATCGGGCATTGCCGAGATCGCGACAGGATCGAGAGTGCAGCATGGTAACGCGCGATGCGGCAACGCATTGCATACAGCGGGCGATTGCATGCAGCACTGCAGCATCGGTTGATCGCTGCAGTGCCCGGCTTCCGCATGCGCGAAGCGATGTGCGCCGGCGCGATGGCGCCGCATCGACGTGGTGTTCTGGAACTTAGGTTGGCATCGCGATGCGTGTAATCGCGCACCATGCCACGCCTCGGGAGCGACGCTTCGGCTTGCAACACATCTGTCATCACCCGTTGACGTTGCGTGCAGGCAATGGGCGCCCTTCGATCCATTTCTCAAGCAGGAACATCACCATGCGTTCAACACTTCACGCCACCGTCGTGACGGCAGGGCTTCTTGCCCTGCTCACCACCAGCGCGGCCATCGCCGCCGTGCCATCGGTGGCGCAATGCACCACGCCGCAGCCGTGGGCGCACTCCAATGCCGGCGTGGTGGTCGGCAACGGCACGGCCGCCAGTTGTACCGCCAGCGCACTCGCCACTGCGGTGGCGCAAGGCGGCTATGTCACCTTCAACTGCGGCACGCGTGCGACCAGCATCGCCGTCAACCAGACCATCGACATCAGCGCCAGCACGCCAACGGTGATCGATGGTCAGGGCAAGATCACCCTGGATGGCCGCCAGGCCGCGCGTATCTTCCAGGTGCAGAACGGCAATGCACTGTCGGTGCGCAATCTCAAACTGCAGAACGGCAGCTCCGTGCAGCCGGCTTCCAACAACCAGTACGCGCCCGGCACCTGGGGTGGCGGCGCGATCAAGGTCAGCTACCGCGGCAAGCTGGAAGTGATCAACAGCCAGTTCCTGAGCAACCGCAGCAGCATTGGGGGTGGTGCCATCTTCGCCGGCAGCGATACCGACGTGACCATCGTCAAGAGCTCGTTCTCCAAGAACACCTCCTGGCTGGGCGGCGCGCTCTACACGCAGCTCAGCCGTCTGACCATCGTCAATTCCGAATTTGTCGGCAACCAGGCCATCAATGCGCCGGCCGGCTTCCCGGATGCCGACCAGTTCGGCAACAGCGGCGCAATCGACACCGACGGCGCCTCGCTCGCCGGCTACCTCAACGCCGCCGCCGGTGGCGCCACGCTCTCGGTGTGCGGCACGGTGGTGCGCAACAACAGCGCGGCCAACAGCGGCGGCGGCGCCACGTTGTGGGCGTATGCACCGGACACCATCGACGTGCGCTACTCCACCTTCGCCAACAACATCGCCTATGGCGGCCCGGCCGGCGGTGCGCGCATCAGCCTGGGCTTTGGCGATACCACGCACTCCGGCACCACCATCACTACGCCGGGCATCATCAACGTCGAAGAAACCAGCTTCATCTCCAACCGCGCCGAAAAGAGCAACGCCGGCGCCTTGTACATGGACTGCTACGGCCCGTCCTGCAACGTCAGCAACAGCACCTTCTATGGCAACTATGCAAAGGGTGTGGGCGCGGCGATCCAGCATGTGGGCTGGCAGCCATCCAATGGCGACCAGGGCAAGACCACGGTGCGCTTCAACAACGTCACCTTCGCCGAGAACACGCCAGGGTCGACGTTGTTCGGTAGTGGGTTCGACATCCGCAACAGCATCTTCTACTCCAAGACCGAGCGCACCTTCTGCAGCGACCAAAGCAGCACCGGCAACAACCTGATCGAGTACTCGGCTGCGGGCGGACTGTTCCACAGCTGCCTCACCGCCGGCCTCGCACGCGCCACCGATCCGCTGCTGGGCGCACCAGCCGCCAATGGCGGCCCCACGCTCACCCAATTGCCGGCGGCCAACAGCCCGGTGCGCAACCTCGGCAGCAATTGCCGCAACATCGACCAGCGTGGTGTTGCGCGTGATACCGCGGCGTGCGATGCGGGTGCGGTAGAAATCAAGTAAGTCCTGCTCGCGCCTCCTTGCCCTCTGGCGAGGACGCGCCGCGTGACCGGGCGGGCGATGTCGCTCGGTCGCGCGATCGAAGGTTCATCGCAGCACGGTGCAGGGCCGGCGTCGATCGTCGTCCGCTGAGCCAGGAATCTCTCGGGCACAGGATGCCGGTTAAATGACGCGCTAGGCCGCGCTCTTTTGGTGCGGCACATGCCGAGCATCGCGACGATCGCGACATCATCCGAAGACCAGGTTCCAACCAGACGGTGCAGCCTCCCCACGGCTATGCCCGCTAGATCGAAACGGATTGATGCACGTCGATCCCATCGCAGTCCCACGCAAGTGCACTCTGCGCGGGGCAAGCGAACTCAATCTTTCGACACTGACCTATTGCATAGCAGTGAAGGACGCACGCGATGCGACCTGGTTCGCAAGCGCATCCATGTGCTGCTGACAAACCCGCTGCCAGCGGCTATGGTCGGGACTGGAACGGGGGTTCTTGCATGGGACGCAAACACAGGGGCAGCACATTCGACGCACTGGCCGCATTGCCCTGGCCACTGGCGCTCGTCGTCGGCCTCGTTGGCTATCTCACGGTGCGCTACGGCATCGCCTGGTGGCTATCGCAGCATGGCGGGCTACTCGCGCAGGGCTTCGCCCAGCAATCAGACGCGCTGTTCGCCCCCCTGGCCTGGATGTTGCTCGGCGTTTGCTGGCTCGCCGCGCTGGTCTCCTACCTCGGCGCGCGCCGCCGCCGCCGCTTCCTCGACACCCGTACCACTCTGGAAAGCCTGGCAGCAGGCGGCTGGCGCCAGTTCGAACAATTGGTCGCCGACGCCTTCCGCCGCCAGGGCTACCACGTCGAAGGGTAATCCCCCCGCCCATTAGCAGACGCCAGAAGTGGAATTTTCTCGTCCCCTTTCCCGAGGAGGTTCCATGAAGAAGTCCCGCTTTACCGACAGCCAGATCATCGCCGTGCTCAAGCAGGCCCAGGCCGGTGCGCCCGTGCCGGAGCTGTGCCGCGAGCACGGCATCAGCTCGGCCACGTTCTACAAGTGGCGCAGCAAGTTCGGCGGCATGGACGTGTCCATGGTCGCGCGCATGAAGGAGCTGGAGGAGGAGAACCGCCGGCTCAAGAAGATGTACGCCGAGGCGCAGCTCAGTACCGACCTGCTGAAGGAAGCGCTCGCAAAAAAATGGTGAGGCCATCTCAGCGACGCGAGATGGCCCAATCGGCAGTCACGAGCGGGCGTACGAACATCCGCCACGCCTGCCAGGCCTTCGCGGTGAGCCAGACCTGCTTCCGCTACCAGGCCAAGGCCAGCGAGCAGAACGCCCGGATCGCCGACTGGCTGGTCCGCCTGACGACCGCCCATCGCGACTGGGGCTTTGGCCTGTGCTACCTGTACCTGCGCAACGTGAAGGGCTTTGGCTGGAATCACAAGCGGGTCTACCGGATCTACCGCGAGCTGGAGTTGAACCTGCGGATCAAGCCGAGGAAGCGGCTGGTGCGTGAGCGGCCCGAGCCTCTGGCGGTGCCGGAGGCTATCAACCAGGTCTGGTCGATGGACTTCATGCACGACCAGTTGGCCGACGGCCGCAGCTTCCGGCTGTTCAATGTGCTCGACGACTTCAATCGCGAGGGGCTGGGGATCGAGGTGGATCTGTCGCTGCCGTCAGCCCGTGTGATCCGATCGCTGGAGCAGATCATCGAGTGGCGCGGCAAGCCCGCCGTGATCCGCTGCGACAACGGCCCTGAATACATCAGTGGCGCGTTGCTGTCCTGGGCGCAGCGGCATGGTATCCGGGTCGAGCACATCCAGCCGGGCAAGCCACAGCAGAACGCCTACGTTGAACGCTACAACCGCACCATCCGCTACGCCTGGCTCGCCCAAACCCTGTTCGACACCATCGACCAGGTGCAGGACAAAGCCACCCGCTGGCTATGGACGTACAACCACGAGCGTCCGAATATGGCGCTCGGCGGCATCACGCCTGCCATGAAGTTGGCGATGGCCGCTTAGCTCCACTTCTGGCGACCGCTAGAAGTGGGGGGATTACCCGGTCGGGCACGATCGTCGATGCGACGCTGATCGCTGCGCCCAGCTCAACCAAGAACGCCGATCGTGCGCGCGACCCTGAGATGCATCAGACCAAGAAAGGCAACCAGTGGTACTTGCAGCCAACGTGGCCGATGTCATGGTGACGCACGCATTGCTGCACGGGAAGGAAGACAGCGTGTTCGGCGACAGCGGCTACACCGGTGCAGAAAAGCGCGACGAGCTACAGAGCTGCGAGGCTGCATTTTTCATTGCCGCCAAGCGACCCCCGAATCAAGCCATTGGCAACAAGCGCGAGCGTGCTCGGGAAGAACGTTGGGAACACTTCAAGGCGAGCGTGCGTGCGAAAGTGGAGCACCCGTTTCGCGTGATCAAGCGCCAGTTTGGCTACACCAAGGTTCGCTATCGCGGCTTGGCCAAGAACACCGCCTGGCAGCTAAAACCGCCAGAAAGTTGCAGAAATCGCACCAAACGCAGCATTTTGCACGTTGCTGCCGTGCAAGAAGCTGGAATTTGAGAGGTTTGGTGAGTTGTTCAGGCCTTCCCTAGAACCAGCAGAAACCGGTCGGTCATTACATGTTTTCTATCGCCGATATTTCATTCTGCAATTCGACAGCATTTATCTCCTCCACATTCACTTCGGTAATAAACGGCAACATCCGGATATCGAAATCGTATGACAACAGCATCGATATATCACGAAAAAATGTTTCATAAGACGCAGCGTTACTCATTACAGTAAGCGATCTAAATATTTCATCTTCCTTGAACAAATCGTAAATTGTTCGAGGGGACGGTTTGCCATAGGCAGCGCAATAAGATTGTGTAAAATCGACCATGGATTGACTGGCAAACCCTCCCTGCAAATCATCATAAAAACCTCGCATCATATCTTTTGCATTTTTTGCTTGCCCATCATACATTCTATCGTTATAAATTAAGTCACGTGTGGATGAAGATATATGAGTGTACTCGTGCAATAAACTTTGACCGGCATGCGCCGCTGGATATCGTCTATACAAAACTGAGTGCTCAGGATTTACTCCATAAAGTGCCTCTGGGAAGGTTGCTATGACTGAATCTTGTATTCTCTTTGCATAATATGACTCCATTAGAGGCATATCTTTTATGCGGTCTGCATCTAGTAAGGTAAAAAATTCATGTCCCTCAGCATTTCGATCAAGGTCGCCTAGAGTTGAAGCAAACCAAAAATTTTTGAAATCTCTTTGAATAATGCGTCGTTGGAATCGCAGGCACCTGGTGGCCACTTCCCCAAATCTTTCTATAACACTCGCTAACAAATTTTCATTAGTAATATCAAGGGTTCTCTTAAAATATCTACTTAAATAATTTTTCAATATTTCGCCTTTTTGCGTCGCTGCAGGAGCGATTTTCTCTTTTGCAAATCTGTAAATTGATTTTGATTTTAAAAGTGAATATTTAGCATATTGCACATGATCCCGGATCATTAATTTTGAGTTCTTAATAGCTGTTGTATCATGATCATTGATCTTCAGTCCACTCGAAAAAACAAAATAATCGCCCTTGAAAATTTTCTTGATTTTCCCGTAAAAATAAATATCACTTTTAGCATCTCGGTCAATAAAAGCTATGCTTTCTGCCATTAATAAGGAATGCTCTTGCATATGTTTAAGGAAATATGCATTAATTGCCTCTTCGGCTTTTTCATTTCTACTAGTCAATGACACAGATATATCGGGAAATCGAATGACCGAACTTGATGAATGCCCGCTAACAAGCTCTGAATGTTTATTCTTTGGCAATACCTTCGTTTGTTTATTTTCTTCAACATGATCAATCGTTTTTTTCTGCTTCCCTTTTGATGAAATATCTTTTATATTAATTTCTCGATCTTGTATGCCATTGTCCGTCTCTAAACGAATACCAGGACGACCGATACGACTTACTCTAGCTGACTGATGGCGAGTGCTGTACGGCAACGCGCTAATATCAATGCCCGTAAGCAACTCAGCAACATTGATCCGCCTAAATCTTTCTGCGCAAATCGCATCACCTTTTTTTTCGTAGTACTCAACTCTTTTTTTATTTGCAAGTAAATTTTCGACTAAAGGCTTTATGCCAAAAGAACCAAGGTTGAGAAATAGATTTAATGCGTCAACAATATTCTTGACGGTGGCGGAAGGCTCCTCATCAGAATCGTCATAAAACCGCCGGAGCGGATTTTCTAGACGCTGAGCTTCAAACAAAAGCCTCATATCTGAATTCCTTCCCCTCATATTCAGCACTTGTTCTTCAGATGCGCAGTGCTGTTTTATGTGATAAGCTGTTTGAGGATCTAAATCAGCCCTCAACGCACGTTTTTCGTGTCTTTCAATCGTCTCGTCTGTCAGACGCTTAAAGGTTAGTGGTAATGGCATAGTAGGATCCGACTCCAGCAGCTGTAACATATTTTGACCATCATTCTCAGATAGTTGGCCATTTAAAACTAACTGATGTATCACGGAGGACAAAAGACTATTTTTTTTTGTGGTATTTACATTCAATGGCAACATTGTTTCCCGAAACCGCAAAGATGCCGCACTCGCCACCGGGAATTTCAAGGGATCAATTAAATGTATAAAATCTCCTGTTTTGTACAATTTATTTATAACCGAATTGAGCGCCTCTTGAATCATGCTTGGAAAAGCATATTTATTGTGATCGTCAAAAACTGAATTCTTTTGTTCAAGTGATTGGATAGGACTCAACGTAGTAGAGCATATAAATTTTTTCGGAAGTTTCATGCGCTTTTCTGGTAATTCATTTTTGTTTTCTTTGGAAATTATCGAGCAGGAAGTATTTTCAAAATTTCCTTGTGTTTTGCTGCCAATAAAATTTTTATGAATTTCTCCAGAGTAGAAGTTATTATATTTAATAATTTTATCAAATTCAGCTGCATTGCTTGGCTTTCCGGGCTCCATCACTAGTCCGGCAGAAGTATTCTGCACACTAGTGAGTATAGAAAGTAAATGCACTATTGAATGAGCTATTTGCTGCCTGTCTTTGTTGCTCGCGTGACTGCCGGGCTGGATGGCCAACTGGTGGATGCGTCTTTCCTGCAACCTTTGACATCCCAGTTGTTCGTCAATCCAATTGATATGCTTTCCATTTTCCTTACGATATTGCGTAATTGAATTTGGCATTTTTAAACTTCCTCACTCGTAGGGTCTGTCAAACGAACTGTGTAACCGATTTTCATCACAGCGCTGCCAGTGGCACTCGTTCCTCGCCGAACATCAATTGGAAGCTCTGCAACGCCGGCTTCCAGTGGTGGATGCTTTTCCAGTTCTTTGACGCTTCCTCATGCCTTGATGCTGCGCATCGAATTGCTGGAGATCCAACCCACCGTCTACCGACAGGTAATCGTGCCGGGGTCGATCACGCTCCCCAAGCTGCACCAAGTGATACAAGCGGCAATGGGGTGGACCGATAGTCATCTGCACGAGTTTGGAATCGGTGGCATGCGCTACGGAACACCCGATCCATTCGACGACGAATCACCTGAATCCGAACACCGAGTGCGGCTGTCCAAGACGTTGGGGCAGGCCAAGGTCTTCAGCTACACCTACGACTTTGGCGATGGTTGGAAGCATCGCGTCGCGGTCGAAGACACGCTGCCCATCGACCCGGCATCGAAGCATTCGATCTGCACCGGCGGCGCCCAATCCTGTCCACCGGAAGATGTAGGTGGACCACTAGGTTACATCATTTCCTGCAAGCGGTTTCAGATCGGACCCATCCCGAACACGCGGCCATGCGCGAGTGGTATGGCGGCGAGTTTGACCCTAGCACCTTTAATGTCGAGGTCGCGAACGGACGGTTGCGACGCGTAAAGCTTTGATGCCTACCGGCGCTTAACCGCACTTTCCGTTCTACTGCGCCTCAAACCCCAATTTTCAGTGCGCAGAACCCCATTTTTATGGTCAATTTTCAACACGCGCCAACACAAAATCTAAGGAACCTCTGAACAAAGCCCTGGACCGCGAGCAAATTGGGAATTTCGGTTGATCGTGGCGATTTCCAGTACTTGAAATCAAGCACTTGCACGAGATGGCAATTGCCCCGGCTCTCAATCGTAAGCTCGCGAAATAGTTGTTCAGAGCTTCCCTAACTTTTAGTAAGTACGGTGTCGCCTGGACCGTCAGCAACGGTTCGTTCCACCCCATCAACGGTCGCGCGAGCTCGTGCCGCTCGGCCACCCCGCCGCCGCGCTTCTATCAAGCGCGAACGGCGACGTGGCGTGCGCCATTTACCACTGGAAGTACTTTGCCTCCGACTCGAGCAATGCGGAGATCGTCGAACTCATCATTCGCACAAGATTATCGAACGCGCTATTCATTCTTGAATATTTTTCCGCGATGCTTTGGGACAGATTCTGGACATTATCTTTTTCGCTTGAAAAACCGGAATACCACGCATTGTACTGGGTGACGCTGATGTCAGCGTTGCTATATTCCGCCAACGAATCGCGCATTCCGATCAAATTCGTCAGATCAAGCCTCAGCGTCGTGGTAGCGTCGGCGTTCTTCGTCGCGATAAAATTACCGCTCAGCTCCTTGTTCCAATCATTAACCGAGAGCAAGGAAGTGCCCGGAGTCGTCAGTGACCACTGCGACAGACTATCGATTTTCTGCTGAATTTCAGAGCGCAAATCGTCGGCATTGAAGGTTACCTTCGAGCCATCATCGGTCGCCTTGACGTACTTCGACAGATCGGCGACAAGATCGGTGGCTGATTGCGTGTAGCTCATATACTCACTGATCAGGTTGCCATAATTATCGACAATCGCTGCCTTCGCGGCGCCGATTGTCGCATAGAGACCGCCGTATTGAGCAGCGTCCGACCGCTCCAGACTATCGAGGTTGGCATTGGCGCGAGCAACATCGGGATTCCAGCTTTCAAATAAAGTCGACATGTATTGAGTTATTTTCGATAGCCATGCCTCGTTGTCAATCGATTGGCCCAACCACTTTCCGACTAGACCATAAGCAGGATCAATATCTTTCAATGCTGATGGATTATACTTCTCATCAGTTTTGTTAAATGTTTGATTATCTTCTGGAATGCCGCCGCCGTAATATGCACGCCATGCTGCAAGGTAGTCATTGAAAGAATTGATGGTTTCTTTAAATTTTTCCGAGGGATAGACAAAGTATCCGCCTGCAGGATCGGGACTAATCGTATAAAATTCTGGAAGGTTATCGGGAAGGACGCTCACATGATTGTTTTTGTTAAATGACGCTTCCACTTTCTCCAAGGCAGCGGAGGCTTCCGAATAGGAAGGCGGAGTACCACTCAAAGAATAGTCACTTCCGCCAGACGCCTGCCAGAGACAAGCGGCAGCGTCCCTGTCGTCTTGCAGGCGATTACAGAATGCCTGGTCGTCGAGATAGGCCTGCACGGTGTCTAAGTTGAGTTGATACGCCTCGAAGGTGCCCTTTCCCGGCAGATTGAATTCGTGGATCCGCCAATCCCCGCCCAATGCCACCGAGGCGTAGGCGGGATCAATACCGGCGTTGACGATCAACGGCGCGCTGTACTTCGAGGCAAATACCTGAATCTTCTCTTCGCAACCAGTCGGGTCCGTCTCGGTATTCTCCTGGACATATGCGGCAAGAACTTTATAGTCCGCCGCATACTGTGCGTAGTATGCCTTGAGGTCTTCCAGCGAATTGATCTTGATCGCATCAACGTCCGCTGGGGTGCTTGGCACCCAGGAAGGCGTACTTGTATCCGGATCGGGCGCGGGCGATGGATCGCTCTGTGTAGGCGGACTTGCCAATGCGCCGAGTCCGTGTTTCGGACCGCTCGCTGATGATGACAATGCCATCTCATGTCGAGGGTCAAGGGCCGACTTCGTCATCAACTGCTCATGCAATGGGGATATGGCCTCAACCTGCGTCATTCGATGACCTTGAATTGCTAGCCTGATATTCGAAAACGCGTCGGCGCGAGCTTCCGATTGCATCTTCAACGCAAACGCGAGGTTGTGCGCATTTCCCATTGCGGCGTCGTTAACCGCACGCTGCACGATGGCGCCCGTTTTATCGAGCGGCGCCATATTCGACTCGCGCAGCTCGCCGGCATCGGCCGGCAGCAGCTCGCTTGCAGCAAGCGTCACCTCGCGAAGCATATCGCTCACCCGACCGTTCGATTGCGGGTGCTGAACTGGCGCAGTGTCGTCCGGGCGATTCGCGTCTTTCATTCGTGGCGCATATGCCGCCGACTTCGCAGTGACGCACGCCGCATATTGCTCGCTCGTGTAAATCTCGCCTTGAATGATGCTTTCCAATAGTTTCATTAATACCACCCTATTTATAGCTGCTACTCTATTTATAGCTGCTACTTCCGACCTTGGCGCTCAAAAAACGTGCATTCGCGACTCACCCTCAGGCTATGCTGACGACGTCCGGAAACTGGGATGCGAGAGCATCCTGCTTTCCAGATACCTGAATATTCTCTGTTTGTCTCCCAGATCATCACCACGATGGGCGTGTCGTAACGTTTCGATCGAATTGAATAACGAACCCGACGAATGACGATACCGTTGCAGGATGTTGAGTCTCGGGTCAGCAATAAGCACATCGAAAATCCGCGTGTCGTCATAAATCATGGCGATATTGGCCGCATAGGTGAGCGCGCTGACTTCCATATCGTAATTCGGGGGCCTGCACGGCTTGTTGACATCCACCCGCGGGTCCGAAAGATACAACCGGTACTTTGCGAGGTCTGCATGACATGGTGCTGCCGGTAGTCCTCTGGCATGCACATCGATCCCGTCGAGCCCGAGGAGATAGTGCAGTTTGTCCAGACTCTGATCGGGCGTCGCCATCTCATGCCATAATAGCGACTGTCCCCGATAGGTTGCGTTGACATCGAAACGCCCGGAGTCGACAAGTACGCGGAGGGTCGCGACGTCGCCATAATGGATCGCATCCACGAAGTAGCGCCTTCGCAATTCGGGATGTGCGGTTCCCTGAAAGCGCGTGCATGCGAGGATGGCTTTGATCGCTTCCTGGCAATGGTTGTAGATGGCGCCGAACACAAAGCCGCGCTGCTCCCAGTTCAGCATCTGCAGCGTAACGATCTTGTCGTGCAGATTGTTCGTCATCGCCAGCAGGGCGCGATACGAATGCTGATGAAGCGGAAACGCAAGGGATCTGGATAGAAGCGTTTCGCCGCGCACCCTCACATCATCTATAGTCATGCTCATTCGGTGAGCGAAATGAAGTGCGTCAGGCTGATCGGAAAGCGTCGCATCGATCACTTGTTGTCGGCGTTTTTCCGCCGTCCACCTTTTTTGGAACGTCAGTGCGGCAAGGTTCCTGCTGCGGCGATCCACCTGCGACATTCGTGCCAGTTCGCGCAGATCACAATGGTCGAATATGGTGCCTAGCGCGTAATCGTGCAGCATGCCCAAGCTGCATGATGGCGTCGCGTCGGAATTATCAACGGCGTGGTCTTCATCGGCTGGCTGCGCGGATGCGCTGGCATCCGCGCAGCCATCGGACGAGGGGCCGTGAGTCGGCGCGGCTTCGACGGCATGAACGAGCGGCGGCCAGCGACCCGTCTGCGAGATAGGTGCGTTATATATGTCATGCCTCCTTGTTCTTTCTGATAGGCGAGAACGTACTGTGCCCGACCTGGACCTGGCGTAGCGGTCTCCATCGCGTCCTCATCGTGGTTGGAACCCTTATCAGTGACTGCGGACGCAGGCGACGTGTCCGTCGTCGTACCGGCGCCGGCTCAAGTCCAACGTTCAAGGTGCCGGCGCAACTCCGCATGGACATGCTGGCGGATATCCGCCTCGATTCTCGCAGCGAGGCCAGGTGCATTCCGTTGTTTCCTTCGGTTTGTGTCGTCCTTTTCGCCCTTGCCATTCACGCCACGCCTGCGGTCGGTCGGGACTGCGTCGCTTACCATCTCCGACACTTCGAACCGCAACCCAACCGGGCTCGATACCGTCACAACTGTAATTGCAGGCCGGACAACCCTATTCGTAGACCGGTTGACGACCACGTGTATGTTGTTGATATGCCGGGAGGGCAACGGTGGTGCTGGCGTATGACCCGCGATCGGGCCGGACACGGCACCCGATGGGAGACCCGACGGCACAGACGACCGGAGGGAGACCGGGCCTCACCGCGCCGGCAGCGGATGGATGGCTCGCGCTCGTACCCTCCGTAGGCCGCACCTGCCGCTCGACGCCCGAAGCGGGCCAGCATTCCCTCGTCGCTGCGCTCGTGGTCGCTCCGGCAAAAAAACTGGTGTCGCGATAATCGTCGTCTAACTCCTGCTCATCCGAATCTCTATCGCGTTCATCCACCCAGTAGTCAGCGGACGGGCCATAGGAACACGGATGAGTGTTGTCGACCCGCGCCAGCCCGCCCTCCAGCCTCCGGTTGTATCCGTAGACGCCAATGACCGCGTAACGCCGCTCCGGAAACCGGGCCGAGTTGTAGATATCTGTGGTGCGATTGCCGTGATAGCCATATATGCGGGTCATTATTGCATCGTCCATCGCAGCTCCTCATGACGTGATTGGCGCTGTTCATCATAACGCGGTATAGAGCGCGGCGTTCAAAACCGATGCGGCCGCAGCAAGTTTTCCATCGACAACCGCTGCATATCTGGATATCGCAGCCGACTCGTCTTTGCCTCCGCAGTCGTCGCCCGCACCGTCGGCGAATAGAGCTGCCGCCGATGAAAAGGCCGCCGGCAGCAGCGGATCGTCGCACTGCGGCTGGGCGCCGTCGTGAAGCGTTACCGGACGGAATGCCACCCGGATGTAATCCGACGTTCCTTCCGGAATCGGCGCAAACGTCATCGCCGCGGTACGCCCGCACTCCAGCAGTCCGCCGCCGTGGCGCGTCACGCCATCTAATACATAATCCGTTGTCTCGAAGCGCAGTTGCGGCCCACTGGTCTCAGACATACGCCCGTACGCCTCGGCCGGGAAGCTCGTCACCGATTCGATCTGCAACCACTGCGTGAGAGCGCCGATTTCGACGCGCACCGTGCATTGGCCCAGCGGAAAAACGGCGGTGTAGTATCCGTCGTATGTCGCGTGTGCGGGCACGCATCGGCGCACGACGTTTTCTTCAAATGCGAATGTCAGCGGCAACGCAATGCGCCGATAGGACAACGCAGGTTCGGTCATCGGCAGACCATTGCGCACGCACGCCATGTAAAGCGTCAGTTGGTCTGCGCCAGCATGCCGCAGTTCGAACGGCCCATTGCTTCGGAACTCGCCACCGCCGGTCAGATAAAGCAATCCCCGCCGACGCAATCCGCTCACGCCTTTTTTTGGATCGCACACGTCGTGGCAAATATCGCCGCCGAGATTCACGTCCCACTGCATCTGGCTGATCTCGGACAGTTCGCGCTCGCTCGGAAAAAACAACATGGCGCCGAGGTTCGTCAATGCAGACTCCCGCAAACGGCTGCGCGTCAACTTCGGCAACGCGGACGCGGGCACCGCGCAAACCTGATCGACGAACATCAGCGCCATGCGTTGGCATGCGCCCATCCATAGCGGCCGGCGCACGATCTCCGCATTGCAGACCGGATGCCCGGTCGGCTCATAGTCGACGACGGAGCCGCCGCCGCCGGCGCACATCGCTTCTAGAAACGCGAGGCCCGACTGCGTGAGCGCATGAATCAGACCCTGGTCGAGCCACGATGCGTCGATCAGGCCCGACGCCTGTCCGCGCAGCCGGAGGTTCTGCCGGTAGATCAGATACCGTCCGATGACGGTGACATCCATTTCCTTACGCAATACATCGCACAGCAGGTATTGAATCGTGCCGTTGTAGCCCGTATCGACGAGGCATAGCGTGTCGCCACGCTTGAGCCCAGTCTGCGCGACGATGTGCGTGATCAGCCGGCCGCGGAACGCTTTCGAACGCGTCTTGATGGCGTCCAGCATCTGCGCGGAAAAAAAATCGTTAATCGCGCGCGGCGTGTCTTCTTTCGCAATGAAGGCTTCTGTAAAACGCGCGCGCTCTTCGTCGTTCAGCAGCAGACAGGCTCCACATTGCGCAGGACTCAGCCGATATTCGAGCGTACTCAGCTTGACGAAATTCTGGATTGCATGGTCATTGTCGAAGGACGCGGAGAACGCGGTTTTCCGGCTGATGTGCAATGACGGATGCGGCTCATTGGGCGCGACGATATCAGCGGCGTTGCGCAACAGGTGGGCGTCGCGCATCAGGAACGCGAAGCGGACTGTCGGCTGATCAGTGTCGCGTGTCCGGTCGGCGAACTCGTCGGCCAGTGTTTTCGCAAAGGCGAACACCACCGGTCCGAGCAGATGCCAACCTAGTTCACCGTGCCAGCTTGTGCGCCCGGACTGCGTTTGACATTCGAGGCCGTCGTAAAGAGTCCACACGGATCGGGTCTCTCCAACGCCGCTGAACATCAGCCGGGTCGCGAACTCGCGCCGGCGCAGCACAGCCTCGGCCGCGCCGGCATACCGATCGAGACGCAGGCACGCGATACCCAGCTTCGACGGCGCCTGCACGTCGGCAATGGGATTGTCGCCCAGATGCATGATCGTGTCCGGCGTCGCGCACAACTCGCCGAGCACGCAGTGCCAGAGCTGACGGGCCTTTCCGATCCGGTAGTCGGACGAGCAGAAGATCTGATCGACCAGCTCGTCGACTTCGGGCGACACCGACGCGATGAGCGCACGCAACTGGCCGGCGCTGAAACATGTGTCGCTGACGACGATAACGGACATCCCGAGACGCCGGGCCTCGCGCATGCAGGCAAGCACCGCCGGCGCGACGAAACAGATCGACGACTCCGCATCCTGTTCGTACGACATACACGCCGCTATCTGTGCGGCGCCGTCAGGTTCTGGGAATAGCTGCTGATACACCTCCCGCAGCGTGACTTCTGGAACCTCGCGCTGTTCAAACCGGACACGGCGCGCCAACGATTCGGCCGCCACACGATGGTAGGCGGTGTAGCCCTGCGTCGAAAACGGCGGCTTGCCGGCCAACTCGCAAAACACCTGGTTCGGCGCGCCCACGCCCCGCCATAGCAGCGTATCGAAGCAGTCGAATGAAGCGACGGTCTTGCCCTCGGCTGCATGACGCCAGACCTCCAGCAGGGCGTGCGGTGCAATGCCTTTCATCGTTTCCAAGCTATCAATCCTGTTTGGTCGTGGAACGGCGCGCTGGCCGTTACTTTAATTCACGCTATATAGTTCGTCTCACATACGCCGCTAGCTAGACCCGAGCGCGCACGATCCGACCGGCATCGCAAGCGCAATGGCTTGCCGCCGGGGCTCGTCGAGCTTGTAAAAATCCATTTTCAACGCTAATCGTCTGCTTGCTGCGGCACTTTCCTTCTGTGCGCCAGCGGAATACCCGCCAACCTTGAACAGTTGCCGAATGGTTTGCAGCGAACCCTCGGTCATCGTCGCGTCGCCTGTTGCGCCGCCCTGCTTTTCCGGCGACGCAAGCAACACGCACATCAGGCGTTCGCTGCGGCGCGCGCTCAGATCGAGATTGAACAGATACGATCCGGCCGGATCGGTATAGCCGACCACGGTGATGTTCTTCAACGGCACCATTGCCGGATCGTTCTGAATCAGCGCGATCAGATCGGTGACATAGCTTCGCAGCAACGCTTCCTGCTTCGCGCTCAGGCGGTCGCTTCCGAGCGGAAAAAGCGCTGACTGGCCGAGATCGATCGTATTAGTGGCAACGTCGACCGAAAAGCCGTGTTGCTGCGACAACGCCAATATCTTCTTCAATGCGGCGGAAATATCCGACTCGTAGGCAGCAAGACGGGCCACGTTATGCGAAGTGTTCGCAGCCGCGTCTACGGAACGCTCGTCGCGCTGCATCGTCGCAGCTGCGTCGGCGCCGACGACTTTCTCGCCGCGCGGCGACGTTCCGCCCGACGGTTCCGATTGGATGATCCAGATCAGCAGCATGCTGCAGGCCAGCACCAGAAAAAGCGAGGTCATGCCTGTCATCATGTCAGAGAGCGAAACCCAGAACGGGCTTTCTTCCGGGCCACGCCCAACGTCACGCCGGGGAAGAGGTTGGTACTGATACAGGTTCACTAAACTCGATCTCGCGAAATCGTAATGTCGTTTAACGCAAGCGCAATCCGCTTGATTTGCCGTTCCGTCGCCTCCGACGTCCGCGTCAAATGCGTCATCGGGTCCTCGCCGGGGTTGAACGCAAACACCCCGTCAATCGTCGACGACAGTTCCTGAAGCTGATGGAAGCATTGCGCCATCAACAACTTCTCGATGAACGTGGTCAAGAGCGCGCACAGCACCGCAATGGCGGAAACGACGAATGCGTCCGACACGCTGTGCAGCAGGCGGCCCAACGCGCCTGTCAGCACGTTCGGATCCATCACCATCTTCACCGCCGCCGGCGCGTGGACGATGGTTGCGCCCGCCATGCCGCCTTCGCCTTGATCGAGGGTCTTCAGGCCCGTCACCATCGGCAGTGGCGCCGCAGCCCCGGAAATGAAAGAGACAAACGCCCCGTCGGGAACCGCTGCACTCGCCCCGCTAACGGCGACGTGTCCGATCGCTCCAGTCTGCTGCAGCGGGGTAACCAACGCGGCGGCCTTCGGCACGATGGCATCCGCGAAGTGATGCAGACCGAGCAGCAAACCGGAGAACGTCCCGACAATCCCGATGCCGGTCATCAATCCCGGGCAATGGCGAAAGAACTCCAGCTTCAACGGGACCTCGACGTTTTCCTGCCGGTCGAAACAGACGGCAGCGGGTATCGTCGCGCGGTTGCCCGCCGCGCCGCCGGCCGACGCCAGCGTTTTCCGGTAGTTCTGCCAAGAGCGCGCAAGATGGCGGTCTGCGTCGAAAATCGCATCGAACTCAGCATCCGCAACCGGGCCACCGCCCAACGCAGCCATTTGCCGGACACGGCCGTTGGCGCGCCGGATCCGCACAAGCAACAACAACGATGGCAGAACGAAGCACAACGCAAAATACAGCGAAAGCACCATCAATCCGCACAGCAACAGCAAGACGGAAAGCGGCATCTCCGTCAAATCGACATACATCACAAAAGAACAGCTCCTTAGGCGAATCATCAGGCGATGCGCATTCGAGACTAGGCGAATGCGCAATCGATCGAAATCAACGGGAACACCCGATTCCTCTTTGCCACGACGGCTGGTTCACGGGGCGGCGTTATTCAACTTCGTCAGGTGTGGGAGAAGAAAAGCTTTGTCTTGCCCTGGCCGTGTCCACCGGATTGCGCTGCCCCGGCCCCGCTGTCAGGACCACCTGCGGCTGCTGCGGCACATCGAAGCGGAAGCGCGGCGTGTCCGGCGATGCGGACCGGGATGGCGTCGGCACCGCGTCGTGCGGTGATGATGTCGACGATACGGACGGGGACATCGGAGGCGTGCCGTTCACTTCGCTCGGTGTGGGAGAAAAGCTTTGTCTTGCCCTGGCCGTGTCCACCGGATTGCGCTGCCCCGGCCCCGCTGTCAGGACCACCTGCGGCTGCTGCGGCACATCGAAGCGGAAGCGCGGCGTGTCCGGCGATGCGGACCGGGATGGCGTCGGCACCGCGTCGTGCGGTGATGATGTCGACGATACGGACGGGGACATCGGAGGCGTGCCGTTCACTTCGCTCGGTGTGGGAGAAAAGCTTTGTCTTGCCCCGGCCGTGTCCACCGGATTGCGCTGCCCCGGGCCTGCTGTCAGGACCACCTCCGGATGCTGCGGCACATCGAAGCGGAAGCGCGGCGTGTGCGGCGATGCGGACCGGGATGGCGTCGGCATCGCGTCGTGCGGTGATGATGTCGGCGATGCGGACCAGGACATCGGAGGCATGCCGTTCACTTCTGTAGCGCCGCGCGTCGAATCAAGCGGTGCCGGCAGCGCACTATGCGTCTCAACCAGCGGGCTGGTTGTCGCGGCAGGCTGCCCCGCGAGTTCATCGGGGCCTGCAACCGGCGTCTCGACCTCATTGGCCGATGAGCCCCGCCGGCTGCGATGTCCGGTCGATACCCGCTGCGTGTCGTCGGTGTCGGCGTTGCCGCCAGCCAACCCACCCGCTGCGTCGTTACCCGGTGCGGCCTCCGGTTCCCCGCCCGGACGGTGGCCGGAGGTGGATACGCCGGCATTCCGGTTGGCGCCGGATCCCGGGCACAGGTTAAAGGTGTGCCCGTTCATGGTCTGAGCGCCGTTGCGGTTCAACAACACGAGGTGCCGCAAATCCGGCGGCGCGGCATACTGCGGGGTTGAGCCGCAGCGATCCGACGGAACCTCGCCCGCCGGGTCTCGATGGGCCTCAGTGCTTTGATTGTCAGTTATCTGGTTTTCCGGGCGCTGATGGTCAGTTACCTCGTTTCTGGCTGTATTCGTCGCATCCTGGTTGTTCTTGGGGCGCCGCAGAAACTCCGGCATCATGTGCAGCAATTCGCTGGCGGCCGCCAGGTTCAGCCCCCTTTCCTCCGCATTGACGGCATTGCAGCACAGCAACTGTCGCGACGCGTCCCACACCGCCTGCTTCGAGCCCGAATGGAGCCGCTCCTCCGCCTTATCGGTTGTTTCGCCGTACACGAATTGCGCTCTGAGCTGGGTGCGCGGCATGACATGCTGCGCGTAATACGCCTCCAGGTGCCGCATATCCGAGGCCCCTGTGCTGCGTTGCGAAAGCGCTTCGTTCAACGCGGTCCATGCCCGGGACCAGCCCTTGTAACTGGGTTTTCCCGTGCTTGAATTGTGATCGAGCTTCCCAGCGAACACTTCGTCCGACTTTCCCGGCTGCTTGACATGATACTTCGACGCCGCGTCGATTGCATCGATGAAGGCGTTGACCATCGTATTTCGCTTCGACATGTGCGCCGCGTCTTGCGAGTCGTACATCGACGTGACATTCAACATGTGCAGCGCGTACATGAACTTACGCAAATACTTCTGCGTCGCACTGTTCGGCTCCGTACCCTCCAGCAGCAACGTCAACTGACGGCTTGCGTTCAACGCGCGCGCCCCCCCGTGAGCGAGGATCAGTTCGCGCGCGAACGCCTTCATCGACATCTCGATTTCTTCGGTCGATGCATTCGGTGCGGTGACCGTCCTCGCGGCTGACACGGAGGACGCCGAGAATGTGCCATTAGCCATGCCGGCGGCCGACGAACACGGCGCGGCTGGAGGGGTGTACTCTAGGCCGGCGCCACGGGCGTTGCGCACGTCTCTCAGTCCTGAGGACAGGCCAAATCCGCCCTCGGAAAGACTCTGCGAGCGATGGAGTCGGGTTGCGTTCTCGTAGTCTGCCTCCGTATACGGGCGTGCACTAGAACTGGAAGCGCCATTCAAAGCGGACAAATCAGGCATAGAACACCTCATACCGAAATAGTTTTCGCGACGCCCGTGTACCGCGCTTGATGGATAGGCGGCACCCGAGCGTCGGCGCTTATCGCTAAAAGCGAAATCAAAAAGCGGCCAGTCGCCGTAGCTCAGGCGCGAAGGTTGCCCGCGACCTGCGCCGCAACGGAATTGATGTTATTGATCAACTGACTGGTGATGTTATGCATTTCCTGCGCGATGGCACGGCTTTGACGCGCGCTTTCCTCGTGCAGCGATGCGTCGCTGCGCGCTACTTCCTGCTGGTTCTGATCCACCGTCTGATGCGCATGCTCATTGCTCTGCTCCATCTGCCCGACGCCATCAACCATCTTCGCGCTGACATCGCCGCCCGTGCGCCACAAGTCGGCCTTCGCATAGTCGCGTCCCCAGGTGCGCATATTCAGCGAATGTTGCCCGGAAAGATCCGCCGCACGTGATTCGGACGCCATTGCCGTCTCGCCCATGCGCGACAGGTGGTTCGCGGGCGCGCGAACGCGGTCTTCCTCGAGGCGCAGCGTGTGACGATTGGCGCCGCTTTCGACGGTGATCGTGTCGACCTCGGAAGCACGAACGGCTTCGGCGGAGCGCGTCGCGCGATTGATCAGACTATCGCGCTCATGCGAATCCTGAGCGTTTTGCGAATTCACCTTGAGCGACGCGTGCTCCTTGTTCAACGCGCGAACTCGGACGACGGTACCCGTCACCTGCATGCCGACATTCAGTGCGGATGCCCCGACCGCCGACGCCAATGCATCGTTGCCGGCGGCGATCTGCGAATCCGACTGCATGATCGCCGCCTTCGACGCGATTGTCGTCATCTCGCTCTGGAGTTGCCTATCCGCGATCTGCGCTTTTTGCCATTCGGCACTCATCATCAACAACACGTCAATCTTTGCGTCGTCCATCAGGAAACCTGACGGCCGGTCATCGCTCGCCCCCGCCTCCTTCGTGGCAGACTCGGCCAGCACGCCGATAAAAGCGTTGCCGATCACATCGGTTCCATTTACAAGCGGCTGCGCGATCGAGGCCATTTCGGCTGGCGCGAACAGCTGTTCCGCGCCGGTGCGCGGCGTCATCAGTTGTGGGACGGTCTGCGCGGTTGTCGCACCGGCCGACGCGGTGGTCGTCGCGTCAAGCGCTGGCATTTGCGCGAGAACACGCGCCGGTTGATCCAGCGCTGCGCCTTGCAACGCGGCCGCGGCGGTAGCGTCCGCAGCTCGGGTTTGCGCGGTTTCGATGCGATAAAATTCCAGGCGGTTCGCGCCTTCAGACCCGATATTGATCGTCATAGTCATAGCTCCGTACTGTTATCTTTGCAATTGAAAGCTTGCTGGTAAGGTTCTGGTTTCAGCTTTGTGTTCTGGCTCAAACGGCACGCGCGTTGTTCAGCACGAACGTATCGGCGGCCGTTTCGCTCTTCAACGCATCGGACATCGCATTGCCAAGCGAAGTCATGGCGGACAGGCTATTGGAAACGGTCGTTGCCAACTCCTGCAGCAGTTGGGTAATCACCTTCTTATCCGCGAGCGCTCGCGTGACCGCCGCCTGCATCACCGAAGCATCCCTGATATTCGCTGCCGCGATGGTGTTCATGGCGGCCTCCGTTCCCGATAGCGCGGCTTGGCCCATCGCCAGCCCCGCCTCGCCGCGCTTCGCGACCGCGCGAATCTGCCCTTCCTCCAGGCCATCGAGGCCGACCTGCGCTCGCATCTCGGCGAGAAGCGTCTTTGCCCGCGAAGCCATCGACGTCACGCCGGTGTCGTCGGCCAGTTTCACCATGACGTCCTTCACGCTGCGAACCACTGCGGACTCCATGACCTCGGCCAGTTCCTTCGCGGTCGACTCTGCCACCACAGACGCAATTTTTCCGGCCACGCTGCCGATCGCCACGACGCCCGTCACCATCACAGCAGCCACGGCGACGCCCGCGACCACCGCACCGGCGATCTCCGCCTTTTCTTTGGACACGCCGCACTCCTCCAGCGCCGACGCGACTTTCTTGCTCAACCACTCCATCATCGGCTTGACCGCGTGATCCATGACCGGTTTCATGGCCTCGTCAACGAACGACGTGCCGGTTACGGCCTTGCAGATTGCATCGGCCGCCATCAGCGCAAGACCCGCCGCCGCGATCAACAGACTGGCGCCGCCCGTGAAAATCGCCAGACCCACGCCGATGATGGTCAGCGCCCATCCGCCAATCTTTGAGATCTCGCCGACCATATCCTGCAAATGCTTCGCTTCTGCGAGCTTGGCTGCGTAGTCGTCGGACGCCTTCTGCAACGTAGCCTGCCGCGCCGCCGAAAGCTCGTTAAGCATCTTTCTCTGACTGTCCAGCGCGTCGATATCGCTGTCCGACATGAGCTTTTGGAGCTTCGCCAAGGCCATCGTTAGGAGTGCGGTTCCGGTCAGAAGATGCGTGACGTCGATACCGAGCGACTCCGGTGTGGACGGCAGCGCTTTCGCGGCTACGCCGCAGGTAATTTCGTTGCGCGCGGCTTCGGCGAGCGCCACTGCCGCCGCATTCAGCTTCGCGGGCGTCGGCGCGCCTCGCTCGCAGTCATCCACCGCCGTCTGCGCGTGTCCGACCGACACCGAGAAGACAGAGACCGCTTCCGCGTGAGCCTGCACCTTCTCCGCTAGCGACGCCTCCCAACAGTCCACATTACCGCTGATCCGCTTCAACGTCGAGGAGATGTCCGCATCGTCGATGCCCGTCGACCTGACGATCTCAGCGAGGGACTCCACCTGTTCCGCATCCCATGCGACACCGGCGCGCGGCGCTTTCAACTGCGGCACCGCAAGCGAAGCAGCCACCGTTGCAGATTTCTGCGTCGATTGGAAAGATGTTTGTCCGAATGGCTGGACGACGCGCTCTTCAAAACTCGCCATTTTCATGGACGCGATTACATCATAATCCGGAATATAAAGAGCACGGTCTGCTATGGCGGTCATTGTTCGATCAATCAAAACTACCTCCTTCCGAAAATTTATCGGGTTGATGCCCATTTAGGGCGACTAACAAAACTTAGCAGGCAGTCGTCAGGCAGTGTGGACGGCGCGCAGGAGCTGGGGTGTACGTAATGGCCATGAGGGCTCCGAGCAACGGCCGCGCTCGCCTGGCGGCTAGGGAAGCTCTGAACAAGTATTTCGCGAGCTTACGATCGAGAGCCGGGGCAATTGCCATCTCGCGCAAGTGCTTGATTTCAAGCACTGGACATCGCCACGATCAATCGAAATTCCCAATTTTCTCGCAGTCCAGGGCGTTGTTCAGAGCTTCCAAAGGTAATAATTTTGTCAGTTCTCTTGCTCCGAAGACGCCGTTGCGGCATGCTGCAAACCCTTGTCCATCACGTCGAGACAAGCCTTCGCGGCATCCCTCAATACGGGTATGTCGGCGCGCTCCAGCACGACCTCGAAGCTCTGCCGCGCGACCGAGCGGTTTCCCAGGCACAGATGGCACTGCGCCGAGTGAAAGACCGGCCGCAAGTCATCTTTTGTCAGCGAAATCGCAATCGCGTAATACTCGATGGCCTTCTGATATTCGCCGCGCAGCTGATACACCGCCGCCAATCCCATCGGGTACTCCGCGCAGCGAAAGTCGTACATGAACAGGAAGCGGAAAAATGATTCCGCTTCCTTCAATTTCCCCTGCTGGTAGAAACGATAGGCATAGGCATAAACCCCTTCCATTGCCGCATCCGTCACGCCGTGTAGGTCCTTCATCGTCGCGCCTTTCTGAATGGCCGCGAAGACCGATCGATTCAAACGGTCCAATTCCTCTGTGTCGACGTTTGTTTCCTTTTGTTGTATGTCGCTCATAACATGTATCTCCGATGCTCACTGCACGTAAGCAGCGGCCCGTTTCAATAGTAGGTGGGCGGGTTTTGTCGAACTATCAAAAAACGTTCACATCCGCACTGACGAATGGCGCCATCCAGCCGGCATGGGGACGCGGTGTTGACACTTCTCTTCCGGCCCCGCCGCGCGGACCGTGCGCGGCTACACGGACGACGGATCGTCTTCTACGGCGTCGGCTTGCGGAGCGCCGGCCTCCTCCACCTGCCGCAACCACACCAGAATCCGGATGATCGGTTCCAGATCGTCGGGCGAAACGAATTGGTAGCGTTGCGTCCGCGCAAAAATACCCCTTGCCAACGGGATATCCCGTAAGACCGGTACGCCGCATTTCACCGCATAATCGATGACTTGGCGTGCCCGCGCATCAACTTCCCGCACCGACACCATCGGTAACGGTGCGATTCTTAAATCGGCGTAAATACCGACCGCGACATGGGTAGGATTGGCGAGGATGAAAGTCGAGCCCTTGACGTTCTCTTTGACCTTTTCGCTCAGCCCCTCGCGGGACAACTGCCGCTGCTTCGATTTGACTTCCGGGTTTCCTTGGCTTTGCTTGATCTCCTGCTTTACTTCGTGCTTCGCCATTTTCAGTCCACGTATGTAGAGAAAATGCTCGGTCAGGCAATCGAGCACGAGCACTGGCACCGCCATGGCGATCAGATACAGACCGAGACACCGGGAAAGATGCCCCAGTTCGAAGCACAGCGCGGATTCCGGCATGCGCGTCGTCATGAATAGCTCGCGGTAATTGTTGCGCGTAAAAATAGCCGCGCCTGCAACGGTGATGACGATATAGAGCAAGGTCTTGACAAGGTCTTTCACCACGCGGATATTGAAGAGCTTCTTCACGCCATTCGCCGGATTCAATGCATCAAAGTTGAACCTGATCGCATCGAACGCGAGCGTGAACCGGCTCTGGATCAATGCCGGCACCATCGTCGCCACCGCGCAGATGGCAGTGAAGGCGGCAATGCCCTCCATCATCATCCATCCCAGCGCGTTCACATAGGCGAACGGGGCGGGAAGATCCTTGGCTTGCGCGGCGCTGCCGAACCATTTGAAGAGGCCGGCGATACGGTCGAGATCAAACACGAACGGAATCGTGCCGCCTCCCACGATAAGCAGCAGCATCGTGCCGATGTCCGCCGCCTTGAGCGACTGCCCCTTCTTTTCCGAATCGGTGCGTTTCTTTTCGGTAGGCTTTTCAGTTTTCTCGCTCACTCAAGCACCCCGTGAAACGACCAGTCATGCACGAGGTGATAGATCCGCATCGGTACCACGGAAGAAAAATAGAAATACATGATGCCGTATGCGGCAAAGCTCTTGACAGTCAACGAAAGCGAGAACGCGTTCAATTGCTTGCAAAAGCGCGACAGGAACGCCAGCACGCCGTCTAGCAGCAGGAGTCCGATCGCCACCGGCGCCGAAAGACTGATTGCCGTCTGGAGCACGTGGTTGAGCAGCGTGGCCAGCCCGACGTAGCTGAAGTGCGGCATCTGGCCGAGCGGCACATCAGACAGGCTTCTCGAGAAAAACGACATTAGGACCATCAACCCGCCCTTTTGCAGGAAGACATTGGCAAACATCAGGTTCAGGAACGGCGCCATAACGGATGCCTCCACGCCGCTTGCCGGGTCGATCGAATCCGCGATCGTCGCGCCGCGCTGGTTGTCGATCAATTCACCGACAACCGTTGCGACCCAGAATGGGCTCGCGACGATCACGCCTATTACGATTCCGGTGATGGCCTCCACGCCGCACGAGCTGGCAAGCGCAACGCCGTCGGGTCCATTGACGCGGAACGGCACATATGGCTCGAGGCCGATCACGACGAAAAAAATGACGAGCTGCCGCGTCACTGGATTGACCACAACACGCGAACTGGCGATCGGGATAAACAGGAAAGTGGGAGCGATGCGCGCATAGAGCATCGACCAGAGCTCGAAATGATGAAAAATATAGCCGACCCACCAGCGCATCAACAGCATCAGCCTGCTCCGTTCAGGAATGCTAGCCGAAAGACTTCCCGCGCAAAATCCGTCACGACCATCGCCATCCAAGGCGAAAACAGCAGCAGACAGCCCAGCACGGCGATCAGCTTCACACCGAACGGTAGGGTCTGCTCCTGCAGCTGGGTGACGGTTTGAAACAGCCCCATCGCAATGCCGACGACGGTGGCGGTAATAATCGCCGGTGCGGAAAGCAGGAGCACGAGAATCACCACCTTGTCTACCGCGTAAATGAGTTTTCCCATACTCACCCCCCCGAGTGCATAGAAAGATACGGCTGCACCAGGTCCTTCGCCACGAGTGTCCAGCCATCGAGCGCGACGAAGAGAATCAGCTTGATCGGCACGGCGATCGTTACCGGGCTCATCATCATCATTCCGAGCGCCAGCAGCACATTCGATACGATCAGGTCCACAACGATGAATGGCAGATACAGATAAAAGCCGATGCGAAAGGCGTCGCGCAACTCGGTCAACCCATAGGCCGGCAACAACGCATACAGCGACGGTTGTTGCACTTGATGGACCACGCGCGGGTCGGCCGTGCGCTGGTCTGGTACGGCAGGCGTGCGCGGGACGCTGGACGGCGCTCTCTGGAAGAACTTCACCAGGTCCTTGTCCGCATACCGTGCCAGATACTGCCGGTACGGCGTCAGTACCGTTGTAAGGTAGGGGCCGACCTCGTCGATGGACGCGACCTGGTCGGTTTCCTGGAACGCGTGAAACGTCGACGTGAGGACAGGCTGCATGACGAAGGCCGTGAGCATCAGCGCGATGCTGTTCAGCACCAGATTACTGGGAACCTGTTGCACGCCGATCGCGTTGCGCAGCAACACGAGCACAACCGAAAATTTCAGGAAACACGTTCCCGATGCAAACACGAATGGGATCAGTGACGCGATTGCGATCAACGCGATCAGCGATAATTCGGGGTTATGCATTATCCCTTCGACTCCAGATGCATCGCAGCGATCTCTGCCGCGAGCGCGCCTTCCACTTCGACCAGTTCGGCCTCGCCGACCGGGCGACTGTTCGCGTAGATCAATAGCCGCACGCCCGGTTCGAGTGGCACGACGTCACCTGGACGCAGCGCCGATAGTTCAGCGACCGTGAGCACAAGCGGTTCAAATGCAAACGACAGCTTGATAGGCAGTTCGCCGACCCAAAGCGGGCTCGACTCATCGGGCGTCGGATTGTCGTCTATGGAACGCGCAACATGGGGGTCGCCCGGTGTCTGCGATGGTTGCGTCTGATGGCGGGAAGGCAGGTCAGTCACAATCAATACTCCTTGATCGAGTGATAATGGAAACGCAATGTGTGGCGACGCGCGAAGCAGAAGCGTCGGCGCGGTTATCTTCACGACATCGCCCGGGCGCAGCGAACGGATTACGTGCAACGGGATGCGGGTGCTGCCTATCGCGACGGTCGTCGTCACAGGGCAGGCCCACGAAAGGGCTGCTTCGTGATGAAGCGGCGCATCCCCGGCGAGATTGAGCGAGCCGTTAGCCTGCTTGAAGAAAAAACGCGCACCACGATGGACGACTTCGAGCATCATTCCGGCCGCACCCGGCACCGGCCCGACATCTTCGAGGCGCACTTCATCCCATCGACCGGCAGGGCCGGGAATGAAGTCCTGCCATCGCTCGCGATGCAGAATGGTGCGAAGCGTCGCATCGCAGAGCGCCTCCCATGCCCACTCGGCTGCGTCGGGATAACGCCACGCGATGCATGCGTCGGCGTCCACATATACCGACGTCGCGAACGCGCCGTGCCGTACCGAGAAGCACGCATGGCGCGCCCGCGTGGACGGACGTGAAATCGCGGCATCCACGCAAAGCGCGCGCATCGCCCAGACGTCGCGCAGCGGACTCAGCGTGCACACGCCATCCACTTTCCGCAAGCTGCGCCAGCTACGCGGAGCGCTCTTGACGGCCGAGCGAACGTGGCTTGTCACGGTGCCGCCCAGTTCGACATCGCTTGATATGCGGCTCATGCGGTAACGGCTCGGACCGGCGCAATGGTTAGATCAGCCAGTTCGCCCGGCGCGTCGTCTCGTGCCAATGCGCATGCGATTTTCCGTAGGGCCGCAGCGCTCACCTCATTGTTGCTCGCCGTAACGGCCACCATGAACCGTCCCGCGCGACCTGTCATATCGAAAGAGACACGGTCCTGCGTCAACTCGATCGAAGGTGCGCCGTGCCAACTGCGGAACGTATAATGCAAACGCCACGTCGCGACTTCGCCGTACGCTGGGACGCCATCCGCAGCCGGCTGCACGCGTGCCGGCGCAACACGCATCGACGGCGCATACACGGCAACGCCCTTCATGCGCAACGATGCGCCATGCGCAATGCTTTCCAACCTGTCTTCGCCCAAGCCGGAAGACGGTCGCAGCATCCGTATACGGCCGCTACGCGACTCGCGCCCGGTTCGTTGCCGTTGCGCGCCACGTTCTTCAATGTGCGCATCGGCCGCGGCTTCATCAGCCTGATCACCGATCAGGGCGTAACCGAAGCGATCGCTGGCCTCATCGGCCGTCTGTGCGCCGACGACAAGCCAGCTCATGGACCAGCAATATGTGGCGAAGCCCGCGTCATACAGCGCGGTCGTGCGCGCCGCGACAACACCGTGCGTGACGGACGCATTGCGGCCTTGCGGGTAGCCGTCATGCACCGGCCGTGACATCACCGCGGCATGACGTACAGCATGGTGGGGCTGCGCGCCCGGCATCACGTTCCACGACACGTTGTGCATGATGTTGCTCGTCGCGGGCGGCGCCATACGTTGCGGCTGCTGCCCGGTTTGGATGTTGCCTTCCTGCCGCGGTTCGCAAGGTACGCCGGGATGTGGGCCAGGATGTGCGCCATCGTGCTTCGATTGGACGGCGGATCCGCGTACTGCTTCTGCCTGCGCCGTGGTTAATGGCAGCGCTGGAAAATGCGTTCGTTCAACACAATCTATATGTGTATTGACATGGAATGCCGCGCACGGATGCCGCATCGCGCGATCGATTTCGCGCCTGTCGTCGTGCTCCTCGTCCACCGGCCATTCGTGCGCCGATGCAAGACGCGACAGTTGTTCAGGGAGCGCGTCGCGCTTTGCCGTTTCGCAACGCGCCGACGTAGCGGTATCCTCCGTGCACACCGGCGCGATGGTCATGGATCCGTTTTGCAGAAGCACCCTATTGGACATAGCTTTTCACTTCCAGAATGTCATCGATCTCGCTTCGCTCCAAGGCATTTCTCTCTGCGAGAGCCACCTTGCGCCGGAAGTCGACAATCTTTTCGCGCTTCTTTTCCGCGCGCAGCCTTGCACGCCCGGCATCGGCCATTTCATCGCCGACCACCGAGCGCTGCGCGACCAGGCTTTCCAGTTCCGCCCGCAGCATCGCGAGCGCATCGAGCGCCTGGGCCTGCCGCGCAAGAACCCGCGCATAATCCGCCTTCGAGTAATGCCCGGAATGAACGCATGCTTTCGCCTGCGCATGCTCCTTCCGGATCGATGCTTCCGTTTCTGTCACCGACGCATCGAGCATCGCATAGCGCGCCGCCGCGTCCCGATGGCGTCGCTCGGTTCGCAGGCGTCTGAGCGTCGCGGAGCGCGCCGCCTTGTCCAGCAAATCAGGTCGCTTCATGCAATAACCGGCTCGTTTCTGAAGGATCGGACCAGCGCGACTGGCACTGTGTCGAAAATTGGCGCATTTGCGCATAGCCATCTATGATCTGGTCGTTCTCCGCGTTCGTTCCGCGCTGGTATTCGCCCATGTCGATGTAGACCTGCAACTCCTGATATTTCGCAAGCCGCTTGCGAAATGCGGCCGCCATCATTTGTTGTTGCTGATCTGTGACGGCATTGAACAGACGGCTCGCACTTTTAAGGACATCGATGGCAGGATAGTGATGCGTCTCAGCCAAACCGCGCGAAAGATAGATGTGGCCGTCCAGCAAAGACCGGAACTCGTCCGCGACGATGTCCGCTTCCTCTTCGGATTCCAGAAGAACCGTATAAAACGCGGTAATGCTTCCAACGTGGGTCCGGCCTGCCCGTTCGATCAACTTTGGCAGACGGTCGAACACGGACAGCGGGAAGCCGCGTTTGACCGGAAGTTCGCCCGATGCCAGCGCAATGTCGCGCTCTGCCCGTGCATAACGCGTCAGCGAATCGAGATACACGACGACATGCATGCCCCGGTCGCGATAGAACTCCGCGGCGGCCATCGCGACTTTGGCCGCATTCGCCCGTTCTACCGCCGACTGGTCCGAGGTTGCGTACACAACGATCAACTGGCCGGCGCGCTCGCTGTGTCGCATGGTGTCGACGAATTCGCTGACCTCGCGCCCACGCTCGCCAATCAGCGCGACGATCGCCACATCGGCATCGATGCCACCGATCAGCATCGACAGCAACGAACTCTTGCCGGAGCCCGCCGCCGCGAAAATGCCGACGCGCTGCCCGATTGCGCACGTCAGCAAGCCGTCGATCGCGCGGATGCCGGTCCACAATGGCTCCGCGTGCGGATTGCGGTCGGCATAGCGCGGCCCCGCGACATCGAGGAGCATTTCCTGACGCGGGTCCTCGAACGGAGCGCCGTTCGCATTCGATACGCGCGGCGCGTCCGACTCCGCGCTGGCCCGCGCATCAAGCGGTTCCGAGAGCCGTTCAACGATCCTGCCGTTGGCGTCCAGTACCGTGCCCAGCATGTCGACCGACATGCATACCGTAGCCCGCCTGCCTGTTGGCCGGACGACGAAATCACGCCGGAAACCCTCTACTGGGTTGAGCGTGCTGAGCACGGTCGTATCGCCTGAGAGCGCGACGACCTGCGCCAGACCGATCGGCTCGTCCGAAAAAACACCTTGATGGACCGTGCAGATCTCGCCCACCGCGACATTTCGCAGGCGAACACGAAGGACCTGCCCCGAAATCACATCGAATCTGGCGGACTGCTGTGTCAGATCGAGCAGGCCCATTCCTAGTCACTCACGATCTGCAGCAGCGCGCGCGTTTCGTCGAAAAAATATTCGAGCGCGTCGCGAAAGCCCGGCATCGTCTGTGCGTCGACTGCAAGCTGGGCCTGAAGCGACAACGTGTCTTCATACCAGACAACGACCGGCCTGCACGGAGAAAAAAGAGGGCTTGGCGAACGCAGCAGGAATGTCGCCATGAACGCCGACGCGTGGGTCAGGACCACCTCCGTGATGGACGGCATCGGTGCGACGAAGCGCACGCCATCAACGCCGGTATCGATCCGGATTTCCGATCCATCGCGAAAATTGAAGCAGATCGGCAGATGCGGGTTCAGCGCGTCATCCACCTTGTCCGCACAACCCATATCCTGAAGTGCCTGCCTTACCAGGCTGACGATGTCTGTGTCTGTTCCCATTGCAATCCTTTAGATATTTCCGAGGACATCGAGTTCGACGTTATCGGACACTTCACCGAACGAAATAACCTGCAATCCCGGAAAGCGCGACTCGATCAGTGTTCGCGCGTAACGACGCACATCCATTGATGCGAGTAGCACGAAATCGCGGCGTATCGCGTGCAACTGGTTCAACGCAACGGTGATACGGTCCACGAGTTCGTTTGCGACGGCGGGCGTCAGATTGAGAAAGGTCCCCGCAGACGTATGCTTGATTCCCTGCCGCACTTTTTCCTCGAAGTCCGGCGTCAGCACCATGACCTTCACACGACCGTTTCGCGCGACGCGATGCGAGATATAACGGCTCAAAGCGATACGCACGTGCTCCGTGAGAACGATGCTATCTTTCTCGCGCGTTCCCCAGTTCGCCAGCGTCTCGAGAATCAGCTTCATGTTCCGGATCGCCACGCGCTCGGTCAGCAGGCGCCTCAATATCTCGCACAACTTCTGGACCGGCAGTTGGCGATAGACCTCCTTCAACAACTCCGGATAGCGGCCGTCCAGCGTATCGAGCAGGTTCTTTGTTTCCTGTATTCCAAAGAATTCGTTGCAATTGCGCAGCGCCACAGTAATGAACTGATCGTGCAACTCGTCGAGCGCGTCACGGAATGCGATGCCCATATCCTGCAATTGCGCTGGCTCCGCCATGACCCACTCGGCCGGCTCGCCGTCGCAATCGATGAGCCGCGAAACGTTCATGCCGAGGCCGAGCAGCAAGTCGGTGGCGCCCACCAGCCGCACGCCGTCGAATGCGATGTAAAGCACCGCCGCGTCCACATCGTTGATGCGAATCACCACACGGTGCCGCACATCATCGTCCGCGTCGCTGGCTGCCGCATCGTTAGCGGCGAAGCCCACGACGATGGTCGGCAGCGACAGCCCGACATCGGCGAACATCCTTGCGTGCAACGATGTGGCAAGATCCTGCGGCGAAAGTGTACGCGCGCAGGCATGCGGCAGAATCACGACCAACGGGTGGCCCGACAAGGCCGCGTCCGTGGCGCCGGCATCGGCTTGCGCGGTACTGGCGCCCGGCGCCTGAAGCGCGGATCCGCCTGCATCGGCATGTCTGTCCTCTGCCGGAGCCGACGCGCCGTCGCGCCACCGTCTCCAGCAAAAAAACCCGAGACTCGCCGATACGGTTAGAAACACCGGCAGCGGAAAACCCGGCAGCAATCCGATCAGCGCGGACAGACCCGACGAGATCAGCAATACAGGAGTGCTCGACAACAGTTCAGAGACGATGTCATGTCCGAGGTTCTGTTCGCTGCCCGCGATTCGCGTGACGAGAAAGCCGGCGCCCATCGAGATCAACAGTGCCGGAATCTGCCCGACCAGCGCATCGCCGACGCTCAGGATGGCGTACTTCGCCATAGATTCGGAAATGGACAGGTGTTCCTTGATCGTGCCGATCATGATGCCGCCGATCAGATTGACGAATATGATCAATATTCCGGCGATCGCGTCGCCCTTGATGAACTTCATCGCGCCGTCGAACGAGCCGTACAGTTGGCTTTCGCGCTCCAGCGCGCTGCGTCTTGCGCGCACGCTGTCTCCGTCGATTACGCCGGCGCGAAAGTCCGCGTCGATGCTCATCTGCTTTCCCGGCATCGCATCGAGCGAAAACCGCGCCGCCACTTCCGCCACGCGCTCCGCGCCTTTCGTGATCACGATGAACTGCGCTATGGTGACGATCGAGAAAATGACCAGTCCGACCACGATGTTCTGACCAATCACGAACTCGCCGAAGGTCTGAATGATCTGTCCCGCATGCCCGTACATCAGGATCAGCCGGCTCGAGCTGATCGAGAGCGCGAGCCGGAAAAGCGTGGTGAGCAGAACAAGCGCGGGAAAAGTCGAAAGGCTCAGCATATCCACGACATGCAGCGCGCTCATAAGCACCAGCATCGCTCCGATCATATTCACGGCAATCAGGAAATCGAGCAACACGGGCGGCAGCGGCATCACCAGCATGCCGATGATCATGATGATCAGGCACAGCACGAACAGTTCAGGTTTGCTCTGAACGATCGAGACAATACGGCGCCCGGTAAGGAGGTATGACATATCGGTATTTTTCGCGGGTCCCGCGCGTGTGGAAGGTCTGAACAACTATTTCGCGAGCTTACGATCGAGAGCCGGGGCAATTGCCATTTCGTGCAAGTGCTTAATTTCAAGCACTGGGAATCGCCACGATCAATCGAAATTCCCAATTTTCTTGCAGCCCAGGGAGTTGATCAGAGGTTCCTTAGCGATGCACGATGCGGAAACGGCACGGAGGCGGACACAAGACAGTCTCGTAATCAACCTGTTTCGCTAGAAACAGGGTGTGGTCAGGCCGAGAATGTCGGTAAGGACGGTTTCGCGGCAGGTGACGTCGGGGTACAGCGCCGCCGGCAACGCGGCAAACGCGCAATAGACGCGTTGGACGAATCGCTCCCGTGCGCTCGACGTGTCGGCCTGCGTGCACAGCGCACCCACCGCCAGCTTGACTTGGGACGGGTCGCGCATCATCGTCGTCAACAAGCCTGCGAGATGCTGTTCAAGCGGCGCGCGTGTTCCGCTGTTGGCGCTATCGTGCATGACCTGCACGAACAGATGCTCGGCGACCGTCATCATTCGCAGTAGATCGCATTGCGCGAACAGCGAAGAAAATACCGCCTGCTCGCAACTCGGATCCTGCGCCCGACGATCGGCGATCAGCGTTCCTCCGATGTACTGCGCGAGGCCGACACGCTGATCGTAGGCGAAGCGGCTGAGCCAGTCGTCGTATAGGTCCGGCAATGCGTCGGCGAAATCGAGAAAGTCCCTGTACATCCCGCGCATCATACGGGCGCAAAGGTTCAATCGCTCGCCAAAGCGCCGTGCGTGCGCCGCTGCATTGATGCCCGCCTTGATATGCCGCTCGTTACCGTCTTTAAAGACCCTCCCGATTGCCGAATCGAGCAACCCCGCTTCGCCGGAACCATCGAGGGCGCCTGCACCGTTTGCTCCGTCCGCCGCATTCGCGACCTCAGCTCCCTCGCCGCCCGCGGCTCCGACCATGCGCCGACGTGAGCGCAGCGCAAGGACCAGATCGCTGTCGTCGGGGAAAAGCCCGCGTGCCTGTCGCAGAAATTCCCGCAGGCTTTGATTACCCGACTTCATGGCTCGCGCAAGACTGTCCAGGCGGTTCTCGCGGTCCTCCTCGAGAATCAGCTCTGCCTCGTCCGAGACGCCCGGTCGCATGCGCTCGACGTCTTTGCGTCGCGCGCTTTGTGCAAGCATCATGCCGAAGTCTTCTTGCAGCGCGTAAAGCTGCACCTCCGGCGCGTCGACCGGCACTGCGGCCGCTTGTGCCGACGCGTTGGGGCGAGCGTCGTCGGCAGTCGTCCCGCTCGAGACGGCGCTGCCCAGCCGCGGCTCCGTTACCAGGCTATTAATGCCTTGCATCGTGCCCCTCCGTTGATTTTTCTTTCTGATCTCCCTCGGAGTCGCTTCCTACATGCTGGATATACTGTTGCAGCATCTGGCTGGTTTTTGCCATCTCGGAACGCTCGCTCATGAGATCTCCGGCCGGCAGCGTCTGCCCGTCCATCCAGCCATCCTCACGCATCAGCACGCGCGGCTGAATCAGGAACAGGCGGACCATATGTTCAGTGCGCGTCCTGTCCAGACGGAATAGCCGGCCCACCACGGGGATATTCCACAAGCCGGGGATGTAATACGTTGTACTTTCATGCTGATCGATCGTGCTGCCGCCCAGCAGCAGACTTTTGAATTTCGGCACCCGCGCCACGGTACTGATCTGGGTGTCGCTGACCACAGGAATGACCGGCGTGTTCTTCGCCGTGCTGGCGCTGTTTTGCGACCGGCCGTCTCGCACGGTCACGATCATTTCGACCTCCTGTCCGCCCTGCGTCAAACGAGGCAACACGCTGACCATCGTTCCGTATGTGAAATGCTCCAACGCGGCGGTGCGTTCGCCGACGAGCGGATAGTATTGGGTGTGGCTGTTATCGAAAATGGCCGGCAAATTTTCCTCCGTAAGCACGATAGGCCGCGATACGATATTTGCCTGTCCCTTTTCCGACAGTGCATTGACCGTCGCAAGGAAGGTAATGCTGTTGAGCGTAGTCGTTTGCGTGCCGTTCGCGCTCGCGGTGAAAGGTCCGTAGTTGGCCGAGGACTGCCAGTTGATACCGAGTTCGTTAAGCTTCTGACGATCGACATCGATGATCCACAACGACAGTTCGATCTGGCGCTTGGCGATGTCCACCGCGTGAATCGCGCGCTCCATCAGGTCGACATGCGCCCGCGGTCCATACAGCACAATACTATTGTCGTCAGGGTTCGGCACCATACGCACGTCCGAGACGGTTTCTCCTTTCATCGCCACCATCTGATCTCGGCCGGACATGTCGTCGGAGGACGATCCGTTCGCTGCGGCCTTTGCGTCACGCGCTTTCGACGACAGATTCAGTGCGTCGGTGAGCGCATCTTCCTGGGTGTCCGGCACGCTGGTCGCCGACGACGCGCGTTGCGGCTGCACGCCGCCCGACGAATCAAACAGCGCATGAATGATATCGGCCACACCGGGCACGCTCACCATTTCATCGCGGACCTGATAACGCCGATTGACGACGAACGTGTTGTGTAGCGGCACGACGCGCAGCACCATTGCCGGGTTAATCCGCATGTCCGGCTGTTGATCCAGATATTTCGCTGCGGTGACGACCAGACGCACGTATATCGGCGGCCCCGACACATAGAACACTGCCGCGTTGTCGTCGCCGACTAACGGATAGTGTTCGTCATAAAGACGCGACGATCGCAGAAACGACCGTACGTCGCTCAGGCGTTGATGGCTCATCTGCACGACGGAGCTCGTCACTTCGCTATCCCGGTACAGGTGGAGAGATCGCCCGTCGTCATATGTCATCAATCCCATCGTACGGACGAGTTTCGCCAGCGTTGCCATGGGCGATTCGAGATCGAACGTACCCGTGACAAACATCGCTCGCATCTTCGGACTGACGATCATCGGACGCCCGATCTTTCCCTGAATCGCATCGATCACGTCGCCCAAACTGATGTTGTTGGCGATGAATTGCGGCGGCACTGCAGCGGCCGCGGCAACGCCGATCAACGGCGGCTTTCCGGTTTGCTGCGAGTCAACTTGCTGCGCCTCCAGCGGCTCAGACCCGGTCGGCTGCAATCCGGCCTGCGCGGCATCTTGTGCTGACGCCGCGACGCACCACATACCGGTCAGAGCCACGACCATCGCCAGCACGATTCCATAACTGCGGCGTCGTGCAACCGACGCACACGCACCGACGATCATTGCAGGCACCCTGGGCGCGCGCCAAAATGAAACTTCATTTCCTGGGAAAAATGCGATGAAGATGCGAAGCCATGCTGATACGCCAGCTCGGTCAGCGATCCTGCTCCGGTCAACACATCGTGCAAAGCGCTCTGGGCGCGCCACTGCCTGAGACGGCGTTTCAGTCCGCCGCCAAAAATGCTTCGACATATCCGGCGAAAATGCGCAGTCGAAACGCCATAGCGGCTCGCGAGGCCGGCCACAGACGAGCGGCCGTCAAAGGAGCACAACAGGAAACGAACCAGTTGATAGGCTTCTTGCGCGCGGAGGAATTCGCGTAGCGGCTCGATGGAGCGGTCGCCATCAATGATGCGATCGCAAAACCAGCGTTCGAATGACGCAGCGTAATGCAGGTCGCGGGCGAATAATCGCAACGTACCACCCGCTTGACGTCGCCCGACCGGGATCGACTCACTGGCATTAGGGCCTTCCGATGCCTCCATAAACGCCAGCAGACTGGCGATTCGCACAACCGGCTCACCCCACTCTTCGCCATCGGCGTCGACACGCATCACCGCAAGGCGGTGTTTATTGACTATTACGTATCGTCTTATTTCGCTATTTAAAACCATTTAGGGAACCTCTGAACAACGCCCTGGACTGCGAGAAAATTGGGAATTTCGGTTGATCGTGGCGATTTCCAGAGCTTCAGACACGATCTGAGGCCCATAATTGTACGAATGGAGTCATTCAGGAGGAGTAGTCCCGCGCTGAATAAAGCATGGGCATTCGCCCATTTTAATGTCAGCCCATCCTCGATTAGCAATAAAGCGGTCATCAGTGTTGACGGCACCAGATCAATCATGTTTCGATTGTCATCGAAATGACGATTTGCAAAGGTATTTTTATTATTTTTGTCGGTGCGTTTTATGGCGGTCAATGATGGAACCCATTACGAGCTACGTATTTTATTTGGCCCAATGTTCGGGGTCGACCTGCTGCTTCCGAAACAGGAATCAGTCTTTGTTTTCGTCGGATCCGAAACAGCACAATCCGCGTCGCAATTTGCAACGAATGCGCTGACAATACCGAACCATAAATCAGGGATTAATTTCAGGATCAGTTTTGACACGCATGTAAACGATAGCGAAGCAGCGGATGAAGACGACTCACCGGCTGATATGGATGATATTGAGGTGTCGCCGCAAAGTTCGATGGCTCATAATCAGGACGTTACGGGTAACCCGCTCCGTTTCAACGTTGAATGGATCAATGGCAATGACGTCACCGTCGAGAGCGCCGTGCTCAACTCTGTATGCCAATTCGAGGACATCGCGTTTGCGGTACGGCTCAACGACACGCCATGGTCGGATGCCGTACGCCAGTTTCTGGTCAGGCCGGCGGACGCACTCGAAACAGCCGATGTGGCGGCAGATTTGCTCGTGCCTGCCGGCCACACGGGGCGGCGCACCCGTCGCTTCGCCGCTATGGCTTGCATTGCGGTGGCGTTGGTCGCGCTTTTTTCTGGATTATTGACCAGCTTCTTCGCCGATCGGGCGAGGCTGAATCAACTTGCCGCGGTGTTCGACAACGGGACCGCGAGGAACGAGTTGATCACGAAGGATGGTAAGGTGTACGTCATCGCGCGAACGCAAAGCGATCTAGAGTGGAACAAGCAGATCGCGCTGCGTTTTCCCGCTGCGCAACGACCGGTGGTGACTTCGGTAGACGATCTACGGGCGAAGTCGGAGCAGGTGCTGGATCAGCACAATGTGGATTATTTCACGATAATTTTCGACAAAGTGGACGAACCTGAACTGATTCTCGTTGTGCATAAAGGCGAGGACCAAGCAACATTCAACAAACGGATAGCCGAAGCGACGCGACTACTAAAGGGTGTATTGCCGTTTGCTAAAGGCTTGCACATACGGGAAAAGACGCTGGACACCATCACCGGAATAGCAGGTGCCGAGTTGACCCGCATTCCGGTTACCTACTCACGTATCGAATCCGGCGGCTATGTCACGTTTTTTATTACCGGTTACATCACCGATTACGCACTTTCTGCGGTGTCGGATCTTTTGAAAGGGTTTTCGCATGACTGGGGTCATCGAAAAGTCCGGTTCAGCCTTGCGTTAAAGACGACATGGCTGGACGGGAAATCGCGGCAGGTCGGCGAGGACGGCTACGTGCTGGTCGATCCGGACCATTGGTACTTCAACAACTTCAACAACTTCAACAACTTCAACAACTTCAACAACATGATGATAAGGGAAGTAAAATGACGATTGGCGTTTCGAACTCTGTTCTCCGCGATATTCCCGCCCACGCGTCCGATAGCGATTTCGGCGAAGGCCTCGATACCTTCATCGTCGATATCGCCAAAGGTTTCCACCTCGGCGTAACCAGCCTCGGTAGCGCGCTGGACGCAGCGCTGCAGGCGCTGCAGCAGAGCCCATCGGATCCAAGCGCGCTGGCCTCATATCAGGCGATCCTGTCTGAGTACACCATGTACCGAAACGCGCAATCGAGCGCAGTGAAGGCGATGAAGGATATCGACTCCGATATTGCCAGCAAGCTGCGGTAACCCATCACGTCGCGTCACGCGGTCGCGAAGGCCCATCCTATGTTCAATCTTGAAGGCGTTCTTCGATGCAAATTCTCTCCTCTGTTGCCTCGTCATTCTCGGCAACCGACCTTCACAACGAACAAAGTCTGGACGTAGCGTTGCAATCCGCCATGCGAAACCTGACCGACGACATGATTTCGGCGCGCCACCGGATCGACGCGTTCATGCAGACACCTGCCAATTATTCGAATCCTGCGGCACTCACTGCCTTTCAGGTGGAGTTAGCCAATTACACCGTCAACAATGCGGTTGTAAGCGGTGTCGTGAAACGCCTCACTGGTGGCGTCGAAACGTTAGTTAAAGGTTGATCCGCCGTGCGCGGTCTTTACAGGATGCTATTTCTCACGAGCGTGCTCGCGCTCTCCGGCTGCCACAACCGTTCACTACTATCCGGGCTTACCGAATCGCAGGTGAACGGTGTGGTGGCGGTGCTACAACGCCATGGCGTGACGGCGATAAAGAGTGGCGTGGGGAAAGGCGTTTTCGAAGTGAATGTTTCGCGCGCCGATTTCCCAGCGGCTGTCGATCTGGTGCGCCGTTACAACTTGCCGGAGCCGCCCGATCTGCAGATCAGTCAGGCGTTTCCCTCCGATAGTCTTATTTCCACACCGCTCGCGGAGCATTCACGCCTTATTTCTTATATTGAGCAACGGCTTTCCAGCAATCTGTCGGCGCTTGACCATGTTGTCAGAGCACGGGTCAATGTCAGTTATCCGCTTACTGAGGATGTCGACGGCCCGCAGCACATGCATGTCGCCGTACTGGTGGTCTATAGCGGCGAGCTCGACAAGGACACGCTGATCAGCGAGGTGAAGCGCTACGTCAAGAACAGCTTCGATCAGATCGACTATGACGATATCTCCGTGCTGGCCGAACAGAGCGCACCCACATTCCGCGCGATGCCGTCATCCGCCCCGCTGACTTCCGGTACCGCGGATTTGATGCATGTCGGCATGCGAGTCTCCGTGATCGTCGGCCTGCTCGCGCTGCTCGCCGCGGCGTGGCTTGGCGTGGCCTCGCGACCGTTCGCGATGCGCTGGTGGCGCGGGCGGCGCATCGATTCCGGACCTCGGCACGATCGCGGAGAACCACGCTCGCCCGGCGCGCAGCCGGCCGACGATCCGCCATCCGGATTAGCGGCCTTTCTTAAGCGTTTTCGTAGGTCTCGAGAGCGCGTTGAGCCCTTCATCAAATGACCGGTTTCGAATACCTGTTGAGGATCATGCTGGATCCCGACGACTACCTGCATCCGGAGCGTGTGCCGATGAAACCGGCGGGCTGGTGCGCGCTGCCCAAGGCAGCGAGGAACACGATCATCTTCGGCGCGTACGATTTGAAGACCACGTCGCCCGAGTCGATTCCGATCGATCCGTGTACGTTCATCCTGCTGCGTAGCTGGCGCGCGATCCCGGATCTTTGCTTTCTGCTGGGTCTCTTCAGTCAACGTGGAGAATGGTTGTCAACTGATCGATACCGACAGCTCGACGGACGCTGCAAACGCTTCATCGAATTGCCTCTGCCCCATCTCGCGGTCCCAGCATGCGCACGGGGTGAAGATGTCGATCCGGTGGTCTGCGGGCTCACTACGCTTCGGCTTCTGATTCCGACAATGCCACGCGTCATCGATGAGCGTCTCCGGCTGCTCTTTTCCTCACGTATCGAGGCCGCAACGTCCGCCCTCTCCGCGCAGGTGGTACGAGTGTCACCGGAAGATCGCGGCTGCTGGATCTCCATTACCCTTCTTTCAACGGCGGCACGCTATGCGCATTATCGTGCAAAAAGTTTATAGCAAAGCTCCCGATAGAGAGGCCCAGATCGTCTATCGGCGCGCGGCCCTGCATCGCGTCAACCGGCGGCATGCGCTGGAAAAGGCCGCGAGAAAAGCGGCCAGACAGATCGTCGAAGACGCCGCGCATCACGCGCACGCGCAGTATGAGCAGGCGCGCTTCGAAGGCTATCGTGACGGCATCGCGCTTTTCGTCGACGTACTGGTCGACGAAACCGTGCGTCTGTCGCAAACGTATGCGTCGCAGCTCGAGCAGGAACGCGGCGCGATCGCCCACGACGTTCAGAAGCTTTTCGAAGATTCGGAGACGGCAACGGCGTTGATCAAAGAGTACTTCGACACGCAGGATGCCGATTCCGATCGACCGGTCACCGTTCATCTCCCGCAATGGTGTCGGCTCAATCAGTGCGCCGTCGAGCATTTACAGGCAAACAGCGGAAGGCGCATAGCGCTCACGGCATCCCCTAATGATCAGTTCGTGATCAGCGATGGGCAGTTCTCCATTTCATTCACGCCATTTTCCGCTTCGACAGATGTCTGCATGCGCGCCGCGCACCGCAACCGTCAAGGCGTCCCGGACGCGACGGCGGATATCGTCGAAGCGCTGCTATCCCGCGTCCAGCAAACTAGGAGTTCCAATTCCACATGATGATCGATCCGCTCACGATCGCCACGTCTGTCGTGGCAAAAATTCAAGCCAACGCAACCCGTGAACCAGACCAGAATCTGCAGGCGGCGGCGAAAACGGCGGCGCTCGGTATGTCGCCGGATGCAATGGAAAAGTGGATGATGCAAATAATGATGAATGACATGAGCCAGCAGGACGACGATGCGCCCGATGCGAGCCCGACACTCAAGGCCGACCCCGACCTGTTCTGAGAACACCAGCAGCACCGGCGCTTTACGCGTCGCGTCCGGGTCGCACGCCGCGTGTCTGGCTGATGCGCGGCGTATCCGCGGTTGCATGCTCGGCATGGGTGAGCATGGGCCGGCCGATGGCGGGGGTGTAATGACCCACTGATTTCCTGCTCAGGTGTTACTTTCCCCGAAGGAGACACCGATGAGCGAAGTGATGGAAGAACAGATCAAGCGCTGGACCTCCCGGCGCAAGTTGGCGCTGGTGCTTGAGATCATCCAGGGCAAGACGACGGTAGCAGCGGCCAGCCGGCAGTTCGACCTGACCCCGGCCGAGATCGAGAACTGGGTTGAGGAGGGCAAGCGAGGCATGGAGAACGCCCTGCGGGCGAAGCCCGAGGACGTGCGCGAGCAGTACGAGCGGCAGCTGAAGGACTTGCAGGAGGCCTACGGCGAGGCGATGTTGGAGATCCGCGCCCGAAAAAAGCTGGCCTCCCTGCTGGGAAAGGACGAGAGCTGATGCTCTCGGGCCTGAAGGACGAAGGTATTTGGGTTCCGATGACCAAGTTGTGCCAATGGTTCGGTGTGGCACGTCGCACGGCGTACTACAAGCCGACCAGATCGCCAGCCAAAGTGAAGCCGGAGCTGGCCGAACCGATCAAGAAGATGATCGAGACGGAGCCGAGTTTCGGCTATCGCACGGTCGCTGCGCTGCTTGGCATGAACAAGAACACGGTGCAGCGGATCTTCCAGCTGAAGGGCTGGCAGGTGCGCAAGCGTGCCCTTGGCCAGCGCCCGCGCATTGAAGCCAAGGTCTCCCGCGCCCAGAAGCCGGATCAACGCTGGGCCACTGATCTCTGTCGCATTTGGGGCGGCAAGGATGGCTGGCTGAGTCTGGCGCTGGTGATCGATTGCAGCACGCGGCAACTGCTCGGCTGGCACCTGTCACGGACCGGTAAAGCCAGCACGGCATCTGCCGCACTGGAGCAGGCGCTCATCACGCGCTACGGCACGCTGGGCCGAGTGCAGGAGCCATTTCTGCTTCGCTCGGACAATGGTCTGGTGTTCACCAGCCGCGACTACACCCGACTGGTGCGAAGCTATGGGCTGACGCAGGAGTTCATCACCCCGCATTGCCCACAGCAGAACGGGATGGTGGAGCGTGTGATCCGGACCTTGAAGGAACAGTGCGCACACCGACATCCCTTGGAGAGCCACACCCACGCGCTGCGAGTGATTGCTGACTGGATCGCCTTCTACAACCAACAGCGCCCTCACCAGGCGCTGAAGATGATGACCCCGGACGCGGCCTATGCCGCTACATTAACCGCATGACCTGAGCAGAAACCGGTGGGTCATTACAGGGGTTGCTAGACCCAGGCGGCCCACGCATACGGCGTCGACGCGAAGCAGTTGTAGCTGATTGCCACGCGCGAATCGGGGTTGAACGCGACCGCGGCGAGCCTTATCCAGGACGGATCGTTCGATATCGGCATCATGCACGATGGCTTCCGCTTCTGCGGCGGTACGGGATCGACAGGCAGCGTCTCTTCGACCAGTGCACCAACGAATATGCCGATGTGCGGCGATGAATTCGTGCTGTCGTCCGGATTATCAAGCAGGCAGGTCGGCGAACCTGAAGCGGTGGATGCGGGTTCAGAATAAGGGTGTAACGACAACCTCCGTTTGGTTCATAAACGGAGGCAGTTCGGGTTTTGCGCCCTTCCGTTCAAGACGCGAAACATCGGATTCAACGACCGCCTCTGGCAGCAGCCATGGCGGTCGTTGCAACGGCCCGGCGTCTAGGGAACCTCTGAACAAAGCCCTGGACCGCGAGCAAATTGGGAATTTCGGTTGATCGTGGCGATTTCCAGTACTTGAAATCAAGCACTTGCACGAGATGGCAATTGCCCCGGCTCTCAATCGTAAGCTCGCGAAATAGTTGTTCAGAGCTTCCTTAAGCGATTTCAAGCGGTCAAATCCATTCGGGAAGAGCGATATCGTTCTTGGGTTCGTTTTTACCAGAGCGCTAAAGCGACCGTCACCGCGTTGGCTCGGGAACGGGAAGACATTGCCTACTTCTTACCTTACGACTTCCACGTGATCCCCGGTGGACAGGCGGGAGGGCTTGACGAACTAACGGTCGATGTCATTTTCGGCATACGTCTCTAAAATGTCTCTGGCGTTGTTGGTGGCCAGGGCAAGCGACCACTCAAGATGCACAGCGAAACCGGCGCATCATTACGCTATGAGCGCACGGATTCGGGTCAAGTCCTTTGCCTACTTTCACCAGGGCGTGCAGAGCGGACTCACTCCATCGTATCGATGGTGCTGCTCGAGCGCCTCCGCCACCCTGACTACCTCAACAAACGCACGTTGAGCCGGCACCTCGCTAGCTTGGCCGCCTACATGGCCGCAACCAGCTTAGATGGCTCTCCAACGCTCGGCCAACGTCTGCGCTACGGCATCATATACATCAAATGTCGTTACGCCACAGCAAACGGCCGCCGGATGCAGCCGAGTCGCTTATGCGTTGGCGCGCAGAAGCTGCTTTGGTGGGTCTTCACCGTCGGCTTCAGTGGAGCGGTCCTATTTTTACTGCAGAGTGTCATTGGTAAGACACCCTGAGCATCACGACGCCAACAACGACGCGGTACCTGTCATTGGAAGACACGATGGCCTCGCCGAACGCCTCCTATGCCGCGGCGGCGCTCGTGAATAACTCGCTCGACGTTAGTTTTCACTGCGCTGTCGCGGTAATATTTCCTTCTCTCACGAACAACATTTTCATAGGTAGTGTTCCATGACTGATATCTCTACTGATGCCTCGCAACCTCCGGTACGCATTCAACTAGGTAATGAGGTGCATTGGTTGCGGCCCTCAGGTGTTACTCGCATCGAAACAGTGGTCCGTGGCGAAAGCCCCGAGTATGTGAATATCTGGCTCAGCGACGGAGCCAAAGTCTGGTTATCTTGTGTTGGAATGAAGCTGGCCGAAGCCCATTCAATTGCCGATGGCGTTGCTCTGAAGTTATGGACGGTGCAGGAGCCTTCGCAAGAGGCTCCCAAGGGATGGGCTGCGGTGGAGGCGTAATGATCCACACTCGATTTTGCAATCCACCATGCGCGCCGGACAGCAGATTGCGCATGGTGTTTAGCGAGGGCTAAAGCATGCTCCGTATTCACTACCCCATAACTGACAGCCAGCGCTGCGAAGCACGTGAAGCCATTGCGGCAGGTCTCGCGGTTCGCATCGGCCTGGTCGCCCTCTATCCGGACCTGGACCTAGATGTGATCTGGGGCGTGGATCCGTACGGAGAAGACACGTTGGCGGCGAACGAAACAGATGCCCCGGCGATCGAATCTTCGATTGACTGGGCTGAGAAACTGCACGAGAGAGAGCATCTAGCCGAGCGATCGTATGACTTCTAATTACAAGTCTCGTAGGCGCGAAAAGCCGGACACGGAGGCTGTGAAGCGCGTGCGTGCGACTTCTCCGTTTTTTGCGGCCGACGATCTCTCCCCGTCCGTGCGGTCCGCCCTACAAGCCCTGCCTGCACCCCACGACGGCGTATTAGAGATTGTGGACCTACCCGTCATAGTGCCTGGCGTTAGATTCGAGCTCAGCACTGAGCAGCTCGCGCAGGCTCAGGCCATATTTCGCGACTTGTTCAAACACGAAATCAAGCCATATGCCGACAACAGCCGCAAATCAATTCGCGCTGACTGGAGACACTGGATCGCGTTTTGTGCCAATCATGATCGGCTGTGCATGCCCGTGCAATTTGATGACCTGGTTGAGTTCCTGTCAGCTTTGATTGACGCCGGATACAAACGGGCCTCGCTGGAGCACCTGCTCTTTACGCTAAAATTGGCCAGTCGGCTATGGGGTTGCCCCTGCCCGACCGAGACAGCCCAATTTCGGTGGTATTGGCAACAGCAATGCCGCGAGAAGCTCACATCCCGAAAACACCAGGCGTCAGCGCTAAATATTGAGACCGTGGATCATGTGATGGAAGCGATAACGACTCCATCTGGTCTCGACTCGCTGCTTGAGCTTCGCGACAAGGTCTACGTGGCAGTGGCCTACGATCTGTTAGGACGTGCTTCCGAAATGGTGCGCTTACAGTGGAACGATGTTCGCTTTGATGCCGACGCCGACGGCGGAGCCACATGCACCATCTCTCGCTCTAAGACAGATCAGCAAGGCGCTGGAGTCGCGCTCTACCTAACGCCGCGCTCGGCCGCCCTATTGCTCACTTGGCAGAAACAGCGATCAAAGGCAACAAACTATCTTTGGCCCGCTGTGCACGACGAATACCAGCAGAACTCCTATATCTTTCATCGGCTTCCTAGATACAGGCTGTTCGAACCTAGTCCAGCCGCGAACGCTAAGCGGCTACGCTGGGACACGCATTTAAGCGTGCGTGAAGCGGACCGAATAATCAAACGCGCTGCCGGTAATCAATACTCAGCTCATTCAGCCCGCGTAGGGGCTGCGCAAGATATGACGCGTGCCGGAATGGACTTGCCAGCGATCATGCAGCAAGGCCGCTGGAATACACCGACTATGCCTGCTCGCTATGCAGAGAATGAGCTCGCCACTCGCGCCGGCAAAAGTCGACAAAAAGCATTGGCGAAGCTTCGCGACCACTGAGCACCCCTGCCCCAACCGGAATTCATGTGATGCGAATACAGCGTCCACAGAAATATGCGCATTTCGGTTGGTTGCCTGCAGTAAACTATCTCCGTCCGATTCGGACCCTTGCACGGTGCTGAAATTTGTGGATAAGCAAGTAGATGATCTCCAACAAAGTTTTTGATCACAACGTAATAGAGGGTCTAGCAGATGCGGGGTAGCGCATTGCAGACGGTCGCGACCCAGCGATTGACAGCCGTCAACTATCGCCTGCTTGCCACGGAAGTCATGGACACCCTGCAACGTGATAGTCGCGTCCGTGCTGAGTTGGTCCGCAGCATTGGCGCCAAGGCCGATTTCGGGCATATGAAGGTTCTCGCCGATCGCAGCACTATGCCGGCAGACGTGGCTGCTATGGTGCACCGCCTGTACAGCCCACACGAGGTGGTGATTAACGAAGATGTTCTGAGCTTTGATGTCGCAGCGTTCCAGGTTGACCTCATCTGCGTGCCCCCCATCGAATACGACACCGCACGCGATTACTTGGCGTTCAATGTTCTGGGCAGCCTCATGGGCCGTACGGCCAACAGAATGGGATTCAAGTATGGGCACAGCGGGCTACGTTACAAACTCAGGGATGGTGATTTCCTCGTAGCCGACATACCTGTCACCACCAAGATGGCGGCGGCATTTGACTTCCTTGGTTACGACTATCGCCGTTTCACCGAAAGCTTCCACGCCCTTGAGGATGTCTTTTTCTATGCTGCAAGTTCTACCTACTTCGATCCAGTCGCCTATCTACTGCAAGCCAGAGGATACCGCGATCGCGCATGCTATCAGAAGCGCCAAAACTATCGGTTTTTCATCGAATGGCTGAAGACAACTGGTACTGCCGCAGGATCGTCAGCAGGACTACAACGCGAACATCACCTACAGCGGGCAATGTCCCAATTTCCTGATTTTGCAGATGCACTTAAGCGGTCCCAAGAAGCGTTTGCCGGCTCGCGCCGTCGCAAGCAGATATTCAATGGCCAGATCGTTGCCGAGTTGACGGGCCTCGAAGGCGAAGCACTTGGGCAGCTCATGCGTCGGCTGCACGACGCGTATCCAGGCGGACGTCCAGAATTTGTAGCTTGGCTTGATCAGCTGCAGGATCACGAGCTCGCAGTCCTTCATGCTTATATCGAAGATATGGCTATCGATGCCGGCGTACGCACTAAATCGCTGCACTCAACATCCGACTGATCGCGTACGCCGAGCGCCTTGCACACAATGCCAGTCGTTTTGAGACGAATGGGACACTGATGGACCACAAGTAAGACCTCAGCTGACCTTTGAGAAAGCCCTGCGTGTCAGCTTAGCAAAAGTGAAAATAAAAAAACCCCGCAAAAAGCGGGGTTATTCACAATCTTCCATTTGGTGTTTAACACCGATGAATACCTTGCTAGGATCAGAGAGTAGGCAAGGGAAAGTATGCGGCGTACCAAGTGCCAATGAATTGAGGCAGGACAGATGGCCGATCATGAGAAATACTTTAATAGCATGCTTGCTCAAAGCGAATCCACTCTCATGAACCACATCCGCGAGGGCAGCAACCCAATGTGATGCCGTGACTGCAACACCCGTTCGCAGAATTAAAGGCATCTTCTTGATCTCGCATCTCAAGAGTCTCATAACCAAGGTCAACCGCGACTGCGAGAGCCGATACGCGTTGATGCTCCGGTAATTTAGAGACGCGCTTGTCGATCTCGGTACTGAACAATTTGACAAGATACGACCAGGACAGTCCACAGCATCGGCGAGCAATCTCCCATTCCTTCTGGCAGACCACGCCCCAGGCTTGTTCGTCCAGCGGACCAAGCAACTCAGCTTTGCTCTCGTAAACATGCTTCTGAATACCCGCAATGACGGCATCAAAACCAGCATCAATACGAGCCTGATTGATAGTAAACATTTGGTTTGCTCCAAGCGTGATGGGCAAACCAACTGCGCCTAAGGGCGAAGTCAAGTTCGCCCTTTGGGGATGAAAGTAGTTTTTAAAAAACGTTTCGTTGAGGTGGCACCGGCCACAGCGGAGATGCGCAAGCGCGTTCTTCTTTTAGATTAGACCTCTCATTGCGAGGGTGTCAAGTCAGAGCTTGGACGTAGTCCAATTGCTTGTTTTGAAGCTAGTTCATTGCGACAGAAGACCTACAAATCGAAAGTCTTGAGAGATCCGGCCTCAAGTGGAACGCGAAAGCGGCTCTCGATGTGCGCCATGTCACGATCTTTACTCATGCGCTACGAAAACAATTTTTTGCCGTGCAGTGCTCAAGATCGCGTACCGTCGCATCTGCCTGGACCGCAGGCGAGCGCCCCTGTCGAGGGGAAGGGATACAGAAATGCGTCACATGCATTCTACCGCGAAGGTTCTTATCGGCTTTATGGCACTGACTCTTATGCAGACTGCAGCAGCGTGCTGCCCTGATGTCGGCCACACACCAAACACAGCTGTGACTGGACTTGGAACGAGCCGTCCAGCGGCTATGGATCTGTCCGCTGTGAGCAATGCAAAGGTTTTCGCCTTCGAGCCTGATGGAATCCGTTACTTGCAAGTCAACGATTCGACGGGACAAGTCAGAACCGCAATAGGTTGGATCGATAATGTTGTGTGGGTGATGCCAATTGGTGTGGATGCCGACCGGACAAAAATTTTAAAGCCGGGCTCCATGCCTGCAGGAATATTAATATATGACGGGGACACAGTTGCGGTATTTCTATTGTCTAATAACAACTGGATCGTCATACCGAAACAGTAGGCGTGACCCAAGTGGCTCTGATAAGTAAAAGCTGATCTTCGTATGGTGGTGTTTAAACGCACCACCATACGTCTTTACTCGTCTGGATAGGACCGCAGCATTCTCGTAAGTCGCTCGGTCAACCGGGGTGTACTGAGCCTGGTCAGCAGCCACCGTAACAACAATTCCTTGAATGTCACGTGTTTTGCCCACACGTGCCTTGATCACAAGTCGCACACCAGGCGGTAGAGAGCTGACAGCTGACAACGTGCATCTATAGACCGCAAGCTGTAGCCCAACTGACAGCGCCATGGGATCGCCGCGAAGCATTGAACTACTCACCTCGGTGTGACTGACACGGGCAAATCCCGCAGAACAGTACACATGGTAAAGACCATGCGTTTCGATTTCCAAGGGGTACAGTGTGTTGATGTACTCGTTGAGCATTCTAGATTGAATCGAGCCGGTGCGGATCATCCGCATAGCGGCCTCATTTTGCCCGCGTGATTTCAAATGTGATTCGATATCCCGGCGCAGCATGTTCACATGGACTTGTACGTCAGTGAACCCAATCACATGTTCACGGAGTTCTCTTTCAGCCCACATATAACTCATTCGTGCCGTTTGCTGAGCCTGCTGCTCACCCCTTAGCCGAATTCGTGTTTCGGTCAAAACACTCGAAATCCTGGTGCCGAGCACAAATACACTTGTGGCGATGGTTGCGAGCATGATTTGTACAACGAAACCAGTGGAATCATATGCTCCAAATGCACCGGTATTCCGCAAAGAAAATCCCAAAGCAGCATTGGCAATCACTAAGCCAATCGCTGCACCACGCCACCCATGCAACCATGTCAGCAAAATCGCCGGTATGATGAACAGAGACATCATTCCAAGTCGCGCAAAGTGGTTTTCGGGAAGTGTTGCCAGCGCGAATAAGAGGGCTGTTGTCAGTGAAGACGCGGCACTGTGAATCGCGAGTCGTCCCGGTCTCTCCGTTTCTTTCCTTCGTAACCAAAGCATAACAGGGAGGATGACCATCAACATGCCCAGATAGTCCCCCACCGCAAACCGGACAAGTTTGATTCCTCCGATTGCGGTTGCAGGTCCTTCGAGCAGTATATTAACGCACTGCGTGCATACCGCACTCCAAAGTGCCGCTAACAAGAGTAACGGAATCAGCAACGCCTCTTTACGATGCACTTCCCGTAACTTGATCCGTATTGCCATGGGTACCAGCGAGATTGCCGAGCCAAGGACGCACGAACTTCCATACGCCCATACAGGACTGATGCCCATCCCGGAGATTGCTGGAACCCTGAGCATTAGCAAGGCGCCCACATCTCCAAGCAGCACCCACGGTACCATGCGATAGGGTGCAAAAAGGAGGGCAGCAATCCGTAGACCAGCTGGCAAATACCACTGGTCAAGGGAGCAATGCCAAGCTAACTGAAACGCTAGGCAGTAAGCAGTGGCCGTTAACAGGCCTCTTGTTGCATACCTCATCCCTTCCATGGGCTACCCAAAGTTCTGATGAGTAGAGAGCATACCTGAGAAGACCCGACAATTGTTTGCGCTCGGAAACTACTTAACCGGGAAGGCAGACCACGTGCATGATTTGCATCGCGATATGGGACACATTGCTCATTCGCAGGGGCATGCAGCCATGGCAACTCCGATGTGCTGGTCAGGCTTTCCCTGATAGACCAACGCCACCTAGATGTGCGATCTTAAGGCTGTCTCGGAAGCTCGGTACCTGCGCTTGCGCCGCTTTAGTTCAAAGGACCTCAGCCTTAAGCAAGCTGTAAGCTATGCCGAGACGCTTTTTTTCAACCGTCCCCCTGTACCGATTTCGATTGCCGATAGGTCGCTGCCGCATGGAGCTAGTCGTGTTTGAAGAAATTTTCAACGCGAGGGTGCGCGAGCTGTGTAATCTGTATGGCGCCACTGGTCCACTTCATCATCCAGGCGAAAAGGGAGCATTCCGCGAAGCTTTTTTGAGACAGCTTCTAGAATCAGTTCTACCGATACAATACGGCATTGGTAGCGGGGTAATTATAGACGGTTTTAAAAAGCAAAGCCCGCAAGTTGATCTTCTTATTTATGATAGGCGAAATTTCCCACCCTTCTATGAGTCCGGCGGCCATGGCATCTACCCGTTTGACTCCGTTTTAAGGGTTATCGAAGTTAAGAGCCAACTTGATAAACAGGGGTTAGAGCAGTTCGCAAGACTCGTCAAGTCAATGCACCCGAGTAATCCGGATGGCCTCAGAATGAGAGGATATGGCAAGCTGGAGGGAGGTCAATCCTTCTATCCGTACCCTGCTTTGTTCGCATACGGAACCCGTATTTCTCGATTCAAGGATGAGTGGGAGAATTCTCCTGACCTTCAGTGCATGGCAAACGCTATATGCGTAGCTCACGGCGGTGTTTTAACAAGGTTCAATCGAGGTGATGAGCATCACACATTGTCATTTTCGGACCCGCACCGCTTTGAAAACAACATTCGAGCGTTTGTCATTAGACTACTAGATGGCATCGAGCACACTGCGAATTCGCGCCAAGCCCTCAAAGTTAGCGACTGGCTTGATAATTCCACTACACAGCTTGGTTCCTTGGATTTCGATTAGTTTAATAGGTCTAACTTCAGTGAATAACTTAAAAAGGACGGACGAGCTGGTAGAGCGCGCACGATCGCTTGCGGCAATTGCCCATGCCTCTCAGACCGATAAGGCCGGCCTGCCCTACTTGGGCCATGTCGCGCGCGTAGCGGAGCGTGTGACGGCCGCCGGCCACTGCTGCGAAGCAATTGCAGCAGCATGGCTCCACGATGTCCTAGAGGATCAGCCGGAGCACGCTGATGCGGTTTTGCTCTTCCCGGCCGCCGTTGTCGAGGCTGTGGATCTATTGACTAGGAAAGAGCATGTCTCAACTGACTCCTATTACGCCGGCATTCGCTGCAATCGCATTGCATTGGCGGTAAAAGCGGCAGACATCGCCGATAACTCTTCTGCAGAACGCCTAGCTCTATTGTCCAGTGAAGACAGGAATAGGCTTCTAACCAAGTACTCGAAGGCAAAGATCGCGCTTGGCCTGGCCTAACCTCGCTCCAGCCAGCGCTGCAGCGAGCTGGAGTCGGCGCGGTGCCTCCGAAGCAAATATGCCGACCTAGACGGGTCCTGGTAGGTACGGACATCCGGAGCGGCAAGCCGGCCAGTGTCCGTCGCCGATGCCACCTTCGAGGGATAAGTACGCCAAGCGCCCCATAGGCTGTTAAAGACTGGCGTGACTCGCGAGGCCATGGCCACAGTCGGTACCGAACACGAGCCGCAGACCTGGCGGAGGACGTCGCCGGCGTGATCGGACCGGGCATCGAGCAATCCGCTCAGTGGCTATGGCGCTGGGACCGGCTGGATCAGGTCAGGCAATCGGACTCGCTGATAGACCCTATTTCACCTACCACCAGTTCATGACGCGCAGAATCCGGTCCAGTATGGACGGAGGAAGAGCCGGTAGTAGGTAACCGATGCCCGCACCGGCAGAGCGGTCTCATCACTCTTGCAAATCCCAGGGAGCTGCTCACTCGTACCGTGGAACCCAGCTGGGACGCAACTCTCCTTCGCGCCGATCAATCGGACCAAGCTCATTCCGCCAAGCGAACGCGTGGACGCTGCTGATGCTTTCGATGATGGGCAGTGCATCGTCCGGCCGTAACCGCAGCGCGAGCAACCGAGGTTCTGCCTGGAGGTGGAAGTACAAGGGTGTAACGCGCAAATGCAGGTCGACGTCGCGATAGCCAGGCGCGTTGCCATGGGTGACGAACTCGGCAAGAAGACGCACCGGCTCGTCACGTGGGGCTTCAAGCAGAGCGTCCAGCTGCCGCTGCTGCTCGTCGATCGCATGCGCCTCCTTTTCAGCGGTAGCTTCGTCAACGAGTTGGCGCGCCGCTTCTGGGATCTGCGCCAGCCAGTCAGCGCTGAGGCGATCGATCGCCTCGGCAAGCGAGTAGCCCATATCAACGAGCCAATCCGGCCGATTGAGCGCAAGTGACGCTGCGATCTGCTCCCCGGTTGACAACACGCCGAGGTCGCCGGCGGCCGCAGCGCGGGACTTGGCCAGAATGTGCTGAAGGATCGGGCTGTCGTTCATCTTTCAGGTCCTTTGTTTAGCGGTGGCGGTAGGCGGTAGGGATCTCGTCGTCATCATCCACGATTCCAACCCGACACGGAGCCAGAGCCGGGTGATCCTCCGGTACGCCATTTGCGATCGCCATCGCCGCATAGGAGGCGTGCAAGGCGTGCCCGCCAGCAGAGGGTGGCGACACCATCTCACCGCGCATCTTCGCCAAGCGCACGGTGAGATTGTGCTCTGCCCCGCGGAGCAGGAATCCTGCGCACATGCGTGGCTGTGACGCCCCAGCTTGATGGCACGCGAAGGTGGATTCAGCCATGTCGTACGCTGTACGAGCGCTGTGAACGAACGCCTCCGATGGGAATTTACCGATGGCGTCGATTCGCCAAGGGCAGTCGCTGCAGGGCTTTGCACACGGTTGCCGACGCTGTGACCGATCGCTGGAAACGGTGACGACCTGGTGCTCGCCGCCGGCAGGACGGATCTCCAACTGACGCGATCGAGGTTGTTTACGCGAATACATCGGGACACCTAATGCCAGATCAACCGTCTCTTCACGAATTATTGCACTTTGCAACATAACTCCGCGAAACGCGACAGACTACAGGCGAGTCTCCCGAAAATGATTGGTGACGTTATGCAGCCCGCACGAGGTGCTCTACCCCGCCCACTAGCCCACTTCCGACGATGTCACGCTACCTGCGCAGACTCCGTCGTGCTGCCATACCAATGCAGAGAAGCACTGACGGCATCAGAGCATATGGAAGCAACCAACCAACCTGCCAGCCAGCGACGAGACCGATGCCCAGCAGAAATGCTGATAAAGCTCGCGTGAACAAACACATGACGCAGAGTGCCGCGGCCGCGCCCGCGAACTTAGATGGAAGGCTTGGCAGAACCAAGGATCTTGCAAATTTCCTCTTGCCACCTGCATAGAGCGCAACCAGCAGCACCGCTAGCGTTCCGCATAGCCATCGAGGCGACGTTGCAAAGAACGCGCCGGCGATTGCAGGAAGTACTGGGTAAAGCAAAAAAGGCAGGTAGCGCAGCATTTAAGTCACAACCGACAATGCCGGCCTTCCATCACGTGCCGCGTCTGCAAGCTGCGCACCCAATAGCGTCTGGGGAAAGTAGCGGAGTGAGTGTTCCGCCCCATCAATATGCGTTGAATCGAACCAGTCCTGGCCGTTCTTGGCCCAGGCCAGACCGCGCTCGGTCAAACTGAATCGATCTGACCCGACTGACCAAATCAGCCGCTCACTAGCCAGCTCGTGCACGGTCCGCACCGATGCCATCGATTCGTGCTGACTTTCAAGCCAAAAGAAAGACAACGTCTCGACCATTGCCTCCTCATCCAGAAGCTGCAGGCAAAGCTCGCTGATTCGCTTTACCAATGCTGGTGCGCCATCATCAACCTCACGTAGTGGAGCGGTTTCCATTTCACGCGCGATCGCTTCCCGGTAGAACTGATGGGTATATTTGATGCAGGTTTCCAGGAACGCGAGGCGACGCACAAGGACATTTACACCGCTTGCCTCACCCGGTGTCATAGGAGCAAATACTGTAGCCATAGGAACAAGCAGATATCCCACACCACGGGTGTTATAGGAATTAAATCCACCCGAGGAAAATGTCATCAGCGAACGCACAAATTCAAGCGGCGTCATCTTGTGTTCGTCATAGGCGAAGGTCCTACGCACGCGCAAACCCACATCAGGGACGATCTGCCGCAATGCCTCAGTGATAATTCCAACTGCGCTGGTGGCAATTACTCTATTGTTCTGCTGCATCTACTTACTCCGATGTCTTGTTAATTTCGACAGTGGCTGTGCTCAAGGGATTGATCACCGCACCGCCAGTTGTGTTTGCGATTTCAAGCATGATCGTCAAGGCAGCAGAGCGGTTCCGGTTCGTGGTCTGGATACCAACCGACTTGGTGCCAACTTCACCGGCCGCCCAGGTCAAGGTCGTGTTCACAGGAGTGAAGTCCGTGCCTGAAACCGCCGTGCCGCCGGAAATGGTCCGCAAAGTGACGCTCACGGTCCCCTTTCCGCCGTTACGATTGACCTTGACATTCGCGATATGCCCCTGGTCTACAAAGTACAACCCAGGATTGAAGGTGATTGCACCCGGGCTTTCAGGATCCGCAACATCGGTGTTCGCAATATTCGATCGCTTATTGATTGCTCCATCGATCGCGTCATAACCCTCCACGATATTTGGGCTCACCGCATCCATTCGTTCGCCCGTGCGTTGCTGAAGGCCTTTCCGGTTTGGATCATTGAGCGAATTGCCTGAACCAAACATCTCAACGTCGAATTCTTCACCCGACAGACCCGACAATTCGGACATGTTCGGGGTGAATCCGCCGGCGGCCATGCGCGCCTCTACTTCATCCGTACTGAAATTCTCCATGTTGGCGTTGATCAGCTGCGTGAGAGGAATGCCACCGCACTGCGATCGCTTGGCCGTCCCCATGCCAAAGCGCCCGTCCTTAGCCATATGGTCTCGGATCGACTTGCTCACTGTGGAATTAAAGCAACACGACACATGCATCTTCACGATGCAGATGCCCAACAGTGATTCAGTCTGGCAGTAGGAGCCGAGATAAGTGCATTGGCCTAGGTTCTTCTTAATCGCCAGATCCTTCTCATGGTCCTTGCAGTACCAGCCAAGCTTTGGACGGATATTGCTTGCTGAGAAATTAGAAAACTTCTTCGCAAAGTCTTCAAGCGTCGCGTTCGGATCGCCTGCTCCGGGACTGCCTCCACCATTGATGTTCTCTGCAAGCGAAGTGAATGACTGATTCAATGTCATGGAGTCTGAGCTAGCATCGTAGTTATCCCATACGCCTGTTCCGTCACCATTCTGTTCGTCGGAAAACTCGCCTAAGGAAACTCTGAACAATCCGTCCTGATCTGCCACAATCGATCATCGACCCGAGTAGACGATTTCGATGCAGCTGACCTTCGGCGACGCGGAGTACGACGGCAAGCGCAAGCGGACGCGGCGTGAGGTGTTTTTGGCCGAGATGGAGCAGGTCGTGCCGTGGAAGGAGCTGCTGGGGCTGATCGAGCCGCACTATCCGAAGTCGGGGCAACCGGGACGACAGCCGTATCGGCTGGAGACGATGCTGCGCATCCACTTTTTGCAGCAGTGGTATGCATTGAGCGATCCATCGGCGGAAGAAGCCTTGTACGACACGGTGTCGATGCGCCGTTTCGCCAAGATCGGCGGGCTGGATGAGGTGCCGGACGAGACGACGATTCTCAACTTTCGCCATCTGCTGGAGCAGCACGATTTGGCGCGCAAGCTGTTCAATCGGGTGAACGCGCATCTGTCGCGCAAGGGTCAGAGCCTGCGCGGCGGGACGATTGTGGATGCCACGATTATCTCTGCGCCCAGTTCGACCAAGAACAAGGACGGTGAGCGCGATCCGGAGATGCGCCAGACCAAGAAGGGCAACCAATACTTCTTCGGGATGAAGGCGCACATTGGAGTGGATGATGAATCCGGCCTAGTGCACCACGTGGAATGCACGGCAGCCAACGTGGCGGACATCACGCAAGCGCACAAGCTGCTGCATGGCAAGGAAGACACGGTGTGTGGGGACAGCGGCTACACCGGGCTTGAGAAGCGCGATGAGATCAAGGGCAAGCGCAAGCTACGCTACCTGATCGCGGAGAAGCCCTCGAAGCTGAAGCAGATCAAGAACAAGCGCGAACTGAAGTTGGCCAAGCGCTGGGAGCACACCAAGGCCAGCCTGCGTGCGAAGGTGGAACATCCGTTTCGGGTGATCAAGCGCCAGTTTGGCTATGCCAAGGTGCGCTATCGCGGCCTGGTCAAAAACACCGCGCAGGTGCTGACGCTCTTTGCGCTGTCGAACCTGTGGCTGAAGCGGAAGCAGTTGATGCCTGCCGTTGGGAAGTTGTGCCTGTAATGGGGAGAACGCCCCGAGAATGCGCTGGAAACAGCGAAAAACCGAAGGTGTGAGCGTAGTCAGCGCTACCGATGCGGGTCGACGCATCCTCTGGCCGCATTGATCAGACCATCCTTAGCTTCTGAAGGCTCTGCTCCCAAAGCGTATTGTCATTGCGCAATTCATCCTGTACGCGGTGCATGTCCCTCGGCACAACGGTAGAGGTACGTGTTGCCTCGGCCCAGGATGAAGGGTCCTTATCGATCTGCGGGCTAAGGTCGTTATATGCGGATTGCAAGCTCTGCAAATTCTTGGAGCCATCGATCTGCTTGAGGCGGTCGACGTACCCCTTATTATTGCCCGAAGGTAGAATTTCATCCGCTTGATACGAGCGCCCATTGATTTGGACCGTACCTGTTCCATTTTTTCCGGCACCATCTGTAAAGCCAGCCTGTGCCGCGCTGCCCTCAACGGTTCCGGAAGCATCGTTGACCGTTGACTGACCCGTCGCCGTTGCTGAAAGCGCAAATAGGATCAGCGAGAGAAGAATTTTATTTTTAATATTCAATGTTCATTTCTCAATATTACCAGAATGTAAAGCAACATTCTGAATATGACGATGACAGATAAATATAATCTTCACCCGTGTAAGGAACATTCCGCCATTATCCCCAGCGAAACGGGCTAGCTCCTATCCAATGATTATTCTTAGTCTCACGTAATGGATAGAACGTCTGAAGCCGGTATCCCTGTTTGGGTAGAGTGAAGTAGAAACGGGCTGCACACACCGACCCGTTTCCATAGCGCTTCTTTGCCAAACCCCGACGGTGCATCTGCGCCCAAACACGAGTCGCAAGGAGCGAGGTCTCACGGGGTGCGCTTGCCTCGTAGCCTAGGTATCCCATGTGCGGATAAATTGCGCCCCACGAACCAGCACACCAAAAAAGTAGCTCCGAGGGTTTACTGACCGTGCTGGTGACCGCATCAGCCATACAGGCCAGCTGTGCCACAGGATTAGCGAATAGCTTTGATTCAGGGTGGGTCAGATTTGCAAGCCTTTCCTTGGTCCAAACAGGATCGATCTCGCTTAACCACAAATAGTCCATGTCACCGCCACTGCCCGACGAACAAAGTGCCGACTGAATCCAGTCACTGACATAGCCGTATGGTGATTTAAGCCAGTGGTAGTGGTAAAAAGTCTGGCCCAGGTTCTCGCTGGTAGCGTCAGAAGCCTTATTGGGGCCTCCCCAGCGAATCATTTTCATCGCCGTTTGACCAGCGGCCACGTCTTGGCCACCAGGCATTCCTTTCGCGCTGTCTTTCAGCAAGGTAGTTCCGAACAATGGCGCGCAGTATGGTTTCCGGACAATTTCGGTTAAATGCGATGGCTCCCAATATCCCCATGTGATGCCGATCGCCGGATATCCAGATCTTCCCGGACAAAGACAAATAGGGGCAGCCGTTCCATTTGGAATCCGCCTTGAATTTCCAGATCCGAAAATATCCGGAAGCATATTGCCGACACCGCTCTCGCCGTAGTTTGATGCACCGTCTGCAGGCCCAAGATTGATTCCCATGACACGTATCGGGAAGATGCAACTCCAGCAAACATTGTTGAAAAATGCCGGACCTAAGAACTTTGAGTCTGGGCAGCCAAACTTTCCGTCCCCGCCATCTTGAGCTTGTGCAACACCACTTAAAGCTGCCAGCATAAGTGCGCAGGCAATTATCAGTCCTTTCATTGCTTCACCTTTACGCTTTCAGCTGGAATTTCTTGCACGAGAATCTTTTTATCAACCACGGTGATTACTGTGGGAACGTGCTCTACGCGGAAGCGTTCTTTCACGTCACTAGTCAGCAAGAACGGTTGGTCCTTGAAGCGCTGTGTCAGTCGCCCTATAACGTCCCAACCATTGCTGCGGTCTAGTTCTGTCAGCATCGTGATTACGCCAGTCGAACGATATGCCGAGTTGACTGCCGCCGCGAAGTCCACCTGCTCGGGATCGTTCGCATCAACAATGACTATGACGTCGTCAAAGGCCATCAACTCGTCTTCAAGCGGGTTTACGTAGTCACCCTTTCTAGCGAGGAACGTGCCGTCTGGAAGCGGAATGTCCTCGGTGACGTAGAAACCTGGGTCCAGCTCTCGGATACGAGGTACCGTTGTTTTAGGGAGAGGCAACATTGGAAGGTTTTGCCAGATGCGTGCCTTCGCGCGCTCGGCCATGGCCTTTGTGTCAGTTGCTTTCGCCTTCTCGATCATGGCTTGCATCATGTCGATTTCACCGATCGCTGACGTCTGACCGTGCTTGCCAAGATCGCCTCGGCGTCCGGCTTCTATCTCCGACTCGATCCATTCCGGATTCATCACGCCGGCAACCTTTGCGATAGGCTGGCCCTGCTCATTCATGACCACCAGAGTTGGCGCAACGGTCACGTCGTTGTCCGTGAAAGAAGGTGGATTGATCTCAATGTTCGGTACCACCGATCCCTCTTTCACTTCACCCATCAGCTTGACGATGGCAAAGATCAGCGGCTCAAGCTTTTCGCCGGGGCGCGGCCCGCGCAGCGAAAGCACCATCGATTCCCGATACTTAAGTCCGTACTCCAGCGCCTGGCTTATAGCAGCGTCGCCCATGGACCAGAAGATATGAAGGCGGTAGCGAAACTTGGAAGCGCCACTGCCCTGCTCTACCTCCAGCTTCTTGGAATCTGGCTTCAAACCGTACTTCACGGCCGCCGCATTCATAGCGTCAGCGTTGTAGCTTGTGGCGGCCTGCAGCAGGGACTTGAAGTATGACTCCTGCTCACGCTGAACCTGCAAAACCTTCTCGGTGGCCATCAACTCGTTTGCGTCGCCGACGTAGGCGGCACTGTTGTTGAGCACCTCGACCGATTGCGTCATCAGGTCGTGGGCAAAGGTGTCGGCCGGTCTGCCTTCGGCTGCTTTGGTGCCGATGTCCACAGCACTGGCATCTTGCTGGGCGTAAGCAGTTAGAGACGAAAGCGGCGTCAATGCCGCAGCGAGAAGCAGGGATGCAAGTTGGCGAACTACCATAGCGGCGTAGCGGTTCCATTGAGTGCGGATATGTCGACCAAACCGACATATCGGCTGTCGTACGTCTGTGGCAATGTGCCAAGCATCAGCACCTTGCCTTTGGGGATCACGAAACTTGCAAACGGCGCCTGACCTGCAGCAATCATTCGCTCGACTTGCAACGGGTGCATTGGTCCCCAGTACTCGCCGTTGATCCACACACCACGTGGATCGAGCTTGATTCGGTCACCTGGGACGCCAGCCGCGAACTTGACTAGATTCCTGCCGAAGAGCTTTTCGTCACCAGTAAAGCGGTACTGATACAGAATCCCGCGCTTAACCTCTTCTGGCACCACCCTCGTTACCCAATAGACTGACCAAGGCAGGCATCGCGCCGCTTGGAGGTCAAAGCCGAGTGTATATGTGCTCTGGACGTAGGAAACACCCACCATCGTCGTGATGGCCAGCACAGCAAACAGGTTTTTTAAGAAGCGTGCAGACCACCGTGGACGCACATGGGTCTGCACATAGCTCACGGCTTAGCCTCAATTTCAGCGGGTGAGGAAAACACCTGATTCTTCCTCAACACCAAGTAGCCATTTTCGGTGAGCGTGGTCGCCGCTTGCTCCGAACGCAGTAACAACTGCTCTAGGTCCTGTGTAGTCGCGCTGGGCTTCAGGTTCTGCTGGATAAAGGTGGCTTCATCAACAACAGCAATTGGCGGCCGCACTGCGAGCTCACTCTGATACGCCCAGGGTTTCCTAGACATCTCATGGCCATGGAAAATAGTCGATTCGGAGATGTCTATGAGCAGCAAGCGGTATACGGATGAGTTCAAGATCGAGGCGGTCCGGCAAGTGACGGATCGTGGGTTCAAGGTGGCAGACGTCGCCGAGCGGCTGGGTGTCACGACGCACAGCCTGTACGCCTGGCTGCGCAAGTTCGGCAAGCCCGGCGTGGTACAGCGCGCCGAGGTGGACCAGAGCGCCGAGGTTCGGCGGCTGAAGGCAGAGTTGCGTCGAGTGACCGAGGAGCGCGACATCCTAAAAAAGGCCGCCGCGTACTTTGCCAAGGGGTAAAGGCAAAGTACGCCTTCATGCAAGCCCACTGCGGGGAGTTCAGGGTGTGTGCGATGTGCCGGGTGTTGCGGGTGAACCGGGCTGGATACTACGCGTGGCTAAAGTCGCCGGACAGTGAGCGCGCCAAGGAAGACGAACGCCTGCTGGGGCTGATCAAGCACCACTGGCTGGCCAGCGGCAGTGTGTATGGGCATCGCAAGATCGCCAAGGATCTACGCGATCTGGGTGAGCGTTGCAGTCGCCATCGGGTGCATCGATTGATGCGCGCCGAGGGATTGCGTGCCCAGGTGGGCTATGGTCGCAAACCGCGCTTCCATGGAGGGATGCAGTGCAAGGCGGCGGCCAACCTGCTTGACCGACAGTTCGACGTGACCGAGCCGGACACGGCCTGGGCGAGCGATTTCACCTTCATCCGCACGCACGAAGGCTGGATGTACCTGGCTGTGGTGATCGATCTGTTTTCCAGGCAGGTCGTCGGCTGGGCGATGCGCGATCGGGCCGACACCGAGTTGGTCGTGCAGGCCTTGTTGTCTGCGGTGTGGCGGCGCAAACCCAATGCTGGTTGCTTGGTTCACTCAGACCAAGGGTCGGTCTACACCAGCGATGACTGGCAGAGTTTCCTGGCGTCCCATGGCTTGGTGTGCAGCATGAGTCGGCGTGGCAACTGCCACGACAACGCACCCGTGGAGAGCTTCTTCGGCCTGCTCAAACGCGAGCGGATCAGGCGACGAATCTATCCCACCAAGGACGCCGCACGCGCCGAGGTATTCGACTACATCGAGATGTTCTACAACCCCAACCGCCGCCACGGTTCAACTGGTGACCTGTCCCCTGTAGAGTTTGAACGGCGCTACGCGCAACGAGGGTCTTGAGTGTCTACGGAACCCTGGGCGTATCAATCTTCATCATTGATTGACAGATGAAAAAGTTTGCCGCACCGATCGCGAGCGGGTATATCAACAGAAAAAAGAGAATTTTCTTGTCCATGTTAAATCCTTGCAGTTAGCTTGCCAGTCGCTGAGCCGCGTCCTTGACGTGGATGCCGCGGTCCCGCAGTACCGCATAGATAGCGTCCATGAGGTTCATCCCCTTGTCTCGGTACGACTTGATCGCCATCACGTCCTGCGCCTTTGAGGAGAACATCAGTTTCTCCACATCAGAGACGACCAGGCGGCCAATCCCGATACCGAAGGCGTTGTTGATCAAGATTTCCGAATAGTCGCCGGGGACTGTATGGACCGTCGCGAGTAGACGGAAGCCCACCTCACCCAGCTCCAGACGGCTTTCTTTCTTGACCTGCGCGATGGACTCTTTCTTCTGGCCAAGCAACAACATGTGGGCCGAATTCTCGACCATCGCGATTGCGCCGGCGTTTACGTACAAGTCGTTAACTGACTGGGTACAGATGCCCGCGCTACCCCCGAACTTCCGGATCTGACGGTAGAAAGTCTCGATGAACTTCTGGGTCTCGTTCGACGCCAGCAAAGCAAACGCTTCGTCTACCAGTAGCAGCTTCGGCATGTCGCGCGGCAACCCATCCATTGCCTGCTGGATCTGGTTGAGCAACTGCAAGAGGACCACGCGCTGCAGATGCATGCGGCCCGAAAGCTGCTGCAACTCAAGCACAACCATGCGGGCGTCCATCCGCAGGTTGTTCACGCCATTGAAGTAGCGGCCGAACTCTCCAGCCGACGTGAATGAGAAAAGCTGGTGACCAATGTCGTTGAGGCGCTTATCATCCTCGGCGATCAATAGGTCCGCGATCATGTCTACCGTGGTTAACGTACCGCTCTTATCCCAGCAGCCCTTCAGTGTTCGCTTCAGGCCCGATAGCTGGAAGTCACTCAAACCCTGGCTGGGGGCTGCCATCACGGTCAAGATGCCGCACAGGATGTCTGCTTCCTCCTCGTAGCTGCGGACCCCCGAGAACGGATTCATGCAGACGTTGGAGTTCGAATCAAACTCGATGTACTGGCCGTCCAGGAATTCGCAGATCTGCTTGTAAGAGAACCCTTTGTCGATGATCCACGCCCGGCCACCCATACTGAGGAAGTTGGTCGTCAACGCGTTAGCGAGGAAGGATTTGCCCATGCCGGACTGGGCGCAGATCAGGAAGTTGTAGTTGCCGTCCGAGTCATACGGTGAGAAGGACATCAACTGACCGTCGCGGCCGAACAAGGTTAGCATCGGAGTCCCGGTGCCTGACCAGCTGGCAACCAGGGGCCGCATGGCCACGCAGTGCCGCGTCGGCATCAGCTTGTATCGTCCAAGCGCATCTTCCATGTCGGCGCTTGCCGCGAACGGCAGCATCTGGAAGAACATCGGACCGACCATGAATGCGTCGTCCTGCAGCGAAAAGCCGATTTCTTGGAAAGCGTTTTTCAGATCGCTGGACGCTTGGATAAGGCTGTCGCTGTCCTGAGCGAATACTGCGGCACCGACATAAGCACGAATCATCCGGTCGCCGTCGTTGACCGCTTTTACCGCAATGTCGGAGGACTGTTTCTGCTTGCCATAGTCGGGGATGTATTTCGAGAGTGGACCGTCAGCGTTCTTGGTCGCCCAAGTGTTCTTGGCAAAGAGTTTGGCCCGTTCGTCGTCTGGATCAGGGTAGATGATGTTGACTGTTATCACCGTGGGTTCGCGCAACGCGCGGGTTCCACGCATGAGGTCACCGACGTACTTCATTGCCATGCCCGGGTAGACGTCATCCGGGTAATGCTTCACGCTCATTACGCGGACCTGGGCGAACTCGCCTAGATGTAGCTTGTTGCGCTCAATGTCTACACACGTGTCGAGGTCGAGCAACTGATCGCATAGGAGCTTGTCCTCGTCGTATTGCGACCAGGGCATGGCTCTCCAGGCGGCCTGCGGCGAATGGTTGAGGATTGTTTCCATGACGCGCTTGTAAGACTTGGCAGTCATGGTCTCAGGCCTAAATCCCGCGGTCTTCAGGCCGGCCTTGATGCTAGACATCTGTTCGGTCAAACGGGCTAACTGTGCTTCGTTCGGTGGCGTCTTGCCATGCGGAACCTGCACCGTCATGTAAAGCTGCATGTTCCGCAACTTTGCCTGGTGGGTCTTTGAGATCGGCTCGCCTGTAAGTGAGCGAAGGTATTCCACTCGTGCGCGAGCCAGCCCCTGCAAGGTCTCGTCCTTCTGATTCTGACGGAGCACCATGTATTGGTGGAGCTTGCCTTCCAAGTCGGGACTCGCATACAGCACGAACTGCATGAGAGACCCCGTTGGAAGTGCGGTGTTCAACAGCGAATTCATGCTCTGCTGCGTCACATCGCTGAAGCCGGTCAACGGATTGCAAATGAAGCCGAAGCCGAGTCTGTCCGGCGAGATGACGAAGATATCGTTGTCGCTGTCGAAGGCATTCATGACACCGAACACCTTCTCGCGAACTTCAGCTCGTTCTTGTGCTTTCACGTTGACCGGCCCCTTGACTTACAGTTGGAAACCGGCGGTGAACACGCCGTCGATAATGCCCGGGCCGAAGGCGAACGCGGCCGCGAACAAGATGCCGATCGCAAAAGCCCAGATGCTCTGCTTTGCCACGCCCATGATCATGCCGATCAGGAATGCGCTGACAGCGATGGTCTTGCCCAGCACCCCCTCCGTCCAGCCAAGCACCAGGTCGTACAGGTCCTGGAATTCCGCTCCACCGGTAGCCGCACCACCGCTCGAGGCCAAAGCCTGACCGACGACTACGGCTGCCAGCAACAACAGCAGGCCGTTGTCCTTGACGAAAACGACTGCACGGCTTTCCGGCTTGCTGACAAAGGCAGCACCCGCGTCCAGATTGATATTGTTCATTGCATTCCTCTTGAAGATTTAGCGCGGTGGGTTGAAGTTGTTGCTGGTGGTTCCTGTGACCGGCTCGTTCGACGCCACCTCGTCGTCCGCTGCCGCCGCCTGTCCCTTCAGAAGAGCAAACGTGTTGGATGCATCAGGCATGCGCTGCCCTACCCGCCACTTCCGCGGCTCGATTTCCGAATAGATGATTCCGCCCATGTGCAGATCTCCGTGCTCGTCCTCCCAGGGGGCGACGTAGATCCGCATGATCTTTGCCGACTCCCGGTAGGCCTCACCGGCCGGCAACTGAGGTGAGGTGCGTGTTCCACGATTGAGGGCATCAGCCTGCTGCTGCGTGGGGACGATTGAGGACATCGGTCGCGCCAAAGACAGAGAGTCGTTCTTGCGGACCGACAATCCAGTCAGAACTGGATTGCAACAGCGGTCCGGTCCGACCGCGATGGCCTCAGCAACTGCTGGGGCTACTGGCTGCACCACGATTGTCTGTGGCGCCGCCTTGCCACCCTTTTTAACGCGCGGTTGTTCGTCTGCGCTTGACATGTCGTTGGTGGCTTCATAGACCTCCACCGGGTTCATGCAGCTAAAGCCATCTGGAGCAGGGCAAGCGAATTTGCCGCTGGAACCGGTGGCACACGCGTTTAGCATTAGGAGACAGCTGGCGGCCACAAGGCACTTCAGAGCGAGAAGCGGGTTTTTCAAGGTCAACATGGGTCCTCCTGACCTAATCAGGCTAAGTCGTCGGTGATGTAATGAACCCACGTATGAGTGGGTGAATAAGACCTACTTTGTAGGTGTTCGTGCACGCAACGGCGGGAGAGAGATGCCACGGACCAACACCAGCGTTACCTCCCGGCCGGCATCGACCTCGATTACCGGGTGCATCTGATCAGCAAGATTTAGGTAGTACTCCGCAATGCGGTCAAGCGCCGTGCTGGCACCTCCAAACGCACCGGATTGGGCAGCATATGCGGAGTCGATACCGTTGCCAGGCGCGACACCACGAACGTTGCCGCTGAATGCCTGGGAGATACCATCTGCCACACCAGCCAAGCTAGCCTTCGCCAACACAGCACCTTGCTTGCTAACCAGTCGGCCACGAACGCCGGCCTTACCGTCATTGCCTACAACCCAGCCCTGCAGCTTCACGTCGATGACTGACCGGTCTGTGCGTATGCAGGAGAGGTTCTCGGCACGAAGCATTGCCCGTTCCGATGCAAGGTCACCGTGACCTCCGGCAAGGATCATGCATTCGCGAAAGTCCGCGAGATAGCGATTAGGAAGGATCGATTCCTTCTTCACGCGAATCAGCACCGGCGTTGGCTCCTTCATGGCGCCTTGACCGGTAGGTGCGTCGAGGCCAGTGAGCAGGACGCCCTGTATCATGGATCCAGACGGTGTGTAGGTTTCGGCCTGCTTACCCGATTCCGCCCCCTGTGCTGCTTTTGGCGGTGCATCGACAGTGCCCGCACCGTCCGAGCGCGGTGCAGGCGCCGGCGCAGACACTGGCACGCTCGTAACTGAACTTGGCACTTGCGGAGCCCCGATAGTGCGGATGCCCCCGTAGGCCTGTGGTGCGGGCTGGCCTACAGGCGTGCCTGCACCAGGAGCACCCGGTCCCGCCGGGCCTGCGCTTGTGGCTCCATTCGCTTGCTGCAGTTTCGCCAGCTGCTCAACGACGTCACGGATCTCGGTGACCTCTTTGCGCAGGGCCTGTGTTGCCTCCTGCGCCTGTGAAGCGCCACTGTCGCCCTGGGCTTGGCTTTCGACCTGAGATTTCAGCTTGTCGATCATTTCCTTGTCGCGCGCACGATCACGACTCATCGCGTCTATCTCGCGAGGCAGCGAGCTCAGACCCATCTTCTTCGCCGAATCGCCACCAGGCAGTAGCGCGTTTTCGATTCGGGAGGCCGCAACTCGTTCTTTCCGTGGCTTATCGGTAATCCCCCCGCCCATTAGCAGACGCCAGAAGTGGAATTTTCTCGTCCCCTTTCCCGAGGAGGTTCCATGAAGAAGTCCCGCTTTACCGACAGCCAGATCATCGCCGTGCTCAAGCAGGCCCAGGCCGGTGCGCCCGTGCCGGAGCTGTGCCGCGAGCACGGCATCAGCTCGGCCACGTTCTACAAGTGGCGCAGCAAGTTCGGCGGCATGGACGTGTCCATGGTCGCGCGCATGAAGGAGCTGGAGGAGGAGAACCGCCGGCTCAAGAAGATGTACGCCGAGGCGCAGCTCAGTACCGACCTGCTGAAGGAAGCGCTCGCAAAAAAATGGTGAGGCCATCTCAGCGACGCGAGATGGCCCAATCGGCAGTCACGAGCGGGCGTACGAACATCCGCCACGCCTGCCAGGCCTTCGCGGTGAGCCAGACCTGCTTCCGTTACCAGGCCAAGGCCAGCGAGCAGAACGCCCGGATCGCCGACTGGCTGGTCCGCCTGACGACCGCCCATCGCGACTGGGGCTTTGGCCTGTGCTACCTGTACCTGCGCAACGTGAAGGGCTTTGGCTGGAATCACAAGCGGGTCTACCGGATCTACCGCGAGCTGGAGTTGAACCTGCGGATCAAGCCGAGGAAGCGGCTGGTGCGTGAGCGGCCCGAGCCTCTGGCGGTGCCGGAGGCTATCAACCAGGTCTGGTCGATGGACTTCATGCACGACCAGTTGGCCGACGGCCGCAGCTTCCGGCTGTTCAATGTGCTCGACGACTTCAATCGCGAGGGGCTGGGGATCGAGGTGGATCTGTCGCTGCCGTCAGCCCGTGTGATCCGATCGCTGGAGCAGATCATCGAGTGGCGCGGCAAGCCCGCCGTGATCCGCTGCGACAACGGCCCTGAATACATCAGTGGCGCGTTGCTGTCCTGGGCGCAGCGGCATGGTATCCGGGTCGAGCACATCCAGCCGGGCAAGCCACAGCAGAACGCCTACGTTGAACGCTACAACCGCACCATCCGCTACGCCTGGCTCGCCCAAACCCTGTTCGACACCATCGACCAGGTGCAGGACAAAGCCACCCGCTGGCTATGGACGTACAACCACGAGCGTCCGAATATGGCGCTCGGCGGCATCACGCCTGCCATGAAGTTGGCGATGGCCGCTTAGCTCCACTTCTGGCGACCGCTAGAAGTGGGGGGATTACCGAAGAAACTGGCCTGGGCGGCCCAGACGGCGGCATCGACCTGATCCTGCGCAAGGACGGCCGCCGCACGCTGGTGCAATGCAAGCAATGGAAGCGTCAGCAGGTCGGCGTCAGCGTCGTGCGCGAAATGTATGGCCTGCTCGCTCATCGCCAGGCCCACGCGGTGAAGATCGCTTGCATCGGTACTTACACGAAAGACGCTGAGCGCTTTGCCGAAGGCAAGCCGATTGAATTAATCGGCGGCGCGACGTCCCCCCGCCCTGAGTAGCGGCCAGGTTTAGAGTCCGGGGTTGATGATAGCGGCGTTGGCCAACTGTTGGGCATACGCGGAGGGCGTCATGCCGCCAATTGCTTTCTTGGGTCGCTCCTCGTTGTATTCGCGGCGCCAGCGCTCGATCTCGGTGCGTGCATGCAGCAGTGTCGGGAACCAGTGTTCGTTGAGGCATTCGTCGCGCAGGCGGCCGTTAAACGATTCAACGTAGGCGTTCTGATTCGGCTTGCCGGGTTGGATGAGTCGCAACTGCACGCCACGCGCATGCGCCCAGGCCACCATCGCCTTGCCGCAAAACTCCTTGCCGTTGTCCGTGCGGATCACCTGCGGCAAGCCGCGGCGGATGGCGAGCCGATTCAGCACACGCGTCACGCCATGGCCCGCTATTGCGCGCTCCACCTCGATGGCGACCGCTTCGTGCGTGGCGTCGTCCACGATCACCAGACACTTGATCACCCGACCGTCGGCAGTGCGGTCGAACACGAAGTCCATCGACCATACCTGGTTGGCCTGCGATGGCCGCAGCAGCGGCTGACGCTCGCCTACCGGGACTTTCTTGCGCTTGCGGCGGCGGACTTGCAGCTGCTGCTCGCGGTACAACCGCTCCACACGCTTGTAGTTCACGATGCGGCCTTCCTGTCGCAGTTTGAGATAGATCATGCCCACGCCATAACGGCGATGGCGATGCGCCAACGCACCGATGCGCTCGCGCAGCTCAACGTTGCGATCTTCGCGTGGGCAGTAGCGCAGCGCGCTGGCGCTCATGCCGATCGCTGCCAAGGCGCGGCGCTCGCTGGCACCGCACCCCATCCACTCGCGCACCAGCGCACGACGCGCCGGCGCGCTCACCACTTTTTTCGCAGCGCATCCTTGATCAGATCGTTCTCAAACAGCTGCTCGGCCAGCAACTTCTTCAGCCGCGCGTTCTCCGTTTCAAGGTCTTTGAGCCGCTTGGCATCGGGCACGCTCATCCCGCCGAACTTGCTGCGCCACAGGTAGTAAGAGGCCTCGCTGAAGCCATGGCGCCGGCACAGGTCCTTGATCGCCACGCCCGCTTCGGCTTCGCGCAGGAAGCCAATGATCTGTTCTTCGGAAAAGCGCTTCTTCACGTCCAATCTCCTCGGGGTAGGGAATTGGACTCCAAACTGCGGTGCTACTCAAAATCGGGGGGACGTCGGTCCAAATGGATGCCTGGCTCTAGCTTTCCGTCTTTCACGCAAGCGGTTGTTGGCTCGACGCGACGCAGAAACTGGGCCTGGTTGAACTCTCCCGTGGTCGTCGTCACTCGACTGGCAACGGAATTCATGCTCACCAACTCGGCCAAGGCTTCGTTCTGCCTCGCGGACGCGATGTAGTCCTTGGATGGCGCGGTCACATCAACCACCGACTCACCGTATTGGACGCCGTCTTTTAGGGCGGTATCGAGCTTGAACACAAAGGTGTTCAAGGAAACCTGCGCCGACGGCGCCATCAGCGCATGCCCGGTCTCGTGCCCAATGTTCCGGCCAACATGTCCAAGCGGTCGGACCGGATGGATGGCGCGAAAATCGAGGTGTTGATGCTGACGGTGCCCGTCTTGTCATCGTAGTGCCCGCCCTCGTTCGGATGGTTGGACACTTCCATGCGACGCAGGGTGCCCAGGTCGATGGCTTGCGTCATCACCGAAGTCAAATAAGGCGATGTATCGATGGCCTCTCGAAGGTCACGCACTGCGCCCTTGGGGAGGCCCGGCTGCTGCTCCAGGTCCTGTAGCAACCGGTCAATATCGCGCTGATCAGCCATCACGCGGCTCTATTTCGAGCCTCACCCGCGAAACGCAGCGTGGGTCGTCGTGCTTGTCCGTGCTGACGACCACATACAAGCCAAGCCCTTCTGAGAGTGCTCGCTCAAAGTAAACCCTCGGCTTGAAGCCCACCGCGCTCTTGGTCACACCGAACCCGGCGGCAACCAATGGGTCATGCAGCGATTTGAACGACAGCTCGCAGGCCTCGGATGGCTGCACGGTCAGCTCGATGGTGTGCCCAGCATGACGTGCGTAGGGCTTCCACACAGCGAACTCGTATCGCCCCGCAACTAGCGCGCCCTGGAGCCCTGTGCGCCGCCCTTGACTGTCTGGCGCCACCTTAAGCCCTGACACTTGCGCAACATGCATCGGCGCCATGTCTGCTCTGGTTTCGAATGATTTGGCCATTCGAACGATGGCTTCGACCAATACACCTGACGTTAGCGCCGGGCCTTGCGGCAATGGTGGGTAATCGCCCAACACCACAGCATTGGGAGCGGCTCGCCGGCTGGCCTCGTCTGCAGCCCTGTCCGCAATAGCAGCGCCTTTGTCTTGCTCGGAGCGCACGTCTGCGGCGCTGGGGGGATGTCCTTCCATCGTTTTCTCCTGAGAGGCATGGTCAGTCCCCGGTCCCTGAGCACAGGCCAGCGTGCCTAACGAAAGGGTAAACACCACAATGCTGCGAATCAGTAACCGCAAGCTGAGACTCCGTGGATGCTCGATGTGGTTCGTTGCCGCCAGAGTCTAATCGTCAGGTATGGCGCTCGTCCAAGGATGGAATCACGCTCTCGGATCACTGGTGCCATCAGCACCGTCTACGACAGCGAAGTCACTCGCCAGCCGTCCATAAGCATCGCTAAGCGCATCGGCGATGTCTTCTTCGCTCGCGCGTTCGACCGTGGCTTCAGTGAGCAATACAGGATGCTTGCCATCGGTCTCCCACACAATTCCTCGAACGTGAAATGCTTTCATTCCCACTCCTTGGATATGGATCTGCCTTTGCAGGCTAGCGTCGGGCAGACTGCGTCGGTGAAGGGGTAGGCTACACTGACCCGCCTTGCCGCCAGGCGATCTGGAAACCCGCTCGGCCCGACCTTCTGAATGCACTTGACCTGATACGCCCAGGGTTCCATAGAAATTCGAGACCCTCGTTGCGCGTAGCGCGTTCAAACTCTCAGGAAACAGGTCGCTCATTGAACCAGGGTGGCGTCGGGAGTGTTGAATATCCCGATGTAATCGAGCACTTCTGCGCAAGCGGCGCCCTGGGCAATAGAGAAACATCGCCCGATCCTCTCGCCTTCGGGCTGGCCGAAGAAGCTCTCACGAGGGAGCACTGGCGCTCCCGTGCTGTTGGCGACGTCGCAGGCATACCGACCGCGGCGACGCCACGTCACGCGTGAGGCGCAGTCGCAGCCACAGGGTGCGGTCGAATCACCACCAACGCGTCTCCCGCGGCGACAGGCTCGCCCGCCTTGCAATGCAAGGCCGCGACCGTTCCTGCCTGACGTGCGGCGACCTGGAACTCCATCTTCATGGCTTCCAGGATCACCAGCGGTTCGCCGATCTGGACTTGCTGTCCGACGTCGACAAGAACCTTCCACACATTGCCCCACATGTCGGCCACCACCGCGCTTCCGTGGACAGCCTGCATGACGACCTCCTCGGCATCCTCCACCGCGTCCACCCTGGGGTCGTTCTGCCACAGCGCCACTTCGGTGGCGTAGGCGGCCTGCTGCCGCTCCCGGAATGCGTCGATACTGCTTGCGTCTTGCGCTAGCAGCCGCTCGTGCTCGGCCAGATCAAACACGGCATCTTCGACTTTGATGTGCGTGCGGCCGGCACGGAAATCGGCCCGGAACCGATCCAGTTCGACTTCGGTCACTGGATAGAAGCGCACCCGGTCGAAGAAGCGCAGCAGCCAGGGTTCCGCGCCGAACTGGCGGTTTCTCAGGAACGTGTTCCAAATCGGCACCGTACGGCCCACAAGCTGGTAGCCGCCGGGCGAGTCCATGCCATAGATGCACATGTACACGCCGCCAATGCCCACCGTGCCTTCAGCCGTGAAGGTGCGTGCCGGGTTGTACTTGGACGTGAGCAGCCGATGGCGCGGGTCCAGCGGCACGGCACAGGGCGCGCCCAGGTAGACGTCGCCCAGGCCCAGCACCATGTAGCTGGCTTCAAACACCGTGGTGCGAACATCCTCGCGGCTGTCCAGGCCGTTGATGCGCTGGATGAAGTCCACGTTGTTGGGCAGCCAGGGGGCGTCGCCCTTCACCGTTTCGATGTAGCGCGTGACCGCGCCCAGCGTGGCCGAATCCTCGAAGGCCATTGGGAGATGCACGATGCGGCTCGGGACCTGAAGACCCTCCACGCTGGGCAATTGCGTTTCCAAGGCGATCAGGCGTTCGACCAGCACCGACTGCGCGATGACGCGGCTGTCGTAGTGGATTTGCACAGAGCGCACGCCGGGCGAAAGCTCATGCACGCCGTCCAGCTTCGCGGCCTTGAGCGCTTCCATGAGCAGATGGACGCGCAGCCGCAGCCGAAGGTCGAGCACGTTGGGACCGTATTCGAGCAGGATGTACTTGTCGCCAGCCTGCCGGTAGGCCACGGCCGGGCGTTCGCCTTCGGCAGGCAGCTCGGCCAGCACGCATTCGGAAACCGTCGCCGGTGCCGCGGGAAGATCCAGCGCGGGCAGGTCCGGCAGCGGGCGCAGCAGGCGGATGGCCTCGTCCTGCGCCTTCTCCAGCGCCAGGGCTTCATCGAAGCCCATGCGCCTGAAACGGATGGTGTCGCCCGGCTTGACCTGGCCCACCTTCCAGAGCTCGGCCTTGACGATGGTTGCCGGGCACACGAAGCCACCCAGGCTGGGGCCATCGCAGGTCAGGATCACCGGCGTATCGCCGGTAAAGTTGATGCTGCCGATGGCATACACGCAGTCGTGCACATTCGATGGATGCAGCCCGGCCTCGCCGCCGTCGCTGCGCGTCCACTTGGGCGTGGGACCCACCAGCCGCACGCCCAGGCGGTTGGAGTTGTAGTGCACCTGGTAGTCGGTGGTGAAAAAACTGGCGATGCTGTCTTCGCTGAAGAAATCCGGTGCGCCGTGCGGGCCGTACAACACGCCGATGTCCCAGTGCTTGCCATAGCTGGGCACCAGTTCGTGCGGTGCCATGGCCGGCACGCAGGCTGGCGCTGGCGTGGCGCAGACCGCCAGCTCGGGCCGGCTGATGGGCAGCACATCGCCCACGCGCAGCGTGCGCCCGGCATGGCCGCCGAACTGCCCGAGCACGAAGGTGGACTTGCTGCCCAGGTACTCGGGCACATCGATGCCACGCCGGATCGCGATGTAGCTGCGGCAGCCGCTGCCGGCCTTGGCGATGCGCAGCACCTGGCCGGCGCGCACTGCGATCGGCGTCCACCAGGGCAGCGGTTCACCGTCGTCCAGGGTCGCCAGTGCCGGCGCGCCGGTGAGCGCGATCACCGCATCGCCATGGAACTTGAGTGTCGGCCCCTGCAGCGTGCATTCCAGGCCGGCAGCGCTCTCGTGGTTACCGACGATGCTGTTGGCCAGGCGAAAGGCGTAGTCATCCATCGGTCCGGAGGGCGGCACGCCGATGTCCCAATAGCCGGTACGCCCAGGGTAATCCTGCACCGTCGTGTAGGTCCCCGATTCCAGCACCTCGACCACGGGCGAGACATAGTCGTAGCGGTCCAGCAACGAGGTGGACACCGTCCCGGCCGAAAATTCCCTGCTTTGCACGATGCTGCGCAGGTAGTCCAGGTTGGTGGCGCTGCCGTCAAGGCGCGTCAACTCCAGCGCCATCAGCAACTTCTGGCGGGCTTGCTCACGGTCTGAGCCGTGGGCGATGACCTTGGCGATCAGTGGGTCGTAATGGGCAGACACCTCGGTGCCGGTCTGCACCCATGTGTCCACGCGCACGCCTTCGGGGAACTGCACATCGGTCAGTACGCCGGGCGCAGGCTGAAAGCCGCGCACGGGGTTCTCGGCATAGACGCGCACTTCGATGGCAGCGCCCTGCGGTGTGGGCAGATCGTCGAAGGATGGCGGCTCGCCAGCGGCAATGCGCAGCATCCATTCGACCAGGTCCAGCCCGGTGACCGCTTCGGTGATGGGATGCTCGACCTGCAGGCGCGTGTTGACCTCAAGAAAGTAGAAGGCATCGCGCGCAGCGTCATAAATGAATTCCACCGTGCCGGCCGAGACATAGTTCACCGCTTCGCCCAGCTTGACCGCGGCGTCCAGCAAGGCGGTGCGGGTCGCGTGCGGCAGGTGCGGCGCAGGTGTCTCCTCAACCACCTTCTGGTGCCGCCGCTGCAGCGAGCAGTCGCGCTCGCCCAGCGCCACGACGCGGCCCTTGCCGTCGCCGAAGATCTGCACTTCGACATGGCGCGCATCGGCAACGAAGCGTTCGATGAACACGCCGCTGTCCTTGAAGAAGTTCTGGCCAAGGCGCTGCACCGAATCGTAGGCCGTGGCCAGTTCGGCTGCGTTATCGCAGCGCGACAGACCGATGCCACCGCCGCCGGCCGTGCTCTTGAGCATGACGGGATACCCGATGCGCTGTGCGGCGACGATCGCGTCGTCCAGACGTTGCAGCAGGCCGGTGCCAGGTGTCAGCGGCACGCCGGCGGCCTCGGCGATCGCGCGCGCGGCGTGCTTGAGGCCAAAGCGGCACACTTGCTCGGGTGTGGGGCCGACGAAGACGACGCCGGCCTGCGCACATTGCTCGGCGAACGCGGTGTTTTCGGACAGAAAGCCATAGCCGGGGATGACGGCCCCGGCACCGGTCTTGCGGGCAATCTCCAGGATGCGATCGCCACGCAAGTAGGTCTCGGCGGCGCTGCTGCCACCGCCGCTGTTCAGCGCCACCGCTTCGTCGGCAACGCTCACGTGCAGGCTGTCATGGTCGGCGTCGGAATACACCGCGACCGACGTCACCCCCATCTTCTTGAGCGTGCGCGCGATGCGCACCGCGATCTCCCCACGATTGGCGATGAGGACCTTCTTGAACATATGGCGTGCTCCGGACGATGCAGCGGCTTGGCTTCGGACCGGAGCCCACTGCGAATGGGTAGGTGAAGTTCGGGCGCGATGGTCTAGTTCTTCCGGGCGACGTACGCACGCCAACCGCCTAGCGCAGTGATGTCCTCCGCTCCCCGCGTGGCCCAGGACTCGCAGACGAACCCCTGGACCGTGCGGCCATCGATCAGATCCAGGCTGCCGATACCCAAGGGCGATGGGATCAGGGCGACGAAGGAGCCATAGCGCTCGACCGGCATGGCCCACAGTTCGACCGCGATGGGCGCGCCCTCGCCCGTGCGCAGCAGCCCCGGCTTGGGCGGCACGGTACCGGGCAGGGCATAGAGGCGATACGCCGCCGAGGTATGCGTGCTCTCCAGCAGCGTGGCGCCGCGCTCGGTGAGCTGCCCGTTCAAAGGCATGCCCGACAGGTGCGCGCCGACGACTGCGACGATGACTTGGCCATCGAGGCTTGGGGCGGCTGGCGCATCGACTGGTGGCAGCTCCTGCTGCGAAGCACCGCGCTTCCAAGGCGCGGCCGCCTGCCAGCGCCGGCCGAACGCGACCAGCCGCGCCTCGTGCCAAGCCGGTGCGATCAGCGTGATGCCTGCCGGCAACCCATCGGCGCGCATGCCGGCCGGCAGCGCAATGGCGCTGAAGTCGAGCAGGTTCACGAAGTTCGTGTAGACGCCCATGCGCGCGTTCATCGTCACCGGGTCGGCCAGCAACTGCTCGATGGTGTAGATGCTGGGCGCGGTGGGCACCAGCAGGCCATCCAGCCCCTGCATGAGAGCGTCGGCCTTGCGTGCCAGCGCCATGCGGCGGTACTCGGCCTTGTAGGCGTCCACCGCGCTGTAATTCGTCGCCTTTTGGACGATGTCGCGCACCACCGGGTGCACGACCTCTGGCTTGGCGTTCATCAGCTCCTCGATGGCGGCGTAGCGTTCGCCGACCCAGGGGCCTTCGTAGAGCAGCGCAGCGACATCGAACAGCGGCGCGAAGTCGATCGGCTCCAGTTCCACGCCGATGGTTTCCAACTGTCGCAGCGCATCGGTGTAGACGCGCTCGGCCTGGATGTCGCCAAACCAGTCGGGCGAGGCGGGAATGCCCAGCACGGGCTTGGCGGGCCAGCTGGCGGGACGGACCGGCGCCTGACGCGAATACGCATCGGTGGCATCGAAGCCGCCCATCGCGCACAGCGCTGCATCGGCGTCATCGACGCTCAGCGCCAGCACCGTGATGCAATCCAGCGTACGGCAGGCAGGCACCAGTCCGCTGGTGCTGACCAATCCGCGCGTAGGCTTCAGGCCTACCAGGTTGTTGTGGCCGGCCGGCACGCGGCCGGAGCCGGCGGTATCGGTGCCCAACGCAAACGGCACCAGGCCACGGGCCACCACGGAGGCCGAGCCCGAACTGGATCCACCACTGATGTACTCGGCCTTGAAGGCATTGGGCACCGGGCCATAGGGCGAGCGCGTGCCCACCAGGCCGGTGGCGAACTGGTCGAGGTTGGTCTTGCCGATGACCACCGCGCCAGCGGCTTCAAGCCGATCGATCACGGTGGCGTTGTGCGTCGGCTGGTAGGCGAACTCCGGGCAGGCACAGGTCGTGGGCAACCCCGCGACATCGATGTTGTCCTTCGCGGCGAAGGGCACGCCGTAGAGGGGCAGCTTGGACAGGTCGCCGCCAACGCGCATCAGTTGTTGGGCAAGTCCGGCAAGCCGCGACTGCAGGCCGTCGAGGGAGAGCCGGGAAATCCAGGCGACATCGCCTTGCGGCAGGCCGGCGATGAGGGAAGACAGCAGTTCGGCAGGAGCGGCGCCCTGCGCATACGCCGATTGCCAATCGGCCAGGGTCCAAAAAGCGGTGGTGGTCATGGTCACTCGACAAGTTGGATGGTCGCGGGAAGCTCCTCGGCACGCGCGGCAACTGGTCGACTCAACACCTGAGACCCATCTGAGAATTCTTGAGGTGATCGCGCATTCCGACGCCCATAGATACGTCAGGTGGCGCAGGAACGGGATTTTTTGCGAGAAGCGACGACGTCCTTTGCGAAGGAATCATCCTGAGTGATCGAAAATGAGGTCAGGTCGACTTTCTGGGCGAGCTTGACCCTCTGCCTTGCGGCCTTGTCCTCTTTGCGTGCCGATGACACGGCCCTGAGCGAGACAAAAGCCCCGAGCGGAACCATTGCCGAGGGCTTTTTTCTCGTTCGCTCTGGAATTCTCACATACCCAGGTCAGACAGCCCTGGATGATCATCCGGGCGACGGCCCAGCGGCCAGTGGAATTTGCGGTCGCTCTCCTTGATCGGCATGTCGTTGATGCACGAGAAGCGGCGTTCCATCAGGCCATCGGCGCCGAATTCCCAGTTCTCGTTTCCGTAGGAGCGGAACCAATTGCCTGAGTCGTCGCGCCATTCGTAGGCGTAGCGCACGGCAATACGGTTTTCGGTAAAGGCCCACAGCTCCTTGATCAAGCGGTACTCGAGCTCCTTGTTCCACTTGCGCGCAAGGAACTGCCGGGCTTGTTCCCGGCCGTTGGTGAACTCGGCACGGTTTCGCCATTGTGTGTCGAGCGAATAGGCAAGCGACACTTTATCGGCGTCGCGGGAATTCCAACCGTCTTCGGCAAGTCGTATCTTTTCGATCGCCGATTCGCGGGTGAACGGGGGAAGCGGCGGGCGAGCGTGAGCGTTGGACATGGCAAAGCCTCCAATCGAAGTGGATACATCGTTGTTTTGAGAGTGCGGCGGAGCGTCAGGCCGCTAGCCGGTGGCCTGTTTTAGCAACAACTGCGCGATATCCCTTGCGGTGTCTGCGGCGTCCTCGTCACCCATCACGCGCGAGACGGTGATTGCGCCTTCCATGAGAAGCAGCAGCTGGCGCGCCAGTGCGTCCGGCTGCGTGATAGCCAGTTGCCCGGTCAGTTCCAGCGTGTAGTCGAGCAACTTTTGCTTGTGGTGCCTGGCGATCTTGCGAACCGGATCGTCGGGGTCCCCGACCTCGCCTGCGGTGTTGATGAACGCACAGCCGCGGTAACCCTCCGACTGGAACCATTCCTTGAGCACCGTAAACATGCGCAGGATGCGCGCCTCGGGACGGGCGGCCTTGTCGCATTGCTGCCTGAACCACGCGAGCCAACGGACGTCGCGCGCGTTCAATGCAGCGGCGGCCACCTCGTCCTTGTTATCGAAGTGGCGGTAGATGCTTTTCCGCGCCACGCCTGAGGTCTTCACCAGCAGGTCCATGCCGGTGGCATGGATGCCGTGCTGGTAGATCAGCGCCTCTGCCGTTGCCAGGATCTTCTGTTGGGTGTCGTTGGTTGGCTTGTCCACGGCGCCAAGGTAGAACGATCGTTCTCCCATGTCAACGCCTGCGCGTTGCGTGGGTTGCTCGCCATCACCCAAGACGACGATGAAGCACTCCAGGCGCCAGCGCGTTGGCGGCTGACTTACGCAGCCGCTCCCGCCCCTGGCGCTGCAATGCCGTCGACGAACAGCCCGATCAGGTGCGCGATGCGCGTCTTTGGGGAGCCAAGCTGTTCGGTGGCCAGCGAGGTGGCAATGGCCACGACGACGAGATCGTCGAAGGACACATCGCGGCGGACGACGCCGCGCTTTTGCGCGCTGCGCAACAGCTGCTGCCCTTGCTTGCTGACGGCCTCGCACCCTGGCGTGCCGCTCTGCAGCACTGCGCCCAGCGACGCAGCCAGCCCACGATAGACACTGGTATGCAGTGCCAGGTCCTCGAGATACGCGCGCAGCGCAGCCAGCGCGTCGAGCGAACTGGCGCGCGCGTGACTGGCAGCAGCCAGCGACAGGAAACGCCCGCTGTAGGCCGCGGCAAACAACGACTCGCGGGTGGGGAAGCGCCGATACAGCGTGCCGATCCCGACGCCGGCGCGTTTTGCGACGTCTTCCATCGACGCTTCGGCACCGCGCTCCAGGAAGACCTGCTCAGCTGCGGCGAGCAAGCGTTCGCGGTTTCGCTGGGCATCGGCGCGCAAGGGCGTATCGGCGGTCAACTGGCTCTTCCGGCGTGACTTGTGGAAGTGGAGGCTACCTCCATATAATAAGTGGAGCAATCCTCCACTTATCAGGGAAGCACAATGGGCAAGCGATTCGAAGGCAAGGTGGTCGTGGTCACCGGGGGCACCGACGGTATCGGGCTGGTGACGGCGAAGGCGTTTTCGGCCGAGGGCGCGCAGGTCTACATCACCGGGCGGCGGCAGGACCGGCTGGACGCTGCGGTGGCGGAGATCGGCGGCGGCGCGGCGGGCGTGCAGGGCGATGTCGGCGTGCCCGAGGACCTGGACCGGCTCTATGCGCGCATCCAGCAGGAGCACGGCCGGCTGGATGTCGTCTTCGCCAACGCGGGCGTTTCCGAGTCGGCCGCGCTGGGCGAGATCGACATCGCGCACCTGGAGCGCCTGCTGGCGACCAACATCAAGGGCACGGTCTTCACCGTGCAGAAGGCGCTGCCGCTGATGGCCAGCGGTGGGGCTGTGATCCTGGCCGGCTCCGTGGCGGGCAGCAAGGGCATCGGCGCGCTCTCGGTCTACAGCGCCACCAAGGCGGCCATCCGCTCGTTCGCCCGCACCTGGACGAGCGACCTGAAAAGCCGCGGCATCCGCGTGAACGTGATGTCGCCCGGCATGGTGCACACACCGGCCATGCAGACCTACCTGGACGCCAATGCAGGAGCCGAGGACGCGTTCAAGCAGATGATTCCGTTCGGGCGTTTGGGCGATGCCGAAGAGATCGCCGAGGCGGTGCTGTTCCTGGCCTCGGATGCGTCCAGCTTCATCGCGGGGCACGAGTTGTTTATCGATGGCGGGGTCATGGCGATTTAGGCCGCCTGCAAGAGCGCTGCGATCAGCCAGAGCGACCGCGCGCTCGACCGCGCGCAGGTGACGGTTGTCGCCATGTTGGCGGGCAACGTGGCCGGGCTCACTTCTTCGGTGGCCTTGTCCAATGGTTGCCGCCGATCCGGGGGACTCCGGCATCGCGTCGCCACGCCATGTCGCCTTGCGCGCTGGCCGTGCGGCGCAACACGGAGGGCCGATCGATCTGCTCCAGCGTGGCGATGAGCCTGCAGCGCGATCTTGGGTGACACCTGAGCGCGGTTTTTTTGCGGTTTCCTGCCTGTGCCATGTCGCGCGCTCCAGTCGCCTGAAGAACGGTCGTCATCAGCGCTGGAATGTCTTCCAACGATCGATCACGACGCCGAACGCGCGACCGTGCAGTGCTGAGCCACGCACACGATGGCGGTGATTGTGCCGCCTGCGCCCGCAGCCCCCGCGTCGCTCACGGTGCCGCCAAGGCGTTGCATGTGCGCCACCATCGGGGCCAGGTTGTCGCCCCCGTTGTTGGTCCAGGTGCCAGAGAGTTCGCTGGCTTGGCCCGGAATCGATTGGCCCGCTGCTGTTCTTTCGCTACCGGGTTCGGATTTTCCGTTGGCCCGATTCACATCAACGATCACGCCGACATAGGAGCCGTCCTTGAAGACAACCCTGAAAAGCAGGTTTGCCCGATGCGGGTTGGCCAGCGACGCCGTGGTCCCGGAGCCTGTGACCTGTTTTATCAGCGAGCTGCTGCCCGTGGCAGATTCAACCATGGCCCTCAGATTTGCATCGGTGACGTAATCGTATGCGCTTTTCTCGCGTGCAAGAGAATTCAATCCCAGCATCTCGATCGGGATATTGTAGATAGGTCGAATGGTGCCCGCGCCGATCACGTGGAACGTGTGCGCATTCGCGACCTGTCGTGTCGCTCCCGTTGATGGCCTCTGCTGCGGCACGACGGGTGTCGGTGGAGTTTTCACCGCTGCCGGCACTGTGTCGCCGTCCGATCCAACGGACCACTGTTGAACCAGGTTATCTTTTACGTTGTAGACGATGTGGGTGCCAGGTCCCCTGCCCACCGCTTCAGCACGAAAATCGCTGTCTACTCGGCAAGTGTCGCACCGGATTGCAACGGCCTCGGCCCACGTCGAGACAACGGCACATCCTGTCGCCAGCACCGCTATCCATATGTGCTTCACGTTATCTCCGTACTTTGCGAAGGCAGTTCGACAGCGTATTTGAGCGGGTGTTTTGTCGCAACAGGTTCGCACGTGACGCGTTGTCGGGCTTGGCGGATAGACAAGCGCGACGGACGATACATCAATGCCTAGCTAGGTCATCAGCACGCGTCGGTCGCATGCAGAAGTTGTTTGCAGTGACATGCGCTGGATGCACGGCCCAATTGGTGAACTTCATCAACGCATCTTCCACGGCCTCCTCCATGGAACCCCCCGTCCCGCAGAGCCAAAACGTGCTGCCATCTTCTTCGATCACGCCAAGGCTACTTTCGACTTCTTTGTAGCCGGGCCAAACTTCTGCTGCGGGACATAATTCGAAGACACGGAATTCTGCATGGGAGGCATCGCTCAAGGTAACTTCAAACCCTTCGCCGCAGCGGACGACGCGGACCAGATAGGGGTGCGAGATCTGGATATGGTCTACAAGCGACACGTTGGTACTCGGCGGTCGGAGAATCGCCAGGTGTCTGTTCCATGGCGTCGTCCCTTCAGACGCAGCACTACCAGAGCGATCAACCCGGCCAGAGGCGTTGTTATCTCGCTCAAAAGTACATCAGGGCTGCGCGCCATGGATCATGGCGGCTCCTTGACCTCCCATACATCCCCCACCCGCCATCCTCGCTGCAGCCTCAACTGGAGAATGCACGATGATGAAGTGGATGGGCACCGCGCTGGCCGCGGCACTGTTGATGAGCGGTTGCGCCAAGGTGGAAGGCGAGAAGTTCGTTGGGCATTGGGTCAACCTGCAGTCGCAGGACGAGACGATGGACATCGAGCGCAATGGCGAGACCTTCATGGTGCGCAGCACCACGCCGAAGTTCTTCAGCCGCCAGCCCAAGACCGAGAGCTACCCGGCGGTCTACAAGGACGGCGCGCTGCAGGTGACCAACGATGGCGAGACGGTGAACTTCGCCATCGACGAAAGCAACGGCCATCTCAACACCGGTGGAGAGCAGTACGAGCGCGTGCCGGCCAAATAAGGGCAGCGAACAAAACGACGGCGCAGCCGCCAGGCGGGCGCGGCCGGTGCTCGGAATCGGCATGTAGCACTCGTCCACTGCGGTTTTGAGCGCGCTGTCCGCGCCCACCTGACGATTGCTCGCCACGTGGTGTAAGCCGCTCCAAGGCCGCAGTTGTCACCGGCGCCCGCGTGTAACCCTTGACGGTCGCGCGGGCGCTCGGTCTTTCGATGCGGGTGAACGCGCTAAAAGCGAGCTGGAGCAGCGCGCTGTTTTCGAGATGGCTGCAGGGTGTTGCAGGCGTATAGGATCACGGCCTTGTTCAAGGCCGTGCAATGCGCATCCATTCAAGCCACTTCCCCCCTTTTTGCTTTGCGCGTGCGTCGGTCTTGGCGGTGGTGCTCGCACTGTTCGCAGGTCAAGGGTTCGCGCAATCCAGTCGCGGCCCGACCTACGTTGCCCCGACGCCGACGGTTGCGCCGCCGGTGGACCGCGCCTTTGCCGGGGTGATGCGCGCGGACGTGGATGCCACCGACGTCGCGCGCCGCATCTTCACTGTGCACCAGCAGATACCGGTAGACGCCAGCGGTGCCGTGACGTTGCTGTATCCACGTTGGGAGGCTGCCAGCCATGGGCCGAGTCTGACGGTGACCGATCTTGCCGGCCTGGAGGTCAGCGCAGCGGGCCGCCGCCTGGCATGGCGGCGCGATGCCTACGAACCGCATGCCTTCCATGTAGATGTGCCGGCCGGTGTGCAGCAGATTGAGGTGCGGTTCCAGATGCTGGCCGGCGGCGAGTTGCTGACACGCGACATCGTGTCGGTGCCCTGGCAGCGGTTGGTGCTGTATCCGGCCGGGTGGTATGCCCGCAACATTGCGGTGGCCGCCATGCTGACGCTGCCGGACGGGCTGCGACCGTTCAGTGCGTTGGACGTGGAGCGCGTGCGCGGCATGCACTACGCCTTCAAGACGACATCGCTGGAAACGCTGCTGGACACGCCGGTGCTTGCCGGCAGATTTGCCGCGCAGCTGCCGCTGACCGGGGCGGTGTCGCTGGATATCGTGGCGCAGCGGCCCGCCGACCTGCAGGTGCCGCCCGCACGTGTGGCCGAACTCCGTTCGCTGCTTGCGCAGCTAGGCGCGGTGTTCGGTCCGCCACCGTTTGCGCGTTACGCCATCCTGGCGCGGCTGAGCGACGAAGGCGCTTCCGGCGGCACCGAGCATCGCGCCTCCAGCGAGAACGGTCTGGCGTCGTCGCATTTCCAGGACTGGCCGGGCCAACTCCTCTCGCGCGACCTGATTGCGCACGAAATCGTGCATGCCTGGAACGGCTTTTACCGGACGCCTGCCGATCTATGGGCACCCACGCCGAACGTGCCGGTCTCCGGAAGCCTGTTGTGGATGTACGAAGGACAGACCGAGTTCTGGGGACGGGTGCTGGCGACGCGGGCCGGCCAGTTCACGCCCGATGAGGTGCGCGACCGCCTGGCGCTGGAAGCGGCGGAGATCGCAACGCGGCCCGGCCGGGCATGGCGCTCTTTAGCCGACGACGTGCACTACCCGGCTTTCATGTTGCGCCAGCCGGTGGCGTGGCGCGATTGGCAGCGCCGGCGCGATTACTACGCCGAAGGCGTGATGCTGTGGCTGGCGGTGGATGCCGAACTGCGCGCGCGCAGCGGCGGCAAGCGCAGCATCGACGATTTCGCGCAGCGCTTCTTCGCCGGGGCCGCCCCGGACGCGCCCACGCGCACCTATACGTTCGAGGACATCTGCGCCACCTTGCATGCCGTGGCGCCAGCGGACTGGGCACGCTTCCTGCGCGGATGGATCGATGCCCACGACGAACTGGACACCACGCGCGGCCTGACCCAGCACGGTTGGTCGCTGGTCTACACCGACACGCCGACGGCGGCGTTCCGTGCCAGCGAAGACGAAGCTGGCGTTGCCGATCTCACCTACTCGATCGGATTGACGGCGCGCGCCGACGGCATGCTGCGCACGGTGGCCTGGAACGGCCCCGCCTTCGCCGCCGGGCTGCGGCCGGGCACGCGCGTGTCGACCGTCAATGGATCGCCGTTCTCGCAGGACGCGTTGCGCGATGCGGTGCGCGGCGCGGCACGCCGCCCCATCGTGTTGGGCATTGCGCAGGACGGGCAGCGCGCGGACGTGCAGATCCAGTACACCGGGCCGCTGCGCTACCCACGGCTGGAACGGCTGGCCGGGCGGCCCGATACCCTTGCCAGGCTGCTTGCGCCACGTTGAGGCGATGGGGGCCGGCGGCCGCCACCGGGTGTCACGTGCTCCACTGCGCCAGACCCTCTGCCCTTCGATGGCGCACAAGCCTTACAGTGCGCTGGCGCGCCGGGTCCGGCGCTGCCAGCGCGTTCAATCCAGCAACCACGAGGGTGTCATGAGCAAGGGGATGGACCAGAAGAAGAACCAGAAGAAAGAGCCGACCAAGACGCTGAAAGAAAAGCGCGCGGCCAAGCAGGAAAAGAGGGGCAAGTAAGCCGCCCGACCTGGTCGCAGGCGGACGAATTGGAGGGGATGCCCAACCTCGCGCTTCGCGGATGACGCCGGACGGCGCCACTCCGCGAATGCTGCCAACCGCTCAGCGCGCGTGTTGCCCCTGGTCCTGCTGGGCGAGCGCGGCCTTGGCCAGCGCCGACAGCAATAACCTGGCTTTTTCCGGACGCACAACCTCGGCGTGGCCCACGTGCTCCACCGGGCTGGCTCCCTCGCGGTGCATGGGCGTTGGCTGGAACAGCAGGCGCGCGGTGCCGGGCAGCGCCGCCAGCAAGGTCAGCGGATCGTAGAGATTGAGCTTGGTCACCTGCGGCCAGATGGCGTCGAAGCTCATGGCAGCTTGCCGACCCGCTGCCGCAGCCTCTTGGGCTTCTGCCGTGACGAACGTACGGAAGAACCACGCCGAATCCAGGCCGGGGATCAGGTTGGCCTGGATGCCTTCCCACAGGCCTTTCAAGGCGTTTTTCTGGACATCGCGCAGGTACTCGCCCACCGGGTGGCCATTGCGTGCGATGCCTTCGTAGAACGCCGGCGGCACGGCGGCCCTGTAGGCAGCCTCCTTGCTCAGGATGCGCAGGGGAATGCCGAGTTGCTGCGCGCGGCGGTAGAGCGCACGGGCGGCGTGGATGTCGGTGGCGTTGTTGTAGGCGCGCGTATCCGGTTGCACGAGGCCATCGGCGTCTTTGGCCGGGTCGATGCCTCCCATGATGGTGATGGACGCGACCTTGTCCCGCACCAGATCGCCCGCCTCGGCAAGCAGGGCGCTGGCATCGGTCATTCCGGCGATGACCACCATGCCGAGCTTGTGGGGCGAGCGCGCCAGGCGCTGACGCATCGCACGGACGCCATCGGTGTGCACCGCGTCCGGCGCCGCACGCAGCGCGGCTCCCTCGGCGAGGAATTTGGAATGCTCCCGGGCCTGCGTGGGCGTCATGGGATAGTCCTGGCCGCGCGCGACGCGCACATCCGGCAAAGCCAGGCGATCGAAGACACCTTTTGCCAGCTGCGCGCGTTGCGATCGCATGGCGGCATCGCCCAGGGTGACGACGACATCGGTCAGACGCAAAAAGCCTTCGACCTGCAGCTGCTTGGCGATGGTGTAGGTCACGACATCGTCGGGGTCCTTGTTCGGGTCGGTGAACAGCGCCGTGTCCAGCGGGAGCTGCGGCCGGTGCAGACGCAGCTCCCGCAGCACGGCCGCCTCGGTGGGCGTCAGCACGGGCGTGTCGGCGACGCCGAGTTCGGCCAGCATGCTGCGCTGGGCAGGCGTCAATCGCGCGGGCAGGCTCTGCGTGCGTCGGTGCCGTGGCGCGTCCGGGCGGGGAGCACGGCCAATCATCGCCTGCAAGGCGTCCGGCGGCGCCGCGGCGGCGGAGGACTGTGCCTGCGCGGAGACGGGTGGAGGATCGCGCAGGTCAGCCGTCATGTCTGCGCTGGGCAAGCCGGTGGTGGAACGGATTGCGGTGGGCTGCATGGGAGGACCTCTGAGAGTGAACGGCGGTGCTGGCAGCGCCTGTTGGCAACACGACAGACCGGGCTCACGGCCATGCAGGCGCAACGCCGCGCGAAACAGTCGCGTGTCAGCGCTGACGCGTGCGTCAGTGGGCCGCGGCCCTGCGTGCGGCGCGATCGCGCGATCCAGCGGACGGCCAGGCGCGCAACGTTACCCACGTCCAACCCAGCGCCATGGCGGCGTGGTGAATTCCTGTGTGCGGCGACGAAGCGTCACCGGCCAGCACGCCGCCGCATCGACCCAACCCGACGCCGGTGTTGGCGAGCAGCGCAGACGCTGCGCCGACTTAGCAGCATGTGCTGGAAGCCGCCCGGATCATGCCGCCAGCCGCTTGATCCGCGCCGGCAAGTCGCCCAGCGCGCGATGCGCCTGCTCCAGCTCGTCGTCGGCCTGCAGGCCAAGCCAGAAGCGCTCGAAGGTTCCCAACGCGGCGGCCAGACGCACGGCAGTGTCGGCAGTGATGCCGCGCTTGCCCAGCACGATTTCGTTGATACGGCGCGGCGGGACGCCGGTGGCGCGTGCCAGTGCGTTCTGGCTGATGCCCAGAGGCTGGAGAAACTCCTCAAGCAGAATTGCGCCAGGGTGGATATTGGGCAGGACCGTCATCGACAGATGCCTCGTGCTCAGTGGTAATCGATGATTTCGACCTGGACCACATCGCCTTCCATCCATCGGACGCAGATGCGCCATCGATCGTTGATCCGGATGCGGTACTGGCCGCGCCGCTCGCCCTTCAACGCTTCCAGCCGGTTGGCGGGCGGGATCCGCAGATCGTCAAGATGGGCGCGGCGGCATTGAGCATGCGCAACTTGCGGCGCGCGACCAATTGGATGCCGGCAGGCAACCGGCGGGAACGCGCACCCAGCCAGATCTTCTCGGCTTCCTTGTCGATAAAGCTCCTGATCATGTGACAGCCATAACGGCCTGCGTTATATGACGCAACCCGTTACGAACGTGCAGTCTGCCATTGCGGGACGAGCGCCGGCACCGACTGGATTGGATCAGAACAGCGCACCTTGCACAGGCGCACTAGGCGGCGGTTGTGGAAGCGGCGCTGGCGTGGGTGCTGGAACTGGCGGTGGCTTGTCGTCTTTTGCACCCAAGCGCCACGCCAACCCCGAGATGCGTGCGGCGTGCCGCGCCAGCGCGGCGCGCATGACCGCTTCGCTGCCGGCCAGGTGCAGGGCGCGGCGGGCGCGGGTGAGGCCGGTGTAGAGCAGTTCGCGGCTGAGTACGCGGGCGTCGCGGGTGGGCAGTTGCAGCCAGACCTCGTCGAATTCGCTGCCTTGGGCCTTGTGCACGGTCATGGCGAAGGCGCTTTCGTGCGCGGGAAGTGCGGCGGGATGGAAGCCGCGCACCTGGCCGTCGCCGTCGCCTTCGAACCAGGCGACCAAGGGGCCTTGGGCACGGCTGTCGGTGGCGGGGGCGTCATGGTGTACGCGGTCGCCGGCGTGGCCCGGCCTTGGCGACGGTGGCGCGTGGCCACGCGTGGTCACGGCACTTGCATCGCCCTGCCCGGGGGCCGGGCGCGCGTCGCTGCGGCCAGGCAAGGCGCCCGGGTCGCTGCGCAGGCAGATACCGACGTCGCCGTTGAACAGGCCGTGGCGGTAGCTGTTTTCGGTGATCAGGAGCAGGCGGCCCTGGAACCAGGGCGAGGCGCCGCCCAGACGACGGGCGCCGGCGCCGGTGTCGGCCAGCAGTTGTTCGATGCGGGCGTTGAGGCCGCGCGCGCCTTGCGGGCCGGCGCGCACCGCGGTGAGCAGGCGCAGGCGGGCGGCATCGCGCAGGGCGGCGGCGGGGTCTTGCGCGTTGGCCAGCGCGCGCCAGTGGGCGAGCAGCGCATCGCGGCCGAGTGTCAGCGGGTCTTCGCCGTCTTCGTGGAAGTACACGCCGGGCAGTTCGCCGCTGCCTAGCAGGGCCAAGGCGGTGTCGGCATCGCCGGCGCGGATGGCGTCGGCCAGTGGCGCCAGTGCGAAATCCTCGGCCTGGCGATAGCCGCGCAGCAGGTGCACGCGGTGGCCGGCCAGGCCGCCGCTGCGGGTGGCGGAGGTGACCGCAGGCGGATCGACAGGCGCGCTGCCGAGCAGCGGTTGCAGGGCCTGGGCATCCTCTGGCTGCAGGGCATCGCCCGGGCCGGCGGCCTGCAGGATGGCGGCCAGCACATCGCCGGCTTCCACCGAAGGCAGCTGGTCGGCATCGCCGAGCAGGATCAGCTGGGTGCCATCGGCGACGGCTTCGACCAGTTTGCACATCAGCGGCAGGTCGACCATGGACGCTTCGTCGACCACGATCAGGTCGAACGGCAGCGGGTTGTCGGCATTGTGGTGGAAGTGCGGGGAATCCGGGATGACGCCGAGCAGACGATGTAGGGTGCTGGCGCCGCTGGGCAGGGCGGAGTTCCCGTGCGGGTCGATGAGCGCACTGCCCTCACCCGCCCTGCGGGCACCCTCTCCCGCAAGCGGGAGAGGGAAAGCGTCTGGGTGCGGTGCGGTGGACGGGAGATCGGTGGGCGCACTGCCCTCACCCGCCCTGCGGCCGCCCTCTCCCGCAGGCGGGAGAGGGAAAGCGTCTTGGTCCGGTGCGGTAGGTGGGAGGGGGGACGTCTCCGGGGTCGGTGTGGCGGGGGGAGGCGGCAGCCCTTGCTCCATGGCGCGGGCCACGGCCAGGCGCAGGCTCTCGGCCATGCGCTCGGCGGCGCGGCCGGTGGGCGCGGCCAGGGCAATGCGCGGCGGCGATGTGCCGGCGGTCCGGGCCTGGGCGATGCGCAGCAGCAGCATGCGGGCGATGGTGGTGGTCTTGCCGGTGCCGGGGCCGCCGGTGACCAGCAGCAGCATGCGGCGCAGCGCGAGGGCCGCGGCCTGGGCTTGGCGGTCGGGGCTGCGGGCTGGCGCTGCCTGGTTCGCCCCCGTGATGGACGGCGCAGGCGGATTTGTGCCCTCTTGCTGGAGGGAGGGCGCGGGCAGGGCCGACCCCTCACCCGCCCTGCGGGCGCCCTCTGCCGGGGGGAGAGGGGTTGGGGCCGCGCTGCGAGGCGTTGCGGTGGCGTTCGGGAACAACTGCGCGAACAGCGGCGCCAGCGTGGCGACGTCGACCGGCGGCGGCGCTTGCGCGGCGATGCGTTGCAGGCCCAGGGCCAGGCGGCGTTCGTACTCGCGATAGCGGCGCAGGTAGAGCAGGCCGCGTTCGAGGACGAGCGGGCAATCGGCGGCGGCCGGGGCCTCGGGCTGCGGTTGGTCGACCCAGCGCGAGGCGGCCAGGCTGCGTTGCCAGTCGGCGGGGTCCGGGAAGGTCGGCGGCGGGCCGTCGCGCGCGTCCAGCACCATGGCGGCGCGGGCGGGGTCCAGCCCGGCGTGGCCGCTGGTGACCGCCAGCGAGGCGAGCGCAGCGCCGGCCAGCACCTGTGGATCGGTGTCCGGTTCCAGGCGTTGCAGGCTTTGCGCGAAGGCCAGATCCAGGGTGCGCAGGGCGCCGCTCTGGTTGAGGGCGGCGAACAGGTTTGGGGGGGTCATGGCGTTGGCATTCCGTTGGCGGATACGCGCTCGCGCCCGGTCATGCTGCGCACACCTGTGCTGGCATGCAGTGGGGGCGCGCAGCAGCGTTGACGCCGGTGGAGCGCGGGCGGTGCGTGCCCGGCGCGATCGCTGAGAGGCGCGGACGCGGTGCGGGCCGGCCATGCGACTGGCGTGGTGCATTGGTTCATGGGGTGGGTGTCCCTGGTGCGGACGTACCCTCACCCCAGCCCGTCTCACGGGGGGAGAGGGGCTCAGGGTCGTGGGCGGCACCTTGCGCTGGCGCGTCATTGGACAGCGCATCTGCAGGCTTGCCGGCGAACAAGGCGTCCACGGCGTGCACCAGCGCTGGTTCGAAGCGCCAGGCGTGGATGCCCGGTGCCGGATCGCCAAGCGGCGCGCCCGGAACGCCGGCGGTCGTGGCGCCGGCGTTCGGAGCGGAGTCGGGCCTGTGGCCGGTGGAATCGCGCGTGGGTGCGGACGTGCGCTGGCCCGCGATGGAATGGCCAGGGATTTCGGCAACGGCTTCCGACCCGGCACCCTCCGCGGGGCGCCCGGCATCCAGGCCGCGACAGAACAGATAGCGCACGCCGCCGAAGTCGCGGGCGTAGTCGTAGGCGTCGCCCAGGCGGAAGCGCAGCCAGCGGTGCAACGCCACGGTGTAGATCAGCGCCTGCAGTTCGTACTCGCTGTGCGCCATGGCCCGCGCCAGGGCGTCGGCGTCGTAGCTGGGCAGTCGGTTGGATTTGTAGTCCAGCACATACCAGCGCCCGTCCACGCTGTAGGTGAGGTCGATCAGGCCGGTCATCAGGCCTTCCAGGCGCTGGCGCGCGCCGAAGGCCTGGCGGTCGCCGACCACGCCAAACCGATGCAGCAGGGCCAGCAACGCATCGACACGGGTGGGCCGCATGGCGAAATGGAATTCCATTTCGTTGCGGCGCTGCGGTTCGGGCACGTCGGCCAGGCGGGTGCCTTCGGGCAAGGCCACGGTGAGCGTGTGGCCGATCAGCGCGGTGAGCATGCGCAGGCCGTCGTCGAGGTCGTCCTGGGCGTAGCCGCCGCGTTGCAGGGCCTCGAGGATGGGTGCGGCCTGGCCGTCAGGCGCAGGTTGGCCCGGCCGCCAGGCCTGCCAGGCGGCGAAGTCGCAACGTTCGAACACGTCGTGCATCACCACGCCGAAGCGGTTGCCGGCGAAGCGGGGATCGAACGGTTCGGCGTCGCTGGCAACGGCCACGGCAACCGCCTCGCTGCCGGACGGTTCATCGCTGCCGCCGCTGCCGACGACGGTGGCGCTGGCCATCGGGTCGGTGACCGCGCCGGCGTCGGCGTTGGCCAGTTGAGTGAAGCTGTACACCCACCATTCCGGAGCGATGTGCCGTTGCGCGCTGCGCGCGGGCGGCACCTGCGCCTCGCTCGGCGCCGGCAGCCGCGGCAGGTGGGCCGGCGGGGTACTGGTGTCCACCACCACGGTGCCCTCGCCCGCCGCGCCCTGCAGCGCATCGAGCGCACGCAACATGCCCGACAACGCGGTGCGTTCGTGCTGATGGAACGGGCCGCTGGCGATCCACAGCGCGTGCTCGGCGCGGGTGAGACCGACATACAGCAGGCGCGCATCTTCGGCGCGTTGTTCCTGCTTCCAGGCAGCTTCGGCGGCGCTCCAGCTCGGGTCGTCGCGCTCTGTCTTCCAGTGCAGCTGACGGCCCAGGTCCGGCGCATGCACCACGCAATGGCGGCCGGCGCCCTTGTCGCTGCGGCCGATGCCGACATACGGCAGGAACACCAGCGGATATTCCAGGCCCTTGCTCTTGTGCAGGGTGACGATCTGCACGCGGCGCGCGTCCGATTCCAGCCGCAATTGCTGGGTTTCGTCGTTGTCGTCGGCATTGGCGATGCGCCGCGCCAGCCAGTCGACCAGGCCATGCGGGCCGAGCGCGCGCGCGTCGGCTTCCTGCAGCAGTTCGGCCAGTTGCAGATAGTTGGTGAGGCGGCGCTCGCCATCGACCAAGGCGAGCAGGCGTTGCCCGTGCGTGGCGCCGAGCTCGCCGAGCAGGGCGAGCGGGCCACCGCGCTGCCAGCGTTCGCGCCAGTCCAGCGCCTGTTGCTGCCAGCGGCGGTGACGCTCGCCGTCGCGCTCAAGTGCGGCAATGGCGATGGCGTCTTCGCCGATCAACACCGTGGCCAAGGCGGCGCGCAGGCGGCTGTCGTCGCCCGGGTCGAGCAAGGCCTGCAGCAAGGCAAGCACTTCCAGCGCCTGTTCGGTGGCGAACAGGCTTTGCTTGCCGGCGGCCACCGCCGGGATGCCCACCGCGCCGAGCGCCTGCTGGATGCGCGTGGCCTCGCCGTGGCTGCGCACCAGCACGGCGATATCGCCGGCCTGCACCGGGCGTCCGCACACCGTGGCCGTGCCGTCGCGGGCAGCGGCCAACCAGCCGCGAATCGCGGCAACGCAGGCGGCGGTGGCCAGCTCGCGCGCGCGGCCGGCGCTCCAGGGCCTGGGCTTGCCTTTCGCAGGCGGCGGCGGTTCCGGCGCGCGCCACAGCGTCAACGCCGGCGCAGCGACGCCATCGCGTTGCAGGTCTTCATCCACCCGCTTGGTCCCGGCCCGCACCGGGTGGAAGGCGATGCCGTCGGTGAGGAAGGCATTGGTGTAGCCGGCCTGCGCGTAGAGCGCGTCGATGGCGGCCAGTACGCCCGGGCGCGAGCGGAAATTGTGGCTCAGCGGCGGCGCCAGTTCGGCGGTCATTGCAGCGGCCAGATAGGTGCGCACATCGCCGCCACGGAAGCCGTAGATGGCCTGCTTGGGGTCGCCGATCAGAAACAGCGCCGGTTCCAGCCCTGCTGCTTGTGCGAGCGGGCCTTCGCCGAACACGTTGGAAAAGATCGACCACTGACGGTCGTCGGTGTCCTGGAATTCGTCCACCAGCGCGATGGCGTATTGCGTGCGCAGGCGTTTGACCAAGGCGTCGGCCTGTGCGCCTTGCAATGCGTGCGCGACCCCATCGACCAGGTCGTCGTAGGTCTGCACGCGGCGTTGCCGCTTGAGCAGCGCCAGCCGTGCGATGGCATCGTCGCGCAGCGCGTGCAGCAGGGCGATACGGCGCCGGCTGCGCCACGCTTCGACGTGCGCCAGCGCGGTGAGATAGCCATCGATCTGGTGGCTCATCGGCGAAGACGGCGTGCGATCGAGAAACTTCTTGTTGGTGCCGGCGGCCAGTTCCGCCGCGGTCAACTTGAGCAGTTTGGCGTGTGGCGCGGTGTTGGACGATGGCGCGGCAGCGAAGCTTTCGAACCACTGCCACAGCGATGCCAGCCATTCCGGCTTGTAGCTGACCTTGCTCAGGATGCCGCCCTCGATGGCCGACATGATGGCCTCGAAAAATGCGGTGCCATGCGTGTTGAATGCGTCAGCCAGTGCGTTGGCCGCCGCGTGCACGGCCTGCGACAAGGCGGGCGCATCGTCGGTGGTCGTGGCGACTGCCGGCAACAGCGTCGGATGCCGCACCAACGTGCGCAGATCGCTGGCCAAGGCCTCGGGGCCACCCGACCACAGCGCGATGAGATCTTCGGCCATCACCGCATCGGCGGCGCGTTGCCGCCACAGGTCGGCCGCGACTTCACCGAGCAATTGGCGATCGTTGGCGAGCAATTCCGGCGCAGCGAACGCCTGGCCGCTTTCCAGCGCGTGCTCGCGCAGCACGCGCGCACAAAAGCCGTGGATGGTGAACACCGCGGCCAGATCGATTTCTTCCACCGCCTGCTGCAGGCGGCGACGCAAGGCGGCGGGCGTTTCGCTGCCGCCGGCCAGGTGCGTGACCAGGATGGCGCGGGTGAGCAGCACGTCGGGGGGGGCGTGTAGGAGCGGACCTGGCTGCGACGGGTCGTCGGCGAGGTCGGTCGCGGCCTGGGCCGCTGCTACGACAAGCGATGGCGCATCGGGGACCAGGCTTGCGGCCAGCACCAGGCGTTCGCGGATGCGGCGGCGCAGCTCCTGGGTGGCGGCTTCGGTGAAGGTCACCGCGAGGATCTGGCCGATGCGCAAGCCGCGTTCGACCACCAGCCGGGTGAACAGCGTGGCCAGCGTAAAGGTCTTGCCGGTGCCGGCGCTGGCCTCGATCAGGCGCACGCCGTGCAGCGGCAACTGCAGGTATGGGTCGGTGACGGAGTCGACGCTCATTCGGCGTCCTCCTGCGCGCCGTGCCAATGCCGCCAGCTGTCGATCACGCGCTCGGTCTCGAGCGGCGCGCCGGTGTGTCCCTGTTCGAGCAATGCATACACACGGTGGCTGGTGGCGGCGAACTCGGCAAAGCGTTGCGCGTCGGCAAACGGGTCGCGGCCGCGGGTGACCAGGCGCAGTTCCGGACTGTGCGATTCGCTCCAGCCAAAGCCCGATTGCCACTGCCCGGCCGCCTCCTTGATGGCCTTGTCCAGGTCGCCGCTGCGTGCGGCCTGGTGATACTTCCAGCTGCTGTACGGCGCGAACGCCAGCGGCGCCTGCAAGCCGTGGCGATACAGCTGCAGCAGTTCGGCCAATGCGGCGCGCGCCTGTGTCTGCGACAGCGGCTGCGCATCGATGGGATGCGGGCCCAGGCCGTCGTCGTGTTCGAAGAAACGCACGTACGGCGCGTGCTCGCCGGCGGCGCGCAGCAGCAGCCATTCCAGCCCATGACGGATGGCGCTGCGGCCGCTGAGCGCGCCGACCTGCACGCGCCCCACGCCGCTGGCGTACCAGCCCGGCACACGGCCGTGGATTTCGATCTCGTCCATCTGCACCTGCAACCGGCGCGACTGGGCTGGGGACTCGCCGCGCCACTGGCGGAACGCGTCGGCATACGGGCGCAATTGCGCCACGCGCTCGTCGAGCTGGCGCTGCCCCAGCGGCCCGGACGGCAGCAGCGCGCGGGCACGCAGACGCGCGTACAGGTGCTCGGTGTCGCCTGCCAGTGCAGCGTCGAATATCTGCTGCTGCAAACCGTATTGATCCAGCCCGCGCGTGGGGGCGAGCAAGGGTTCCAGATCGCTGTCCTGCCCGGCCGGATCGGGCAGGCGCATGCCCAACCGATGACGCAGGAACTGCCCGGCCGGGTCGGTCAGCAGCCGGCGCAACGCGTCGATGGAGACGCTGGCCGGCAACACGATCTCGTCAGCCGGCAATGCACTGGCTACCCACGGCGCCAGCGGCTGCCGCTGGCCGACCAGGCTGTCCACCGCCGGGCGCCATTGCCGGCGATAACTGAAACGGCGCGGGTCGGCGCCGTCGTCGCCCAGCGCACCGAACGCGGCGGCGGCGAACGGCTGCAACGGGTGCCGCACCACCAGCGTGTCGAGCGCGTTGCTGGCGGCGTGGTACTGCGCGGCGCTTGCCAGCAATTCGCTGACCAGCACCGAGAGCTCGCGCACGCTGCCATCGCGCGCATCGGCGCCGAGATAGCTGAGGTAGAACACCTCCTGCGCGGAGGCGAACAACTGCAGGAACAAAAAGCGGTCGTCCTCGCGCGTGGAGCGGTCGCCGTGCCGGCGACGTTCGGTCCCCAGTTCCGCGGTGAGGCGATTGAGCCCGGCGGCCGGGTCGCGCCGCGGGAAATCGCCATCGTTCATGCCGAGCAGGCAGATCACGCGGAACGGCAGCAAGCGCATCGGCACCATGCGCCCGAAACTGATGCCGCCGGTGAGCAGCGGCGCGCGCGTATCCGATTCGCCCAGCACCGCCGCGAAATGCGCACGCACCACCTCGGCCGGCACCATGCCGGCGTACTCGGCGCGTACCGCGTCGCGGGCGAATTGGTCGATCAAGGTGCGCAAGCGATCCAGCGCGCGTTGCGCGCGCGGCGCCGTCGGCGTGGTCGGAATCAATGCCTCGAGCAGGCCCAGCAAACGCTCGCGCCACTGGACCGGTGTCATCGCCTCGGCCAGCGCAGCTTGATGCCGTTCGAGCACGCGCAACAGCCGCAACAAGGTGTCGAGTGCGGCCAGCGCGCTGCCTTCCAGCTGCGGCCACGGCGCTATCCCCTCGATGTCCTCGTCGGCGCCGCTGGCATGGCCGAGCAGCAGCCGGTCCAGCGCAAAACGCCAGGTATAGGCGTCGTCGCCCGGTGCCTGGTGCTGGCGCCGGTGCGCCGCATCCAGGCCCCAGCGCGCGCCGGCCGCGTGCAGCCAATTGCGCAGGCGTTCCAGCCCGGCTTCGTCCAGGCCGGCGGCTTCGGCGATCGGCGCGCTGGCCAGCAGGTCGAGGATTTCATGCAGCCCGAAACGCGCGATCGGCAAACCGAGCAAGGTGAGGAACACCTCGGCCAGCGGCTCGCTCGCCAACGGGCTGGCATCGGCCAGCGCATAGGGCAGCGCGTCGTCGTTGCCATGGCTGCCGAACACCGCATCCAGATACGGCACGTACGGGTCGATATTGGGCGACAGCACCGCGATCTCGCGCGGCTGCAGGGGCGGGTCGAAGCGTGGGTCGTCGAGCAGCGCGCGCAGTTGGTCGTGCAACACCTGCAACTCGCGCAGACGCGTGTGGCAGGCGTGCACCTGCAGGCTGGGGTCGTGCAGATTCACCGCCGGCAATACCGCGTCCGCCGCAGGTGCGCGGCGATGGAACAGATCGCTCTGCATGCGCCGCAACAGGCTGTCGCCCAGCCCGCCATTGGCCAGCGTGCGGCGCCCGGAATCCAGCGGGTCGGCGTAGGCGGCAATTTCCGCCAGTGGGTGCACCACTTCGTAGTCGCCCACCAATGCCATGAAATCGCGCCCGGCTGCGCCCCAGGCCTGCAGCAAGGGGTTTTCCTGCACCTGCTCGGCGAACAGCTGCACGGCGCCATCTTCGCGCCGACGTTGCCACACGCTCTGCAGGTCGCCCCAGTACCCCTGCGTCGGTGTGGGCAGATAGAAATGCAGCGTGCCCACGCGCGCCTGCGTGGCCAGCACGCGCAAGACGTCCGGCGAGATGTTCAAGATGGCGAACGCGAACACGCGCGGCGGCAGGCCTTGCGGCAACGGGCCATCGGCACGCGCGTAGCGATCCAGATACTGGCCGATGCGCCGTGCGCGGTATTGCCGGCCGGTGGCGATGCTGCGCCACAACCGGGCCTGCGGATCATCCGGGTCGGCGCCCGCTTCCCAGCGCAGCAGCCAGTCGCGGCGCCAAGCCTGGTATTTCTCGAACACGCTGCCCAACTCGCCGGCCAGCGCCCACGGCTTGAGCGCATCGCCATCGGCCAGATAGCCGGCCAGCGGCGCCAACGCCGCATCGCGGCCCAGGTCCGATTGCAGGGCCGCATACAACCGCCACTGCGTGGTGGCCATGTCCAGATCGTCGTCGGCCGCGCCGAGGTTGCGCTCCAGCGCACGCGCGACGAATTCGCCGGGCGTGAGAAATTCCAGATTCGCCGCAACACCGTGCTCGGCCGCAAGCGTGGACTGCAACCAGCGCCGCATCGCCACCTGCGGAATCAGCACCACCTCCGGCTGCAGCAACGGTTGCCCCGGCATCGGCCGGCGCAACTCCTGCGCGAGCAAGGCGGCCAGGGTATCCAGCGCATTGGATGGATAAAGACGGAAATCGGGCGCGGAAGTGGCGTGCATGCGTGGCGCATTGTGCCGGATGCGCGCGTGAGGCGTTGTTTGCCGCCGTGTCGGCGCCCGGTGGCCGCGCTGAAACGCAAGGCCGCGCGACACCGTGCAACAGCGCTGCGCGGAAGATGCCGAGCAACGGCGCGCCACACACCGTGCATCGACAACTGCAATCAGGTCTCACGCCGCAGACGACGTACTGCCGTGGTTACGCGCAACCTTCCAATGCCCAACGCAGCCAGTGGCGCAGTACCCAAGCGTCAGCGCAACCACGCCAGCAACGCGCCGTCGACATCACAAACGCGATGGGCCGGGGTGTTCGCCCGGCCCATCGCATTGCATGACTGCACGGCGTGCAACCCGATCAGTATTTCTTTTCCAGATTGATCATCCAGGTCTGGTCGTTGTTGCTGTCGCCGTCGGTGATGCCGCGGTATTCCAGCCGCGTCGACAGGCCTTGTTCGGTCAGCAGCGCCGCACCGATGCCCACCATCAACCGGTTGCGGTCGAACGCGCTCTGCGCCGTGCGATAGAACGGACCACCGGTGAGGTCGGCATAGCTCAGGATCGCATCGCCACGGCCCTGGAAGTCGCGCTGATATTCCACGCGCAACTGCGGGCTCAGCCGTCCCCAGGCAACCTCGCGACGCCATTCCAGACGCAGGCCGAGATTTCCGGTGGTGGTGGCCACGTCCATGTCGGCATAGCGCAGTGCGAACGGGGCCACGCCCTGTTCCACATAACCGTCCAAGGTGGCGCGCGCCACATCCACCCGTGCGTACGGGGTGATCTGCAGCGTGCCGCGTTGCAGATCGGCACCGGTGGACAGCGAGGCGATCCACTGCTTGCCGTCGCGGTTGCCCTCGGCCAGCGAGCTGTCATCGGTGACGAAGCGGCGCAGGTCGTAAGACAGCATCTGGTAGCCGACCAAGGTGTCGAAGAAGAACGCCTTGCCCGGATGGAAGCTGGCGTACAACGCCATCGTGTAGGCGGTGGCCTTGCTATGGCTGCCGTTGTTGCCCACATCGCTGTCGTCGCGGCCCCAACCCAGGCCCGCACCGATCGCCAGCGACGAGGCAACACGGTAGTCGGCACCCACGCTCAACCCATCGGTCTGGAAATCCACCCCGTTGCTGTTGGTCTGCCGGTTCAGGCTGCCCGAGCGGATCGCGCCGCCTACCCACAGACCCAGGTCGCCCTGCGTCTGCGCGCTGCTGCCGGTGCTGCTGGCAACTGCGGGCGCGTCGCGGAAGTCGTTGTCGGCGTCCTGCGTGTCCGGGCTGCACGGCTGCGCACTGATGCCGCGCTCGGCCTGGCGGCAGTGCGAGGTCGGCTGGAAGCTCACTGCGTTGGTGAAGCTGCCACCGCCGCGATGCGTGGCTTCCAGACGGCGCTGGAAGTTGTCGATCTGCGCCCGCGCAAAACGCCGCGTGGACTCGGACTGCGCATCGATCAGGCCACGCACTTCCGCATCCACGCTCGGGTCGCGCCGTGGCGCGATGTTGAACACCACAGTGGCCGGAGCCGAGGTGGCGAATGCGTTGGACAAGGTGAACTGCACCGTGGCCTGGCCGACGAAGGCCGGGTTGGGCGTAAAGGTCAGGGTAAAGGTCGGCGCTTCGGCCATTGCAGTGGCGGCCGGCGACAGGCCGGAGGCACGCGCCGCCGCCGCAGTGGCAGTGCCGCCCACGCGGGTGATGGTGGCGGTACCGGCCGAGGCCGGCAGTACCGCAACCACTGCAGCGGCCACGAACGGCCCGCCGGTGGCGTTACGGGTGATATCCACCTGTTGCGCTTCGCCCGGCACTGCCGCTGCAGTCACCGACACCGCCACCGGCCGCACGTTGACCGTGATGGTCAACGTCACCGCGGCCGAGATGCCGCCTGCGCCTGTGGCGGTGTAGCTCAGCACGTCGGTGCCGGTAAAGCCGGCATTCGGCGTATAGACCACTTCCAGCCCACTGACCACGGCCGTGCCGTTGGTGGGTGCGCTGGCAATGGCGATCGCGGTGATGCTGCCGGTGTCGTTGGCGGTGACCGCTGCGGTCACGGCGGTGTCGGTCATGGTGGCGGCAACATCGGCCACCGCCACCGGCGCCGCATCGTTCACCGTGAAGGTGTAGGCCTGCGTGGCGGTGGCATTGCCCGCATCGGCCACCGCAATGGTGAACGACGAGGTGCCCTGTACCGTTGGCGTGCCCGACAACGTGCCGTCGCTGGCCAGCGTCAATCCGGCCGGCAACGTGCCGCTGGCGATGCTGTAGCGGTACGGCGCAATGCCGCCGCTGGCGGTGAGCACCTGGCTGTAGGCGCTGCCACGCACGGCCGCCGGCAAGGTGGGCTGCCCCAGCACCAGCGTTGCGGCGTTGACGGTCAGCGCGTAGCTCCGGCTGGCCTGCGCGGCGGGGCTGGGCGTGCTGTCGGTGACGGTCAGGGTGAAGGTGAAGGTCCCCGATACCGTCGGCGTCCCGCTGAGGCCGCCGGTTGCAGCGTCCAGTACCACGCCACCCGGCAGCGCGCCGGCAGTGACTGCATAACTGTACGGCGCCGTGCCGCCGGTGGCCGGGGCGACCGCAGCCGCATAGGCCTGCCCGGCGGTCCCTGCCGGCAAGGTCGACGCCGGCAACACCAGGTTCGGGCCAGCCACGGTCAGGCTGTATGCCTGCGTGCCGGTGAAGCTGTTGGCGTCGGTGGCCTGCACGGTGAAGTTGAACGTGCCCTCCAGGGTGGCCGTGCCCGACAAGGTGCCGTTGCTGGCCAAGGTGATGCCGGCCGGCAATGCACCGCTGGTGATCGCATAGGTGTAGGCCGCGGTGCCGCCGCTGGCGGTCAGCGTCTGGCTGTAGGCGCTGCCACGTGTTGCGGTGGGGACCGTGGCCGGCGCCAGCGCAATCGTCGGCGCGGCGATGTTCAACGTGTAGCCGCGCGTGCCTTGCGAGGGCGTGCCGCTGGTACTGTCGGTCGCAGTGACGCTGAAGTTGAAGCTGCCCACGCTGGTGGTGGTGCCGCTCAACGTCCCGCTGCTGCTGTTGAGCGTGATGCCGGCGGGCAACGCGCCGGCGGTGAGCGCGTAGCTGTAGGGCGCAATGCCGCCGGTGGCCGGAGTGATCGCACTCGAATAGGCCTGGCCCGCGGTGCCGGCCGGCAAGGTGGTGGCCGGCAAGGTCACGTTGGCGCCGGCCACGGTCAGGGTGTAGGCGCGGCTGCCGCTGGTCGGCACCCCGCTATCGGTCGCGGTGACGGTGAAGTTGAAGCTGCCGCTGGCGGTCGGCGTACCGGACAGCACCCCGGCGGCATTCAGGGTCATTCCGGCCGGCAACGTCCCGGCACTGATCACGAAGCTGTAGCCCGGGGTGCCACCGCTGGCGGTCAGCGTCTGGCTGTACGCAGTGCCTGCGGTTGCTGCGGGCAGCGACGCCGGCGAGACCGTCACCACCGCATCATCGTTGAGGATGGTGCCGGTGCCGGTGGCGCGGGCGATGGTCGCATTGCTGGCGCCGGACAGGCCGACACTGAAGGTCTCGTTGGGCTCGACCGCGGTGTCGCCATTGACCGTAACGGCCACGCCCTGCGCGGTCACGCCCGGCGCAAAGCTCAGCGTGCCGGAGCGCGCGACATAGTCGCTGCCGGCGGTGGCGGTCCCGTCGGCGGTGGCGTAGTTGACCGTGACCGTCTGGCCGCTGGCCGCGCTCAGGCTCACCGTGAAGGTGGCCGTGGTGGTGCCGCTGTTGCCTTCGTTGACGCTCACATCGTCGATCGACAGGGCCGGCTGCGCATCGTCGTTGACGATCGTGCCCAGGCCCTGCCCGTCGCTCACGGTGGCACCGGTGACGTTGCTGACGTTGACGAAAAACGTTTCGTCCGGCTCGGCCAGCGTGTCGCCGTTGACCAGCACGGTGAAGGTGGCGCTGCTGCTGCCGGCGGGGATGGTCCTGGTCAGACTGGAGGCGGCGTAATCCACGCCCGCCGTGGCTGTGCCATCGGCCGTGGCGAGATCGAAGCTGACGCCGCCGGCGCCGGCCGGCGCGCTCAGCGACACGGTGAAGGTGGCATTGGTGGTGCCGGCATTGCCTTCGTTCACCGAGACATCGTTGATCGACAGCCCCGGCAGGTCGTCGTTGAGAATGGTGCCGGTGGCGCTGTTCGGCGAACCAACCGTGTAGCCGCTGCCGGCATTGAGGCTGATCACCACGGTCTCATCGGGTTCGACCGTGGTGTCGGGCGTTGGGTTGACGGTGATGGTGCCGCTGGTCTGGCCGGCCGCGATCACCAAGGGCGAATTGATCGTGGCGTAGTCGGTGCCGTTGGTGGCGGTCCCGCCGACGTTGAAGCCGATCGACAGCGCCGACGGCGATGGCTGGCTCAGCGCGACGGTGTAGACCAGGTTGGGTGCACCGTCTTCGTACACGCTGGCCGGCGAGACGGTGATGGTGGCGACCGGGAAGTCGTCGTTGACGATGGTGGCGGTGGCGCTGGACGGATTGCCGACCGAATAGTCGGTGCCGCTGGCGACGCTGAAGATCGCCGTCTCATCGGGTTCCACCGTCGTGTCGGCGACCGGGGTGATGCTGAAACTGACGGAGGTGGCGTTGGCCGGCACCACCACGCTGCTGACCGTGCCGGTGTAGTCGGTGCCGCTGGTGGCGGTACCGCTGCGGGTCAGGTTCACCGTGGTCGGCGAACTGTTGGTCTGGCTCAGCGTCACCGTGTAGACCAAGGAGGTACCGCTGTCCTCGTTGGCGGCGGACGGGCTGACCGCGATGCTGGCGGTGCGCGAGGGGTTGATGGTGATGTTGAAGACGACCTGGTTATTGTCCTCGTCCAGCAGATAGAACGAGTCCGAGGTCGCGCCATCCCCGTTGTTGGTGTAGGTCACCCGCTCGGTCCCGGCGCTGTCGAGTTGGCCGGTGAGGGAGTAGCTGCCATGCGATGGTTGCGCACCGTCGGCCATGCCGGCATTGAACGGGCCATCGCAGTCGCTGACGTCGAACGTCACCGAACCGCCGGAGCTGACGGTGGCACTCTTGGGGGCCGGGCAATAGGCTGCCAAGGCGGTATGAGAGCTCGCTAATAGCAGCAGTGCCATCAGCCAACGCAGGGCCAAGTGCACGCCACCGACGGCATGGCAATTCGTAGACATCGCTAATCCCCTAGAAACACGCCGTCCCACGGCGCCGGCAGCAGTCCTGGTGCCTCAGATCAGCGCGCTGCTCATGCCTGTCGGCACATATCCGCGCTGCGGCGCCATTGAAGCAGGAACTGACTGCCAGTTAAAGAACAAAAAATTAATACTTCATCCCACTTTTGGTGCGCGGCGGCTTGCTGCGCGCAGGCGCGACAGGTATGTGTAGACCACTTTCCGACATGCAGTCGGGCGGTCACCTACTCGGGGAGGGCTTGGATGAGCGAGTTTTTCGTTGGTCAGATCATGCTGACCGGTTTCGCGTTCGCGCCAAAGTTTTTTGCGCAGTGCAACGGGCAGTTGTTGCCGATCAATCAGAACCAGGCCCTGTTCAGCCTGCTTAATACGCGCTATGGCGGCGATGGCAGGACGACCTTCGGCCTTCCCGACCTGCGCGGCCGCACGCCCATCGGCTACAGCCCCTCTGTCGATCCGGCCTGGCAACCGCCTGCGGTGCCGATGGGGCAGGCCGCCGGTGCGGAGACGGTGACGCTGGTCGGCGACAACCTGCCGGCACATCTGCACCTCATGGATTGCAGCAGCGCCAATGGCGACAACCGCGTGCCGACCGGGCGCCTGTTTGCCAACAATGTCGTCAGCCCAGGTCCGGGCACGCCGCACCCACTGTATGCCGCGCCCGGCACGATGGTGCCGCTGGCCCAGTCCACGATCGCCAACAGCGGCGGCGGCCAGGCGCACCCGAACCTGCAGCCGTACACCACGCTGAATTTCTGCATCGCGCTGTCCGGCATTTTCCCCTCGCGCAACTAGCCGTTTCCGCACTCGCGCGCGGCGCGTCATCGACCAGGAAGGACCACATGGGCACTCCATTCATCGGCGAAATCCGCATGTTCGGCTTCGGCCGCACCCCCCAGGGCTGGCAGGCATGCGACGGCACGCTGCTGCAGATCTCCGAATACGAACCGTTGTACCTGCTGCTCGGCACCACCTACGGCGGCAATGGCACCAGCACCTTCGGCGTGCCGGACCTGCGCGGGCGTCTGCCCATCCACCAGGGCCAGGGGCCTGGATTGAACAACTACGTCCTTGGCCAGCGCGCCGGCACCGAGACGGTGACCCTGGTCGACCTGCAGATGCCGGCGCACACGCACACCGCCCAGGCCACCACCGCAGCGGCCACGTCGGCGGCGCCCGCCGGGCTAGTGCCGGGCGCCGTCAACGGCGGTCTGTTCTACGCCAGCGATGTGACCGGTGCCAGCCAGGTCGCGATGTCCGGGCAGAGCACCTCGTACGCCGGCGGCAGCCAGCCGCACGACAACCTGATGCCGACGCTGACGGTGCAGTACTGCATCGCCACCACCGGCATCTTTCCGCAGCAGGCCTGATCCATGCGCCGCGCCGATCCGGCTGCGGCACGCATCCGCTCCATCCGAGGAATCCGCGCATGACCGAACCCTACATCGGCGAAATCCAGCTGTTCGGCTTCGACTACAACCCCTATGGCTGGGCCCTTGCAACGGCGCCGTACTGCCCGTCGCGCAGAACACCATCCTGTATTCGCTCCTGGGCGTGGTCTATGGCGGCAACGGCAGCAGCACGTTCCAGTTGCCGAACTTCTGCGCGCGCGCCGGCTTCCAACAGGGCCAGGGACCGGGCCTGTCTCCGCATACGCTGGGCAGCAGCGTCGGCTCCGCCTCGGTGAGCCTGCAGAGTTCGCAGATCCCGCTGCACCAGCACGGCGTCACTGCATACTCGCAATCGGACCCGACCAAACGGACCGGCACACCCGCCAGCGGCGTGACCCTGTCGTCGCTGAGCATCAACAGCGAGCGGCCGTTCCTGACGGTCGCGCCGGACAAGCAGTTCTCCCCGACCATGTTGATGCCGACCGGTATCGGCCAGGCGCACGAGAACCGGCAGCCGTATCTGGCGGTGAACTTCTGCATCGCGCTGCAGGGCGACTACCCTGTGTTCGATTAGGCGATGCCAATGCCCGGACGCGTGACGCAGGCCGGAGCACACGCGCGCCTCTGCGCTGACGCGCCGGCCGCAGCGGATCTTGCGCTGCGGCCGGAGCAACCCGACGATCTGGCCTGGTTGCAGGAGCTCTATGCCAGCACGCGCAGCGACGAGCTCGCACCGATACCGTGGCCAGAGGCTGCCAAGCGCGCCTTCCTGCTGCAGCAGTTCGCATTGCAGCGCACGCATTACCGGCAACAGTTTGCCGACGCGGACTTTCTGATCGTGCAGGCCAACGGTCTATCGATCGGCCGGCTCTATCTGCACCGCGCCACCGCGCACCACACGCTGGTCGATATCAGCCTGCTGCCGGACTGGCGTGGCAAAGGCATCGGCTCGCACCTGATCGCGCATGCGCAGGCGTGCGCCCGCGATGCCGGATGTGTTTTGTCATTGCATGTGCTGCACGCCAACCCCGCTGCGCGACGCCTGTATGCCCGCCACGGATTCGTTGCAGGCGACAGCACCCAGACCCATCTGCAGATGCACTGGCATCCACGCGATCACCTGCTCAGTTGAACGCGCAGCTGGCCGTGTTCAATTGAAGACGGCCTGATACAGGAACCCGTCGCGCTCGCGCGCCACCGGCACCAGGAAGATACCGATCTCGCCGAGCCGCGCATGCCGCATCTGATAGGTCTGCTGGGGAAACAGAAAGGCCGAGCCATTACGAAACAGCAGGGAGAACGGCGCACGTTGCGAAGGGCGCGCCTGCTGCAAGGGCCGAGCTTCCACCAGCACGAACGGCACCTCGCCCTCATTCAATGCGGCGGCAAAGGTCTCGTTGACGCTACCGGCGAAGTGTTCAAGCGTCAGCAACTCCATGGAAGATTCCTGCAGCGACGAAGTAGCGTGGATCGTCACGTTTTGTGGCCGGTTCGACAAGCTGCCGCTGCCGACAACGCGACGTGCTCGGCAGATCGTGGCGCGACAGCGATAGGCAACACGGCACGCACGCGCCAAGCTGCAGGGAGACACGGCGCGCTGTGGAAACTGTCGCCGACGTCCCTACTGCAGCGTACGTTTCTCGATTCCGCTCGCATGCGTGTAGACCGGTTGCGTTGCAGGACACGCTGTTACGCAGACAGCGACACGCAACCCGCACATCGCCATTGGGTGAATGCGACAATACTGCACGCGCCAGTCTGGTTATGTTCAGCGCTGTGCGGGCTACTCTATCGCGTTGTAATTTTGTTAAAGGCACCGATGACGGCTTCCGCTTCCCCTGTCGTGCAGTTGTCCGGTGTCCGCATCGACCGCGGCGGGCGCACGATCCTGCGCGATGTGTCGCTGCAGGTGCCACGCGGCAGCATCACGGCCGTGCTCGGTCCGTCCGGTAGCGGCAAGTCCACCATGCTGGCGGCGCTGACCGGCGAGCTGCGCCCGGTTGCCGGCACGGTCACGTTGTTCGGCAATGCGATTCCCACCGGCAGCCGCGCGCTGCTGGAGATGCGGCGCAACGTCGGTGTGCTGCTGCAGGGCAATGGCCTGCTCACCGACCTCAGCGTGGCCGAGAACGTCGCGCTGCCATTGCGCACCCACACGCGCTTGCCGGCAGCGGTGCTGCAGCGCCTGGTCCAGATGAAGCTGCATGCAGTCGGCCTGCTGGCCGCCGCCGATGCCTGGCCGCGCGAGTTGTCCGGCGGCATGGCGCGGCGCGTGGCGCTGGCGCGCGCGCTGGCACTGGACCCACCGCTGATGATCTACGACGAGCCGCTGACCGGGCTGGACCCGATCGCCTCGGGTGTGATCATGAGCCTGATCCAGCGCCTCAACGACAGCCTGGGCCTGACCAGCATCATCGTCAGCCACCATGTGCACGAGACGCTGCCGATCTGCGACCAGGCGGTGGTGATCGCCAATGGCGGCATCGTGTTCGCCGGCACCCCTGCGCAGTTGCAGGACAGCACCGACCCACTGGTGCAGCAGTTCCTGCATGGCCAGCCGGATGGCCCGATCGCCTTCGATGCCGCCCCGCGCCGCGACCGGAGTGCTGCCTGATGGCCTTCGCCGATTCCATTCGCGCCTTCGGCCGCGCCGGCCTGTTTTCGCTGACGGTGCTGCGCGGCTCGTTGCCCACGCGCGATTTCATTGCCGAACTGGTCCGCGAGATCTACAAAGTCGGCGCGCGCTCGCTGCCGATCATTGCGGTGGGCGGCGCCTTCGTCGGCCTGGTGCTGACCTTGCAGGGCTATCGCACGCTCACCACCTACGGTGCATCGGATGCGTTGTCCACGCTGTTGGGGCTGTCGCTGTATCGCGAACTGGCGCCGGTGCTGACCGCACTGTTGTTCATCGGCCGCGCCGGCAGCTCGATCGCCGCCGAGCTCGGCTTGATGCGCGCCACCGACCAGATCAAGGCGCTGGAGCTGATGGCCATCGACCCGGTAGCCAAGGCGGTGGCGCCGCGCTTCTGGGCGGCGGTGCTGACGGTGCCGCTGTTGACGGGCGTGTTCTGCTCGCTGGCCATTACCGGTGGCTATTTCGAAGCGGTGCATGTGCTGGGGATCGACAACGGCACCTTCTGGTCCGGGCTGAGCAATAGCGTGGACGTCTGGGACGACTTCGGCGTGGCGATGCTCAAGTCGGCCATTTTCGGCGGCACCGCCGCACTGGTTGCCGCCTACGTGGGCTTCCATGCCGAACCGACCATCGAAGGCACCTCGGTCGCCACCACCCGCGCGGTGGTGAATGCCTCGTTGCTGGTGCTGATGTTCAACTTCGTCCTTTCTGCAATGTTGTTTAGGTGAGTGGAATAACTATGGCCATGCGTGGACCACGACTCGAATTCGCCGTCGGCGCCTTTTTGCTGCTGACCCTGGCCTCGCTGCTGGTGCTGGCGGTGGCCTCGACCAACCAGCGTTGGGGTTTTGGCTCCAGCCAGTACACGCTGACCGCCCGCTTCAGCCAGATCGGCCAGCTGCGCGCGCAGGCGCCGGTAAAGATCGGCGGCGTGACCATCGGCAAGGTGGCCGACATCAGCCTGGACCCGACCAAGTTCGATTCGATCGTGACCTTGTCGCTGGATACCAAATACAAGGACCTGCCTGCCGACACCTCGGCCGGCATCTTCACCAGCGGCTTGCTTGGTGAGAGTTATATCGGGCTGCAGCCGGGCGGCGACCCGGACACCCTCAAGCCGGGCGACGAAATCGGCTTCACCCAGCCGGCGGTGGATCTGCTGCAGCTGGTCGGCAAATACATGTTCAGTGGTGGCGGTGGCGGCAGCAATGCCCCGGCCGCCGCCAACGGCCAGGCGCCTGCGCCTGCGCAAACCGCTCCTCCCTCTACGGAACCACATCAATGAAGACCACTGTGCTTTCTGCCGTCCTGGCCTCGACCCTGCTGGTGTGCGCACCGGCAACCGTGCTGGCGCAGCCGGCCGCTGCCAGCGCGCCTGCGCAAGGCGCGGCGACCAAGACCGTCATCGACAGCAGCACCCGCATCCTGAGCACGCTGGACCAGCGCCGCGCCGAGTTCCGCAGCAATCCGGCGGCGCTGCGTCAGTTCATCAACGGCGAATTGAACAAGGCCTTCGACCGCGATTACTCGGCCCGCCTGGTGCTGGGCGTGCATGGCCGCGGCGCCTCCGATGCCGACGTCAAGCTGTTTGCCGATGCGCTGGCCGACAACCTGATGCAGCGTTATGGCACCGCGCTGCTGAATTTCGAAGGCAAGCCGACCTTCCGCGCCAAGTCCGAAAGCGCGCTGCCGGGCAACCGAGGCGTCAAGGTGTCCACCGACCTGCTGCGTGCCGGCAACGACCCGACCCCGGTCGATTACCTGATGCGCAATACCGGCGGCCAGTGGAAGATCTTCGACGTGATGATCGAAGGCATTTCCTACGTGCAGACCTTCAAGACCCAGTTCGACGGCCCGCTGCGCGAGAAGGGCATTGCCAAGGTGGCCGCCGAGCTGCGTAGCGGCAACCTGCAGGTCGGTACGGCACCGGCCAATGGCAACTAATACCGTGCAACGCACGGGCGAGGCGCTGGTCATCGCCGGCGTGCTCGACCGTGCGGCGGTTACCGCGGCCTGGCCGCAGGCGATCGCACAGCTGGATGGCGCGCGCACGCTGGACCTGTCGGGCGTACAACGCCTGGACAGCGCCGGCGCGGCAATGCTGGCCGAACTGGCTGCCCGGTTGCGCCAAGCCGGCAGCGGCGCGGTGGTGGGCGAGGCGTCCGGTCTGGACGAATTGCGCGCCGCCTACCGGTTGTCCCCCACTCTCGATTTTCAGGCCTGAGCGCCAGCCCATGACCCAGTTCCGTTCTCTTCCGTTGTTGGCCAGCCTGCTGCTGGGTGCCTGCGCCAGCCAGGCGCCCAAGTCCGCGCCGCCGTCGGGCGGTACCGCAACCGCCATCACGCCTGCAGCCGATGCGCCGGTCCGCGACGATGCCGCAGTGACCGCGCAGCCGGCCGCCGCCGGCATGGCCGCCCCGGACGCGCTGCCGGCCAGCGCTGCTGCTGCCGATCCGCAGGCCGCGGCGGGCACCGGCACCGCCGCGGCAGGCGCGCCCACCGATGCCGAAAGCGACTTCGACGCGCTGTACGGCACGACCACCCCGCAGGGTGCCAACGGCGCGCCGGCACAACCGGGCGCGGCGCCGGCATACGACCCGTGGGAGCGCTACAACCGCGGCATGCACCGCTTCAACATGGCGGTGGACCGCGGCGTGGCGCGTCCGTTGGCGACGGCCTACACCAAGGTGGTGCCGAGCCCGGCGCGCCTGGGCGTGACCAACTTCTTCGACAACCTGGGCACGCCGCTGACCATGGTCAACCAGCTGCTGCAAGGCCACCCGGTCCATGCAATGCAGTCGCTGGGGCGCTTTGTGATGAACAGCACGCTGGGTGTGGCCGGCCTGTTCGACCCTGCCTCGGCGGCCGGCATCCCGCGGCGCAGCGAAGACTTCGGCCAGACGCTGGGCGCGTGGGGCTGGCGCAACTCGCGCTACTTCGAACTGCCGTTGTTCGGGCCGCGCACCGTGCGCGACACCTTCGGGCTGGCGGGCGATATTCCGCTGTCGTGGATTCGCCAGGTGGACGACGGCGGTACGCGCTTCGCCCTGCAGGGCTTGCAGCTGGTGGACACGCGCGCGCAGCTGATGTCGCTGGATTCGCTGCGCGACCAGGCGCCGGACGAATACGCGCTGACCCGCGATGCATGGATGCAGCGCCGCAATTACCAGATCACCCGCGATCTGCGCAGCCATCGCGAGAAGAACAACGAGCTGCCGGACTACCTGCGCGACGACAAGGACAATACCGTGCCGGGTAACGCCATGCCGATCCCGAACTGGGTGCGTTGATCCGCACCTGATCTGTGAACTGAAAAACCCGGGAGCGATCCCGGGTTTTTTTATGGCACTAACTCTTAGTCAGCCATTTCTCGAAAAGCCAGCATTTGCATGAGGGATTCTTCCGTACCAAACAGAGAAAAAGGGTTGATATTCATTGCATCAAGTTGGCGCAAAATACCTCGCCTAAGCCTTGCGGGTATAACAAACTTATCCAACCTATCTTGCCTGTCTGCCGCTCCCCCGGTAATCCCCCCACTTCTAGCGGTCGCCAGAAGTGGAGCTAAGCGGCCATCGCCAACTTCATGGCAGGCGTGATGCCGCCGAGCGCCATATTCGGACGCTCGTGGTTGTACGTCCATAGCCAGCGGGTGGCTTTGTCCTGCACCTGGTCGATGGTGTCGAACAGGGTTTGGGCGAGCCAGGCGTAGCGGATGGTGCGGTTGTAGCGTTCAACGTAGGCGTTCTGCTGTGGCTTGCCCGGCTGGATGTGCTCGACCCGGATGCCATGCCGCTGCGCCCAGGACAGCAACGCGCCACTGATGTATTCAGGGCCGTTGTCGCAGCGGATCACGGCGGGCTTGCCGCGCCACTCGATGATCTGCTCCAGCGATCGGATCACACGGGCTGACGGCAGCGACAGGTCGACCTCGATCCCCAGCCCCTCGCGATTGAAGTCGTCGAGCACATTGAACAGCCGGAAGCTGCGGCCGTCGGCCAACTGGTCGTGCATGAAGTCCATCGACCAGACCTGGTTGATAGCCTCCGGCACCGCCAGAGGCTCGGGCCGCTCACGCACCAGCCGCTTCCTCGGCTTGATCCGCAGGTTCAACTCCAGCTCGCGGTAGATCCGGTAGACCCGCTTGTGATTCCAGCCAAAGCCCTTCACGTTGCGCAGGTACAGGTAGCACAGGCCAAAGCCCCAGTCGCGATGGGCGGTCGTCAGGCGGATCAGCCAGTCGGCGATCCGGGCGTTCTGCTCGCTGGCCTTGGCCTGGTAACGGAAGCAGGTCTCGCTCACCGCGAAGGCCTGGCAGGCGTGGCGGATGTTCGTACGCCCGCTCGTGACTGCCGATTGGGCCATCTCGCGTCGCTGAGATGGCCTCACCATTTTTTTGCGAGCGCTTCCTTCAGCAGGTCGGTACTGAGCTGCGCCTCGGCGTACATCTTCTTGAGCCGGCGGTTCTCCTCCTCCAGCTCCTTCATGCGCGCGACCATGGACACGTCCATGCCGCCGAACTTGCTGCGCCACTTGTAGAACGTGGCCGAGCTGATGCCGTGCTCGCGGCACAGCTCCGGCACGGGCGCACCGGCCTGGGCCTGCTTGAACACGGCGATGATCTGGCTGTCGGTAAAGCGGGACTTCTTCATGGAACCTCCTCGAGAAAGGATACGAGAAAATTCCACTTCTGGCGTCTGCTAATGGGCGGGGGGATTACCCGGTCGCCGTCCAAAGACCTTGCAGCACAATCATTTTTAAGCGCTTCTGCACATTTTTCCAGTTCGTCCAGACTTGATACTTTTCGTTCTTCCATGAAATTCTCCTATAAAAACAATCGCTAGTTTTAAGCAGCCAGCGCCGCATCCACTGCGTCGCGCAGGCGTGCATCGTCGGCGGGGATGTCCTGAGCGAAGCGGTCGATGATCGTGCCGTCGCGGCCGATCAGGAATTTTTCGAAGTTCCACAGCACCCCGGGTGCGGGGTTGGGGGCAATGCCGTAGCCGGCCAGTTTTTCGCGCATCGGGCCGTCGCCGGTGGTGTGCGGGTGCGTGCTGGTCAGCGCCCGATACAGCGGATGCGCCTGGTCGCCGGTGACGGCGATCTTGGCAAACATCGGGAAGGTGACGTCGTAGGTGAGCTGGCAGAACTGCGCGATCTCCGCTTCGCTGCCCGGCTCCTGGCCGTTGAAGTCGTTGGCCGGAAATGCCAGCACTTCCAGACCTTGCGTGCGCTTGTCGCGATACAGCGCTTCCAGTCCTTCGTACTGCGGGGTCAGGCCGCACTTGGAGGCGACGTTGACCACCAGCAGCACCTTGCCACGATAGTCCGCCAACGTGGCGGGCTGGCCGTCGATGCGGGTCACGGGAATGTCGTAAAGCGTCTGGCTCATCGATGCGTCCTGGGCAGGGAGAGCCCAGAGCATAAACGGCCAACGTGGCGCGAGCGATGCCGCTGGCTCACGCTGCCGGCCGTTGTCTGCGGCCAGGCGCATGGGCCGACCGGCTGACCGCCCCATGCACGCGCCTGGCCACCGTCGAGGCCATCAATCGATGCACAACGTCGCCTGGCCCTTGCCGCCGACCACCTCCTGGCGGCAACCGAAACGATCGCTGTCGCGCTGGCAGGTCCCGGTGGCCGCCGCGCCGGTCGGCACGATGCTGGTGGCCAGGCAGTCGCCGCTGCAATCGCTGTTGTCGGTGCAGGTCTTGCCGGCATCGGCATACGGCACGATGCAGCGCGGAATCTGCATGCGGCCGACCGGGCGCAGTTGGCCACCCTTTGCGGTGCAGGCAGCGGCGTCGGCGCTCGTTTGTGCAGCAGGGGCCTGCGCGGCTGGCGAGGCAGGAGAGGTGGTTGGCGCATTGCTGCAGGCAGTCAGCAGCAGCGCGCAGAGCCCTGCGTGGATCCATCGGGTCGCCATATTGAAACTCTCGTCTTGAATCGTGTGGGTGCAAGCATCGCGGTGGCGATGTCTGCGCGATGTGCTGGCTATCGGCGCAAGCACATGCCGCAAACCTGCATGCGTAGGAGCGCACCCGGGCGCGACCAGCTCTACCGATAACGCTTCATCGCGCCCGGATGCGCTCCTACGTTGTGCTGTCGCGCGGACGCCATGCATCACCGCCTGCAGCCGGATCACGCCTGCTCGTCGTTGCTATCGTCTTCGCTGCTGGTGCCGGTGTCGTCGCTGCCATCGTCCAGCAACGCCTGCGACTGATCGCCGGCCAGTGTTTCCACCCCGCGCAGGCGGCGTTCGATGGTGCGGGTCTTGCGGCTGGCTTCGCCCAGGCTCTTGCCGACGGTGCTGATCTGCCGCTCGGCCTTTTCGAGAATGCCGGCGAACTTGCCGAACTCGCTCTTCACCGCGCCCAGCACCTGCCAGACCTCGCTGGAGCGCTTTTCGATCGCCAACGTGCGAAAACCCATCTGCAGGCTGTTGAGCAAGGCGGTGAACGTGGTGGGGCCGGCCAGCACCACGCGGTGCTCGCGCTGCAGCAGATCGACCAGGCCGGCACGGCGGATCACTTCGGCATACAGCCCTTCGGTGGGCAGAAACATCACCGCGAAGTCGGTGGTGTGCGGCGGGCAGACGTACTTGTCGCTGATCGACTTGGCCTGGATGCGGATGGCGCGTTCCAGTTGCGCGGTCGACTGCTTGATCGCGTCGAGATCGCCCTTTTCCTGCGCATCGATCAGGCGTTCGTAGTCCTCGCGCGGGAACTTGGCGTCCACCGGCAGCCACACCACCTTCTCGTCGCCGCGTCCGGGCAGGCGGATGGCGAAATCCACCGCTTCGGCACTGTCGGGCTTGACCCGTACGCCGCGCGCGTACTGCTCCATCGTCAGCGTTTGCTCGAGGATGTTGTCCAGCTGCACTTCGCCCCAGCCACCGCGGTCCTTGACGTTGCTGAGCACGCGCTTGAGGTCGCCCACGCCGGTGGCCAGCTGCTGCATTTCGCCCAGGCCGCGCTGCACCTGTTCCAGCCGTTCGGAGACCAGCTTGAAGGAGGCATCCAGACGCGTGTTGAGCGTGGTCTGCAGTTTTTCGTCGACGGTGGCGCGCATCAATTCGAGCTTGCTGGCGTTGTCGTGTTGCAGGCTGGCCAGCTGCTGCTCGAGCGTGGCGCGCATCTCGCCCAGGCGCAATTCGTTGCGCTGGGTGAGTTCGTTCAAGCGCTGGCCCAGCGCTTCGGTGAAGCGCTGTTGCGATTGGCCGGCTTCGGCGCGGCCCTTGCGTGCGTCTTCGGCCAACGCTTCGCGCAGCGCGGCCATGTGGGTGTCGGTGCGCGCGATCAGTTCGGTCAGTTGCTGGCCGAACACGTGGATGCGGGTTTCCTGTTGCTGGCCGAAGCCTTCGAGCTGAGTGCGCAATTCGGTGAGCCGCAGGGTCAGCAGCTCGCCGGTGCGTTGTTGTGCAAGGCCGCTTTCTTCGCGTGCCTTGCGGGCATCTTCGCCGAGCGCATCGCGCAGCAGGTCCAGGCGTTGGTCGGTGCGCGTGGACAGCTCGGTGAGGTTGCGCGCGAAGGTTTCCAGGCGGGCGTCCTGCTGCCGCGCCAGGCCTTCGAGTTGCTCGCGCAATTCGCCACGGCCGTCGCGTTGCTCGGCGCGCAGTGCATGCTCCAGCGCGGTGGTGGACGGACGTCGCAGCAGCGCCAGCAGCTGCAACACGAGGACTGCGACAAGCAGCCCGAGAAGGATCAGGGATTGGGATGACATGCGCGCAGTGTAGCGGCGCCGGTCGCAACAGCTGCGTCAGTGCGATGCCGGTTGCGTGGTCGGTGCTCACCGTCGCAAGCGCGTGGAACGTTGCGCCTGCGGCACTGCGCACCGGCGCGGCCGAATGCAACAGCCAGACAGCGGCGATGCGCGCCGCTGCCTGGTCTTGAGGCGTTTAGGTCAGAACCCTTCCAGCACCAGCTTGCCGCGGGTACGGTGCGATTCCAGCGCGGCGTGGGCGCGGCGCAGGTTGGCGGCGGTGATGCGGCCGTAGTGCTCGCCCAGCGTGCTGCGCAGCGTGCCGCTGTCCACCAGCGCGGCGACGCGGTTGAGCAAGTGGTGCTGGGCAATCATGTCATCGGTCTCGAACAGCGAGCGGGTGAACATGAATTCCCAGTGCAGCGACGCGCTCTTGCGCTTGAGCGGCAACGCGTCGAGCGTGGCCGGGTCGTCGATGAGGGCCAGCTGGCCCTGCGGCGCGAGCACGTCGACCAGCTGGGAAAAGTGCTGGTCGGTGTGGGTGAGGCTGGCGACGTGCTGCACTTGCGCGATGCCGATGCGCTGCAGGCCTTCGCTCAGCGGCTGGCTGTGGTCGATCACGTGATGCGCGCCGAGTGCGCGCACCCAGTCCTGGGTTTCCGGACGCGAGGCGGTACCGATCACGGTCAGCTGGGTCAGCGAGCGCGCCAGCTGCACCAGGATCGAGCCGACGCCACCGGCCGCCCCGACCACCAGCAACGTCTGGCCCTGTCCGCCGCCTTCGGCGATGCGCAGGCGGTCGAACAACAGTTCCCAGGCAGTGATGGCCGTGAGCGGCAATGCGGCGGCCGCAGCGTCGTCGAGCGTGGCCGGTTTGCGCCCGACCAGGCGTTCGTCCACCAGGTGGTATTCGGCATTGGTGCCCGGACGATTCAAGGTGCCGGCGTAGTACACCGCATCGCCGGGCTGGAACAGGCTGACATCGCTGCCTACTGCATCGACCACGCCGCTGGCGTCCCAGCCAAGCACGCGCGGGGTGTCCACCGCGGCGTTGCTGCGTATCTTGGTGTCGACCGGGTTGACCGAGACAGCGTGGATGCGCACGCGCAGATCGCGCGGACCGGGTTCTGGCAGCGGCAGCTCGAGTTCGACCAGCGCGCGCGCATCGTCGATGGGCAGGCCGTGTTGCGGATAGGCGATGGCTTTCATGGCAGGGCGTCGTGCGGGAGGGAGCTGCATGGTCGGTCACCTGGATTCACGGAAAAACCGGCAAACTGCGCAAGCACTTTCACGATTGGAGTGAAGATGGTCCGCTTCGACGATCTGGCGCTGTTCGTCCGTACCGCGGCGCTGGGCAGCTTCTCCAGCGCGGCGCGCGAGGCCGATCTGCTGCCGGGACAGGCCAGCGCGGCAGTGGCCCGGCTGGAACGCGCGCTGGATCTGCGCCTGTTTGCCCGGTCCACGCGCAGCCTGCGGCTGACCGCCGAGGGCGAGCAGTACCTGCCGTACGCGCGTCAGGTGCTGGAGCTGCTGCGCGACGGGCGCGAGCATGTGCGGGGCGCCGACAGTGCGCTGCACGGCGTGCTGCAGGTGACGGCACCATCGGACCTGGGCCGCAACGTGCTGCTGCCGTGGCTGACCGAATTCCGCGCTGCACATCCGAAGCTGACCCTGCGCCTGCACCTGTCGGACCAGGTGGCCGACCTGTATCGCGCGCCGGTGGATGTGGCATTTCGGCTAGGCCGTATCGACGATGCAGACCATGTGGCACTGCCGGTGGCAGCGGGCAACCGCCGCGTGCTGGTGGCCGCACCGGCCTACCTGCAGCGCCACGGGCGCCCCGCCACGCTGGATGCGCTGCGCGAGCACGCCTGCCTGCTGTACGTGCTGGCCGGGCGCGCCTACGACCGTTGGCAATTCGACCTGGACGGCCGCCGCCACGTGGTGCCGGTGCGCGGCGCGATGCTGTGCGACGACGCCGATGTGGTACGGCGCTGGGCGGTCGCCGGCGAAGGCATCGCCTACAAGTCGTGGCTGGACGTGTGCGCCGACGTGCAGGCCGGGCGGCTGGAAGTGCTGTTGCCCGAGTGCGGCGATCGGCTGCCGCTGCAGCTGGTGTGCCCGCACCGCAAGCAGTTTTCGCCGGCGATCCGGCAATTGCATGCGCTGTTTGCGCAACGCTGCCGGGCGCTGACGGCGTTGTACCCGCTGCAGGCCGATGCAGTGGGTGCGGGATGATGCGGTGGAGAACGCAGCGGCGTCATCGGCACGGCCTGTTTGCTGGGCCGCGTGGAGGTGGTTGAGGGGTTGTAGGTTCAATGCCTGCCATCCGCACGCCGCAACGCTTGGGGGTGCGGCGTCTTCCGCGCTCGCGGCACGTGCGACCGGCTGTTTTCCTATTCCCTGCGCTTGAATGCGATATGCCTGCTACACCGCGATGCCAAGGGTGTGCACACCGGTTTCGATTGCGCGTGGGGTGAGGCGCAGCTGCGCACGCTATTGCCGCGTTCGTTGAAGCGCCCATCACTGCAGCGGTTCTAGCCTGCCAGCATGACCACCCCCCGCCCGGTTCGCATGCAGCGCTATGGCAATCGCAACGGCCACTCGGGCGTGGTGGCCTACGCGCTGGCCGATGACGCCATCGCGGTGCGCTTTCGCAGCGGCGAGACCTATGTGTATACGGCCGACAGTGCGGGTGCCGAGGTGGTTGCGACCATGCAGCGGCTTGCCGCGGCCGGGCGCGGGCTGAGCACCTATATCAGCCAGAGCGTGCGCGATGCATATGCGGGCAAGCGCGCGCTGTAGCGGCGCAAGAGTGCAGCGGTGAGAATGCACTGCGCCCTGCGATTGGCCGCCGCGTGCGTGGATGCACGCGGCGACGCTCGCCGCATCAGGCGCGTGCGGCGTCGCATGCAGCGCATGTCACCGCCGCCAATCGCCGGCCATCACGCATAGCACCGAGGAACACATGCTGGAGATCTACGGCAAGCCGGGCTCGATCAATGTGCGCAAGGTGTTGTGGCTGTGCGACGAGCTGGCGCTGGACTACACGCTGCATGCCTATGGCAGCGGCTTTGCGTCGGTGCAGACGCCGGAATTTCGCGCACTCAACCCCAATGCGCTGGTGCCGGTCATCCGCGTAGGCGAACTGGTGCTGTGGGAATCGAACACGATCTGCCGCTACCTGGCCGCGCGCAGCCAACGCCACGATCTGCTGCCGGCCGCGCCCGCCGCACGCGCATTGGTCGAGCGATGGATGGATTGGCAGGCTACCGAACTCAATACAGCCTGGCGCTACGCGTTCATGGCCACTGTCCGTGGCAGTGCAGCGCATACCGATGCGCAGGCGATTGCGGCGAGCGTGGAGCAGTGGAACCGGCACATGGCGATCCTGGATGCACAACTACAACGCGGCGGTCCGTTCCTCCTCGGCGCACGCTTTACGCTTGCCGACATCGTGCTGGGGTTGTCGACACAGCGCTGGGTCGCCAGCCCCATCGCGCATGCGGCGTTGCCTGCGGTGGCGGCGTATTACGCACACTTGAAGACACGCGCCGGATTCCAGCGCCATGGTTGCACGGCACCGTGATACTGCGCGTCGCCTTTGTGCGAAGCGAACAAGACCACCGACGCGATGCATGCCGCACGCTCGCACTGCATTGACCTGGGCGTAGGTAGGGTGAGGATCTGCTTTTGCGAGGCTTGCCGATGACCACTGCCACCCACCAAACCCGCCTGCTGGCCATTGGCCTGTTCGTCTTTCTGGGCACGTTCGCAGCGATCGTCTGGTATCTGATGCGGCCCTACGGCACGGCGTATTTTTTCCCTGTGCATTTCCTGATCGGAGCGGCGTTGCCGTTTTTGATCTATGCGATCGGCGGTACCCGGCTGTGGTTCTGGATGGGCATGGGCATCACCGCGTTGGTGCTGCTGTGGTTCAACCTATGGGGCCATGAAGCCAATGGCGCGGCGCCGCGTGTGCTGGACTGGAGCCACTTCGCTGCCGGCGTGGTCGGGCTTGCCGGGGCCTGGGCGGTGCAGCTGATCTATCGCAACGCGCGTCCGCCGCATCGTCCGTCGGTTGAGTGAGCGATCAAGCGGGATTGGTGCGTAGGGATTTGGGATTCGTAGAAGCGCTGGACGGCAGACGTTCTAGGTTGTCGAAGGACTGGTTAGGGCATGCGCGCGCCACGGTGATGCGGGTGGCGCGTCTACCCTGCCCGACCAGCGCCGCCGCATGACCTTGGACCGATAGCTTTGCTGCGCTGCGTTGGGCGACACTCGCGCATTCTTTTGATCCCCCGCGAGGTCCGCATGTCGTCTTGGCTCAGGCGCAAATCCATCGATCAGGTCACCGTGCACGAGGCCGGTCGGCAACTGGTCCGCAGCCTGAGTTGGCCGCATCTGATCGCGCTGGGCATCGGCGCCATCGTCGGTACCGGTATCTACACGCTGATCGGCGTGGGCGCCGACAAGGCCGGACCGGCGGTGCTGCTGTCGTTCGTGGCCGCCGGCATCGTGTGCGCCTGCGCGGCGCTGGCGTATGCGGAGATGGCCACGATGATGCCGGCTGCCGGCAGCGCGTACACCTACAGCTACACCGCGCTGGGCGAGAGCATTGCCTGGGTGGTGGGCTGGAGCCTGGTGCTGGAATATTCGCTGGTGGTCAGCACGGTGGCGGTCGGCTGGTCGGGCTATTTCGTCGGCTTCCTGCAATGGCTGGGGGTGGGATTGCCGCACGAACTCATTGCCGGGCCGCATGCCGGCGGTATCGTGAACCTGCCGGCGGTGGTGATCACCTTCCTGGTGGCTGGCCTGCTGATGGCCGGCACCAAGGAAAGCGCCACGCTCAATGCCGTGCTGGTGGTGCTGAAGATCATCGCGCTGGGCGTGTTCGTGGCCATTGCGCTGCCGGCCTTCAACAGCGCGAATTTGCAACCGTTCATGCCGTACGGTTTCTCCAAGGCGGTGGGTCCCGACGGCGTGGAGCGCGGCTTGATGGCCGCGGCGGCCATCATCTTCTTCGCGTTCTATGGCTTCGATGCGATTTCAACCGCCGCCGAAGAAACCAAGAACCCGGGACGCGATCTGTCGATCGGCATCGTCGGTTCGATGATTGGCTGCACGTTGATCTATGTGCTGGTGGCGCTGGCGGCGGTCGGCGCGATGAGCTTTACCGTGTTCGGCAAGAGCCCGGAACCGCTGGCGCTGATCCTGCGCGAACTCGGCCACGGCAAGGCGGCGCTGGTGATCGGCGCGGTAGCGATCATTGCGTTGCCGACGGTATTGCTGGCGTTCTTGTACGGGCAGAGCCGCATCTTCTTCGTGATGTCGCGCGATGGCTTGTTGCCGCGCGGCTTATCCAAGGTCAACGCACGCACCGGCACGCCGGTGGCGATCACACTGTTCACCGCGGTGCTGGTGGCAGCACTGGCGGGCGTGGCCCGGTTGGACGAAATCGCCGCGGTGGCCAATGCCGGCACGCTGGCCGCATTCACCGCGGTGGCGGCCTGCCTGTTGGTGTTGCGCGTGCGCGAACCTGGCCGCGCGCGCGCCTTCCGCACGCCGCTGGCGTGGGTGGTGGGACCGGTGGCGATCGGCGGCTGCCTGTATCTGTTCTGGAGCTTGCCGAGCAAGACGCAGGGCTGGTTCCTGCTGTGGAATGCGCTGGGCGTGGTGATGTACCTGGCCTATGGGCGACGCAATAGCCGGTTGCACGTGGGGTGAGCCGCCCTTCTCCCGTCGGGACATTGTCCTCGTTTATGGGGGGAGAAGGTGCCCGCAGGGCGGATGAGGGGCGCCGCACATCCAGCGAATGCCAGCAATGACGAACGCGTCGCCACGCGCCTTCAAGAATAAATCGATATAGGCGAGCTGTACCCTTCTCCCATCGGGAGAAGGTGGCCCGAAGGGCCGGATGAGGGTGCGGGCGAAGCCTCGTGTCATCCAATTCGTCAGGGGCTTTGCCCCCGTACCCGCACCCCAACCCCTCTCCCGAGGGGAGAGGGGCTTTAGCGCTGCTGCTCTTTTAGCGCTACTGCGCTATTGCCCTTCTCCCGTCGGGAGAAGGTGGCCCGAAGGGCCGGATGAGGGTACGGGCGAAGCCTCGTGTCATCCAGTTCGTCAGGGGCGTTGCCCCCGTACCCTCACCCCAACCCCTCTCCCGAGGGGAGAGGGGCTTTAGCGCTGCTGCTCTTTTAGCGCTACTGCGCTATTGCCCTTCTCCCATCGGGAGAAGGTGGCCCGAAGGGCCGGATGAGGGTGCGGGCGAAGCCACGTGTCATCCAATTCGTCAGGCGCTTCGCCCCGTACCGTCACCCCCTCTCCCGGTGGAGGGGGGCTTTTGAGCGGCGTGCCGCTGGTCAGTGCTTGCGGCGTCTGGGCTTGCAGTGACTGGATGGCTGCAGCCGGTTGTTACCGCGATGCTGCTGGCGTGGCACAGAACGAGATCGGCAACGCGTCTGCTTGCGTGCCCCAACCTTGCGTAGGTGCCTGCTTGGCGAGCGCAAACGATAGCGTGCCGCCCTGCTGCAGCTGCGCCCAATCCAGGAAGACCTGCGGCTGCGGCTTGCCGTTCCAGCGCACGCTGTCCACATATTGCAGCGCGCGGCCGTCGGCGCCGGGGGCGTCGATGCGCAGGCGCTTGCCGTTGCCCAGATTCAGCGTGACCCGCTTGAAGCGCGGCGCATGCAGCAGAAATTCGCCGCTGCCCGGCACTGCCGGATACAGGCCGAGCGCGCTGAACAGATACCAGGCCGACATGGTGCCGAGGTCGTCGTTGCCGGTGACGCCGTTAGGCGCATTGGTGAACAACTGCTGCGCGGCGCGCACCACGGTGGCGGTCTTCCACGGTTGCCCGATCAGCGTGTACATCCACGGTGCGTGCAGGTCCGGTTCGTTGTTGGGGTTGTAGCGGTACTGGTTGTAATAGCTGTACGGGCCAACCACCCAGTGCGTGCGTGCGGCAGTGAGCGGATCTCTCAGCAGGTCGTCGTAGGCGAAGAAGGCGTCCAGCCGCTTGCCGGTTTGTTCGCGGCCATGCATGGCCTGCAGCATGCCGGGGATGTCCTGCTGCACCAGCCACTGATACTGCCAGGCGGTGCCTTCGTGGAAGCCGTGCTCGGAGCGTGGGCTGTAGCGATCGTCGGAGGGCGCATACCAACTGCCGTCTTCCAGCCGCGGACGCGGGAAACCGGTAAAGCCGGTCTCGGTATCGCGCACATCCACGTCCCAAACGCGGTGCCAGTTGCCGCCGCGTGTGCGCAGTTGCGCGCTGTCCTCGCCATGGCCCAGTGCTTGCGCCATCTGTGCCAGCGCGCAATCGGCCAACGCGTATTCCAGCGTGGCCGAGCCGCCGTGGTGCGGGTCCACGTCCATGCCCTTGGAGGGAAACGCACGGTCGTATTGCACGAAGCCGTTGGCCAGATAGTTGGCATTGCCCGAGCGCCCGGCGTGGCGCGAATTGATCGGCGGCTGGCCGAACGCATTCTGGCGCAGCGCTGCATACGCCTGCGCTTCATTGCCCTGCAGCGCGCCGAAGCGCCACAGATCCACCAGGAACGGGGTCACCGGGTCGCCGGTCATGATGTTGGTGTCGTAGTTGGCATAGCCCCAACGCGGCAGCCAGCCGCCTTGCTGATGGATCGCCAGCAGCGAGCGGCCGATGTCGCGCGCGCGCGCTGGCTGCAGCAGGGCGAGCAGCTGGTTTTGCGAGCGATAGGTATCCCACAGCGAAAAATACTCGTAGTAGGTCCAGCCATCGGCGCGATGGATCGCGTCGTCGTAGCCGCGATAGCGGCCATCGGCATCGCTGCCGGTCAGCGGCTGCAGCAAGGCGTGATACAGCGCGGTATAGGCCACGGAACGGTCGTCGTTGCTGGCGCCTTCCACCTGCATGCTGGCCAACGCATTGCGCCAGGCCTGCTGCGCGCGCTGGCGCATCTGTTCAAGACTCAGCAGTTTGCCGTCCTGCATGCCATCGGCACGCAGGTTGCTGCGGGCGCCTTGTGCATCCACATGCGAGATGGCGCTGACCACGGTCACCGCACGCGCGGTCTTGTCCTTGCCCAGCGGGAAGCTGAGCCAGGCGCCGTTGGGCTTGAGTTCGCCGCCCATGCTGTGACGCGCGCCGGGCACGCCCCCCTCTTCGCCCCAGACGCCATGCGCGGTGAACGGGCGATCGAATTCCAGCCGAAACCACGTGGTGTATTCGTGACCGCCGCAGAAACTCTGCGTGGTCAGTTTGCCCTCGACCACGCGGTCGCCGACGATCTGCACCTGGCTGCCGATCACCACATGGCGGTCGTTGGCCTGCGCCACGTTGACCAGCACATGGCCGGTGTCGGCGCCCGGTGCGAGGCCTGGCCGACTTCGCCATCATGCGTGTAGCGGGCGGCGTAGCGTTTCTGGTCGAAGGCCTTGGCATCGGTGGTGTCGAAGTCGCCGCCGGGGCCGATGCTGCCGGTGACCGGCAGCACCGACACCTGGCCGCCCTGCTCCCAGCAGCCGGCGCCGGACAGAAACGAATGGCCGAACCCCCGAATGCTCGGGTCGTCGTAGCGCCAGCCGGCGTAGTGCGCGCCGATCGGGCTGACCTGGATCAAGCCGAATGGCGCCGAGGCGCCCGGATACGTGTTGCCGTCGTCCTTGCTGCCGATGAAGGTGTTGACCTGCGCCGGGTCTTGCGCGGCCAGCGGCCCGGACATGGCCACGCCAAGCAGGCACAGACCCACGGCGGCGCGGCGCCAGAACGGTGTGCGCGCAGCACGTGCGGTAGAACGATTGGGCGAGACGACTGACAGCATGCAGGACACCTTGGGGGAAAGGGCGGACAAAGCCGCAGGTGGAAGGCGCGTGCCCGCCGCCGCGCGACGCAGCAACCGACGCACCACACGCGTGTGCGCAAGACGATGCCACCACGCGCCGACATGGTCGTGCGGTTCGGCCGTGTCCGGAATCGGCAGGCAGCTTGCGTGCCTGGACGATGCCGGGCGCACGACCCGTCTGCATCCGACCCGCGGCCAGCCAATTGCCCGCTTCAAGGATCGACCATGGCTTCTGCCGCGAGCGCGCGCCGGGCCGGGCCCAGCCCAGCCACGGGCGGCAGCAATGCGAGCAGCAGCGCCTGCGGAAGGGGGGTGTGGCGACAATGGCGGGAGGCGGTCATTCAAGCGTCTCGTCGAAGGTGGCGGTGCGACGGACACACCACGTCTTTCAAGCACTGCGGATGGTTGGGCGTTTGGATCGATCTAAATTTAGATGTGGCAGGTTACCTGTTGGAACAGATTAAGCACGCGGCGGCACCTGCACCACGCCGCGACGCAACAATCCGGGCGGACTCAAGCGGATCTTCAAGGGAGATAGGTCTTTTTAATCAACGGGTTAAAATTTTCATTACAACTGCTTACCTGCTGCGCTAGCAATGCGTCCGGGCTGTGGCCCAGGTGCTGCCTAGATGGCAGTCGGTCCGGTGCCGGTCTCCAGACCCAGCGCCGCTGGGCAGCAGTCGCGCTGCCGGACCTGCAAGAGAAGGGAGGTGCATCGGCAACACGCTCGCAGCGCATGCACGAGAGACCTGCCTCAGGACGCATGCGATTGCAGCGAGGCCTGTTTTCGAATCCTGGCGTTGCGGCGACGACCTCACCGCCAGCGGGATGCGAGGGCGGCGAGGAATGAAGCGCTTCTACTGCGATCGTCTGCCATCTGGCGGGCAATGATGCTAAGACATTGAGGTCGGGTCGCTGACACTGCGGGTACCGACACCGCGCCCACAAAAAAGCCCGGTCACAGGACCGGGCTTGGGGCAGGGCGTCGGTGGGAGGGTCCGGCGCCCGGATGCGCCACTTACCAGCGCATGCCTTCGAACGGGTTGAAGCTGGTGCTGCCCTTCACCTTGTCCAGGTAGTAGGCGTAGTTGGCGCTCATGCCGGCCAGCAGGGCCAGTGGAATGCTCAGCGCGTTACCGATCGATGCGGGCAGGAACGAGGCCACGATGCCGACCACCAGGCCGACGCCGATCAGGCCCAGCGCCTTGCGCCACAGGCCCAGGATGAAGAAGTAGATGAAGCCGAAGAACAACGCGTAGAAGTTCATGCCCACCTTGAGCTTCTCCCCGAACGGCAGGGTCTTGAGCGCCTCCTTGTAGGCGGGGTCCCTGGGGCCGCCGTGACGGTCGAAGAAGGCGAAGCGGAACTGCCACTTGGGGCTGAGCTGGGTGCGATCGAAGGTATCCATTCCAATCCATGTAGTTGTAAACGTTTACATGATAGGCGATCGCGTATTCATCGGCACGTGTCCCCGTAGCCGGACATGGGTTCGGTGCAGCTTTGGTGGGCGCGCAGGCTCAGCGCTGGTCGCTGGTGCCGGTGCCGCGGCGGGCGCGACGCAGCGAGTACAGCGAGTGGTCGGCGCGATCGACCACCGCCGCCAGCGCCTCGCCGTCCTGGCGCAGGGCCGTGCCCAGGGTGAAGCGGATCGGCGCGTCGTCGATGGCCCCCACGTAGTCGCGCTTCAACGCATCCAGCTGTGCCTGGGTGGCCTGGTGCAGCAATACCAGGAATTCGTCGCCGCCCAGGCGGACCAGGCGGTCCTGGGTGCGCAGCGGCTGGTTGAGGAACCACGCCATCTGCACCAACACCTCGTCGCCACGTTGGTGGCCGTGGGTGTCGTTGACCAGTTTGAACTTGTCCAGATCCACCACGATGCAGCCCCAGCGCACGCTGGGATCGCGCTTGTCCAGCTCGTCCAGGAAGCGGCGGTTGTAGCAGTTGGTGAGCGGGTCGGTGAACGACCATTCCAGCAGCTGCTTTTCCTGCCGGTACTGGTTGGTGATGTCCTGGGCATGCGCCAGCACCACCGTGGCGTCCGATTCCACGTCCAGCACGTTGTGGTACTGCCAGTGACGCAGGCTGCCGTCGCCGGCCACCAGTTCGATCACTCCCGAATCCTGGCCATCGAGCACCATCCGCGAGAGGTACCCACGCAAGGCGGCGTGGCGCTCGGGGCGCACGAATTCCACCAGCGAGCGGCCTTCCATCTGCTCGACGCTGCGGCCGAGCGAGCGTGCGGCGGCCGGATTGATGCTGACCAGCCGGCCATGCATGTCGTGGGTGCAGATCAGGCCCAGGCTGTACTGGAACATCTTGCGGAACTTGCGCTCGCTGGCGGCCAGCGCGTCCACCGCCCGGTGCCGGTCGGTCACGTCCTGGACCGCACCGATCAGGCGCTTGCGCCCATCCACATGTTCCACCGAGCCGGTGCTGTGCACCCAGAGCCTCCGCCCGGTGGCGCTGGTCAGCGGCAGCTCCAGATCCCAGGACGTGCCGTCCCGCACGCAGGCGTCGACCGCTTCGGTGATGACCGCGCGCGCTTCCAGCGGATAGAAGCCGATCGCCTCGGTCAGGCTGGGCCGGTAACCGGGCGGAACATCGTGCAGGCGGCAGGTCTGGTCCGACCAGATCAGCGTACCGCTGGCCACGTCCACCTCCCAGCCGCCGACCCCGGCCACCCGCCCGGTGCGCTCCAGGAACGCTTCGCTCTCGCGCAGCCGCTGCTGCAGCTGGGCGTTGGCGGTCTCGCGCTCGAGCATCACGCGGCGTTGCTCCAGGCCTTCGGCCGCCACCCTGGCCAGTTGCTGCAAGGCCTGCAACTGCGCCGGCTCCAGCGCGCGCGGGCGCTGGTCGATCACGCATACCGTGCCCATGCGTAGGCCATCCGGCAGCACGATGGGGGCGCCGGCGTAATAGCGGATACCGGGCGCATCGGTGACCAGGGCGTTGTCGTGGAAGCGTGGGTCGGCCGGCGCGTCGCGCACTTCCATCACCGCATCGCCCTGGATGGTGTAGGCGCAGAACGCCAGCTCGCGTGGGGTTTCCGAAACCCCCGGCAGGCCGATGTTGGCCTTCCACCACTGCCGATGTTCGTCCACCAGCGAGACCAGCGCGATGGGGGTACCGGCGATCGCCTGCGCGGCAGCGGCCAAGGCGTCGAAGAACGGCTCGGCGGCGGTGTCGACCACCTGCAACAACGCCAGACGTGCCAGGCGCTGGGCCTCGCTGGACGCAGATGACACGACGGTATCGCACTGGTTCAACGGAGCGCTCGCAGCCGGGCAATCCGCGCAGTCTAGCGGACTGCGCATACCCGCCAAGGCGGCATTGCGTGCGCCACCGCACAGCGCAGCGTGAGGGGCGGTTGTGGCCTCGCTCAGTCGGGGGCGTGCGCGTCGGTATTGGCCACGGTCGCGGCGCTGTCGTCGCGCATCTGCAGCGCCAGGTACAGGCGCATGCAGTCGTCGGTATTGCCCAGGTCCACCGCGCACAGTTCCTGGATGCGCTGCATGCGGTAATCCAGGGTGTTGCGATGAATGCCCAGCGCCTTGGCGGTGGGGGCCATGCGCATGCCTGCGCCGAACCAGACCGACAAGGTCTTCAGCAACTGGCTGCGACGGTCCTGCGCCAGCAGTGCCTGCAGCGGCTTGCGCAGTTCCTCGGCCTGCCAGGCCTGGCGCAGGTCGTCCACCAGCACCGGCAGGCGGTAATCGTCGTAGAAGAACGCGTCGGCCTGCGGGGTGCGCGCCTTGCCGATGCGCATGGTGGTGCGCGCGATCTGGTGCGACAACGCCAGGCCGTTGGACTGCGGAAAATACTGGCCCAGGGCCAGCCGGATCCGCAGCCGGCTGCTGGCGCGCATGCGCTCGAGCAGGCTGTGCGCGCGACGGCGCTGCTCCTCCACGTCCCAGTGGCCACGCCGGTCCAGTGCCGGCTTGAGCACCACCAGCTCGTTGAGCGCGGTAGCGGCGATCAGGTTGCCGCGCTCGGGCGTGGACACCAGGGTGTGCAGGCGCTGCAGTTCCACCAGCGTCGCGTCCAGGTCCAGGCTGTCGCTTTCCACTTCGATCACCGCCGCCACACGCGGCAGGTCCAGCGCGATGCCGAGCCGCTCGGCCCAGCCAGCCAGCGCCGGGGTCGGGCCGTCGGGACGGATCAGGCCCAGCGTGACTTCTTCGCGCAAGCGCGCGTCGCGCGCCAGCAGGCGCAGCAGCCCGGCCTGTTCCAGCATCGCTTCGGCGGCCATGCGCACCAGCTCGGCCTGTTGCCCGATCCGCTGCGGGTCGCCGGTCAGCCCGACGCAGCCGACGATGCGGCCATCGGCGATCAGCGGCAGGTTGACGCCGGGGCGCACCGCATCCAGCTGCTGCGCCAGCGCCGCGTCGATCTCCACCCGACCCTGCCGGGACAGCACCAGCAGCGCGCCTTCGTGCAGCTGGCCGATGCGCGCCGGTTCGCCGCTGGCGATGATGACGCCGGCGTGGTCCATCACATTGACGTTGCCATCGATGATGGTCATTGCGCGGTCGACGATGGACTGCGCCAGGGTGCGGTCGAGCGTGAGCATGGGCTGGGGTCTGTTGCCGCGATCGGGGGCGGTTACGGTGGAATGTTCGCGTCGCACGTGTTCCGTACGCGTATGACGGTGGAGGCGCAGCGGCCGATGCCCCGGGTCGGTGCAAAGACTGCCGGCAGCCTTCGCGCGGCTTGGTTGTACACGCAGTGGGCGCGCCCGCTGTCCAGGAGGCCCGACTCGAAAGCGAGCGCATGCGCCCCGCCCGTCCGAGCCGTCCGGGCGCTGCCGTCAGCCCCGCCCGCTCCCCGATCCGACCTGTGCCAATGCCCCGCCCAGCTGCAGCGTTGCCGCCACGTTGCGCGCGGCGATGCGCACATTGCTGGCGGCCTCGGCCAATGCCTGTTCCACCGTGCAGGCACGATGCACCACCGCGAACATGGCCTCGATGCCGTGGCCATGCAGCAGCGCAGCACCGTTGCCCAGGCAACCGGCAATGGCGATCACCGGTTTGGCATGCCGTTGCGCCACCCGCGCCACGCCGACCGGGGTCTTGCCATGCAGGCTCTGACTGTCCAGGCGACCTTCGCCGGTGATGACCAGATCGGCCTGGGCGACCAGCGCATCCAACCCGAGCGCCTGGGCGACGATCTCCACTCCGGGCCGCAGCTGCGCGCCCAGATACGCCACCAAGGCCGCGCCCAGCCCGCCGGCCGCGCCGCCGCCGGGCAGCGCGTGCAACCGTACGCCCAGGTCGCGCTGCAGCAGGTCGGCGTAGTGCTGCAGGTTGCGATCGAGCTGGCGCACCATGCTGGGGGTGGCACCCTTCTGCGGGCCGAACACCGCCGAGGCACCGGTCGGCCCGATCAGCGGGTTGTCCACGTCGCAGGCCACTTCGAACTGGCAATCCTGCAGCCGCACATCCATGCCTTCGGTGTCGATGCGCGCCAGCGTGGCCAGCGCGCCGCCGCCCGGACCGATCGCCTCGCCCTGGCGATCCAGCAGCCGCACGCCCAAGGCCTGCGCCAGGCCGGCGCCGCCGTCGTTGGTGGCGCTGCCGCCGATGCCGATGATGAAACGCCGTGCGCCGGCGTCCAAGGCGGCCAGGATCAGCTCGCCCACGCCCGCGGTGCTGGTGCGCAGCGGCGCGCGCTCGGCCGGCGGCAGCAGCGCCAGGCCGCTGGCGGCGGCCATTTCGATCACCGCGGTGCGGCCGTCGCCGGTCAGGCCGAAGAACGCCTGCACCGGGGTGCCGAGCGGGCCGCTGACGGTGCAGGCGACCACCCGCCCGCCGGTGGCGGCCACCAGCGCGTCGACGGTGCCTTCGCCGCCGTCGGCAACCGGCACCTTGTGGTACTGCCAGTCGGGGAAGACCTCGCGAAAGCCCGCCTCGATCTGCGTGGCCACGTCCAGCGCAGACAGGCTTTCCTTGTACGAATCGGGGGCAATGACGATCTTCATGGGCACACTCGCTGGGACGGACGCATCACCGGTTCACCGCGCGCGCCGGCACCCGCAGCACCAGCGCGGCACCCAGCAGCATGGCGCCGGCCAGCACGTACAGCGCCACCTCGGTGCTGTGGGTGGCGTCCTTGATCCAGCCCACCAGATACGGGCTGAGGAAACCGGCCACCTGGCCGGTGGAATTGATCAGCGCCAGCCCGCCGGCCGCGGCGGCGGCGGTGAGAAAGCCGTTGGTCAGCGGCCAGAACAGCGGCAAGCCGCTGACCGCCCCCATCGTGGCCAGGGTCATGCCGAACAAGGCCAGGCCCAGGTTGTCGGTGACGCTGGCGGCGATGCACAGGCCGGCCGCGCCCATCAGCAGCGGAACCACCAGATGCCAGCGCCGCTCGCCGCGGCGGTCGGCCGAGCGGCCCATCAACACCATGAACACCGCGGCAGCCAGGTACGGGATGGCGCTCATCAGACCGATGCGGATCGGGTCGGTGACGCCGCTGCCCTGGATGATCGACGGCAGCCAGAAGTTGATCGCATACACCCCGCTCTGGATGCAGAAGTACACTGTGCCCAGCAGCCACACCGCCCGATTGCGCAGTACCGCGCCCAGCGAGGTGGACGCGCCGGCCGGCTTGCCTGCTTCGTCCTCGGCCAGCACGCCTGCCAGGTCCTGTTTTTCCTGCGGGGTGAGCCAGCTGGCCTGTTGCACGCCGTCGCTGAGCAGGAACCACACCCCGATGCCCAGCAGCACGGTCGGCAGGCCCTGCAGCAGGAACATCCACTGCCAGCCGGCCAACCCGCCCTGCCCGGCCGAGAAGTGACCCAGGATCCAACCGGACAACGGCCCGCCCAGCACCCCGGAGATCGGGATCGCCGACATGAAGACGGTCATGACCCGGCCATGCCGGGCACGCGGGAACCAGCGCGTCAGGTACAGCACGATGCCGGGGAAGAAGCCCGCCTCGGCCGCACCGGTGAGCAGGCGCAGGGTGTAGAACCCGGCCGGGGTGCGCACGAACAGCAGGCAGGTGGAGAGTAGGCCCCAGCTGACCATCATGATCGCCACCCAGCGCCGGGCACCGATGCCCTGCAGGATCAGGTTGCTCGGTACTCCACAGGCCAGGTAACCGATGAAGAAGATCCCCGCGCCCAGCCCGTACACGGTCTCGCTCATGCCCAGATCGCCCAGCATCTACAGCTTGGCGAAGCCGACATTGACCCGGTCCAGGTAATTGAACAGGTAGCAGACGAACAGGAACGGAATCAGCCGCCACAGGATCTTGCGGTAGGTCGGGCCCATGCCATCGGGGGGCGGCAGGGGCCGGGTAGCTTGGGTCATCGCACGCTCCAGCAGTCGGTCGGCCAGCCGGTGCGCAGTGCGGCAGCGCCGACACCGGGCAGGCGGTCGACGCATTCTAGATTGAGCGTTTTTACGGAATCTTCGTCAGGGTGCTGCCGGTTTAGACGCGCGCGCGCCCCACTTTTTGTGCAAATGCCCAAGGGCAGCGTTCAGGCGGCCGGTGCACGGTGCGGCATGTACCACCCGCACTCACCTGACGCCTGCTCGCGACGTGGTGGTGGAGTCGCGGGCAATTTCGGATCAGTCACGCGCGGCATCGGCCGAATCGGAACTCGCCCGAGTGATCGGCACTAGGTGCACGGCTGGGGAATCGTTCGAGACGCCGCACAGGCAACGCGCGGACTTCCTCATCCGGCCGGGTCCGATGCAGCAGCCGGCAGCACATCCGCGCGCACTGCCAGCCATGCGCATCCCGAATCCCGAATCACACCACCGAATCCCGGCACGCCTGCTTCACCGATTCCCCATTCCCGATTCCCGATTCCCCGCCGCATACGCCTGCGCCTGGCCCATCACCCGCAACAGGTTGCCGCCCCAAATGCCGGCGATCTGCTGTTCGCTGTAGCCCTTGCGCAATAGCCATGCGGTGATCCGCGGCAGGTCGGAGACGTCTTCCAGACCCACCACGCCGCCACCGCCGTCCCAATCCATGCCGATGCCCACGTGCTCGGGCCCGACCACGGCCAGGATGTGCTCAAGATGCGCGAAGAAGTCTTCTTCGGTGGCGCGCTTGATCGGGTAGCGCGCATCCAGATCCTTCAGCGCGGCACTGAGCTTGGTGCCGTCGGCGATCTTGACGTGCTCCCAGCCGCCGTACTGGTCGGTAAGCGCCTTCTCGGCCGCCTTGCGCTCGGGGCTGGCGCCGCTGTCCACCAGATAGCCGCCGTAGGAATTGACCTGGATCACCCCGCCATGCGCGGCCAGCACCTTCAGGCGTGCATCGTCGATATTGCGCGGGTGGTTGTAGACCGCACGCGCGCCGCTGTGCGAGAGCACGATCGGCACCGGCGACAGCGCAATCAACTGATCGAACACCGCATCGGAGGCATGCGATTGATCGATCACGATGCCCAGCGCCTGCGCCTGCTGCACCAGCTGTCTGCCAGCCGGGCTCAGGCCGTTCCATTCGGCACCCTTGGGGTCGGTGGCCGAATCGGCGAACTCGTTGTTGAGAAAGTGCACGGTGCTCATCAAGCGCAGCCCCTGCGCGTAATAGAAGCGCAGCAAGCTGGGATCGGCCACCAGCGGGCTGGCGTTTTCCATGCTGATGTACACCACGCGCTTGCCGGCAGCCTTGATGCGCGCGGCATCGGCCGGCGTGGTGGCCAGTGCAAAGCGCTGCGGTTGCGCGGCCACCAGCGTGTGGATCTTCAGCAAGCGCTGCAGACCGGCGTCGCGGTCGTCCAGGTGCGCGGCTGCACTGCGATTGCCTTGCCCGGTGTAGACCGCCCAAAAACCGCCATCGAGCGCGCCTTCGACCATGCGCGGGTAATCCACCTGCGACAAGCGGTTGCCGGCGTGCGCCTGCAAGACGTCGAAGTCGGCGCGCTCCAGATTGGCCGGCGTGTCCAGATGCGAATCCAGCGTGACCAAGCGTTTCTGCAAGGCGATAGCGCGAGCCAGTTCAGCCTTGGAAAACTCCAGCGCATGGGTAGGCGGCGCAGCGGCCAGCAACAACGCGACAGACAGGCAAAGCGAGCGCAGGTGCATGCGATCTCTCAGGCAGTGAGGGTGAGCCGATCATAGCGGCTTGCTGCATGCGGACTGCGGCCACACATGGGGCGCTGCAGCACTGCGGTCAATCCGCGCGGCATAGCGTGCGATGTGCAGGTTGCAACGCCGATGAGGTGGCGATGCCGACGGCGCGACCACGCGCCACCGTGTCGAGCGAGGCCCCGCAATGCCGGCAATGACGGCGCCACCCGCCGACGGTAGTTGCGCAGCGGTAGGATACGTCCGCCAGCCCGGCGCGCGTGGATCGCTACGCGCGCTGCCGCGTCAGTCGTCCAGTTCCGCCAGCCGCGCGCGCACGCTGTCCACATCGATGTGCTCGCGCACATGCCGCCACTGCCGCGCCCACACCGAGCGGAACACGATCCACGCACCGAACACGCCCAGACAGGTCGAGCCCAGCGCCAGCAGCAACGGGTGTAGCGGCGAACCGTCGCCGGTCTGGAACAGGTACATGAAGGCCCCGGAAAACAGCAGCCACACGCCGAACACCGGCCAGTTGCTGGCCAGCAGGCTGGCATTGGGCCGCTCAATCTCACGCAGCAAGCGGCGCAGGGCCTTGCGTTCGTCTTCGTCGCTGGAGGTCATCGGCTGCCGGCTCCTGGTTGCATGTCTGCTTCGACCTACTGCTGGCCGGCGATGCGATGGCATCGCGGCGCGGAAGACGCTGCCTGCAACGCGGCAGGCCGTCTTCCGCCGCAACGCGCGGCTACATCACCCGGCAGAACACCGCCTTCAAGTAGCGCGATTCCTGCACATGCGCCATGAACGGGTGATCCGGACCGGCGCCGGCCACTTTCAGGATCTGGATGGTGCGCCCGGAGAAATACGACGCGCGCCGCAACATGTCCAGGAACTCCTGCTCGGCCACCAGACCGGTGCACGAGAAGGTGGCGAACAGCCCGCCGGGCTTGACCACGCCCAAGGCCAGCTTGTTCATGTCCAGGTACTTCTTCAGTGCCGGAATCACCTGCTCGCGGTCGCGGGTCATCTTGGCCGGGTCCAGGATCACCACATCGAACTGCTCGCCGCGATTGGCCGCATCACGCAGCCACGGAAAGATGTCGGCCTGCACGAACTTGGGCCGCACGTTATTGAGCTTGGCGTTGCCCTTGGCAATGGCAATCACGTCTTCGTCGATATCCACGCCCAGCACCTCGGCTGCCCCACGGGCGGCCGCATACACCGCAAAGCCGCCGGTGTTGCAGCACAGGTCCAGCACGGTCTTGCCGTCCACCTGCTCGCTCAGCCACTGCCGGTTGTCGCGCTGGTCGGCGAAGAAGCCGGTCTTGTGCGCACCGGCCGGGTCGGCGCGGAACTTGATGCCGTGCTCGGTGATCACCGCAGCTTCCGTGGTGGTGTTGCCGTGGAAGTCGAAGCTTTCCTGCTTCTGCACGTGCTCGTCGGCAAAGCTGTGGAAGCGGCAGCCGGGGAACTGTTCGCGCAGCGCCTCGTAGATCCATTCGCGGTGACGGAACATGCCGGCGGCAAAGAACTCCACCACCACCAGGTCGCCGTAGCGGTCCACCACCAGGCCGGACAGGCCGTCGCCTTCGCTGTGCACCACCCGCCAGGCGTCGGAGACGCCGTCGAGCTTGAGCCAGTCGCGGCGCAGGCTCACTGCCGCGGCGATCTTGCGCGAGAACCAGCCCGCATCCACCGGTACCGACCGGTCGGTTTCCAGGATGCGCACGGCAATGCGCGAATGGCCGTTGTAGAAGCCGCGCCCGACCCACTCCCCGTCCACGCCGACCACATCGACGATGGTGCCGGGCTTGGGCTTGGCGGCAGGCTTTTCCACCAGCTTCTGGAAGATCCACGGGTGGCTGGAGCGCCAGGCATTCTTGAGACGGACGAGGGGGACTGGAATATTCATCGGCCCATTGTATCCGGCTGGATTGACGTGCCTGCGCCGGGCACGCAGAATCGGGCGCAGAAGGGGAGTAGCTCCCAGCGTTGTCGCCGCCATGACGAGCCCTGGCATCAGGCGCTCCGGTGCAACGGCAACCGGCCCAGCCGGTTGCGAGCGAGACCTTCGCCGCGCAGGCGAAGGTCCGTCACCCGGAATCCACGATTTCCGTGTCACAAGGCCTCAGCCCAACCGGCTGTCCAGGCCGCTTTCACTTTTTCGGGATTCTTATGCAAACCATTGGCAACGTCTGGTTATGGGGTGGCTTCGCGGTGGTAGTGATCGCCGCGTTGCTGATCGATCTGGTGCTGATGCGCCACGGGGGCGCCCACAAGGTCACCTTCAAGGAAGCCACCTGGTGGAGCATCGGTTGGGTGCTGCTGGCGCTGGCCTTCAATGCCGGGCTGTGGTGGTACCTGCAAGGCAGCGTCGGGGACGCCCAGGCCGACCAGATCGGGCTGCAGTTCCTCACCGGCTACCTGGTCGAAAAATCGCTGGCGGTCGACAACATCTTCGTGTTCCTGATGGTGATGACCTACTTCGGCGTGCCCGAAGAACAGCGCCAGCGCGTGCTGATCATCGGTGTGCTGGGGGCGATCGTGCTGCGCGCGATCATGATCTTTGCCGGCTCGATGCTGCTGGCCAAGTTCCATTGGCTGCTCTACGTGTTCGGCGCGTTCCTGCTGTTGACCGGCATCAAGATGTGGTTCTCCGCCGGCAAGGAGCCGGATCTGGAAGCCAACCCGGTGCTGCGCTGGATGCGCCGGCACCTGCGCCTGAGCCCGCAGTACCACGGCAACCTGCTCAGCGTGATCAAGGACGGCAAGCGCTGGTTTACGCCGCTGTTCGTGGTGCTGATCCTGATCGCGGTGATCGACGTGATCTTCGCGGTGGACAGCATCCCGGCGATCTTCGCGATCACCACCGACCCGTTCATCGTGCTCACCTCCAACGTGTTCGCGGTGCTGGGCCTGCGCGCGATGTTCTTCCTGCTGGCCGGCATGGCCGACCGCTTCCACCTGCTGCCCTACGGCCTGGCGGTGATCCTGGTGTTCATCGGCACCAAGATGATGATCATCGATCTGTACAAGATCCCGGTGCTGGTGTCGCTGGGCGTGGTGGTCGCGATCCTGGTCGCCACCATCGTGCTGAGCCTGCTGCGCCCGCCCAAGCCTGCCGGGCACTGACGGGCCGGGATTGGGCAGTCGGGATTCGGGATTGGTGGCGCGGCCTACGCTGCTGGCAACCATGCACACCGACCAACTCGACTGGTCCTTGCCCGCCCACCGTCGCGGGACCTTACGCGGCATGGACGCCGCGTAAGAGCCTACAAGGACGTACGTGCAGCGTGTTCCGCGATGGTGGGCGGGCAAGGGCCCTGCAGCCAAGCGACAGATCAACAATCAAAAGCTAGGTGAGTCGAGGGCGCGGTGCCCTCACCGCTCGCGGGACACACCGTGAACCCATCCCTGGGGGCCCGATGGCGGCATCCATGCCGCCAACGGTCCTGCAAGCGGCGAGGACACCGCACCAAAGAGTTGTAGGTGGCTTTGTTGAAAACAGGCGCACCGACCATCTCCACTGGTCCTTGCCCGCTCACCGTTGCGGGACCTTGCGCGGCATGGACGCCGCACCAGAGCTCACAAGGACGTACTTGCAGCGTGTCCGGCGATGGTGGGCGGGCAAGGACCCTGCAGCCAAGCAACAGATCATCCGTGATGCGGCGCAGGCTGATGCGCCAACGATCGGCGCCGGGGTTGGATTATCCCGTCGCCGGGCCTGCTTATCCCGCGCCGCGCAGGCTTGTAAAAACCCCGCGTGACGCCATCCGTGAAGGTATGACACCGCATCCTGTTGCCGCCGCAGAAACCACCACCCAAGCTCGCCTGGATCGTTCCCGGGTCTTGCGTGCCTTCAACATCAGCCTGGCCGCCGTGTTGTTGCTGGTGGCGGTGTTCACCGCCCAGAGCATGTTCGACTGGCGCGCCTGGGCGGTGGCGCCGCTACAGGCCGACGGCCTGCTCGGCATCCTTACCGCACCACTGCTGCACGGCTCGCTGGCGCACCTGGGCGCCAACGCGGCCGCGCTGCTGATCCTGGGCACGCTGGCCGGCAGCGTGTATCCGCGTGCCACAGTGATGGCGCTGCCGCTGTTGTGGCTGGGCTCGGGCCTGGGCGCGTGGCTGCTGGGCGAGCCCGGCAGCCGGCATCTGGGCGCCAGCGGCGTGACCCACGGGCTGATGTTCCTGGTGTTCGTGCTGGGCTTGCTGCGCCGCGACCGCCCCGCGATCGCCACCAGCATGATCGCCTTCCTGTTCTACGGCGGCATGCTGATGACCATCCTGCCGCACGAAGCTGGCGTGTCCTGGCAATCGCATCTGGGCGGTGCGGTGGCCGGGTTGATCGCCGCCCTGCTGCTGCGCCTGCGCGACCCGCAACAGGCCAGGCCGCGCTACAGCTGGGAAGACGAGGACGAAGACGCTGCCTGGGAAGTGAGCAACCCCGAGCACGCGATGCTGGAACCGCCACCGCCGCGTCAGGTGCCCGTGCTGTGGCAGCGCCAGGACGATGGCTCAGACAACGTGGTGCTGCATTTCCCGCCGCGCGAACGCCCGCCAGGAACCTGAGACGTATCAGGCAACTACGAGTGGGTCGATCGCGTTGCCATGCCATGCGTAGCAGCGCAACCGGGCGCGATGGAGCTTTCCCGGTAACGCTTCGTCGTGCCCGGGTACGCTCCTACAGGCGCTACTGACGCGACGGCGCCCGCTCAATGCGCGCCACGCCATGCCAAGGTCGTCGGCGAAAACGCATCGATACCGGCGTTCAGATCACGTCTCAACTTTGCCCGCGCGATCGATGGCGTTGCTCTGCTCTGCGTAGGTGCGTACCTGCGCCCGACGGGCCGTACCGATAGAACCCGTCGCGCGCTGGCATGCTCCTACAGCTGCTGGCTAGCGCGAGGATTGCCCGCTCAACGCGCGCCGCGCCAGGCCCGGATCGTCGGCGAAGAACGCATCGATCCCGGCATCCAGATACGCCTGCAACTCGACCAATGCACCGGCGTCGTTGCGCTCGGTCACCGCGCCACTGCTGCGGTTGTTGGCGGCCAGAAAGTAGTTCTCCGGCCGGAAGGTGTAGGGCTGCACCTGCAAACCGGCCGCATGCGCATCGTGCACCAGGCGGGTGGGCGTCCCCAAACGTTGCTGCGCATCCAGCGGGATGATGCTGCGGATGTCGGGGCCGATTGCGTCGGCATAGCGTGCGACCTGCTTGAGGCCGTCGGGCGTGATCATCTGCCCGTAGGTCTTCGGCGCACCGTCCGTGCCGGCATCGGGCAGCGCCACCTGCGCGCCACCGAGCAACTGCAGCAAGCCGATGTTGCTGGTGCGGCCAATCTTGCTGCGCAGATAGCGCAGGTTGCCGGTCTCGAACGACTGGATGATCACCGGCGTAGTCCGGGTATAGGCATGCGCCTGCAAGGTGGCCAGCACCTTGTCTTCCATCGGCAGGCCAAGCGCCTTGAAATAGCTCGGGTGCTTGATTTCCGGAATGAGCCCGATGGGGCGCCCGGTCGCTGCCGATTCTGCAGCGACGAAATCGATGATTTCGTCGAAGGTCACGATCTGGAATTGCCCGTCCCAGCGCGTGCCGCGCAGCTGCGGCAGCCGCTCGCGCGCACGTAGCGTCTTCAACTCGGCCAGACTGAAATCTTCGGTAAACCAGCCTTCCATCGCCTGGCCATCGATGGTTTTGCGCGTCTTGCGCGCCGCGAACTCCGGATGGCTCGCCACATCGGTGGTGCCGCCGATCTCGTTCTCGTGCCGCGCGATCAGCACGCCGTCCTTGGTCGACACCAGATCCGGCTCGACAAAATCGGCGCCATCGACAATGGCTTTGGCATAAGAGGCCAGGGTGTGTTCCGGACGCAGCGCACTGGCGCCGCGGTGCGCAAAGATCTGCACCGTCTTGGCCAGCGGCGCTTCGGCAACTGCAGGGCCGCTCATGCCAACCATCATCGCTCCCACCAACCAGATACGACCGAACTGCATCATGCATTTCTCCAACGAAAAACAGGTGCCGAATCGGCGTATGGCCGCCAGGCGAGTCCGCTCGATGGGCGGCGTGGGAGGTACGACTGTACATCCCGCTTCCGCTGCATCGTCCGCACCCGCCGGAAAATCACGCGCGACGTCTTGTGAGCCAGCGTAAAACTGTCTGCGTCGATCGAAACCGGAAATCGGTAAGCAACCGCAAGACCGGCTCTTACGCTTCCCCACTCCCGATTCCCGTCCTCAGAACTTGGCATCCAGCGTCAAGAAAACCTGCCGCGGCGCACTGGCATGGAAGGCCAGCTGACGCCCGTTCGGGTCGGTGTTGGCGAACGCGGTGAGGTTGGAGGCGTAACGCTTGTCGGTGAGGTTGGTGACATTGAGCGAGAGCTTGAGACCCTGCAGCACACCGACCTGGCCGAAGTCATAACCACCGCCCGCATCGAAGGCGGTGTAGCCACCGAAGCCCTGGTCGTTGGTGTAGGTGTAATAGCGCTGACCGGTGTACTTCCCGCGCAGGTTGAGATTCCACGGCCCGTAATTGAAGGCCAGTTCGCTGGCGAACATGCGCTTGGGCGTGTCGACGGTGTACTTGCCGGCGGTGGGAATCACCACCCCGTTCTGCACGTAGTTGTCGTCATAGGTGGAGCGATTGATCGAGGCCGAGTTGTACCACTGCAGGTAGCTGGTCGGCTTCCAGATCACCGTCAGTTCGCCGCCGCGGCTGCTCACCGAGCCGACGTTGAAGAAGCGCGTGGTGCATGCCGGCGTCGTGCCCTGCTGGATGCTGGCGCAGGGGTTGAGCGAAAGCAGGCGGTTATCGAAGGTCACGTCGTAGCCGACCAGCGAGGCTTCGAAGCGGTCGCGCACGAAGCGATAGCCCGCTTCCAGCGTGTGCGATTTCTCCGGCTCCAATGCGCCGACGCTGGCATCGAACGCGGCCTGGGTCACCAGCAACGGGCCGCCGGCGCCGCCGCCCTGGAATGCGGCGATGTTTTCCGCGTACGAGGCGAACACTTCCTGGCCTTCGGCCAGGCGATAGCCCACGCCGATCTGCGGCAACACCGATTCGCTGGCCTTGAGCGAGCCGGTCGCCACCGGCGCTTCCACCGCCACCCCCGGCGTCTCGCGCGCGGTCATTTCCGTGCTCGGGCTCTTGATGCCCAGGTCCAGGCTCAGACGCTCATCGAAGAACTTGAAATTGCCCTGCACATAGAACTGGCGCGTGGTGATCACGTAGTTCTGCGAGAACAGGCGACGGTTGGGATTCTGCAGGAACTTATCGTCGCTGACCGGCCCGGTGATCCAGTAGAAGTTGCGCTCCACATCGTGGTGATTGCGCTCATACCACAGGCCCGCTTCCAGGTGATGCGGGCCCAACTCCCACCCGAGCGAGGCGATGCCACCGGTGCGGTTGATCCAGTAATTGGTGCTGCGGATGGAGATCGGCAATGCCTGCGGCGTGCCGGGGTTGGAGGCCTGGCCCGGCGACCACCAGTGGCCCTGGCCCTTGTTTTCGTGGTGATAGACCTGCGTGTGCAGGCTGATCGCATCGTTGGGCTGGAAGTCGCCGGCGACATAGAACAGGTCGTCGTCGCGCAAGGCGCGGCTCTGGTAATACGCATCGTCGATGTTGTCCACGCCGCCGCTGAAGCCGCAACGCGCGGCGTTGCGCGTGGCCGGTGCGCAATACGCTGCGGCCAAGGCGCGGTTCCAGTCCGGCGCGTACAGATTCCAGTCCCAGCCCAGGCCACGCGCCATGCCGCTCTTGGACAGATACGCATAGTCGGCCTGCGAGGTCCGCGAGGTATCGGCGAATGCGGTCAGCTTGCCGCCATCGAACTGGTACACGCCCTTGGCGTTGAACTGCCGCGTGGTGGTCGGCGATTCCGGGCGCGCCCACATGTCCGCTTCGGCATTGATGCCGGACACATACGCCGAAAACCCGTTGTAGTCGCCGGTATCCACACGCAGGAAGGTGCGGCGATTGGCGTCGGAGCCCACCGTCTGCGAGACCTGCCCGCCGAATACGCTGGACGGATCGGCCGAGTAATACTGGATGGTGCCGCCCAGGTTGCTGGTCGACGCCGTGCCCAACGCACCGATGCCCGAGGCCAGCTCCACGCCGCCGAAGTTTTCCGCGATCAACGCGCGGCTGATGTTGAGGCCGTTGTAGTTGCCATACGCGTTATCGCCCAGCGGCAGACCGTCGAGCGTGTAGCCCAGGCGCGTGCCGTTGAAACCGCGCAAGCTGATCGTCTGCGACTCTTCGTTGGCACCGAATGCATCGTTGGATTGCACGTTCACGCCCGGCATGCGGTTGAGCAGCTTCTGGATGCTGGTACCTGGCGGCAATACCGGGATGTCCTGCTGGGTGATGCGCTGCACCTGGCGCGTTTCGCCCTGACCGATCACCGACACCGCATCGAGTTGCTGCACCGTCGCACCAGTATCGGCAGACACCTCAAGGTCGGCGGCGTAAGCGGCAGGTGCGAGCACGAGCGCGGCGAGAACGGCGGCACTTAATTGATGGGTCTTGGGCATGAGCGGCGTTGGGGACGAGTCAAAAGATGGCGGCAAGCGTGCGACAGTTGTCTTGCGTCGATGCGACCGAAACATGACAGTGCAACGACAACCGTTTCGCATCCCTCGCCGTTGCTGCGTTGCCTTGGCATGCAGCTGTCATCGAGCCGTCGTAATCTGCGGGCTCTTCCATTCGTGTTGTCTGAGGTTGCCATGTCCCAGCGCAGTGCTCGCCACTTTCATCGGACGCTGGTCAGCGTTGCCGTCGCCGCACTGTTGATCGGCAGCGGCATCGCAAGTGCACGCGACAAGCCAGCCTCGAAAGATTCGGTACTCGCCACCGACGCGCATGGGTACCTAGAACAACAACAACTGCCCGACAGCGTGCAGCTGGTACCGCCGCCACCGCAGGAGGGCAGCGCTGCGCTCGCCAACGACGAGGCAGTCGCCAAGGCCATGCTCGCCCTGCGCGGAACACCGCGCTGGGAGCTGGCCGCGCAGGACGCGGTCCTGAGCTTTCCGGCTGCCGCCACGCACTTCAGCTGCGCGCTGGGCATCCAGATCGACCAGACCAGCACCCCGCATCTGATCGGTCTGCTCGAACGCAGCATGCGCGATGCCAGCACCGCGACCAGCGCCGCCAAGGCACGCTACCAACGCCCGCGTCCTTTCATGCGCAACGCGCAACCGATGTGCACCCCGGCCGATGATGCCGCCCTGCGCAAGAACGGCTCCTACCCCTCCGGCCACACCGCCATCGGCTGGACCTGGGGCCTGATCCTGTCGGAAATCGCGCCTGCCCGCCGCGATGCCCTGCTCGCACGCGGCCGCGCCTTCGGCGACAGTCGCCTGGTCTGCAACGTGCACTGGCAGAGCGATGTCACCCAGGGCCGCGTGGTGGGCGCCGCCACGGTCGCCGCATTGCACGCCAATCCTGCGTTCGAAAAAGACCTGGCCGCCGCACGCCGCGAGATCGAACAGGCGCAGGCCAAGCAGCCGGCTGCGTCCGCGGTGGCTGCGTGCAACGCCGAAGGCCAAGCGCTGAAGACCGTATTGCCCGGGGTGATGTAGTCCGCGGCAAGCGCACGGCCGCTGCGCCTGCTGGGCTCGGACGAGGTGCGAGCGTTTGCGCCCGCATCGCCGTCCACGCCGATGATGTGCGGCGGCAGATGCGTTTGACCGCGGCTGGTTCGACGGTTCCCGCCCGCCCCAGCGCGCTGCACACCACGCATCACTTGCCGATGCAAAAACTCGAGAAGATCTTGCCGAGCAGGTCATCGGCACTGAGCTTTCCGGTGATCTCGCCGAGCGCTTCATGTGCCAGGCGCAGTTCTTCGGCAGCCAGTTCCAGCTGCTCGAAACCCAGTTCCAGATCGGCAGCGTCCACGTGGTGTTCGGCGCGACGCAGCGCTTGGACATGCCGGGTGCGGGCGGAGAATTCGCCATCGACGCTGTCCACGCCATCGCCCAGTGCAAGCTCGCGCAGGCGGGTGTGCAATTGCTCAAGTCCCTGCCCGGTCACGGCCGAAACGGCGATCGCGTTGGCATCGATCTGCGCGGCATCGGTGAGCAGATCACACTTGTTGTGGATCCACAGCTGACGCGGCACCGCATCGATGGCATCGCCGATGGCATCGCGGGCGGCCTGCGGGTCGCGTGCATCCAGCACCACCAGCGCCAGGTCGGCGCGTTCCAGTTCGGCACGTGCGCGGCGCATGCCTTCGCGTTCGATCGCATCGCCGCCATCGCGCAGGCCCGCGGTATCGACCAGGGTCAACTCGAACCCGTCGAGCTGGATCGCTTCGCGCAAGGTGTCGCGGGTGGTGCCGGCAACATCGGTGACGATCGCACGGTCGCTACCGGCCAGCGCATTGAGCAGGGAACTCTTGCCGGCGTTGGGCGGACCGATCAACACCGCATGCAGGCCGTCGCGCAACTTGCGTCCGCGTTCGGCATCGCGCAGCAGCTGCGCGAGCACGTTGCGCGCCTGCCCCAGACCATCGCGTAGCTGGTTCCCGCCCAAGGTATCGAGCGGCTCGTCGGCAAAGTCGATGGCGGCCTCGACATGGATACGCAGGCGGGTCAGGGTTTCGGCCAATGCATCGACCCGTTGCGAAAACACCCCGTCCAGTGCGCGCCGCGCTGCGCGTGCCGCCCGCAGGTCGCCGGCTGCGATCAGGTCGGCGATCGCCTCGGCCTGCGCAAGATCGAGCTTGCCGTTGAGAAAGGCACGTTCGCTGAACTCACCGGCGCGTGCCTGGCGTGCCCCCAGTTCGATGCAGCGGGCAACCAATTGCCGCAACAGCACCGGGCTGCCATGGCCTTGCAGCTCGACGACGTCTTCGCCGGTAAAGCTGTGCGGCGAGTTGAACCACAGCGCAATGCCATCGTCGATGACGGCGCCCTGCCCGTCGCGAAAACGCGCGTAGTGCGCATGCCGCGGCCGCAGCACCGCGATTCCAAGCTGCGCTGCGATCTGCACCGACTGCGGCCCGGACAGGCGCACGATTCCCACACCGCCGATTCCGGCAGCACTGGCAATGGCAACGATGGTAGAGGTGGAAGACGCCATGGGCACTGCTCTAACGAGGATCGAAAAAGGGACACAGAGATTTTAAACGGCGCGGCCATCAGTGCCGACCCGCGTGTGTGCGGGTTCCTTTGAATCACCTGCCGTTGCGACATTCGCGCTGACTGGCGTCTGCACGCCGTGTCGTGTCGCGGCGTCCGGTCACAACGATTGCAGCTGCGCGCGCGCCTGCTCGGCACCACTGCCTTGCGGCTGCAATTCCAGGTACGTGGTATAGGCCTTGCGCGCCTTGTCGCGATCGCCTGCCTTCGCATATGCATCGCCGAGATTGAGATAGGCCACCGCGCGCGAGGGATCGATCTTCAAGGTGTTTTCCAGCCAGCGCGCCGATTCGGCAAAGCGCCCCTGACGGTAATACACAAAGCCCAGGTTGTTGGCCGCCAGCGCAAAATCCGGGCGCAGCTTCAGTGCCTCGGCAAATTGCTCGGCCGCATCGGCATAGCGCTGTTCCTTGTACAACTGCAGGCCGCGTTCGTTGGCCAGCTGTGCGCGTTGGCGGTCGCTGCTCTTCACTGCGGTGGGCAACACCAGCGTGGCCTGGCCACCTTGCAGGGTCTTCACCGTCACCGGCGCTGCAGCCACTGTCGCACCGGCTGCGGCCGGCACAGGGCGCGCTGCGTCCACGCGTGAGTTGAGCGCAATCGCGTCGGCCGACAGCTGCGCGGTCTGCGCGGTGAGAAATTCTTCGCCGCTGGGAACCTGGAACACGAATTCGCCGCCTTGCGAACCGGGCAGGCTGCCGAAGGCCGGCGTCTGCGCCGAGACTGCCGAGACTGCAGGCGCCACGTACGCGGCCAGTTCGGTTCCGGTGATCAAGCCATCGCCATTGAGGTCGCCCTTGCCGGTCAATGCCTGCAACAGCACCCAGGTGAACACCGAATGCCCATTGGGCCCGCTGTCGGCCACCTGTTGATCGGCGCCGCCAGCGGTGAGCATCTGGCGCGCAATACGCCGCGCGTTCTCGCGCAGGTACGCGCTGGACGTCGGACCGCCACGCGTCAATCCCAGCCCGCTGTAGCACGCATCCATCACGAACAAGACGTGCTTGGCCTGCAGGCTTTCGGCGATGTTCTGCAAATCGCTCATTGCGATCGCATCGCTGGCCAGATGCTGCGGGTCCGAGTCGACCGGAATGATGTAACCAAGATCGCGACCGGAAGCGAACCGTCGTGTGGCGCCATGCCCGGCAAAGAACACGAACACGCGGTCGTTGGTTTGTGCACGGCCTTCGCCGAGGCGGTCGTGGAATGCGGCGAGGATGTTGTTGCGCGTGGCCTGTCCATCCTTGAGCACGATCACTTGCGAGGACGGAAATCCCAGCGGCCCGGTCAGGGTACTGGCAATCGCCTGCGCATCGTTGGCCGCATATTCCAGCTTGGGCCACTGCGCGTAGTCGTCGATACCGATCACGATCGCCCACGATTTCGCATAGCCGGTGGTCACCGTGGCATCGGCCATTGCGCTGGGTGCACGCGCGACCGAGAACTCACGGCCATTCCAGCCGGCGAACTGGTACCCGTCGGCGATGAGCCGATCCAGAATCTGCGGCAGCGCTTTCACTGCGCGATCATGGATGTCATGGAACAGCACGATGCCGCGCTGCTCCTTGTTCACTTGATCGAGCACGCGCTGCACGATGGATTCGGGCACCGGGTCGGCCCAGTCCAGCGAGTCGATGTTCCACATGATCGATTTCAGCCCGGCCTCGCCCAGCAGCTGCAAGCCTTCCGCATTGCGTGCGCCATACGGAAACCGGAACAGCGGCGCACGTTTGTCGTCCACCGCACGCAGCAACATGTCGGTATCCAGCACTTGGCGACGCAGTGCATCGCCGGTGGTTTTAGACAACTGTGCGTGGGTCAGGCTGTGGTTCCCCACGACGTAGCCTTCTTCCATCAGCGTGTGGCTGATCTTGGACAGCGGCGCAAGTTGCGCTTTGCCGGCGGCATCCACACTGCCGAGATTGCGCCCCACTTCGAAGAACACGCCTGGCACATCGTAGCGCTTGAGAATCGCCACGATCTCCTCGGTGTAGGCCTTGTGCGGGCCATCGTCGAAGGTGAGCACCACCGTCTTGGGCGGCAGGTCGCGGCCGAACACTTCGCTGTCGCTGTCGCGCGCGGAGAACGGGTACGGCTCGACCACGCCATGGTCGCGCAGGATGTTCTCGCGCGTGTAGAGCGTGCGCAGATGCGCCACGTAGTCGCCCCATTTCTCGCGCTTGGGCACGATGGCGCGGCTGCGATCGAAACGACTGAAGATCTGCGTCAACTCTTTGTCGTAGCTGCGCTCGATCTCGTCCAGCGCTTCCAGATCCTCGCCGATGCGCTGATGCAGTTTCACCGCCGGCAATGCAGAGTCGCGGCCGATGCGTGCATGCAGATCGCGCAGCACCTCGGCAAATGCCAGGCGGTCGGCATCGAACAGATCCGGCGCAGATTCCACTTCGTCCAGCACCGCGGCAATCGTCGCGAACCGGCGCGCGTCTTGGGAGATCAGCACGCTGTCGAACGATGCGGCAATGCGCTCGCGCTGCTCCAGGTTTTCGTGAAACAACTGCTGGCCCACGCTGCTGGAGGTGGCGCGATCGCGTGGCGTTTGTGTGTCCTCATCGGCCAGCAGCACGATGATGCGGCGGTGCCGGTCCAGGTGTTGGCGCAGTTGCGCGATCAATGCACCGGTGGCGTTCCCGGTCTTGTCCGCCTGCGTGTCAGCACTCGTTGCAATAGTGGGCTTCGCGGCGGCGGCAGCGTCGCTGGCGTCCTGCGTGCCGCAGCCGGCCAACGCCAGCACTCCCACGCAACTTGCGCACAGCAACTGGCGATGCAACGGCGATGTGGTCACGACGGCGTCCTTGGCGAAACAGACAACAGGCAATACATGCGGGCTGACATGCAGAAAGCCCGCCTTGCGGCGGGCCTTGGTGAACTTACTTGGCGTTGGCCTGGATGATCTTGCTCGGCTTCTCGCCGTGCTGGCGGATCATCCACCACTGGATCAACAGACCCAGGCCGCCGTTGACCACCCAGTACAGCACCAGGCCGGCCGGCATGAAGGCCATCATGACGCCGAACACCAGCGGCATGAACTGCATCATCTTGGCCTGCATCGGGTCCATGCCCGGGGTCGGGGTCAGCTTCTGCGTGGCCCACATGATCGAGATGTTGAGCAGCGGCAGGATGAAGTACGGGTCGCGCGCAGTCAGATCCTGGATCCAGCCCAGCCACGGCGCCTGGCGCAGTTCCACCGACTCCACCAGCACCCAGTACAGCGCGAAGAAGATCGGCATCTGGATCAGCAGCGGCAGGCAGCCGCCCATCGGGTTGATCTTTTCCTTCTTGAACAGCTCCATCGTCGCCTGCTGGTACTTGACGCGATCGTCGCCGTAGCGCTCCTTGAGTTGCGCCAGGCGGGGCTGGAAGCGACGCATCTTGGCACCGGACTTGTACTGCGCAGCCGACAGCGGATACAGCGCCAGGCGCAGCAGCACCACCAGGCCGATGATGGCCCAGCCCCAGTTGTGCAGGAAGCTGTGCAGATGGCTCAGCACCCAGAACAGGCCCTGGCCGATGATGGCCATGATCGAGAAACGGCTGTAATCGACCACGCGGTCCAGGCCCTTGACGTCTTCCTTGGCGATCAGGCTGACCAGCTTCGGGCCCACCCACAGGCGCGCTTCGGTGCTGGCGGTCTGGCCCGGCGCCACGGTGAAGGCCGGCCCACGCAGCTCGGCCACGTCGCGCGGGCCGTCCTGGGCCAGCACGTACAGCGAGGCCTGGTCCTTCTGCGGAATCCAGGCGGTGAAGAAGTGGTGCTGCAGCAGCGCCACCCAGCCGCCGGTGATCTGGCGATTCAGGCCACCGTCGTCCATGTAGTCCTTGAACGCGCGGCGCTCATAGCCTTCCTGCGGGCTGTACCAGGTCGCGCCATTGAAGCTGAAGGAGTCCGGATTGGTCATGCCGCGGCTGAGGATGGTCGGCACCCGGCTCAGCTTGCGGAACACGTAGCCGTTCCACGGCGCGCCACTCTTGTTGATCACCTCGTCCTTGATCGAGATCGCATAGCGGCCGCGCTCCAGGGTAAAGGTGCGACGGATCGAGACGCCGTTGGGGCCATTCCAGACGAACGGCACCACCAGCGAGTTCTGGCCCTTGGCCAGTTCGAACGTCGTGCCCGGCTGCTCGGCGCGGAAGCCGCCCACACCCGGCACCGGCGAATGCTCGCTGGCCCAGCCGCTGGTGGCGTTATACGGGTGCGCCGGATCTTCGGTCAGCAGGCTGACCGGCGCGGTGCCGTCCTTGGTCTGCGGGAACTGCAGCAGCTCGGCATCGAGCACGCTGCGGCCATCCAGCTTCAGGCGCAGCACGTCCGAGGTCAGGGTCACCACCGGCGCAGCGCCGGCAGCAGCCGGTGTCGCCGCAGTGCTGCTGGTCGCCGGCACGGTGCCCGGCGCGCCGGCCTGCGGAATGGCCTGGGCCGAAGGTACATTGGCCGCGCTCGGCGCCGCCGCATCCAGGTCGCGCGCCGCCGGCACCGACTGCGTCGCCGCGGCCACCGGCGCATTGGCAGCCGCCTTGTCCTTGCCCCACTCCATCCACAGCAACGCCGCGACCATCAGCCAGGCAAAAATCAGGAAAACACGGGTCTGGTTCATCGGGCAGCAACTCGCTCAGTCGGAACTACAGTTCCGGCTCTGTCGGGGAAGGGGAGGATGGGCGCACCGTCCTGGCGGGCGGCATTGTGCCGGGCGCAGCAGGCAGGGGCAATGCGCCGGCACGGCGCAGCAGACGCACGAAGGCATCGCGAATCTGTGGATTGGTCGCTTTTGCCGCCGCCGAGCGCGCCACGATGACGTAGTCACCACCGGCCAGCTCGGGCAGCAGATGCCGCATGGCATCGCGCAGCACACGTTTGATGCGGTTACGTCCGACCGCGCGCGTATCGACCTTGCGCGACACGGCCATGCCCAGGCGCGGCGGCGTATCGCCGGTGCGCCAGTGCAGGCTCAGGAGTGGGTCCGAGGTGCGACGTGCAGTGTCGAAAACGATCGTATATTGCGCACGCGTACGAACCCGCGCAGAGCGAGGAAATCGCCTGCACGGGTTCGATGCGTTCACGGTAGGGACTGCCTCGGCCGCAGGGAGCGGCGCGGCAATCAAGCGCTCAGGCGCTTGCGGCCCTTGGCGCGGCGGCGAGCCAGGATCTTGCGGCCGTCGGCGGTTGCCATACGTGCGCGGAAGCCATGGTCGCGTGCTCGCTTGAGATTGCTGGGTTGGAACGTACGCTTGGTGGCCATGGGGCCCTCTGCATGAATGGAGACGAATAGAACCGGCAATGCTATAGGCCTGCCGCGGTTCCGGTCAACACCCTGCTTGCTTTACCGCGGATGAGGACGGCGGCGCCCTGTGGATGGCCCTGTGAATAACTCTGGGAAAACCCTGCCCTCGGTGCTAGGCTGGTCCATCCTCTTTTCACTACCGGGCTGCGAGCACGGCGCTTTTCTGCGCGCCGCAGCCGGCAACAGATGATCACACTTTG
>NZ_JCAQNX010000003.1:0-28967 GCF_041475705.2 Xanthomonas sp. NCPPB 3761
CAAACAGGTGCGGCGGCACACCAAAGACGCCGATGGCGGCGACCTGTGGTGCAGTGAGGCGGGCGTGCGCCGGCTCAACTTCCAGCGGCTGTGCGACATGGTGGGGACGAGCAGATTGCTCAAGCGCGATCGCAAGCACGCCGACCAAGCACGCGGCACAGGCGTTGCGTCCTTTACGCAGGCGCAAGCACGCCGTCAGCCGACCCAGGAGTCGCGCACCACGTCGCGCAGGCGCGATACCCGCCCTGCGGCGCACCGCGCCACGGGCGCCCCGCCAGGCGACGCACAGAGCGCCGTGAGGCACATTTCCGACATCCTCGCCCTGTTCAACTAGCCATCGCCGGCAGGCTCGACGCTGCCCGATGCCGCAAAACAGGCGTCCACGCCGGCCAATCTGCCGCGAAAAGGCGAGCCGCACAGCCTGCGGCGACCTCGATCACCGAGCCGTCCCCCTCAACGTCATGCCGCGCGCCAAGTTATCCACCGTGGCGGGGGATAAGCCTGTGGAGAAATAGCGTTATTTGTCCTGTTTATTTGGCAGGCCATCCAGTCAACCTTTGGTTGAAAGCACAGTCAGTAGAAAATCAACAGCAAATCGGTGTCGCCGCCGCTACGCGACGCCGACAACGTTAGAAGCTCGATAGAGGGGCTGCGCCCCTCCCACCGCCACTGCGCATCAGCCAGATCGAGAAACCAAACCCGATGAGCACGCAGTGGCGGCGGTTCCCTCCCGCAAAAAGCAACAGCGGGTCAGCAGGGAGTGATTAACCGGACTTCGAGGCAGGGCATGACCCTGGAACGGCTGCCGGCTCCGGGTGGTCTGCGGTGAAAAGCGGTCGTCGTGCGCTACGCGCACCAAAAGAGCCGATAACAAGGCGGCCAAGAAGGGGATGTAAGCCGGAAGCCCAGAAAATTCCGTCGCCCCAGTTCCAGCTGGCGACGTGACCCAGCGACTTGGCCGACGCCGAGCGGACGCGGCGTCGCAATTTAGAGGCTAAAATATAGTTAGCTTCTATCCTCTACTAGCTACTAGAGTGTCGCATTCGTCTCACAGAAGGCCAGAACCACCCTATACACGCATGTTGGGGCTGCGGTTCCACAGGGCACAGGGGCAACGGAGATGACCAGAAAGGAAAAACCCGCCAAGGTTGGCGGGTTTTTCGTACTATCGTATGTCCTCGGGGGGAGGCTTGCGCCCGCTAGTCCCGTGGCTAGTGACTCAAATATAAGGCTTCCGGGCGGGTATATCAACAACAGCCAGAAAACAACCATTGATGCAGTACGGGCCGCGTTGTCAGCAGCTCGCATGGGAACCTTCGATACCGCAGCTGGGGTGCAATCGGATGATGACCCTGCCGCCCTGTTGCTCTACGCATGGAACGCTGAAGTGTCCGGCGCGTTCCTGGCCCCGCTGCATGTGTGTGAGGTAGTCATCCGAAACGCTGTGTCTGATGCGCTGGAAGCCCTTTATGGGCCGCGCTGGCCGTGGTCGGCAACATTCGAGCGCAGCTTGCCCGATCCCAAGCAAGGCTACAGCCCGCGCCGTGATCTGCAAAGCGCCAGACGGTCAGCGCAGACCACGGGTAAGGTGATCCCGGAACTAAAGTTCGTTTTCTGGCAGAAGATGTTTACGGGCCGTTACGACACCCGCATTTGGGATCAGAATCTGCGGCGCGTCATGCCGAACATTGACCCGGCCAAGCCTGTTGCCGCTCTGCGGAATGCTATCTATGGCGATTTGGAGCGCGTGCGCCTGCTGCGGAACCGCATCGCGCACCACGAACCGATCTTTGCCCGAGCGTTGGCAGATGACTACCAGACGATATTGGTGCTGGTGACGTACCGCTGCGCGGTTACAGCCGCGTGGCTGGATAGCCACCAGACTGCCACAGCCATCATTACTGCCAAGCCCTAAAGAGCGCGAGCGGCGGCGCAATTTCAACGGGTAAAAGCTATCTAGCCACTACCTTTCATCTAGCTCAATGATTATAATTGCTGCTACCTAGCAGCTAGATAGAGGTTAAGCGATGGCGGCTATTGTCGCATTCGTTTCACAGAAAGGCGGCGTCGGGAAATCCACCCTGGCGCGTGCCCTTGCACGGGAAGCGGCCGCCGGCGGATTGCGCGTGAAGGTTGCAGACCTCGATACGCAGCAGGGAACGGCTGTCGATTGGCATCGCCTGCGGCTCTCCCAGGGAATTGAACCCGTGGTGTCCGTGGAGGCGTTCGCCACGGCCGCGCAGGCGCTGGAAGCGGCCAAGGGTTACGACCTTCTCATCATCGACGGGCCGGCCCGCACCAGCTCGGCGACGCTCGACATAGCCCGCGCTGCTGATCTGATCGTGCAGCCGTCTGGCGCATCGAGGGATGACCTCATTCCGGCCGTGCGCGAGTTTCACGCACTGACGAAGGCCGGTGTCCCGAACGACCGCCTGGCCTTCGCCCTCAACCGCATCGGCACGCCGGCGGAAGAGGTTGCGGCGCGGGTCTATTTGCAGCAGGCCGGCTACACCGTCCTGGACGGGAGCCTACGCGACCGGCCGGCCTACCGCCAGGCGCAAAATACCGGTCACAGCATCACATAAACCCGCTTTGCGGGCCTGAACGAGCGGGCCGACACCCTCATTCAATCGCTCATCGACCGGGTGACAAATGGCTGACGTATCCATGCTCAAGAAACTGAAAGGCCGGCGCGACGAGCTGGGCGCACCGCCGACGCTGGACGAGGCCAGTACGAACCTGACCGCGCCGGAGGTTGCGCCGGTAACCAGGCCGGTCGCCGCCGCCAACCCCCCCCCGCAAGCGCGGCCGGCCAAGAAGATCGACGGCCGGAGCGCCCGCAAGACGAACCGCACGGTGCAGTTCGCCACGCGGGTCACGCCTGAATGGGATGCTCGCATCCGCGCCTTAGCGCAGCGTGAAGGTGTGCTGCTGGTCGAGATATTGGAAAAGGCCCTTGCTCATTACGAGCAATCTAGTAGCTAGTTTTCTGCTAGGTAGCAGCTAAACAATAGACCCGACACCTGCATTTTTCGTTAATGTCGGATTTGGATGTTTTCGAGGAGCGTAACAGTGACGACGACTCTTTCCCCCATCGCAGAAACGGCTCGCCTGGAAGCGGCCACAGAAACGCTAGCCGAGTACATCGGCTACCTGAACAGCGAGATCGACGCCGAGCAGGACAAGGCCGAACCGAACGCGGGTCGCATCGAGGCGCTAGAGCACGAGCTGGATATCGTGGTTGACGAGCGCCGCGCCATGACGCCCGATAATCTCGGCCTGATTAACCGGGCCTTGTATGTCTACGCACCCCTGCTCAAACCGATGCACGGGTGACGTGTCATGGATGACAACCGCTTCCAACTGAGTCCGCGTAAGCACGCGACCATCTACGAGAAGATCGAGCGGCATCAATTCAAGGACACCGCGCCGACCGACCAACCGCAGGCCATCATCTTGGGCGGCCAGCCCGGCGCTGGCAAAAGCGGCTTGCTCGAAGCCAGCAAGCAGGGCTTTGCAGATCGCAACGTCGTCACGATCAACGGCGACGAACTGCGCTACTACCATCCGCAATACCTTGCCATCCAGAAGGCCGACGAGCGCCACTTTGCCGAGCTGACCGACCCGCACGTCCGACCGTGGACCAAGCAGCTATTCGACCGCACCATCGAGACACGCCGCAACGTCGTGTTCGAGGGAACGATGCGCGAGTCCGGCCCGATTACCGACACGATGCGACGCCTCAAGGCAGCCGGGTATTACGTCGTCGCCCGCGTGATCGCGGCCAACGAGCGCGACAGCATGGCAGGCATCCACCGCCGCTATGAGGAACAGAAGGCGGCCAAGGGCTTCGGGCGCTGGTCGAACGTGCAGGCCCACGACGACGCCTACAAGGGGATGCCGGCGACGCTCGAATACATCGAGCGCCACAAACTGGCTGATCGCGTGCAGGTCTACGACCGCAAGGGCAACGTGCTGTACGACAACGAGTTGCACGGCAACGAATGGAAGCGGCAGCCGGTAGCGAGAGCTGCCATCGAGGCCGAGCGCGAGCGCCCGCCCACGCCCGAAGAACGCCGGCAACACGAGGCTGAATGGACAACGATCCTTGCGATGATGGCCGCACGCCGAGCCGATGAACGCGAGATCGAGCGCGTGCGTGACGTAGCGCGCCAATACGGCGGACAGCAATACCCGGAGCATAAGCCGACCGAGTACGAGCGTCAGGACTATGGCCGGCAACACCCCGAGATGCGCGGACCCGAGACCGGCAAAACCTACGAAGGCCCGATTGTCTCGGCCGACGACAAGTACGTCATCCAGTCAGTCCGAGAGGCCGGCCGCGAGCTGCACATCCAGCACGAACGACTTGTACTGAACAGCGACCGCCGCGAGCTGCTGAACACCGGCGTGAACGTCGAGATTCGCTACCCGTACAACCGGGTCGGCATCGTGAAGGAATGGGGAGAAAAGGCGATTCAAGGGCCGGCATCCAAGGGCATCGAACCCAGAGATTTTGGCAAGAGATAGATGCAAGCGGCGAGGTTGAAGGAGCCGCCCTACACTTTGCCTAACCCGGTGCGAACTTGTACAAGAAACAGACCATGTGACACATCAGTAGGGGGGGGCACAAACCGCCGGAATTTCCGTCGGCTACTGGCGCCGCCGCTCTGGGCGTTGGGAGTCGGTACGGATGCATTGCAGGTCTTACCCTAACCGGTAAGTGATACACAGAGGCGCCGGGCAACCGGTGCCTTTTTTGCCTGTTGCGCACCGTTGCAGCCTCCGCCGACCCCACCCCACCCCACCGGATGTCCGCCGCACCGCGTCGACCGCCAGTCGGAAACGGGCTGCAATCAGTTTTCGGTAATAAGAATAGTGATATTATTCATATTATCAACTAAAACCGTCGGAACTGCACATGGGATTCGGGGAGCAATGGAACAGGGAAGTCAGTTAAGCAGGTTCGATATCAATGAAACATCGGAGCACTGGCTGCACAGCAATGCTTGTATTTGCGCCCGCTGCCACACGGGCACGGGTCATTTCGCCCGACTTTGGGCACCTGCCTACGTAGTGGCACCTGTGTGGCCGACTGGCGGCGTAGTGCGAAATAGCGATAAATGCGGGTCAGCTCAGCAATCATTGTCTGAAGCAGTTCATCGCGTTTGTCCGGCGCAATCTCTGGCGGGCGCATGGCGGGATCAGGGTCATGTTCATAGGTCAAAATCATAATTGGCAGCATTGACCCGCCAAACTCGTCGCTGTCGATTAGCCCTTGCCAACTATTGGGCCGTAATTGAATGCCGCGCATGAAACCACGTGCCCAGTCGTTGCCGTGTACGACCCCATCCGCATCTTCGAGTAGCACGGGAAGGTAGACATCGTCTTTCTCCAGAGTGCGTAACAGTTCTGATGCAATCGTGTTCCAGTGCCGCATGACCAAGCCAAAAATCTCCGCGGCTTGGTCATTGCTGTCGAAGCAATGACCTTCCCCGAGTACTTGTGGCAAGTATTCGCTGGGCAATACCGTTTCTGGGCCGCAAATGAGTGCAGCAAAGAACCCATCGAGCATTTCGAGGTTCATCGCAGAGGCGCCGATTCCTTCGAGGAAGTCTCCCAATCGGTCAAGCTCGGCGTCGCTCAACGAGCGTTGCGTAAGTTGGTTCTGCATAAACTTCTCCGAGTCTTTCAGGCGTGCGCATGCGCACCTTGGGACAGTTGCGCCTGCAGAGCGGAAAACCCGCATGAAAGGCAGAAAGATTGCACTGAAGTGGGCTATCGAGACCCCGAAACGGCTCAGCGACGGTCAAGCTTTCACCAATGCATCCAGATCGACTTTCCTGGACGATCATTCGTCGTTGATCTTCAGTCGTATTTCCGCAGCCTGCTAGGCCGCGAGGATATCTCTTGCCTTTTTGATGAAGTAAGCACGAAGCTCATCGTCTTGGATGAATTGCTTGGCGCGTTGCTCGACTTCGGGCATGGAGCGATATTCATTTTTCGCCAGAAGGTCACTCAGATATACATCTGCCTCAGACTCGCTTTCAATTCTGTATGGCTCGATCATTTTTTGATCCTTTTGCCTAACTACTATTGGACCGCCTAAGAGCGGTTGCGCAAGTATAGAGGTGGTCCCGGGAATCTGAACAGGCCGATAAGTAGATTTCCTGCTCACCGAGGCGATGATGATCGCCGTAGAAGGAGCAGAAGATGGCAAGACGACCGTGCCGCAACCACTCGCTTGCCTTCAAGTCCAAAGTGAGGGCCGGCAAGTAATACACGGCGGTGCCGGGCAACCGGCGCCGTTTTTTGCCTGCTGCGCACCGTGCCAGCCCTCCGCCGACCCCACCCCACCGTACGTCCGCCGCACCGCGCCGACCGCCAGTCGGAAACGGGCTGCAATCAGTTGTTTGGTAATAAGAATAGTGGTATTATTCTTACCAAACAAACCCGTCGGAGTTGCACATGGACCCGTCCCAAGACGCACGTGATCGCATCCTTACAGCCGCTGACTCGCTGTATGACCAGGCCGGGCGTGAGGTTTTTCCAACCGTCGATGCCGTGCGGAAGGCGGCCAAGGTCAACATGAACGACGCAAGCACCGTCATGAAGGAGTGGCGGCGCATGCAGACCCGCCCAGCAGTGGTGGTGCAGGTGCCCGAGGCGGTACAGCAGGTCGCCAGCACGGCCGTGCTGGCGCTGTGGCAGGCCGCCCAAGACGCCGCCAATGACGCACTGCGTGCCGCCCAGGCTGGCTGGGAAGCCGAGCGCCAGGAAGCGGATGCGTTGAGCCAGCAGATGGCCGACGCCTACGAAGCCCAAGCACGTGAGCTGGAAGCGGCCCAAGCACGCATTGCCGAGCTGGAAGCCGCCATGCAACAGGCCGTCACGGCAGCGGCCACCCACCAGGCCGCCATCGACCAAGTGCGCACCGAGCTGGTGGACCTACAGCAGCGGGCCAGCACAGCTGAGGCCCGCGCCAGCGAGCTACGCACCGAGCTGGATCGGGCGCACCTGGTCGCCGCCGAGCAGCGTTCCGCTGCTGGCCAGGCCAGTGAGGACGCCGCGACTCTGCGCGGTCGCTTGGCCGCTTTCGAGGGGATGGCCACCTCGCCCGCCCCAGTCAAAGCCTCCCCCGGCAAGGGGATGTAAGCCGCCCCACCCCGCATGCATCCACGTTGAGCATCCTGCCCTGCCAGGATGCTGGTTTTGTTTGGGTATCCCTTTGTCGAACCATCAAAAGCCGGTACTCTGTTGCCAACCGTGCGACCCTAAACAAACCGGTTCACCGAATCGACCCTAACCGTACCGATGACCACCTTTGTCCGCGCCTACCTGCGCGCCTCCACAGACGAACAGGATGCCCAGCGTGCTCGCAGCGGCTTGGATCAGTTTGCGCGCGATCGGGGCGTTCGCATCTGCAACTACTACGCTGAGAACGCGTCCGGCGCACGCCTGGACCGAGCCGAGCTGTTTCGGTTGCTGGCCGACAGCCGGCCGCATGACGTGTTGCTGGTCGAGGACGTGGATCGTCTGTCGCGTCTTGGCAGGGCCGAGTGGGAGAAGCTGAAAACGCTGATCCGCGAACGATCGGTACGCGTGGTCGCGGTCAATGTACCGACGACGTGGCAGCACTTGGCCCCCCTGCAAAACGAGTTCGACGCTCGCATGTTCGGTGCGATCAATGACATGCTCCTGGACATGCTGGCCGCCATCGCTCGGCGCGATTATGAACAGCGCCGGCAGCGGCAGGCCCAAGGCATCGCGAAAGCCAAGGTCGCAGGCAAATATCGAGGCCGCCAAATCGACCGGGCGCGCTACGGTGCGATCAATCGGCTGCTGGCCAGCGGCAGCTCGTGGAGCGTGGTGCAAAAGACTGTGGGATGCAGCCGCAGCACCATCAGCCAGGCCGTCAAACACGCAAAGCTCAGCGCATCGGCACCGAGCACCGAACTCATGGCGGCGGCATCGGTTGCCGTGATTCTCTGGTTCCATGTCGAAAACGGGAGTAAGTTCACCCGAGGCAAAAAGCGGGTTCGGGAGGACATCGACTACCTGATCGCCACCTCACACAAGAGCACAAAGCTCAGTGATACCGAATACCGACTGGTGATTCGTTACGCCGACGATGCGGATTTGAAGCAGCAGATCAACGATCTACTGCACGAAATCTTGCATTTGGCCGACCTGCGCAACTGCGTGGTCGATGACATGAGTGTCAAGAACGAGGCAACCGGTTCGTTCTGGGACGAATGCGATGGCGGCTGGAAATGAGAGACGGATTTTTCTGGGGTTCCGGCTTACAACCCCTCTTAGGCGGTACAATAGTAGTTAGTTCGCTTAAGGAGTTCATCGTGACCATGAAAGTTTTTCTGCATACCCGTAGCCCAGAGCACCGGGACTGGCTCAACGAGAAGCGAGAGTTCGCTCGAATCCCCGTTGTCGGCGAGCACGTCGCTATTTCCAGCGACGGTCCTTGGTTCAAGGTGGAGCTTGTGGTTCACACCCCCTTTCCATGCGAGTTCGATGCTGAGGTCTACGCCGTTGCAGTAGATCACCTGCAGGTTCTCAACGAGGCGTTGGATGGCTAGCAGCGCGGCGTCGCGATCTAACAACTCAATCAAGCCGAACTGGTTTCGCCAGTCGGCTTATTTCGGGCTTTAGGCATCGAAAGGGGGATATATGCAGATGTTGGCCGCGGCAAAACTTCGTCAGGCATGGGGAGACTCGCCCTGCGAGCACCCGCACATTGAGCAGGAATATCACTTGGGATCTAACACTGGCGAGTACGTTTGTACACAATGCGGAGAGGCAAAAGAGGGCTCCGACTGGAATAGACGGATATCAGATGCCTAACAATTCGTTCAAGCCGAAGTTGCTAGCTTGCTGTCAGCAAAGAATTTCCCACGAATTTTGCACACGCTCCCAAAATATCCGCTAAATGTAGGACCTGTATGGGTCTAACTTGTGGAGCGTGTGCAGAATTTTGTGTAACCGTGGTTTGGGTTACCGCTGAGGAAGTCGCCCCTCGAACTGGATCGTAAAGCGGTTCAGCGCAGCCTTCCAGTCGCGGATCGGCAGCGTCCATTTCTTGGTGATGTTGCGCAGAGCCAGGTAGAACAGTTTCATCAAGGCTTCGTCGCTGGGGAACGCGCCGCGGTTCTTGGTCAGCTTGCGCAGGCTCATGTTGACCGACTCGATGGCGTTGGTCGTATAGATCACCTTGCGGATCTCCGGTGGGTAGTCGAAGAACGGGATCAGTCGTGACCAATTGCGCCGCCATGACTGGCTGATGGGCGGGTACTGGGCGTCCCACTTGGCCTCGAACTCGGTCAGTGCCTGCTCGGCCTCCTCGACGGTGGCGCAGGCGTAAATGCGCTTGAGATCGGCGGCAACCTCGGCGCGGCGTTTCCACGAGACGTAGTTCAGGCTGTGCCGCACCATGTGCACGATGCACAGCTGCACGGTGGTCTGCGGGAACACCGCCTCGATCGCCTCGGGAAACCCCTTCAGGCCATCGACGCAGGCAATGAAGATGTCCTGCACCCCGCGGTTGCGTAGCTCCGTCACGACTTGCAGCCAAAACTTGGCACCCTCGGCCTGCGCCAGCCATAGGCCCAGCACTTCCTTCTCGCCGCCCATGGTGATGCCGATGGCCAGGTACACCGCCTTGACCCGCACCGCGCCCTCGCGCACTTTGACGTGGATGCAGTCCAGATAGACGATCGGATAGACCGGATCCAGTGGCCGCGCCTGCCACGCCTTGACCTCCTCGACGACCGCATCGGTGACTGAGGAAATCAGACTCGGCGACACCTCGGTGCCGTACATCTCCTCCAGGTGCGACTGGATCTCGCGCACGGTCATGCCGCGCGCGTACAACGACAAGATCTTGTCATCGAAGCCGGCCCAGCGGGTCTGGTGCTTGGGGATCAGCTGTGGCGCGAAGCTGCCGTGGCGATCACGCGGAATCTCGATCGGCAGCTCGCCGAACTCGCCCTTGAGCGTCTTGCGGCTGCGTCCGTTGCGCGTGTTGCCGGCCGCGTTGGCGACCGGCTCATGCTTGTCATGACCGAGGTGTTCGGTCATCTCCGCGTCCAGCGCCCGCTCCACCAACCGCTTGGTCAGCTGCTTGAGCAGGCCGTTCTCGCCGATCAGATCCTCGGGTTTGGTGTAGTTGACCAACAGGCTGCTAAGCAGCTCGTCGGGTACCTCATGTGTGCGTGGGCTCATGGTGTCTCCGGGTTAGGTGGCAGTCTCCTGCCTGTGGCCCGGTTACACAAAATCTAGGACACGCCCGCACCTGACTGACGTGCAGCTCATCGACGGCAATCACCAGCACCTTGTAGTCGGACAGCAGGTCGCGCCGCACCGCCTCGTCAAAGCGCAGGCGGTGGAAAACAGGGCCGAAGGTGGACACATCGTCCATCGAGTACACCTGCACATTCGACTCTTCGGCCTTGGTCTTGCTGGCCTCGGCGTAGATGCGCGGGGTGGCGGTCATGTAAAGCCGCTTTTTGCCCTTGATGAAGGCGTTGTCATGCACGCGCACGAAAGCCGAAGGATCGTCACCGGGCGCGGTGTAGCCCGCTGTCCGGTGGGCCTCATCGCACACCACCAGGTCGAACTCGATGCCGGTTTTCTGCTGGGCCTGATGCACCACCTCGATGGACTGATAGGTCGAGAACACCACGGTCACGGCCGTGCTGTCCTGCGTCTCGGTCATGGACTTGGCGAGCTTGGCCGCGTTCGTTGTGGCTGGGTAGGCCAGCTCATAGATGCGCATGTCCTCTTCGTTGCGGCTGGCCTTGCTGTCCGAGCACACTGCGAAGCAGCGCAGCGGCACGCTGGCGTCAGCCGTCCACGCGCGCAGCGTCTGCGACAGCAGGGCGATGGATGGCACGAGGAAGAGGATGGTCTGGCCCGGCTTGACCATCTCCTGCGCCACGATCAGCGACGTGTAGGTCTTGCCGGTGCCGCAAGCCATGATGAGCTTGCCACGGTCGCTGGTCTTGAAGCCTTTGAGCACGTCCACCAAGGCTTCGCTCTGGTGTTCGCGGGGGTCTTTCTTTGGCAGCTTGCGGAGCTGGTCGGGCTTCTCGATGGAGAACTGCGACCAGTCGATGGGGGAGGCTTCCAAGTCCTCCAAGGTCATCATTTCGACCGGGATAGTCTGGTTTTCCAGCGCGTCGGCGGCGTGCTTGCTCAAGTTGGCCGTGGCGACGATCAGACGCTGCGTGAAACCGCCCTTGCCTGACAAGGTGAAGAAGTTGCCTAGGTCGCCCAATGGGATCAGCGTGTCGTAGAACTTGCACTGGATGGCGCAAAAGCCCTCGTCCTCGCGCAGCTTGGCCACCAAGTCGATACCCGTGTCCGGGGCCTTGTAGCCATAGGCCTCCCGCTCGGGCCAATCCTTCCACATCCACACATCGGAGAAGAGGGCGACGTACTGGGGATCGAGCTTGAGGTAGGCCCGGATCAGGCGCTCGAAGCGGTCGCCAAGGTCACGGTTGAAGGCGGACTCGTCTCGATACTGTTGAAGGATGGTTCGGATCATGGCTTCTTCTTCACTGGCTGCGCCTCACCCGCTTCGTTCTCCCTGCGTGGTGCGACTTTGTAAATCGTTGTCCTCGATACGCCGTACAGCTCGGCGATTCGTCCGATGGGGAGCTTCTGGGCATCCACCATCTCGTTGATCTCTTTGATCTGGGCTTCACTGAGCTTGGGCTTCCGGCCGCCGGCGCGGCCTCGGGCACGGGCGGCCACAAGACCGGCCCGCGTGCGCTCACGGATCAGGTTGCGCTCGAACTCGGCGAGCGCTGCAAAGACGTGGAAAACCAGCTTGCCAGCCGCGCTGCCCGTCTCGATCTTCTCGGTCAGGCTCTCGAAGCTGACGCCCTTCTGTTCCAGCTCGCCCACGATGCGCACGAGGTCTTGCAGGCTGCGGCCGAGGCGATCCAGCCGCCACACGACAAGGGTGTCTCCCTCGCGCAGCGCCTTGAGGCACGCTGCCAGCTCCTTGCGCTCGGCATCCTTGCCGCTCGCGGTGTCGGAGTAGAGGCGGTCGTCGCCGATGCCAGCCTTGTGCAGCGCGTCGAGCTGCAAATCAAGGTTCTGGTCATCTGTCGAGACTCGGGCGTACCCGATGCGCTGCCCCATTAGCCGATACCCGCCTTCCAGACACAAAAATGTCCAGCAAAGGTGTGTTTGCTGGACGTTGATAAGTTGACGGCAATTTTAACAGCCGGAGGACACTTTGGACAGCCAAAACCGCCCCTTGCGGCAACTGTCCAACAAAACCACCGTTTTTTGAACACTATTGATAGCTATATAGCTATCAAGTCGCAGCCCATCCCGCCCATTTAGCGGGCAAGCGGTCATGATTGCCCAGCCATTGCCCGAGCTGAGGATCGACCCAGTTGATGACAGTCACGCCAACCGTGTGCTGATCGAGCAGCGTCGGTGTCAGCCACAAAAGTGGCTCATGATGAAAGACACGGTTACGCAGATCACGAATCTGGTTCAATGCCGCCGAGATGTTATGCCGCTGCCTTTGCGGCTTCGGACAACGCGCAAACACAAGGCGGAGGTCTTTCCAGAGGACAGTCTGGAATTGCGTGTTGAAGAGCGAACTCCAAAAGCCAAAGGTCAGCTCAGCCAGTACCTTGTCCGGCGTCTGCGGTTCATGTCTTCGGATCAGCTTTGCCTTCGCGCTGGCCACTTCCTTGTTCTGCCAACTGAAGGCGGGATCACCTACCCATGCTTCCCACCAATCAGCCCTGCCATAGAGCCTGCTCAGACGAGCATGGATGCCGTTACGCAAGGCGATCTCTAAGACGTTGAGCATCGGCACCATCGCTTCGGACAGCAAGACGTTGCTGGAGTAGTCCGCCGCAGCCTTCGTTGCATCACCACCCCGCGCTGCGCGGTAACGTCCCAACCGGGCAGGCGAAAAGTGCTTCTCTAGGTCATTCCAGTTCATTCTTCGTCACTTTGAATCATCTGGCAGTGCTGCTATACTTGGTTCGCAGCCCTAGGCTCAGTCCTCTCCCAGCCACCATACTGGTGATGACACTAGGTTCGTTATGGCCCTGTTATGCAGGGCCACCCCAATTCCTCGACAGACCCGCCTACTGGCGGGTTTGTCGTTTCTGGCCCCCAGCAAAGCCAGCTAGATAGCTAGCTATCACAGCAACGCCGTCAGGTAAGGCAGCGCCTGCGCCGCAACTACGCCACCTGCCCCGTTTTCCAACACGGCTTTGCAGTGGCTGGCGTGCATCGGCACGCTGAAACTGTCTTGCACGCCTGGGCGCGGCATGCTGTTGATCGCGCTGATTCTGTCATGCGGTTTGCGTGTGCGGGTCGCCATGCCCGGCTTGCCTACCGCTGCCCCCGGACCCTCCGATATCGGGGTCTCCGGGACCGGGGCGGCGCTGACGCGCCGGCCGTGGACACGCGGGGATGGACCGCAGGAGCTGTTTTTCGCCAGAAAATCCGCTAACTCACTGATGCAATGGATGAAATCCAATCTTGTGAGCTATTTTTACACGTATGTCGGCTGAACCCCAACCAGTTTGACGAACAGACCACTGTGACGGTGCTGCCGGTGACAAGCACGCTTGTTGCTGCGCCGCTGCTACGCATTACGGTTCATCCAAGTACCGACAATGGTTTGCAGCAGCCGTCTCAGGTGATGGTGGACAAGGCCATGACCGTGAAGCGTGACAAGGTAGGTCGAGCCTTTGGGCGCGTAGACGCTGATGCGTTGGTGGAAATTGAGCGCTGCCTGGCCGTGTTCTTGGGCATCGCTAAGTGACGAAAAACGACGGTTTGTCCGAACCGCTTAACTGAGTTGGCTGTTCCGTTGCTCCCCGGCCTCCAGCCCCTAGCCAAAGCGTCCGTACTCGGACGGTTTCTTGCCGCTCGCCGGCTGCTTGCGCTGCTGTTGGAACTGCTGACGCTGCAACGCCTGCTTGCCGTCGGCTGCGCCTTTGGGTTGCATACCGGCGTCGCGGCGATGCAATTGGCGTTCGCGCTGGATCGCTAGGGCCGTCGTCTTGTCGAAGCGCCGCGCGATGGCGGCCGGCAACTCGCCCCGATTGTTCGTGTACACCCTGGCCTCTTGTCGGGCACGGCTGATCGCCACGTAATACAGATTCATCGACGTGGTGCGGCTCTTGATATCGAGCGCGATGAGGGCGCGGTCGTTGGTCAAGCCCTGCGCGCTGTGGACGGTGGACGCATAGGCGTGCTCAAGGTGGAGCGGTCGATTCGTCGGCAGCTCGAGCGCGCGTGCCGGCCGGCCGTCGCGCTGCTCGACCGATTCGAGTTTGACGACGCCGCCGATCACGCCGGCAACGCGCATGCGGTCGCCGTTCGTGAGGTCGCGGCCGGGATCGTTGCGGTTGATCCGCACGGTATCCCCGACCGACAGCTCGGCGCGCTCAAGGCGGTAGACGCTGAGCTGCGTCGCCTTGCGCGGGTTGATCGTGGTGGTGGTGCCGTCCTGGCGCTGCAAGACCAGCGCATTGCCGGGCAATGCTTCCTTGACGCGGTAGGTCTCGCCTCGCGTCAGGCCGGCTTTCTGGTCGTCCTTCTCGGGCTGGATCACCATGCCCGGCTGATAGCTCGGCGCAAAGCGGCGCTGTGCCTGCGTCATGTCCACGCGGGTCAGCGTGTCGAACTCCCGCCCCTTGCCGGTCAGGTCCAGCGACTCGCGCACCATGTGGTTGATCTCGCGGCGGGCCTGGTTGGTGCCGGCAACGATCAGCGTTTCGCGGCGCTCGGGTTCGGTGAGCTGGATGTAGTCGTTCACGATGGCCCGGTGCCGCTCGATCGGCTCTTTCAGCTCCTCAACGTGCTTGATGTGCGCAAGCGATGGCGTGACACGGCCCTCGGCCGCGTGCTCGACAGCGGTTTTCAGCTCGTGGTCTTTCTGGCGCTGAATCTCGCTGATTCGCGCGGTCTGCATGCCGTCCTGCTGGAGCTGCGCGAACGGCTTGCCGGCCTCGATGGCCTCGGTCTGCTTGGTGTCGCCAAGCAAGACCATGCGAGCGCCGGCTTTCTCGACAACCCGCATGACCTGTTCCATCTGGCGAGCGCCGACGACGCCCGATTCGTCCAGAACGATGATCGTCTTGCCGTCAATGGGCTTGTCCTTGGTGCGCAGAAAGCTGGCCAGCGTGTGCGCTTCCAGCCCTTCATTCTTGAGCGCCTTGACCTGATTGCCGTAGGGCGCGAGCGCGACGGTGCGGTAGCCCTCGCTCACGACCGACGCCTGTTTGATGAGCGCGACCGCCTGATTCACGGCATAGGTTTTCCCGGTGCCGGCGTCGCCCTGGATGCCGACGAACCGATTCTTGGTGCTGACGATGGTTTCCACGGCCGAACGCTGGCCGGCGTTCAACGCGGTGCCTTCCAACGCCGTTTTGACGGCGGCCGCCGTCATGATCGGCTCGATGGCTCCGCGCCCGGTGCGCTCGATGGCGAGAATCGCTTTCTCGCGGGCGAGCGCCTTCTGTGTCGTGTAACGCTTCTCGGCCGGCACGAGCGAACCCTGCTTGATCGCGTTGCCGACGTACTGCTGCGCCTGTTTGTCGGACCAGCCTTTCAGCTCTTGCAGATAGCTTTTCCAGCCGGCCGACGAGAGCGCCGGCCCGTCCTTGCGGTCGGCCATGCGATACGCCGGCACGGCTTCGATCAACGCGCCTTGGCCGGCGAGCCGCTTGATTTCGGCGCGAACCTCGTCCGGTCCTGCCAGCCCGACCGCGCGACGCAACGCCGTGGCCGTGAGCGCGGTTTCGCGAACAACAGCCTCACGCTCGGTCAGGTGGTTGATGGCGTACTGCACGACGGCTTGTGCCGGCGTGAGGCTCGCCGGCAGGCTCGTGGCTGCGATGCGGTCGCCGGCGTCGCCCCGCTCACGGCCACGGGTGCCGAAGCTGTCGCCTGCCTCGTAGGTGCGGCCATCGAGCTGCGAGCGCAGGCCGTAGTCGATCCCAAGCTCGCGGCTTTTTTCGACCCAATACTGCTTGACCAGCTCGCGGTCGGACTCGTCTTTGCGCGGCCGCGTGGCAAGCGAAATGATCTGCTTTTCAAGCGTTGTCGCCGTCGCTCGCGTCTTGCCCTCGTTGGCAAGCGCTTCCTCGATGACGCGACTACGCGCCGAAAACGCCTCGATCTGGTCGCGGCTGATGTGGTCCAGCTCGAAATTGCCCTGGTCATCGACCAGGCGTATCGCGTAGCCAAGCGCTTGCAAGCCCCTCGCCAGCTCGGCCTTGTAGAGCGCGTCTACCTCGTGCTGCACGCGGAATATGTCCTCGTTCGACAGGGCGCGCCAAGCGCCGTCTGCGCGCTGCGTCATGTTGAGCACGACCGCATGCGTGTGTAGCTGCGGGTCTTTGGCCCGGCTCATCTCGTGCCGAAACTTGCCGATGACCATGTTTGCGGTGCGCTCGCGGTAGCTCTTTCCCTTGACCTTCTTCCGGGCCTCGGCCAGCCGCTCGACCTGCTCCAGTGCGCGCGTCACGGCGCGGTCGTGCGCAGCGGTGACGTCCTTGTCGCCAGCAACAAGCGCCTGCATGGAAACCGACTTCGGGGCGGAAAACGTCAGGTCCAGCCCCATGCGCTTCTTGTTGTCGGTCGGGTCAAAGGTCGTCTGGATGCGCTCGCCGTTCGGGAGTTGGCCGTCCAGCAGCCGCGAGAGCTGCGCCTGTTCCACCGGCCCCGTCAGGCCAAGCGCCTGTGCGCCTTGGCCTTGCCACTCGCCGGGGTGCTCCTTGGCGTAGTAGTCGTCGGCCGCCGAGAAGTAATGCGCGGCCGCGTACTGGTTGTTGCCGCGAATCGGCGTCACATTGAGCATGGCCCGGCCCCCGTCACTTGATGTCGATGGCGGCCGCGCGATGCGGATACTTCACGTAGGGCAGCTTGATCTTCGCGATGGGGAAGTCCTCGGCAAACATGACGTAGCCCTCCAGGTCCTTGAGGTTTGAGATTTCCGAGTCCAATACCACCGGCTCCGGTGGACTGGCGACAACATGGCGGCTGCGGCCGCCTCCACCGCTTCCCCCTGCGTTGGTCGTCATCTGGATGCGCTCGACGTGCTGCTTGCCAAGAATCTCGCTCGCCTTGTCGGCATTGAGCGCGTTCGACGCGCCAAAGATGAGGTAATTACGGAAGCAGCCTAGCAAGGTCTTGGCCGCATCCTTGCCGTAGGTCTCATCGAGCTGCGCCCAATCCTGTATCGAGGCCGCCATGCGCAGCCCGTGCTTACGGCCCTTCGTGGCGGCCGGCACGAACGATTCGAGCTTGCCGAGCGATTCCAGCTCATCGAGGAACAGCCACAGACGCCGGGAGAGGTGTTGCGCGTCGTCGGAGATACTGAGAATCGTCGCGCAAATCGTGTCGATCCATGTCGCCGGGCGTGTCCTAGATTTTGTGTAACCGGGCCACAGGCAGGAGACTGCCACCTAACCCGGAGACACCATGAGCCCACGCACACATGAGGTACCCGACGAGCTGCTTAGCAGCCTGTTGGTCAACTACACCAAACCCGAGGATCTGATCGGCGAGAACGGCCTGCTCAAGCAGCTGACCAAGCGGTTGGTGGAGCGGGCGCTGGACGCGGAGATGACCGAACACCTCGGTCATGACAAGCATGAGCCGGTCGCCAACGCGGCCGGCAACACGCGCAACGGACGCAGCCGCAAGACGCTCAAGGGCGAGTTCGGCGAGCTGCCGATCGAGATTCCGCGTGATCGCCACGGCAGCTTCGCGCCACAGCTGATCCCCAAGCACCAGACCCGCTGGGCCGGCTTCGATGACAAGATCTTGTCGTTGTACGCGCGCGGCATGACCGTGCGCGAGATCCAGTCGCACCTGGAGGAGATGTACGGCACCGAGGTGTCGCCGAGTCTGATTTCCTCAGTCACCGATGCGGTCGTCGAGGAGGTCAAGGCGTGGCAGGCGCGGCCACTGGATCCGGTCTATCCGATCGTCTATCTGGACTGCATCCACGTCAAAGTGCGCGAGGGCGCGGTGCGGGTCAAGGCGGTGTACCTGGCCATCGGCATCACCATGGGCGGCGAGAAGGAAGTGCTGGGCCTATGGCTGGCGCAGGCCGAGGGTGCCAAGTTTTGGCTGCAAGTCGTGACGGAGCTACGCAACCGCGGGGTGCAGGACATCTTCATTGCCTGCGTCGATGGCCTGAAGGGGTTTCCCGAGGCGATCGAGGCGGTGTTCCCGCAGACCACCGTGCAGCTGTGCATCGTGCACATGGTGCGGCACAGCCTGAACTACGTCTCGTGGAAACGCCGCGCCGAGGTTGCCGCCGATCTCAAGCGCATTTACGCCTGCGCCACCGTCGAGGAGGCCGAGCAGGCACTGACCGAGTTCGAGGCCAAGTGGGACGCCCAGTACCCGCCCATCAGCCAGTCATGGCGGCGCAATTGGTCACGACTGATCCCGTTCTTCGACTACCCACCGGAGATCCGCAAGGTGATCTATACGACCAACGCCATCGAGTCGGTCAACATGAGCCTGCGCAAGCTGACCAAGAACCGCGGCGCGTTCCCCAGCGACGAAGCCTTGATGAAACTGTTCTACCTGGCTCTGCGCAACATCACCAAGAAATGGACGCTGCCGATCCGCGACTGGAAGGCTGCGCTGAACCGCTTTACGATCCAGTTCGAGGGGCGACTTCCTCAGCGGTAACCCAAACCACGGTTACACAAAATTCTGCACACGCTCATGTCGCCACAAGCGGGCGCTGCGCGGCCCGCATGTCCTCGCGCCACGTGATGAACAGATTGCCGGCGTTGGGGTCATGCACCCACTTATGCAGCGAGAAATCGCCCTTGGTCATGAAGCGCAGCGGCCGCACGTACTTGTTCATCATGAACTGGATCGACGCGATGGCCTTCTCGGCGTTCTCGCGGAAGTAGCCCTGCGAATCGGTGTTGGCGAGAAACGCGCGGATGACTTCACCATCCTCGCGCACCAGCAGGTTGACCAGCGTGTCTTGATCCGGGTTGTTCGTCTCGACCAGCTTGCGCATGGTGTCGGCCAGCACGTCACGCGCATAGGCGCACCACTGTTCATCGCTTGGATCGATCTGCGGCGGGATGACACTTTTCGCCATCCGGTCGAAGTCATGCACGCCCTTGATCTCGTTGAACAGCGTCCAGCCCGACGAGCGACGGTCAAACGGGTTGAGAATCGTGTCGCCGGGAAAGCTGAATTTCGAATAGAACGTCCCGTTCGGGTCGATCACGGCCATCTTGTCGCGCCGTTTCACGGCCGACGAGATCATGCTTTCCAACGCAACCGATTTGCCCGCGCCGATGGACGCGCAAATCAGCGTGTTACGGTTCTCAAGGTGCAGCGGCATCGGCATGGGGCCGATCATGATGGGGGGCAAATCCTTCGCGCCCCTCTGTTCGGCCCGTCGCCGGCGATTCTCCCGGCGATTGGCCGCGTTGACCTTGCTCTTTACGCTGTGCCAGTTCGCCATCTGCGAGCCGCGCATCCAGCGGCGATACGGTGCGCCCCGGAACCCATCGTCGCCGTACTCGTGGAACAGATACCCGGTGGTCGCGGCCAGTCCCAACCCGGCCACAACCCCGCCAACCATGAACGGATTGTTCGGCGTCGCGTGTAGCGCAGCGGTGAGCGCTTGCGGGAACGGTGACAGCGGCACATTCGCTGCATACGTGCCGGCGAGCCAGCCAGCAATCGGCAAACTAACGCCAAAGAACAGCGTGGCATCCTCGGCTTCGTGCTTCTGCATCGCTTACACCCTCCCGAGAATGGAATCGCAGCGGCGACCCCATAGGTCGGCCAGCAGCTCGGCATCGTGGGCCGCATCAACGCAATCGCGGTGCAGCGCATCGGCGAGCGCGGCCTTAAGCCAGCGGCTCGTCGTCGGTGCCGCGATCACGGCATTGATTCCCGCCTCGACCTGGCCGGTGGTCTGTGCCCCCGATGTCACCCCGGAGCAAACGGCCTCGTACGTCAGCGTATTGAAATAAGACCGCTGCCCTCGAATTTCATGCTCGTCGTCTATTCAATTCCGAGCTTGTTCTTCGTGATCTTTGCGGGCGTGATGAACACACGGCTCATGCAATCGAGCTTGCTGGCAGGAAACGAGTACGCGACGATCGCATCGCCGATCTGCGCGCCCAAGGTGTAGACGGCATGCTCATTGACGCCGCGCGCGTAGTCCATCACGATGAGGCTCGGATACTGTTTCCGCAGCGATGCCATCGAGACGCAGCTGCCCGTCACCTCGAAGGATGCCGAATCTGCGCGATTGTCCGCGCCCATGACCACCACGGCGTTCGACGCGAACAGCGACGGAGCGATTTGCTTCGACGGCTTGCGAGTCTTCTGCCCATTGGTCATGGCGACCGAGTCGGGGCGGGGGGAGACGAGCGTCAGTACGTCTTTTCCATTCCCTGGAAGAGCCAATGCAATTTTTTCCGAGAAAGCCCAGAGCTGCTTTTCAGCGGCGGCGGAGGCGCGCGGTACGGCTGCGGCAAGCACGAGCGGAGCAGTCGCGAGGACGAGCGCGCCAAGGGCGGCGGCGAGAGTCTTCATGGTTTATTGCTCCTCTTGCGAAGGGGGATTGAGTTTGTCGTACTCGTTGCCGTAGTACACCTTGTAGTTCTCACCGGTAGTGGACGTGACATTAGCCTCGCAGAATGCATCACCCACACGTTGCGCCAGATCGGCTCCCCCGGCCGCGATCGTGGACAGCAGCGCCGGAGCGTTCGCCGCGATCAGGCTGATGTCGGCGCCTCCCTGGGAGGTATCCAGGATCTCGTTGCGCGCCGTGGAGTTGTTGAGCACGGCCCGTCCTTCATTTGTGCAGGCCTTGGCGATGTAGTCCTCCCGTGTGCCGAGCACCCAGCCCTGATCCAGGTATAGGTGGCCCATCTCGTGGCTGACCATGGACACTCTGGAGTACAACCCAGGGATGTCGTTGGAGGCACACGAATAGTTCTGGATGTAGACAGTGCTGCCCGGCTTGTCCAGATAGGTGGCTGGGCCATACACGAAGGGGTACGTGGTGCCGTTGACCTGACCGGTGAGCGTGCTGGAGGCAAAGATGACGAAGTCCACGCACTCGCCAAGTCCCGTGTTCACAGGCTGCTGCTGTGCATGGGCCTGAGTGACAAATAAGGCCGACATGGCGATGACGGCCGCGCTGAACAACTTCATGTTTCCTCTTTCCTTGGGGTGTGAGCGTTTTCTAAAGCAGGCAAAAGCTTGAATGCAAGCACGGTGCGCCGCAAATTTGACGTGCTTGGGCAGCTTCGTTTTGTCACCATCGTTAGTCGTCCCGTGCCGGGGGCCACTGGCGCGCTGTGTGGATAAGGGTCATCACCCATACCGTGTCGGCAGCTTCGTCCACTTCGTAGACGAGCCGGTAGCTTTCATGCGGGATAAGCTCGCGAGTACCAGGAATTTTCCCGGTGCAGCCGAGCTTGGGGAACTCTCCCAGCCGCTTGGCCGCCTCGCTGAAAAGATCATCCATCTTGAGCGCTGCGCGGGGGGTCTCTACCGCGATGTAATCGATGATATCGGCGCGGTCCTGACGTGCGGCCGCGATCCAGCGGACTTTCACAATCCAGCCTCTCCGGCGCGGCGTAGCAGGTCCACGCGGCGCGCGGCTGCATCGGCTTCCACTTCCTCATTGGAGAAGTGCAGGCCGGCGTCACGCTGCTTGCGGGCGACCTCCACTTTGCGGCGCACGAACTCGTCGTATTCCCGTGCCTCGCGACGGCGGGTGATGTAGTCGCGCATCAGCTCGCGCACGACCTGCGCCGCCGGGCGGTCATCTGCGGCGGCTTCGGCCATGAACGTGTCGCGCAGCTCCGGTTCCAGCTTCATCGTGAAAACGGCTTTCGTTGACATAACGGGCCTCCTGCTTGTTTACTATTTCCAGTATATACCGGGGCATTACCTTTGCCGCCTCCTTTTGGTGACATTACGAATCCTCCGTAAAGCGGGTTAGCAGTGCGGCCAGCTCGGGCAGGGAGGCGGCCAGCACGTCGGCCGGCACGCCGGATTTCTCGCATGCGAGAACCAGCTCGTTGACCTCGCCCGTGGTCGCCTTCTTGCGCACCAGAAAAAGCAGCATCGCCAGAAGCGCATGCGCGCCTTTCTGGCTGCGCTCGATCTCGGCCAAACGGCCGACAAGTTCCTGTCGGTCGGCCCATGCTTCCATGCTGTCGCGGCCCGACTCGCGATGGCTGCCACGGTCGAGAGACTTGTCGCGGATGTACTTCGACAAGTGCTTGTAGCCGGCCAGCGCGGCCGCTTGTTCCACCCTGCTGCGCTCGTCCTCCGTGTACCAAACGGACACAGATTTTGCGGTACTCATCGGCGTTTTTACTCTATTGATTCTTCAATAGAGCTTAGGCTAGCTTTGATAAGGCTTTCCGGCAAATTCCTATTGAAACAATATTGACTTCAATGTGGGGAGAATCTGGCCTGAAGCCATATCTCACAAGCCTTTTGTACCACCGTAGGGGGTGCGTAATGTGTATTGAGATTTCGGGCCTGTTAAGGACCGGAATCTCTAGGGGTTAAGGGCGTACAGGTCGCATAGGCCGAAGGCCGTAGTGGCGGCGAAGACACAAAGTAGACATTATGTGGACGGATAGATGACGAACTGGATACGAATAGCGGCCCAAAGGTTGCCTTTAGGAAGACAATGGGGGTGCAACTAGAGTACAGTTAGAGAACAACATGACGACGGTGGGACATCAATGACGAAGCCAGACGCAAAACAGGCAGTCAGGCAGACGGAACCGACCACCAAAGCGGCGCAATTACGGGAAGTGATGCCGGAGATCGAAAAGAAGCTCGCAGCAGGTGTGCAGCTCCGGACGATTCACAGGGCGTTGACCGATGCCGGTTTCGACCTGACGTTTCAGACACTCAAGACGTACCTGTACCGATACCGAAAGAAGCATCAAGCAAAGACCGTGGGACAGCAGACGGAGTCTGGTGGCTCACGGTCGGCTGGCACACCGACGCCGGCATCATCCCAATCCGACGAACCGCGTGGCCCGATCTCGATGCAGGAGCTTGACCGCCTGATGAAACCCGACCCGGCAAAACAGGCCCAGGACATCGCGCGATATGAGCGCTTGGCCAAGCAGAAAGAAAGGAGCCGCAAATGAAAGTCGCCGTCATTAGTTTCAGTGGAAACCCGGGGAAGACCACGCTGGTTGATCACCTGCTTGCGCCGCGTATGAACGCACCGAAATTCGAGATTGAGACGATCAATGCCGGATCATCAGCGGACACCGACGCACAGCGCTTCAAGGGCAAGGACTACGGCGGGCTGCAAGAGGACCTGATGACACTCGATTCGGCCATCGTGGACGTGGGTGCATCCAACGTCGAAGAGTTCATCAAGCAGATGGGCCAGTTCGAGGGGTCCCACGAAGAGTTCGACTACTACGTCGTTCCGACCGTTAGCGAGAAGAAGCAGCAAGCCGATACGCTAAGTACTATCAGGACACTCACCAGCCTCGGCGTGCCGGCGAAAAAAATCCGCGTGGTGTTCAACAAGGTCGAGCTGGAAGACGCCAACGACGTGCCGCGCCTGTTTCGGATGATCTTTGGCCTGCACGAAGAAACCAAGAGCTTCACGCTGCGACCAGAAGCCGTGGTATTCAAGAACGAGATTTTCGACCGGCTGCGGACGCTGAAAAAGACCGTCTCGGAAATCGTGGCCGATGAAACGGACTATCGGGCAATGCTTCGTGAAGCCAAGGACGAGGACGCCAAGGCGCACGCGATCAACATGATCTCGGCGAAGTGGCTCGCCAAGTCGGCTAACAAGAACCTCGATGATGCCTACAAGGCGTTGTTCAAGTGAGGAGGCGTTATGGGGAGTCACGTATCCACGGCCCGCGAAGCGCTCATGGCCGAGCTGCTGCAAGATGCCGACGCCATCGTGCGTCGCTTCGAGCAAGCAGATCAGGCGCTGGCCGGAAAGATCGAGAAGGCAACAACGGACGCGGCCGGCAAGGCGTTCCTGGCCGCCAAGCTCAATTTCGAGTCGGTCATCGACAAGAACGCCGAAAAGCTGACTGAGGCTGGCCGACACGCGACCGCGCAGATCGGGAATCAGCTCAACAGCGGCGCAGCGCAGCTCGTCGCCGCGAATGCGGCGCTTGAGAGCAAGGCGCGGCGGTTCGTGCTGCTGCTGGCTGGATTCGCATTTGTCGCCGGCGTGGTGGGCGGCTTCGTTGGGGCCAGGCTGGCCGGCATGGGGTAGACCCCACAAGTTGGGCGTGTCCTAGATTTTGTGTAACCGGGCCACAGGCAGGAGACTGCCACCTAACCCGGAGACACCATGAGCCCACGCACACATGAGGTACCCGACGAGCTGCTTAGCAGCCTGTTGGTCAACTACACCAAACCCGAGGATCTGATCGGCGAGAACGGCCTGCTCAAGCAGCTGACCAAGCGGTTGGTGGAGCGGGCGCTGGACGCGGAGATGACCGAACACCTCGGTCATGACAAGCATGAGCCGGTCGCCAACGCGGCCGGCAACACGCGCAACGGACGCAGCCGCAAGACGCTCAAGGGCGAGTTCGGCGAGCTGCCGATCGAGATTCCGCGTGATCGCCACGGCAGCTTCGCGCCACAGCTGATCCCCAAGCACCAGACCCGCTGGGCCGGCTTCGATGACAAGATCTTGTCGTTGTACGCGCGCGGCATGACCGTGCGCGAGATCCAGTCGCACCTGGAGGAGATGTACGGCACCGAGGTGTCGCCGAGTCTGATTTCCTCAGTCACCGATGCGGTCGTCGAGGAGGTCAAGGCGTGGCAGGCGCGGCCACTGGATCCGGTCTATCCGATCGTCTATCTGGACTGCATCCACGTCAAAGTGCGCGAGGGCGCGGTGCGGGTCAAGGCGGTGTACCTGGCCATCGGCATCACCATGGGCGGCGAGAAGGAAGTGCTGGGCCTATGGCTGGCGCAGGCCGAGGGTGCCAAGTTTTGGCTGCAAGTCGTGACGGAGCTACGCAACCGCGGGGTGCAGGACATCTTCATTGCCTGCGTCGATGGCCTGAAGGGGTTTCCCGAGGCGATCGAGGCGGTGTTCCCGCAGACCACCGTGCAGCTGTGCATCGTGCACATGGTGCGGCACAGCCTGAACTACGTCTCGTGGAAACGCCGCGCCGAGGTTGCCGCCGATCTCAAGCGCATTTACGCCTGCGCCACCGTCGAGGAGGCCGAGCAGGCACTGACCGAGTTCGAGGCCAAGTGGGACGCCCAGTACCCGCCCATCAGCCAGTCATGGCGGCGCAATTGGTCACGACTGATCCCGTTCTTCGACTACCCACCGGAGATCCGCAAGGTGATCTATACGACCAACGCCATCGAGTCGGTCAACATGAGCCTGCGCAAGCTGACCAAGAACCGCGGCGCGTTCCCCAGCGACGAAGCCTTGATGAAACTGTTCTACCTGGCTCTGCGCAACATCACCAAGAAATGGACGCTGCCGATCCGCGACTGGAAGGCTGCGCTGAACCGCTTTACGATCCAGTTCGAGGGGCGACTTCCTCAGCGGTAACCCAAACCACGGTTACACAAAATTCTGCACACGCTCGAGCTGCGGAAGAAAGACGAGGGCCAGCACGAGGGCGTTCGCGGTCAGACCGAGTGCCTTGTCTACCTTGTCGCCCTTGCGCGGGCCTACTGCCGTGTCCTTTTCAATCGCTTCGTTCTTTTCCATTCTGAAACCTCTCAGATTGTTAGGTGTGCTACGGGGCAAAAACTACGAACACGGTCTTTGTGTGCGGGCAGCTCTCCTTGATGAAATCCACAGCTATGTCCAAACGTTTCCAGAGCTTGGTTTTACCGAGCGCGGTAACGACCTCATAAGCTTTGTTTTGCGTGGGTAACTTCACCGTCATCCGCCACCACCGGCTGCTCTCGTGCTCCGCCTCAACCAGATAAACCGCATAGTCCGGTTGAGCCTCATCGAGCACTGCCAGCTCTTTCTTGGTCAGGGTGAGCATTGCTTCCTCATCGTTGAAAAACAAAGAGGGAAGTAATGCCACGGTCACGTTCAGCTTTCCACGCTTGGGGTTGAGTTTTTTGCGATTCAAGTCTTACGTTTCGCGTTTGATGCGATTCATTTTTTATGGAATCATATATACGTGCCGGATGTAAGCCCGTGGTTGCGAAAGAGTGACAAACGTCGCATACAAATATAAAAAATGAGAAGTCTTGGTGTTTATTTGGAATTGGCTGCTGCTGGGCGAATCCGTCACCAGTCACGGGAGGGGCGATAGCAAGCGGCACGCCGAGCTTGCCCGAGCCGGGCCATCCTGGGCCGATACCTTGGCGAAATCGCCCTGGGAAACCGAGGTGTGGGTGGCCGATGCGCCCTCGCACCTGATCCACTTCAACGACGTGCGGTTCCTTGTCCCCTATCCCGAGCGGACGAGCGGCGCACGCCGCTTGCATTCTTTCCGTTTAATCGTAAAATCGTAATTCCGTAAATACGGAAAAAGAGGCGATAGTGATCGTTGGTCTGTTGAACCAGAAAGGCGGCGTCGGGAAGACGACGCTGGCCGTGAACCTCGCTGCCAGCTTCTCGCGGCACGGTTCCCGCGTCCTGCTGATCGACGCCGACCCCCAAGGCAGCGCCTTGGATTGGGCCGCCGCCCGTGAGGGCGAACCGCTGTTCTCCGTGGTCGGGTTTCCACGGCCGACCGTCCACAAGGACATTGCCCAGCTCGGGCAGGGCTACGACCACATCGTGATCGACGGCCCGCCTCGCGTTACCGACCTAGCCCGCAGCGCGATCATGGCAGCGGACGTTGTGCTGATTCCTGTCCAGCCCTCGCCCTACGACATATGGGCGGCCGATGAAGTCGTGAAGCTGATCGAGGAAGCCCGCGTCTACAAGAGCGCACTGAAAGCCGCTTTTGTGGTGAATCGTAAAATCGTGAATACGGCGATTGGTCGGGACGTGGGTGAAGCCCTCGCCGCTTACCCGGTCCCCGCGCTGACGGCATCGGTCACGCAGCGCGTCCTATTCGCCGAAGCCGTTGCACGAGGGCAGGCCGTCCATGAAGTCGACGCCGAGGGACCGGCGGCCGCCGAGATCGAGGCCGTGCGCAAGGCGCTGATGGAGTTCGCACAATGAGCGGAAAGAAAATCCAGATCGGCGGCAAACCGACCGCCAGCAGGGCTGCGGCGGGCAACGCCGACGAATGGGTTACTAACCGTGCCGCCTCGGCGACCGCACCTGCCGAATCGGCCGAGAAGATGAAGCGGCTGACCATCGACGTTGCCGAAAGCCTGCACCGTGACATCAAGCGCAAGTGCGCCGACGAGGGCGTGAAGATCGCCGACGTTGCGCGCGAGCTGCTGCGGGAATGGTCGCGGAAATCGTAAAATCGTATTTCTGTGTTTGCAGCTTTTCGATTTTGAGGGTCGGCAGGGATTTGTGTAAAAAAAGTCAAAAGTGAGCTAACTCGCTGTCAGCACAGAACTTTCATAAACCCTCCCTGCTTTCCCGAGGAAGCCAAAAACCATGGGCATCAATTACACCGATGAGTTGGCCAGCTTGGTACTTTTCACTGGCAACACCGCGTTGGCCATCCGGCAATACAGTCCCTACCGTGCCGATACCACCCTTGCCAGTCGCACGGTGGCGCGCGATGTCATGTGGCTATCTGACAGCCTGCACAACTTCGAGGCCATTGGCCGCAGCGTGTTGCAGGCCAACCACGCGCACGTCGCTTTCATGGCTGGTTTGCTGGCCGAGCAGTTCCAAGAGCATTTGCAGACCGATCCAAGTGATCCGGAATCGCCGGCAGCTGCCTTCCAACGTCACACCCAGTACGTCGACTTGCACGCCGTCATCGCCACGCTCCTCAACCTGCAAGCCAAAGCGGCGGCGGCAGTCGAGGAGGCGACGGTTTAAGAGGCGGTTGACACGTTCGCCGGTTGGCGACAGGATTGAGCTATCGCTGCACAATCAGCGATTCGGGACATCAAACCGATAAAGGTGGCAGGAGCGCGCAAGCGCCCATCGTCCGATGCTGGCGCTTTCATTTGGCCCGCCAGTTCTATGGTGGGCGGTGCGCGGAGGCCGCAAGGCCTGCCGGTTCCCGCTTCTGCCCACCGGTTTTGATGACCGCGTACCGTCCACCACCTTTCCTGCGAGTACGCTCGCGCCTGCAACAAGGTAGATTCAGCACCAGACGTACCAAAACAACGAGGCAGCCCGCTGGTGTGATGAGCAGATGCCGAAAACGAAAAAACCGCCCCTGCCAGGGCGGCTTTTTCATCACTGGGCTGGCGGGAAAAACCAGACCAATGGGCTAGTCAGATAGCTCCATCCTAATCCCGCCGGCGAAGCCGTGCAAGAGGGAAAAGGATGCAAAGGCCAAAACGCCGACCACCTTGCCCCGCTGCCGTTCATCGGCGCGGGACATGCCTGCAGTAGACACAGGCCCACACGCTCAAGGCCCCGAACCGACCGCTCCCAGCGGTCGGCCGCACAAGCGTGTGCACTGGCGTCAGCCCAAGCCGCTGGCCGGCAAGAAGCGCCGGCCGGGCGTACTGGACGCTACTCGCCATGGACTGGTGCGCGCCCTGGAAGAACGGAAAGGCGCGTGGAAGCGGATTCGCCACAACGTCATCGTGGCCGGTTATGCCCTGGACAAGGCGCTGACGCGGGTGCGCGGACTGCGCAAGGATGGGGCCGACTCGTTGTTGGCCATGGCCGTAGCGCTGCTCTACCTGGCCGACGTGCGCACCGGCTTTGTGGGCAAGCCACGCCAGGGCGGCGGCCCCTGGCAGCGCTACACGCTGCCCGACCTTGCTCAGCTCGCCTATGGCGGACAGAGCGACGCCGAGCAGCGGCGCGCACGGCGCTCGCTCGACATGATGGTGAGCCTTGGCTGGGCATTCCCCAC
>NZ_JCAQNX010000002.1:0-63553 GCF_041475705.2 Xanthomonas sp. NCPPB 3761
AGAAAGGATACGAGAAAATTCCACTTCTGGCGTCTGCTAATGGGCGGGGGGATTACCCCGGCTACTACCCCGGCATGCCGAAGGAGGCCGCACGGAAGATGGGCCTTACCGGCTGCGCTGTCCAATACCAAGCAGTGGAATGCAAGGCAACGCAGCCGCTCAAGATCGGTGGGGCCACGTCCACCGCCAGCACGATCACGCTGGACGAGCACACCGGGCGCGTTGCGGCGGTGGAATTTCAATTCCAGCGCGAGGCCTACGCAGCTCTCGCCGATGCGCTGGTGGCGCAGCTCGGCAAGCCCACGGCCAAAGATGGCGACTACCAAGCCAGGGAGTGGGCCAGCGCCGGCCGCGGCGCATGTGTGGACGTGCTTGTCTGGCATCGCGGTGGCGATGATGTGCTCGCCTTGTGCGGGCCAGGCTGGCGACGCACTGGCCTCACCTACCTGGTCGTCGACCGCCAGGCCGGCCGTGGCAAAGCATGGGCAAAGATCGCGACAGCCCGTGCAAAGAGCGCTCAGACAGCCGGTTCGTTCAACTCCAACTAGGCAGGCTTCTCGCAAGCACGCTAACTGGTTGCCGCACAAATCGAAGCCGCTCCGGGAACCTTGCGCTGGGATAGGTGGTGACCTGAGCAAGTTCGCCAATTGTGGGCAGAAATAGCTAGGTTGTTAAACTCCGTGCATTAAGGTGCCCAACGGAAGCGGCGAGGTCGCTCCGTTGTGCAAAGCGATGATGTGCTCGGGCTCGGAAGCAAACCAAGCGAAGGAGCGCCAAGCGAGCTCGGCGATTGTCTTTTTGAAGGCAGTGTGTGAGCGGTCAAGATAGGCCGTCACGAAAGCTACCGCTTCCGGCGTGAAACCGGCATCTGCCGCAATCTGCATGAAGGCTTCTCGCCGTTGCATCGTGATTGGTCCATCGGTCGCGACAACTTCGATGAACACCAGCAGGAAGCCCGTTACGCCACCACCGCCTAGGTCTACAAGGATGATGTCTGGCAAGTTGCGGTCGGCCGTAATTTTTAGCTTCAGTGACTTGGCAAGCTCATCGTCTCTAGAGACGACTTTCGCGCCGCTCTCGCTCACCCATAAAACGGCTGGCTGCGTGAGGAAGCGAGCGGCAAATTCTTCAATGACCGCTTTCGATATGACGGAGCTCGGGCCGGGTGCCATCCGGCGCGTTTCGCCGTTTGGAAAGGTCACCATTACACCCTCATCAGTCGGCGCAGCACCACGCCGCACGAGCGCGATGCGCGCCATCGCCGATGCTGAAAGGTGAGCTTCCTGCCAAGCAGTGATGGCTGCGATCAGGTCGTCTCCAGCAAGTGCAGGGTCAAACAACGCGGCGAAGTCAGTCTTGAGCGCATAGCGCGGCAGGCCAGAAGTCGTTGGCAAACCTGTCCGCTCTGCCACAGCGTTATTCGTGATGAACCCTTGGCGCAAAGTTTCGTCGCGAAGAGGCTCACGACTGTTTTCCTCGTACCAACGTTGCCCAGCTACCCGGAACCCCGGCTTCATGGCTCCGAGGCCGTAGGCCTCTCGCACTGCATCGTCACTTAGCAGTGCTTGCTCGACCGTCATACGCATCACATGTTTCGGAGCAAGCCAACGGCCAGTGCCTTCGACTGCCCCGATGTATAGCATCACAAACACCGCCGAGGCGGCCATTTCCCGAATGCAATAGTTACGATTGGGAGTGCCTTCCTGAAAGATGAGGGGCAGTCGCTGGTGAATGGTTCGCCGGTCGACGTAGGGAGGCAAGCTCACGCTTCACCTTCTGTCGCATACAGCTTGGCGCAGGCCTTCTCGACGCTCGCGCGTGTGACTTTGCTGCCAACCATTCTCTTCAGGTCGCTTGCAGTGGGCAGGGGCAAATTCTCAAGCTCGTATGCAGAAACCGCAACGCTACCGCTCATGCAACGGAAGGCCCGATCGGCGGCATCGCTGTTAAGAAACGCCGCAAGCAGCGCGGGCGACACCGCTGGATTTTCCACGGTAGGAATCATCATGTTGAGATGGTTCTCAATCGTAACGCCGGCGTGCCGCTTGATGAACGATGCCGGCATCTCTGCAGCGATGAGCCGGCGAGCTTGCTCTTTCGCTGTTGTCCGCTGGAGCAGAACGCAAGGCTTGCGAACGACCAGCCAATCATCACCAGGCTGAAGGCGAAGAAATGGCTTGTGGTTCCGCTTTTCTGCCCGGAGAACGAAACGGCCATCGCTGGTCACGCTTTCAGCCCATACGAGAGGGACGGTGCCAGCTTCTTCGCTGTCGCACAGTTGCGGCTTGAATCGGTTCCACACGAGGGGGCCTGTGCTTACTTTGTAGCCCCAATCTGCCAGGCGCGCCGACATGGCGCGCAGCCTCTTCGCAAGCTCTGCTTCGTCGGCGTGCCTGGGCAGGAACCAAGGGGCCGTTGCTTTGCGCGGCAAGGTGAAGTGGCCAGCGGGCTCAGCTTTGACCGGCACGCCAGGCTGCGCTTCGATGAAGGACACGACAGCGCGGGCGCGCTTTGCGCCCTTGCGATAGGTGGCCAGGACTGTTTCCTGCAGTACGTCGTCGAACACACCTTTGCGTGCCGTCACGAAGTCCAGCGAGACCGGCGGAGCTTCCTTGTGCAAAACGGCGCGCAAATTCTTGAAGTACTCCCCGGCAAGGAAGCTCGATGGCGTCAGGAATGAAACTAGGCCATCGGGCTTTGCCAGGCGCACGGCCAGATCCATGAACAGGCCGTATAGGTTCGCGTGACCGTAGAGACTTCGCGAAAAGTATTCGCGCCTTTCAGCGGCCAGCTTCAGCCTACCAAACGGCGGATTGCCGACAACCAAATCGAAGCCCTTGCTCTTTGTAATGGAGAGGCTATCGCATACGGTCAGAACAGCGGTCGGTCTCCGGCCGCAAGCCACGATGAGCGGCAGTGCTGCAGCTTCGACGAATACCTGCGCCATCCAGGCCGCAAAGGGATCGAGCTCAAAGCCGCGCAGCCTGGCCGAGAGATTGTGGATAGCTACTGCTGGGGAGCAGTCACCGAGGGACTTCAGTAGTCGCCGTGCCGCAGGCACAAGAAACGCGCCCGCTCCCGCTGCCGGGTCGAGCACATGGGCACGCGACCAATCTAGGCCTGCCGCCTCTGCTTGGTCGAGCAACCGCTCGGCCAATGCTGGCGGGGTGTAAAAAACGCCCCGCTCCGAACGCCACTCACTGGGGAGGAGCGCGGTGTAGAGCAGCCCGAGGTTAGATGCAGCGTCTTCGACAGACAGGCGCGCAATAGCCTGCCCAAACTGGATTGCGGCGCGGCGACCAGCTTCTGGAAAGTCGCACGCCGTGTGCGGGGGAGGCTGCACGGCCAGTCCCGAGCCAAGCTGCTCCCAATAGGCTTTGACGGCGTGTGCCGTGACGGCCTCAGCAAACGCGAGCTGTGAGCGTTCAGCAGTCGCCTTGCTTTGTGTTCGCAGAACCGCTCGCAGCTGCGAAGGTGAAGGCAGTTCGGCAGGCGAAGGCGGTGGCTCGCTCCGTAATGCAAGTCCATTTGCGGCGGTGTCTAAGGTCATCATTTCGTCTCCAGCAGCGGCCATTGGGCGGCGATGTACTTCTCGGCGGCCTCGCGGATAACCCAGGCAACCGAAACCTTTTTCTGCTTCGCTATGGCTTGCAGCGTCTGGTAAATCTCAGGCGGCAGGCTCGCTGAGGCACGAGTCGCACGCGGCTTGCCTGTAGGTTTACGACCTCGTTTTGCAACGGCCATGGACAGTGCACCTGATTTAGTTGCAGCACTTTACATCACTTCGAACCCACAACCATCAAATCAACGCTGCAATCGGTGCAGGCAAGGGGGTTCCGTCGCTGAGTGCCCGCTTGATGACTATCTGCCAGAACCGTTCAAGCTCATCAACGTCGATGTCTTCGCGCGGTGTGGCGATGCAGTTGCGACCCTCGCAGCATGTGCAGAACGAGTCGGCCCCCTTGCACGCTGGGCAAGGCGAGAATTGCCAGAATCCCCGTGGCATGAATACGCCCGCCTTGCAGACGTAGCAGACGATACCGGCCTGGTCCATCGTGCCGCACCGGCTGCCGCACGCGTCGCAGATGCCAGGTGGGCCGAAGTGCCACGGTGCGAGTGCTGGTCGTTTGCGTTGGCCCATGCACCACACTATGCACATCAATGTCGCAGCCGATGCGAATGCCCTGCCCACCCGCCACCAGCCCAGGCGGGCGTGACCGCACGCGGTCACCGGCTTGGGGTGCTGCGCACCGATGCCGCGTGCCGCGTCATCGCCAGTCGGCCCTAATCCTCGCCCCTTCGCCGGCTACGCCGGCTGCGCGCTCCGCTTGCACACCCCATCGCGCCCCTGCGCACAATGGCCGCTTCCGGGCCGCATGCCCATGCTGACGAGGTGCCAATGAGCCACATCCTGCTGCGAATCGTTGAAGGGGCCAGCGTGGCGCTCTACCGCCACAAAGATGAGAGCTTGGCCGAGCTGCTGCCTACCCGCCGCGACCTGTTTGATTACGACGGAGGTTATGGCTGGGGCTATGGCGGCAGTGGCCCGCAGAACCTGGCGCACGCCATCGCCGGCCGGATCTTCCTGCTGGACGGCCTGGACGACAAGCAGCTGCGCGAACGCGCTTGGGTGATCCTGGACAAGATCATTAGCCGGCCGATCCTGAACACTGATAGCGATCACGACCTGTCGGTAGACTCCATCAAGCAGCTGTTTGCCTGATCGCAGGCGGGCAGCTCGCCCCCCGCTTGCCCACCCATGCTCCACCGCTCCCCCGACGCCTGGGGATGGATACACCCATCCCCCACGGCGACGGGCAGCGCTCCGCGCTGGCGGTGGGGCATGCGTGGACGGCCGCGTGACCTGGTGGCCACCGGTAGGTGGCCACCGAGGATGCGGCCTGCGTCGCAGACCGCAACAGCACACCACGCAGGCATGGTGTGCAATGGTATTGCACGGTGTAACCTCGCCGATGCGCGGGCCATCGCACGCGCACTAAACCACACGCCGAGGACGCGACGACGATGCCTAAATCCGACTCCACCGCAGCAAACGCCAACACCCCCACCACGACGCACGACCGCTTCGATGTCGTATCGCCGCACGCCTACACCAAAGGCGACGGCGAAACCGGAACCGAGTGGTTCCGGTGCGGTGTTGCCTTTCCCCATCGCAGCGGCGGCTACACCCTCAAGCTGCGCACCGTGCCGGTGGCTATCGACGGCGAGGTGACGCTGATCGTGCGCAAGCGCGAGCCGCGCGAGCGAGGCGAGAGCGACAACTGGAACCTGCCGGACTAACGCCCCCAAAGGAGACCCCGATGAGTGATCCGACAAAGTCCGCCACCATCTGCGAAGACCCGGCAGACGGAACCACTGCCTATAACCATGTGCCCGCTGATTACACCGGCCCTTGCGCCATGAAATACCGAGGCAGTAGCGCAACGTATTGGGCCATGTTCCCAACGCGGGCCGATGCCATGACCGCCGCGCGAATGGCGAATCGGCACGACATCGGTGGCTATCACAATGTCGAAGTGCACCTGCCTGAGCTGGCGCCGGCAGACGCCGAGACGTTTGATTCCGCCGACGATTGGCTAATGGCCTACTGAGACGCGCACGCCCTGGATTCCTGCCGCCGGTCACCCGGCGGTTTTTTTTTGGCCGTGCGCCGGCACATCCGCAACAGCGGGTCAGCAGGGAGTGATTGGACGGGCGTTGGTGAGGGGATGGCCCTGTGGTCGTGATCGAGCTTCGGCGACGACCAGGACAAGGCGTGGCCGGGACCAGGCGCAGCGAGCGACCAGGTACACCGACCCCCTGCACTGGCACGCGCGGTGATGTTCCATCGGCAGAACATAGAGGTGCATGCATGACAGCTTGCATGCTTGCATGCAAGCATGCAAATCGGTATTATGAAGGTGTGCCAAGACATTGCACACCACACAACTACCGGAGATAGCGCCATGTTCACCGCATCCGACATCATCCATATCCACACCCGCGCTGACCTGATCGAGGATGGCGACCTGGTGGACGTGTCTACGCTCGCCCGCGAAGCCGGCTTTACGGTGCCGGTTGCCGTCACGCGGGCCGTCTGGGCCGACTGCGTTGCCTGGAGCCAGGACGACACTAAGCGCAAGCGTGTGCCGCAGGACGAGGAAGGCCGCTTGTGGGATGTGCTGTTCATGGCGCGCAATTTCGCCGCCCGCAACGCCCAGGCCAACCGGGTGCCGTTCGCCCTGCACCGGGTGCCCCGGGAGGGCAAAGGCCACCAGGCCCGTATCGTGACCCTGCACATGCATATCGGCGGCGGCGACAACGGCGAGCCGGTCATCACGATCATGCAGCCGACCGAAGACTGACCCCCTTTTTTTTGCCATATGGTGTGCAATGGTATTGCACACCTTTGGTCAGATCAGCAGAGGACTCCGACGATGCACCAGGCCAAGACCACCAAGCGCCCCCGCCCGCTGACCGCCGAAGACCGGCTGCGGCAAATCGTCCAGCTCGGCGCATCGGTCCGCGCCAGCGCGTGGGAATCAGCGCATGCCCAGCTCGCCGCGATCCGCTGGGCACGCCTGCGGGGTGCGGCATGAGCGCCGCCGACAACGTGCGTGCCCTGATCGCCGATCACCGCCGCCATGAGCGCGCCTGTCGGGTGCATGCAGCGCGCTTGCGCCGCGAAGCCCAGCAGCTGCGGGAGCTGCCCGCCGGAGGCGCACGCAGCCTGTTCCGCGCCCACGAGCTGGCACGCAAAGCGATCGCACTGACCGAGCAAGCCGACCACGACAGCGCCGCCGCGGCGCTGTTGGCCACCACTCCCCAGCACTGACCAGGACACCACCATGCATAAGCTGCCTAACCCCGCGTCCCTGACCGCCGCTGAGCGTGCCGAGCTGCGCGATGCCATCGCCGGCCCTCGCTATGCCCAGCAGCCGCATGACTTGGCCGACGGCTCGCGCTACTACATTGCCGAGGAAGCCGGCCGCATCGTCGTGACCAAGTTCCACGGCAAGGCCTTGAAGCCTGACCGGGTGTGGTTCCGGTCGCAGGCCGCAGCCGAGCAAGACATTGCCAGCTTCACCACCCGCCGGCAGCAGCTTGCCGACGCCCAGGCCGAGCGCCGCGCCGAGGCCAAGCGCCCGCACACCCTCACCGTGGGGGCGGTGCTGGTGTCCAGCTACGGCTACGAGCAGACCAATGTGGACTTTTACGAGGTCGTCGCCGTGCAGAATCGCACCGTGACCCTGCGCGAGCTGGTGCAGCAGCGACAGGACACCGGCCACAAGGGGGTGTAAGCCGGAACCGCCGAAAATTCCGTTACTCCAAGCTCCAGTCCCGGCTATGAGTGACCAACTCGGTAAGTTCAAGCAGTGGGTTGATGATTTTTCGGCATCGACACCTCGACGTACTCAGATAGGCGCTTCTGGGCTTCATCCATGTCAAACACCTTGGGATCGAACGGCCCGCCCAGCCACTCGATGAGTTCGCGCCGACGGGCGTTGCGGTGACCAGCAAGAACACGGAGCAAGTCTGCATACCCCCACGACCCGCCACAATCTTCCGGTGGACAGGCGTACTTGCCGGCGACCATGCATGGATAGGTACCTGTCGGTCGTGCCATCGCCTTCTCGACCGTCACTCTGTGCTGCCAGTTGTCGCCAAAATCGTAGGTGTACGTCAGGGCATCACCGATGCGGCAGACATCGCACAATCGCAGTTCGCTGTTGATCGCGCCGCCGTACCCGCGCCCATCCTGGTACGAGAACAGGTGCATCAACTCCCAGCCCATAGCGCCTTGGATGAAGTAGTGCAATTGCGCGAGTTTCGCATCCGAATGGGTATCGAAACGACGCCACACGGCCGGCGCTACGCCAAGCAGTTCGACCTTGAGACGCCACACGGGTGTAGGGTTGCGCATCGTCATGGATTCCTCACCCTTCCCACGGATTGATGACGGTTACGCCGGCCGCTTCGTAAGGGGCCGTGTCGCGTGACGCCACAATGAAACCCCGCGAGGCAGCAATCGCTGCGATGTAGCCGTCGGGTGTCGGAAATCCTCGCCCTCCGATCTTTGCCGTCACGGCCAATTCGGCATAACGCCGCGCTGCATCGATGTCGAATGGCAACACCCGATCCCTAAACAGGCCCATGAGGCCATCAAGGGCCTGTTCCAGCATGTCCTTGCGCTTACCGGCAGGAAGCGCAGCGATGCCAAATAGCAGTTCGGCCAGCGTCACGCTGGACAGGTACAGTGTTTCAGCGGCTTGATCGTTCAACCAGGTCCGCACGGATGGGTGCGGCTCGGGCTTCATCGCCTCGGAAACGACGTTGGTATCGAGAACGATCATTCAAGCCTCGGCGGGACGGCCGGCGTCTTGTCTCTTACCCGATCGAAGACCTCGAAGTCCTCATTCGTCAGGCCAATCTTGCGACCCAAAGCCGCCAAGGCTTCGCCTAGGCGAACGCGCGTCTCTGGCTTGACTGCGGTCGCCAGAATCTCGCGGACCTCGGCCTCGGTGCTGTGCCCATTTTGAGCGGCCCGCATGCGCAATGCGCGGTGCACATCATCCGGCAGATTACGTACTGTCAGCATTGCCATAGCATTCGCCTTTTCGAAAATGCATTCGATGCATGCATTTTATTTATTTGAGTTCATTATTGCAAGGGCCGGACCCTGTCGCCAAACACATGTTTTGCGGCATCTTTGCAACAGCCTCTCGAATCGCTCGTTCGGTGGCCCTAAATTTGTGCGGAAAACAGTGTCGCCATGCGCTATTGTACGGAAACCTAATCTTGATGGTTATCCGCTCATGTTAGTGGGCTACATGCGCGTGTCGTCCGATTCCGACCGCCAGAGCACAGACTTGCAGCGTGACGCCCTGCTCGCTGCCGGCGTCGATGCCCGGCACCTCTTCGAGGATCGTGCTTCCGGCGCGAAGGATGACCGGGCTGGCTTGGCGCGGGCGCTCGAATTCGTGTGCCCTGGCGACGTGCTGGTGGTGTGGAAGCTGGATAGGCTCGGCCGCTCACTATCGCACCTGCTCACCATCGTGACCTCGCTCAAGGAAAAGCAGGTGGCGTTCCGCTCGTTGACCGAAGGTATGGATACCACCACGGCATCGGGCGAGCTGCTGTTCCACGTATTCGGTGCGCTCGCGCAGTACGAACGCGCCTTGATCCGAGAGCGTGTCGTTGCCGGCTTGGACTCCGCCCGCAAACGTGGCCGGATCGGTGGCCGACCACAGGCAATCACTGGCGAGAAGCTGGATGCCATTATCGCCGCACTCGATGGTGGCATGTCCAAGGCGGCGGTGTGCCGCAACTTCGGCGTCAAGCGCACTACCTTGATCGAGACGTTGGCGCGGATCGGCTGGGCGGGCTCCGATGGAGCGTCGTCACGATGATCGCCAAGAGCGAACGATTGACGGTGCTGTCGGACGCCGAACAGGAAGCCCTGTACGGCTTGCCTGACTTTGATGATGCTCAACGGCTGGAATACTTGGCATTGACCGAATCCGAACTGGCACTCGCCAGTTGCCGCCCCGGCCTCCATGCCCAGGTCTATTGCGTCTTGCAGATCGGCTACTTCAAGGCCAAGCACGCCTTCTTCCGCTTCGACTGGACTGAGGTCGAGGACGATTGCGCCTTCGTGCTGAGCCGCTACTTCCACGGCGAGGCGTTCGAGCATAAAGCGATCACCAAGCACGAGCACTACGCCCAGCGCGAGTGCTTGGCCGAGTTGTTCGGCTATCGGCCGTGGGCGGCCGACTTCCTGCCGCAACTCGCGCAGCAGGCCGTGCAAATCGTCCGCCGCGACGTGACACCGGGATTCGTCGTCGCCGAGTTGATCGGCTGGCTCAACGAGCACAAGATCATCCGGCCCGGCTACACCACCCTGCAAGAATTGGTCAGTGAAGCCCTGTCCGCCGAACGTCGACGCTTGAACAGCCTGCTGGCAGAAGTGTTGGACGAATCGGCCAAGGCCGCGCTGGCCCAGTTACTGGTGCGTGAGGACACCCTGTCGCAACTGGCGGCACTCCAGCAGGACGCCAAAGATTTTGGCTGGCGTCAGATGGCCCGAGAGCGCGAGAAGCGCGCCACGCTGGAACCGCTGCACAGGATCACCAAGGCGTTGCTGCCAAAGCTCGGCGTCTCGCAGCAGAACCTACTGTATTACGCGAGCCTGGCCAACTTCTATACCGTCCACGACCTGCGCAACCTCAAGGGGGATCAGGCCCGGCTCTACCTACTGTGTTATGCCTGGGTGCGCTACCGGCAGCTTACCGACAACCTGGTCGATGCCATGGCCTACCACATGAAGCAATTGGAGGATGAAAGCCGCGCGGCGGCAAAGCAGTCCTTCATCGCCGAGCAGGTACGCCGCCAGCAGGACACGCCGCAGGTCGGCCGCCTGCTGTCACTTTACGTGGACCATAGCGTCGCCGATCCAACGCCGTTCGGCGAGGTACGTCAACGCGCCTACAAGATCATGCCCCGCGACACGCTGCAAACCACCGCGCAGCGCATGAGCGTAAAGCCGATGAGCAAGTTGGCGATGCACTGGCAGGCGGCGGACGGCCTGGCTGAGCGCATACGCCGCCATCTGCGACCGTTGTACGTCACGCTCGATTTCGCGGGCACCCACCCGGACAGCCCGTGGCTGGCAGCGTTAGCTTGGTCCAAGAGTGTGTTTGCCAAGCAGCAGCGGCTGTCGCAACGGCCGCTGGCAGAATGCCCGGACGCTACGCTGCCGAAACGGCTTCGTCCGTATCTGCTGACCTTCGATGCAGACGGTAAGCCGACCGGCTTGCACGCCGACCGCTACGAATTCTGGCTCTATCGACAGATCAGGAAGCGCTTTCAGTCAGGTGAATTGTTTCTCGATGACAGCCTGCAACACCGCCACTTCTCCGACGAGTTGGTCTCGCTGGACGAGAAGGCCGACGTGCTCGTGCAAATGGACATCCCCTTCCTGCGGAAACCGGTCGATGTTCAGTTCAATGCGCTGGCAACTGAACTGCGCACGCAGTGGCTGGCGTTCAATCGCGAGCTGAAACAGGGCAAGCTGACCCACCTGGAATACGACAAGGACACGCAGGCGCTGATCTGGCGCAAGCCCAAGGGCGAGAACCACAAGGCACGCGAAAAAGCGTTCTACGAGCAACTGCCATTCTGCGATGTCGCCGACGTGTTCCGCTTCGTCAACGACCAGTGCCAGTTCCTGTCGGCGCTGACGCCTTTGCAGCCGCGCTATGCGAAGAAGGTGGCCGACGCCGTCAGCCTGATGGCGGTCATCGTCGCCCAGGCCATGAATCACGGCAACCAGGTCATGGCGCGCACCAGCGACATCCCGTATCACGTGCTGGAGAGCACCTATCAGCAGTACCTGCGCCAGGCCACGTTGCACGCCGCCAACGACTGCATCAGCAACGCCATCGCTGCGCTGCCGATCTTTCCGTACTACTCGTTCGACCTCGACGTACTGTACGGTGCCGTCGATGGTCAGAAATTCGGTGTCGAACGGCCGACCGTGAAGGCGCGCTACTCGCGCAAATACTTCGGCCGCGGCAAGGGTGTCGTCGCCTATACGCTGCTGTGTAACCACGTGCCGCTCAACGGCTACCTGATCGGTGCACACGAATACGAAGGCCACCACGTGTTCGACATCTGGTATCGCAACACATCGGGCATCGTGCCGACCGCGATCACTGGCGACATGCACAGCATCAACAAGGCCAACTTCGCCATCCTTCACTGGTTCGGCCTGCGCTTCGAGCCGCGCTTCACCGACCTTGACGACCAGTTGCAGGCATTGTATTCCGCCGACGATCCGGCGCTGTACGAAAAATGCCTGATCCGACCGGTCGGGCAAATCGACCAGCAACTCATCGTCCGCGAAAAGGCGAACATCGACCGGATCGTCGCCACGCTCGGGCTGAAGGAGATGACGCAGGGCACGCTGATCCGCAAGCTGTGCACCTACACTGCGCCAAACCCGACCCGGCGTGCGGTCTTCGAGTTCGACAAACTCATCCGCAGCATCTACACGCTGTGTTACCTGCGCGATCCGCAACTGGAACGGAACGTTCACCGCTCACAGAACCGCATAGAGTCCTACCACCAGCTACGTTCGACGATTGCTCAGGTCGGTGGCAAGAAGGAATTGACCGGACGCACCGACATCGAGATCGAAATCAGCAACCAGTGTGCGCGGCTGATCGCCAACGCGGTTATCTACTACAACTCGGCCATCCTGTCGCGGCTACTGACGAAGTACGAGGACAGTGGTAACGCCAAGGCGCTGGGACTCATCACCCAGATGTCGCCGGCAGCCTGGCGGCACATCCTGCTCAACGGGCATTACACCTTCCAGAGCGACGGCAAGATGATCGACCTGGATGCGCTTGTGGCAGAGCTTGAGCTGAGTTGACGGAAATTTCGGCGGTTCCGGCTTAGAACCCCCACATGTCCGGCACTGCCATCCCGGTGCCAGGCCAGTACACAAAGGCCGAGCCGATCCGCAAGCGGGTCAATCCGCGCAACGGCGTCAAGTTGTCCAGCAGTGCCTATGCCCACCCGTGGGACGGGCGCCCGCACTACTGGTCAAGCTACGCGTGAGCCGCTAGACGTAGCCCAGCGCTGCGGCGGCAGCTTTTTTTTAGACTCGCGGTGTGCAATGGGTGTGCACACCGCAAGCTGATCGAAGGAACCGAACATGGACAAGCCCAGACCCAATGCCGCCCCGGCGCGCACCGGCAGCTATCCCAGCGCCCATGCCGGGCTACTGCTGCACGTGCGCCACCAGGTCGAAAACGGGGAGCCACAATTCGGCGTCCACCTTGCCCCCCACGTCGGCGACGTGTCAGGCCCGGCGTATTGCACCGTGCGCGGCGTGGCTGCGCTTGATGTCTTCGTGTCTTCGCCGGCAGCGGTGTCGGCCGACCTGGCTGCGCTGGTCGTGGCTGGCGGGCATTACGTGCTGACCCTGGAGGCGGCCGCACAGCTGGCCGCTGACTTCGCACTGCCGGTGCGCGCACCCCCACTGATCGAAGGCGCGTAGCGCGCCCGTAGCGCACTCCGGTAGCGTCCTGGACGTGCCGGCGCCATGCTTCCCTGTGTGATCACACCGCGCAGCCCCAACCCGTGGGCTGTCCGGCAATGAGGCAATCCCATGCTGATCCATCTTTCGCCCCGGCTGTTTGAGCCGCAGGGCATCCCCACCCGGTGCGAACTGATCGATATTGCGATTGCCCCGTTCGGCCTGCTGCTACGCAACGGCATCGAGGTCGTCGCCCGCCGCCCGTATCCCAACAAACGGTATCAGGTGGCCTGTCGCAAGATCGGACGCAAGGCCATGAATGGCCTGTTGATCGAGACGGCCGGAACCGTCGATGCGTTCCGCGTCGTCACCCGCTGGGCGGTCGAGGGGGAAATGCTCTGCACCCACGAGGTGAACTACAGCCTCGCCGACCAGGACCACGACGCAGTGAGCGAAGATGTCCTGTTTTGCAACCGCCAGGCTGCACAGGTGTATCACCAACCCCGCATGGCGGTGCTGGGAAGCGACTGCATCGCGGGCGATGCTGGCGTATCGTCTGTCACGTCCACCGAGTTCATTAGCGTGTCCGGTCCGGTCGTCACGGGCTGCCGGCAGCAGCTGCGGCTATCGACCATCACACGCGCCAGGCTGTTTGATCCGATGTTTGTTTCCCGGCGCATTCCGCCGGCCGATCACGCGTTCCGTGTCGAGCGATAGCCGGGACGAATCATGCCGGCGCCTCATGGCGCGAGGGCAAAATGCGTGCCACGCATGGTGTGCAATGGTTGTGCACACGGGGATTGCTTGCGGTTTAAGGGCCGCGCGCGGATACTTGGCAGCGATATGACAACGCGGGTGGGAAGGCTACTAGCGCAGTAGACCCCCGAAAACGAAAAAACCGCCCCGGCAAGGGCGGCTTTTTCATCACTGGGCTGGCGGGACAAAACCAGTCAATGGGCTAGTCAGATAGCTCCATCCTAATCCCGCCGGCGAAGCCGTGCAAGAGGGAAAAGGATGCAAAGGCCGAAACGCCGACCACCTTGCCCCGCTGCCGTTCATCGGCGCGGGACATGTCAACAGTAGATCCAGGCTCTCACACGCCAGGCCCTGAACCGACCGCTCCCAGCGGTCGGCCGCACAAGCGTGTGCACTGGCGTCAGCCCAAGCCACCGGCCGGCAAGAAGCGCCGGCCGGCCGTCCTCGATGCCACCCGCGACGCGCTGGTGCGCAGCCTGGAACAACGGCGCGGCTCGCTGTGGATGCGGATTAGCCGCAACGTCATCGTGGCCGGCTATGCCCTGGACAAGGCACTGACGAGGGTGCGGGCGCTGCGCGCTGATGGCGCCGAATCACTGCTGGCCATGTCCGTCGCCCTGCTCTACCTGGCCGACGTGCGCACCGGGTTTGTGGGCAAGCCGCGCCATGGCGGCGGCCGTTGGCACCGCTACACCCTCAAGGATCTCGCCCAGCTCGCCTATGGCGGACAGACCGGCGCCGAGCTGGAACGTGCCAAACGCTCGATCGACATGATGGTGAGCCTTGGCTGGGCATTCCCCACCAAGCAGGTGCGCCGGCACACCAAAGATGCCGAAGGCCGCGACGGGTGGAGCAGCGAGCCGGGCGTGCGCCGGCTCAACTTCCAACGGCTGTGCGACATGGCCGGCACCAGCTGGTTACTCAAGCGCGACCGCAAGCACGCCGACCAGGCGCGTGGGACCGGTGTTGCGTCCTTCGTCCAGGCGCACGCACGCCGGCAGTCGCCCCAGGGCGCGGCCACTACGCCGCGCACGGGCGCTGCCCGCCCTGCGGCACACCGAGCCACGGGCGACCCGCCAGGCGGCGCACAGAGCGCCGTGCAGCACATCTCCGACATCCTCGCCCTGTTCAAATAGCCGTCCCGGCAGGCGTGCCCCTGCCCGATGCCGCAAAAACAGGTGTCCACGCCGGCCAATCTGCCGCGATCAGGCTAGCTGCCCCCTCTGCGGCGGCCTCGATCATCGCCTCGACGCCCTCAACGACACCCGCCAAAGCGAGTTCCCCACCGCCTCGGGGGATAACCTGTGGGGAAGTAGCGCTATTTGTGCTCCTTAATTGCCAGGCCAACCAGTCAACCTATGGTTGAAAACACAGTCAGTAGAGCGCTCAACAGCAAAACCGGCGTCGCCGCCGCTACGCGACGCCGACAGCGTTAAAAGCTTTATCGAGTTGCGGGGGCTGCGCCCCCCATGTCCTCCCTACGCGGCTACGCCGCTACGGTCGCAACTTCGACCCCCCGGAGAGGGGCGTAAACGCCCCTCTCCCACCGGCTCTGCCCTCACTCAGGCGAAGGCTGAAACAACTGGATGGCAGAGCCGGCGGCTCCCTCACCCCAAAAGCAGGTCAGCAGGGAGTGATATACCGAGCGAATGAAGTAGAAGGCCCTGACCAGGCTGAAGGTGCCGATCACTCCGCAGAGGTAGAGCGGTCATCGTGCGCTACGCGCACACCAGCAGGTCGCCGTCACTTCACGCGGTGGATCAATCCACTGCGACAGATCACGTAGGCACGGTCACATGGGAAAGCCATGAGCTTACGGATCGACTTTTTGCGCGGAGCCAGGTTGTCCAGCTCGATGGCCACGGTCCATCTGCCGTTGCTTACTACCAGGTCAATTACGCCTTGCCGGTTTTTTTCCATTTGCAGCGGCACTTCCCATTCGACATGCCATGTCCGCCGCTTCAAACGACGTGACCACTGAAGCTGAAAGCGGTGGGCTGGTTGTGGCATCGCCAGAAATTTATCCTGTTGCATGCAAGTTGTCACGTCGTCATGCATGCTTGTCGCTAATTCAGCTTGCATGCGTGCATGCGTGTTGCTAAGGTATTGCACACTTGCCCTCAAGCAAGTGACTTCCACCAGGAGCGCAGTGCATGAAAACCGTAGCCATCGCCGTCCAGAAGGGCGGCGCAGGTAAGACCACCATCGCGGTCCATCTGGCGGTGGCCGCGCAACAAGCAGGCCTGCGCGTTGCGCTGGCCGACACCGACCCCCAAGGCTCGGCCAAGGCATGGGCAGAAACCCGGTCGGATTCGACTTTGGAGGTGGTGGCGATCACATCGGCCAATGTCGGCGCTGCGGTCGCGGCCGCCGCCGAGGAAGGCTATGACCTGTTGATTGTGGACACCCCCCCGCATGCATCGGCCGGCATCGCCGCCGCGCTTGAGCATGCGGATCTAGCCTTGATGCCTGTCCGGCCAAGCCTGCTGGACCTTGCGGCCGCCCCGGCGTCCATCCGGCTACTGCACGCCAGCGGCAAGCCGGGGGCGTTCATCCTGTCCAGCGCTCCGATCCGGGCCAGCGAAACGCGCGAAATCGAGCGAGAACTAGCCAATACCGGCATTCCGGTGCTGGAAACGGTCATCCACGACCGTACGGCCTACCGCCGCGCCCTTGCTCATGGCCAGGCCGTGGGCGAATTTGAGCCGGCCGGCAAGGCCGCATTTGAGGTTCGCGCACTCTGGCGCGAAGTGAATACGCTACTCGCAACCAAAGGAACCCAAGCATGAACACCGGACTCACCGGCAAGCTCGCCGCCCTGGACAAGAACAAGACCCAGCCGGAGAAGCCGGCGCGCCCAGCGGCGGACGCCGACAGTGCGCAAGGCACCAGCCGCCCATCCAGCGCTGGTAAGAGCGCGCCGAAGGTCGGGGCGACACGAACCGTCACAATCCGGCACCTGACCGACGACGACCTGCGCCGGCTATCTGAATTTAGGTATACCCACAACCTGACGATTCAGGACATTTCCATCAAGGGCATTTCCATGTTCCTCACCTCGATGGGACTTGCCCCGCTGTCCGCGATGGCCGACACCCCAGACGACGGCCAGGCTGAATAATCTTGCATGCAAGACGACTCGCAGGCATGCATGCATGCTGAAATGAAGACAAACAGTCGTGCATGTAAGTCTGCAAGGTTGCTTAGTGTCTAGCATGCAAGACAGCAAGCTGTCATGCATGCATGTCGGAAAGGTGCATGCAAGTCGTCAAGCCGCTGACGCAGCTTGCAGGCATGCAGGCTGCCACAACCACCATATAAGCCGCATGCAAGTCATCAAGCATGCGTGCATGCAGGTGTAGGGATGGGTGCCCAGGTCGTTGAAGCCTTCGCCAAGGGCCGGACAAATCGGCGGATACTCGCCGGTAAGCCGCGCGAGGTCGGCCGGTGGGTGATCGGCGACGAAGGAACCCGCCGCCGGCTTCTGAGCTTCGCACCTGGTGACCGCTTCGCGCTCGACCTGTGGGAGCAAAACGACTATGGCACAACCCGTTGGCGGGTCGTGCTGTGTGAAGCATTACAGCCCGGCGAGACCGGGGATAGCGTGCCATCGGTGCGCCCCGATGTTGCCATTCTGGCCGACATTACCGGCGCAACACGGGTGCGCGCGTATGTCGCTTGGTTAGCCCTCAATCGCGCGAAAATTGAGACGCTAAATCGGCTAGAATTGGCGCGAATCGAACAGTTTTTCCAGCGCATGCCACTGGCGCGGTTGAAGGTTTTAACCGCCGACGTGAGAGCCAAACTCCCCCGGAAAAGGCGAGGTTAGCGGCATGTCTGTGACACGAAAAAGGGTCATATCAGGACTGGCAATCGGTCTAGGTCTGGCGGTTTTGGCTCCGGCGCTTGGCTGGGCAAGTGCCCGTATTCTTAGCGCGTTTGGGTTCACTGTCATCGCCAATTTGTCGCCCAGCGTTGCGCAGGGCATGTATCTACTGGACCGCAATGTGCGTAGCGCAGAGCGGGGTCAGCTGGTCGCTTTTCCGCCCCACAATGCCGCTGCCCGGTACGGCTTTGAACGCGGTTGGATGAAGCCCGGAAGTCTCTACATCAAGCGCGTTGGTGCCGTCGCCGGTGACACCGTGTGCGTCAATGTCGAAGTCACGATTGCGACCCCGACGACACCCGGGCACCCGGCGACGTTTACACGCGTAGGTGCTGTATCTGCAACGGATCACACAGGTGTGCCGCTACCCCATGCGCTGCAAGGTTGCAATCGCGTGACCGCAGGACACATTTTTCCCGTCGGTGACGGCTTAGCGAACAGCTACGACGGCCGCTATTACGGGTTTGTGCCGGTGACCCTGATTGCCGGACGCATCACGCCGATATGGACCCAGGCGCAGCCAGATGGAGCCGATCATGAGTGACCTGATGTCGCTAATTCTCGCCTGTTCTATCGGCGTGCATCCGCAGACCGTGCAAGCCATCATTAAGCATGAAAGCGGCGGCAACCCCTACGCCATCAACAATCAGGCCCGTAGCTTCTACCCGACCAGGCTGGAGGACGCGCAACGCATTGCGGTCGAACAGGTGCGCGCGGGACGCAGTACCGATATCGGACTGATGCAGATCAACTCGCAACATCTAGGCAAGTTAGGGTTAACCCCGATTGACCTGCTGGACCCGTGCACGAACATCCGTGTCGGCACCACCATCCTCAGCCAGAACTATGCGCAAACATGGGCCAAGTATCGCGCCGAAAAGCCGGCATTGCTGGGTGCGCTTTCGATATACAACACGGGCAACGAGTCGCGCGGATTGCGTAACGGATATGTGGGCTGGGTGTCGCAAGCGGCCGGGGTCACGGTCAACTTGCCCGCTGGCGAGAGAGGGAGCGGCCGGCGGTCCACCAAAGCCCAATCCAATGCTGTTTCCGTGGTGTCGCCAGCTGCCGCGCCAACCGGGTTTGCAGGAACCGGCCCGAAGCCTTCAAAGCAGGGGCCACGCTGACCGCTTGTGCGGCGCTGTGGGCGGCCTGGTCGTCCAGGTGAGTGGACCCAGTGGTGCTACTCGGCGACGCGCCAGAGCAGTGCGAGGCCGGGTGGTGGGTTTCTGGGGTAGGGTGGCCAGGTCGAGGGGGTCGGGGGTCGGAGGACAAGATAAAAGTGTGTGTGGTATGTGGGTTTTAACTGACTATTTTTATTGGTTTTTTCTTACAACGTTTGCAGCTGACTATGTTGTAAATTACAACAGAGATTTTTAAGGCTGGGAGACTGCCGTGGCCGGCATTGAAAAGCGGAGTTCATCGGGGCTAGACCAGAGCGCTGGGAAGGGCAGCCAGGGTGCAAGTAGCACCGACAAGCCGCTGCGCGTTCGTCTGTCCAAGGGGCGCCAGGCGCGTAACAATTCCCAGGTCAACGAAGTCATCAGCCGTGTCAAAAGCGCTGCCAAGCGGGCGGCACGTACCGGGCGCATTTCCGGCGCGATCACGCACCATGCAGGGCGCGGCGCTGGCGTCAGGATCAATACCGGAAGCCGACAGCAGCGCGTCACCATCAAGGCCCGTGTGGTTGCAGCGCCACGGGTCGGAGCAAAGGCCGCCATGCAGCGGCACGTTGACTATGCGCAACGCCACGGCGTAGATAAGGATGGTGGGCCGGCGCGCCCTTTTACCGACACGGGCGAACTCACGCGCGAGCAGACATCGCAGTTCGTGGACCGGGCAGAGCCTGACCGGCATTCGTTCCGATTCATCGTCTCGCCGGAAGATGGCGCTAACCTGAATCTAGAAAGCTACACGCGTGATCTGATGCAACAGATGGAGCGGGATCTAGGGACAAAACTGGATTGGATGGCGGTCGCCCACCATGACACCGACAACCCGCACGTGCACATCATCGTGCGTGGTGTGGATGACAAGGGCGGCGACCTGGTGATTAGCCGCGACTACATCAGCAATGGCATGCGCGAGCGGGCGCGTGAGCTGGCAACCCGTGAGCTGGGATATCGGAGTGATATCGACATCTATCGTTCCGCTGCGAGGGAGGTCACGCAGGAGCGCTGGACGGGTCTGGACGCGTCCATGCTTCGGGAGCAGCAGAGCCGCGAAAGCGGCCTAATCCATGCCGGTAAGGTGCATGCAGATCCGTTCCGCAATGCACAGCGGCAATTGCGGCTCCAACGGCTGGCGATCCTGCGTGATCACGGCTTAGCCACCGAACATATGCCCGGTCGCTGGAAGATCCACGCGAACGCGCCGGAGGCGATGCGTGCGATGGCGCAAGAGCGCAGGCTAGCAACAGAACTCAAGCCGCACATTGACGCCGAGCGTAGCCGGCGTGGACTGCTGGCGGACAAGGACAGTCTGAAAGCTGCACCCGTGCAGGGTGTCATCCTTGATCGCGGATTGGCAGACAAACTGTCAGGCATCGAGTACGTCATTGTTGGCGGATTCGACGGCCAGGTGCATTACGCGACGCTTAGCATGCACTCAGAGCGACACATGCCTGAGCGCGGACGCGTCGGCGACACGGTGGAGCTGGGCACCTACACGCCGCCAGCCGCCACGTCTGCGGACAAGAACGTGCTAAGGCGCTTGAAGAGCGGCGTCTATCTCCCGGACGCGCATCTGGCCGAGGTGAAGGCGTGGGACCCGAAGCGCTTGCCTGCGAATGCAACGCCGGAGTCCTACATTGATGCGCACGTCAATCGCATGGAAGCACTGGCGAGCCGCGGACATGTCACCAAGCTGCCTGACGGCACGTTCCGTGTGCCGCCAGACCTCTTGGCGCGGCTCGATGGTGATCCAGCCATTGCCCGTGACAAAAACTCGTTCGTGCGTCTGGACGTTAAGGCGCAAGGCTCGCTAAACCGCCAGAGCCAAGTCATCGGGCGCACGTTCCTTGACGACCAGCTGGCCGCTGGTCGCCTTGAGCAGCTGAAGAACACCACTGTCCGCACACGCACCCAGGTGCAGTTCCTAGACGCACTGGAAGCGCGTGCCGACCGCCTGGTTGAGTTGCAGCTGGCCCAGCGCACTCCCGCTGGGGTGCGCTTGAAGGCCGGCTTTGACGACGAGCTGCGCGACATGGAGCGCGCGATGGTGCAGAAACACCAGGTGGCGGGACTGTTGAAGCCGCATCTTCGAGCCGAGCGGAGCCAGAGCGGGCGACTGGCTGACGAAAAAAGCCTAGAGACATCTGGACCGGTCCAGGGCGTCATTCTCGACCGTGGGCAGGCCGACAAGCGATCGGGTGCCGAATATGTCGTCGTCGCCGGCTTCGACGGCCAAGTGCATTACGCAACGCTCAGTGCCCCATCGGAGCGGCACCTGGTCGAGCGCGGGCAAATCGGTGACACCGTGACCCTCGATAGCTACACGCCGCCGGTCGCCACGGCGGCAGACAAGAACGTGCTGCGGCGGTTGAAGGGTGAGATCTATTCCCCTGAGGCACACCTGGAAGAGGTCAAGGAATGGGACCCGAAACGTCTGCCCGGCAACGCAACGCCAGAGTCCTACATTGAGGCGCACGTGCGGCGTATGGACGCCTTGGCGCACCGAGGCCATGTGACCAAGTTGGAGGACGGCACCTTCCAGGTGCCGGCCGACCTGGTGGAGCGTGTCAACGCCGATCCCACACTCAGCGACCCCAAGCGCGCCTTTGTGCGCCTGGACGTGCTTGGAAAGGGGCCACTGCCTCAGCAGAGCAAGGTCATGGCACGCACGTTCCTGGACGACCAGCTGGCCGCTGGTCGCCTTGAGCAGATGAAGGGCGCCACCAGCCGCACCCGCACGCAAGCGCAATTCCTGGAAGCGCTGGAAGCGCGCACCGACCGCCTGGTCGCACTGCGGATGGCCGAGCGCACTCCTGCGGGCGTGCGCCTCAAGGCCGGCTTTGACGAAGACATGCGCGGCATGGAGCTGGCCGATGCACAGAAACGGCTAGCCTCCAAGTACGGCCAGCCGGTCAATCTCGATGTGGCCCGCCGCTTTCAGGGCACCGTGGAAGCCATCGAGAACCTGCCCAGCGGCCCCCATGCGGTGATTGTGCAGAACGGAGCGTTTGCGGTGGTGCCGGCGAAGGACGGCCTGCAAAGCCAGCTCGGCAACACCGTCGCGGTGCAGCTGGCGAAGGGCCAGAGCATGAACCAAGACTTCCAGTCGGTGCGCATCCGCTTTGCGGCAATGGATGTGCTGGACAAGGGCAAATCGTTAGGACTCACACGGAGTTAAACCGATGGCACCACAAAGCAAACAACGCGAGAAAACGCGCCATGCTGGCGGACTGCGGGGCGGTCCCATGGTCGCTTGCGTGGTCTGCATCTTTCTGGGGGTGTGGGCAGCGGGCCAGTACGTCGCCTACGCGCTGGCCTACCAGCCCCAGCTCGGCGCGCCCTGGTTCCAGATCCAGGGGCACGGGATCTATGCGCCCTGGTCGTACTTCCCGTGGCTGTGGGACTACAACGCCTACGCGCCGGACATCTTCACGCGCGCCATCTACATCGTTGGCGCATCTGCGGTGCTGGGTTTCGTGGTCATGGTGGCGGTGGCCATCTACCGAACCCGCGCCCAGGAGGACGTGCTGACGCACGGCTCGGCGCGCTGGGCAGAGGCCAAAGAAATCGAAAAATCGGGGCTGCTGGGGCAGGCCGGCGTCGTGCTGGGGCTGACCGAGGACGGCCGTTACCTGACCCATGACGGTCCTGAGCATCTGGAAGTCACCGCCCCAAGCCGGTCGGGCAAGGGCGTGGGCATCGTCGTGCCCACGCTGCTGAACTGGCAGGCCAGCGTAGTGGTCAACGACATCAAGGGCGAGAATTGGGAACTGACATCGGGTTACCGGAGCCGGATCGGCTACGTCCTGAAATTCAACCCAACCCAGCGCGACACCTGCCGGTTCAATCCGCTGGCCGAGATCCGCCCCGGTGACAACGAGGTCAAGGATGCCCAGAACGTCACCGACATGCTGGTGGACCCGGATGGCAAGGGCAAACCCGACCATTGGAGCAAGGAGGCCGACTCGTGGCTGCTAGCGGTGGTGCTGCACGTCCTCTACGCCGAGCCGGACAAGACCTTGGCCGGCATCGCCATGTTCTTGGACAACCCGGAACGGACGATGGAAGCCACGCTGCAATACATGCTCGACACCAAGCACCGCAACGGCACGGTGCACCCGGTCGTTGCGATCGGGGCCAGGGCCATGCTCAACAAGAGCGCCAACGAACGCAGCGGTGTGCATTCCACCGCGCGCAGCTTCTTCAACCTGTACTACGACCCCATCGTGCAGGCCGCAACGTGTGAAAGCGACTTCCGCATCACCGACCTGATGCGCGCCAAATATCCGTTGTCGCTGTATCTGATCAGCCCGCCGAGCGACAAGTCGCGTTTGCGGCCGCTGTTCCGGCTGATGCTGCAACAGATCACCCGCCGACTCACCGAGGAATTGCACCCTGAGGGCAACAAGCACCGGCTACTCCTGCTGGTCGATGAGTTCCCATCGCTGGGCAAGTTGGAGTTCTTTGAGGAAGGGCTGGGCTACGTCGCCGGCTATGGCATCAAGTGCATGATGATCAACCAGAGCTATAACCAAATAGTGAAGTATTACGGGCCGAGTAATACCGTCATGGACGGTGCGCATATCCACGTGTGGTATGCGCCCAACACCGACGAAACGGCCAAGCGCATCAGCGATTCACTCGGGATGACGACCGAGATTCACCAGCAGACCAACTACACCGGAGGCCGGTTGTCCGGCTGGCTGGGCCATGTGATGGTGTCCAATCAGGAATCGGCCCGCGCCTTGATGACACCAGGCGAGGTGCGGGAAATGGACCCGGCCAAGAAGATCATCGTGGTGGCGGGCTTGCCGCCGATCATGGCGGTGAAGATCAAGTTTTACAGCGACGCCAAGTTCCGCGACCTGGTGCCGCCGACCGATGCGCGCGGGAAGGTACTGGACCCGACCCACAAGTACGCGCCCGTCGCCAACACTGCCGCCAGGCCATACCCCTACGGGCCGCCAGTGGCCGGCAATCCGTGGGGCAAGCTGCCCCCCGCTGTGGTGCCGGTCGCGGTGGCGGCCGCCCTGCAACCGGCCGTCCAAGACTCCCGCGACCTGGACGCCATTCCCGAGCCGACGCCCGCACCGGAGGTAGCCGTCGAAGCCGCGCCGATGCTCGATGACGATATCGACGCCGATGCCGGCACCCGAGAACACACCGTCAGCCCCGCAGCCAAAGCCGATGGCATGGATGCAGCCGACGACGACATGGACTACATGCTGCCATGAAGAAATCTGTCGGTAAGACCATCCTGCACACGCAAATCGAAACCCGGCTCATGCAGCTGGCCAAGCGCGAGGCCGCCGAGCGGCGCATTCCGTTGCGCGCGGTGGTGGAGGCCGCGCTGGCCGAGCGTTACGACCCCGAACATGCCAAAGCCGAAGAAATGCTGGTCTTGAAGGAGCTGCGGTCACTGCGCAACGAGGTACGCAATGTCCACTTCGGCAATCAGATGCTGGTCGAGCTGACCACGCTCACGACCAAGAACCTGTTTGCACGGCTGCCGGCAGCCACACCGGCCAGCAACGCAGCCGGGGAGGGCTTCTACAACGCCCTGATCGCATCGGTGGAACGGGTCTTCAGCGGGCGCACGCCGCTGCTGGACAAGTTGACCGCCTCACTGATGCGTGCCCAGACCGATAGCGAGTTCGACGCGCTGCAAGCAGCGTCAGGACAGCTCGACAATACCGACCACGATCCCGAGGCCACTCCATGAACGCATTACGCTCCACTAAGGTGTCCGTTTCGATGGTCAGCCACCCGCCCGTATGGAGGCTCAAAATCCAGTTGCTTGGCATCACCCCCACAGTGTGGCGTCGGCTCGATACCTACGCTGATGTGGAATTGGCGCAGCTGCACTACTTCATCCAAGGCGCGATGGGCTGGGAATTGATGCACCTGTTCTCGTTCGGGCATGGCAATGGCAGCAAGATTTCCAGTAAGCGCCGCTTGTGCGATGTCTCTGACATTGGAGAGACGCTGATCTACACCTACGACTTCGGCGATGACTGGCAACACCGAGTGACCGTCGAAAAGCTGATGGAAAAACCAACAGAGAGTTACCCGCACTTAATTACCGGCAAGTGCGCCTGTCCACCGGAGGACTGCGGCGGTCCATGGGGCTATGCGGAGATGCTCAGGGTACTTGCTGGCCGCAGCAGTGCCCGCCGACGCGAACTCACGGAGTGGTTAGGGGGCCCATTCGACCCCAGCTCGTTCGATATTAGTGAGGCCAGAGAACGTCTTGCCGAGTACGCCAAGCTGTCCATGCCGAAAGCTCACCGTTGAACGCCACCTGCGCTGCGCTGGCGGCGCGGTGGACGGGTCACATCACACACCCAGTGACCTCGTACACTCACCGCAAGACAGTTGCAGCGTGCCAAACCTCGAAAGAGACGAGGTAGCGGATGGGCCGTTGGTGGCAAGACCAGGTCGCAGACCTCGCAAAAGCGATCAACTGAAACGTCTGTTGCGGATCTCCTGGCGTTCCTCTGCGGTCAGATCATCAATGTGGATGTAGTGGACGCCTAGACCGCGCGGTGCGCTCAGAAGCTGCGATTCGCTCTCATCTTGGCTATTGTCGGGCGAAGAGATCAGGCCAACGATCGTTCCATGCGGGGCCACCCGCCATAGGGCCACGCGCTGGAAGACGCGTGGCTCATCGGCCCCGGCAGCTTGTGGATAGGTGGCGTACCAACCATCGGCAGGCAGGTAGCGATAAGAACCGTAGTCGTTCATAGCGTCTCTGGGCGATGCGGGATGACGCTTTGATTGTCGATATGCGCCGATAGGCGGGATGCGGGAGTTTCTGATTTGGCGCTGCAGCTACGCACCGGGTCATCTGGGCTTCGCTGCTGCGAGAAGGGTTTCGCGTACTACGCCCAGTGCACCGGACGGGCTGCAAGAGCTAACAGCTGGTGACCGAGGTCTGGACAGGTTCGTTTCAGGACTGTCGTCAAGGAGTAAGGGATGGAGACAGCCATCCCAGCAATGCGGATCCGGTCCGTGCTACCTAGTCGTTGGCTTGAAACCGCCGCCTTTCGTCGGCTTGATTACGAGGAGAACTGATGATGTCCATGTCCATGCGTCAATGTGCTGCCTGCGTTGTGCTGCTCGGAAGTTGCATCTCGCTCGCCCAAGCAGCGCCAACCTGCAACAACCCGGTAGGCGAATGGAAAAACCAGCTGGGTTCCACACTCACGATCACCGCCGTACAGACCTCCGGGCAGCTCTCGGGTACGTACATCTCGCCTTCCGGTACCACTGGTTCGGTGTATCCGCTGGTCGGCTGGTTTGCCAATCCGGTTGCTGGGTCGACGGCATTGAGCAAACTGCCCGCCATCACTTTTTCGGTGCAGTGGGGTAACTACGGCAGCATGACTGCCTGGACCGGTACCTGTGATGCGTCTGGCGGCGTGCCGACCATCACCACAGTCTGGCACTTGGTGCGGACCGGTTCCCAGTATTCGTGGGACCACATGCTGACCAACAGCGATGTTTTCGTCCCCAAATGACAGAGACCTGTCGCCAACAAAACTCCCAGCACAGAGCCTGAGAGTTTTGTTGGCGACAATGAGCGGCTGGCTAGGTCGCACGCTCATCGTCAAGGGGTTTCTAAGCCGGAACCGCCGAAAATTCCGTCAAGGGAGTGTTAGCGCGTGAGTGGCGGGGTGTGGTGCATCAAGTGAGGGAGCGCGTTACTACCAGAGGGTCAGACGGACTCGATGATCTGCACGCGGACGGCCTTGCGCCACCGCCTCCATAAACGCCGTTTGCTCGGCGTGACCGACCCTCTCACTCAGGCACAAAAAAGCCCCCGGTTAGGCCGTCCCTGGATGATGTGGGTCGGCGTACTAAAGGGGCTGCATATTTAATATGTCAGCAGAGCATGGAAAAGCGCAATAGTAGTGAGCGCTTCCGGAGTCTTGGGGGGTCCCTGCGCTCTGGGTTCAATCGAAACCAAACAATAAAGCCAAAAACCATGGGCATCAACTACACCGATGAACTTGCCAACCTAGTACGGTTTACAGGCAACACTGCATTGGCCATCCGGCAATACTGTGCTTACAGCGCGTATGCCGCCCCCGCCAGTCGTGCGGCGCGCGATGTCAAGTGGCTATCTGACAGCCTGCACAACTTCGAGGCCATTGGCCGCAGCGTGTTGCAGGCCAACCACGCGCACGTCGCTTTCATGGCTGGTTTGCTGGCCGAGCAGTTCCAGGAGCATTTGCAGACCGATCCAAGTGACCCGGAATCGCCGGCAGCCGCCTTCCAACGGCACGCCCAGTACGTCGACTTGCATGCCGTCATCGCCACGCTCCTCAACCTGCAAGCCAAAGCGGCGGCGGCGGTCGAGGAGGCGACGGTTTAAGAGGCGGTTGACACGTTCGCCGGTTGGCGAGAGGATTGAGCTATCGCTGCACAATCAGCGATTCGGCCTATGAAACCGATAAAGGTGGCAGGAGCGCGCAAGCGCCCATCGTCCGATGCTGGCGCTTTTATTTAGCTCGCCAGTTCTATGGTGGGCGGTGCGCGGAGGTCGCAAGGCCTGCCGGTTCCCGCTTCTGCCCACCGGTTTTCATAGCCGCGTACCGTCCACCACCTTTCCTGCGAGTATGCTCGCGCCTGCAAGAAGGTAGATTCAGCACCAGACGTACCAAAACAACGAGGCAGCCCGCTGGTGTGATGAGCGGAGGCCGAAAACGAAAAAACCGCCCCTGCCAGGGCGGCTTTTTCATCACTGGGCTGGCGGGAACACCAGACCAATGGGGCACAACTCATACCCCCATCCTAATCCCGCCGGCGAAGCCGTGCAAGAGGGAAAAGGATGCAAAGGCCGAAACGCCGACCACCTTGCCCCGCTGCCGTTCATCGGCGCGGGACATGCCAGCAGTAGACATAGGCCCACACGCTCAAGGCCCCAAACCGACCGCACCCAGCGGCCGGCCGCACAAGCGTGTGCACTGGCGTCAGCCCAAGCCGCTGGCCGGCAAGAAGCGCCGGCCGGGCGTACTGGACGCTACTCGCCATGGACTTGTGCGCGCCCTGGAAGAACGGAAAGGGGCGTGGAAGCGGATTCGCCACAACGTCATCGTGGCTGGTTATGCCCTGGACAAGGCGCTGACGCGGGTGCGCGGACTGCGCAAGGATGGGGCCGACTCGTTGTTGGCCATGGCCGTGGCGCTGCTCTACCTGGCTGACGTGCGCACCGGCTTTGTGGGCAAGCCGCGCCAGGGCGGCGGCCCCTGGCAGCGCTACACGCTGCCCGACCTTGCTCAGCTCGCCTATGGCGGACAGAGCGACGCCGAGCAGCGGCGCGCACGGCGCTCGCTCGACATGATGGTGAGCCTTGGCTGGGCATTCCCCACTAAACAGGTGCGCCGGCACACCAAAGACGCCGATGGCGGTGACCTGTGGTGCAGCGAGGCGGGCGTACGCCGGCTCAACTTCCAGCGGCTGTGCAAGATGGTGGGGACCAGCAGGTTGCTCAAGCGCGATCGCAAGCACGCCGACCAGGCACGCGGCACAGGCGTTGCGTCCTTCACGCAGGCGCAAGCACGCCGTCAGCCGGCCCAGGAGCCGCGCACCACGCCGCGCAAGGGCGATGCCCGTCCTGCGGCGCACCGTGCCACGGGCGACCCGCCAGGCGACGCACAGAGCGCCGTGCGGCACATTTCCGACATCCTCGCCCTGTTCAACTAGCCGTCGCCGGCAGGCTAGCCCCTGCCCGACGCCGCAAAAAACAGGCATCCACGCCGGCAAGTCTGCCGCGAAAAGGCGAGCCGCACCGCCTGCGGCGACCTCGATCACCGAGCCGTCCCCCTCAACGCCATGCCGCGCGCCAAGTTATCCACCGTGGCGGGGGATAAGCCTGTGGAGAAATGGCGTTATTTGTCCTATTTATTTGGCAGGCCATCCAGTCAACCTTTGGTTGAAAGCACAGTCAGTACGAGCTCAACAGCAAACGGGCGTCGCCGCCGCTACGCGACGCCGACAACGTTAGAAGCTCGATAGAGGGGCTGCGCCCCTCCCACCGCCACTGCGCATCAGCCAGATCGGGGAACCAAACCCGATGAGAGCGCAGTGGCGGCGGTTCCCTCCCGCAAAAAGCAACAACAGGTCAGCAGGGAGTGATTAACCGGACTTCGAGGCAGGGCATGACCCTGGAACCGCTGCCGGCTTCGGGTGGTCTACGTTTAAGAGCGGTCGCCGTGCGCTACGCGCACAACAGCGCGTAGCATCCGCAGTGCATACCCTCTTTCTGAGACCCGCAGGGCATTTTGATAACATCCAGTGCTAGCGCCGACTGGCCAAAACGGTGGTGCCATGTTCTATCCACCACAGAGGTACTGCACCGAATGCCAGGCCGACCGCGTGCTGCTGACAGCCACCAAGATCCCAAGCCTGTGCCCGTGGAGAGGCTGATTTTTGCACGCAATTTCTGCCAAGCACGGAAGGCAGCGAAGCTCAGTCAACGTGGCATAAGAGATAGGACAGGGTTCGCGCAAGGGTGGATAAGCGCAGTAGAAACAGGGAAATCAGCGCCCAACCTCGACAGCATGGCCGTCCTTGCTGAGTGCGTAGGTGTCCCGCTGTGGAAGCTTCTCGTACCGTAGTGCTCGTCACAGTTTAAATAGCCGGGCGAGGGTTATCTGAAATACGGGTGATAATATTGAGTGTGTCACCTGCGTCTCTAGAATATCCAGCCCGTGAATGCATCCGTCTCCCCACCCACCACCCGCCATAGCCGGCTGCTGGACATGATGAAGTCCGCGCTCGGCGGTGCCATCGGCGAGCTGCTGGACGATCCAGACGTTGAAGAAGTGCGCGCCAACCCCGATGGCCGGCTGTGGTATGTGAAGGATGGCCGCCGAATTTGCCACGAACACACCCTGAATGTGAACACGCGGGCGCGTGTCATCAAGATCGTGGCCGATCACGTCGGCGAGATTGCCGACAAAGACAATCCCAGCTTCCCGGCCGAGCTGCCGGAATCGGGCTACCGGTTCCACGCGATCCTGCCACCCGAATCGCCCGATGGCCCCACGTTCGTGATTCGCAAGAAATCAAACCTGCGCCTGACGCTGGACGACTACGTGACCAATGGGCGGCTGACACAGCGTCAGCGCGACATCATCGTGACGGCCGTGCATGACCGCGACAACATCGTGATCGTCGGTGGTGCCCACACCGGAAAAACCACCTTCGCCAATGCGGTCCTGTACGAAATGGGCCGGGTCACCGGCCGCGTCATTACGCTTGAGGACACGCTAGAGCTGCGCGTGGAAGCTGACGAGGTGGTGCGCTTGCGCACCGTGCGTAACCGCGACCAGATCACCCGGAGCATGACCCACCTGTTGCGCGACACGCTGCGCCTCACTCCTGACCGCCTCATCGTCGGCGAGGTGCGCGGGCCGGAAGTGATGGACATGCTCGATGCCTGGAACACCGGCCATCCCGGCGGGCTATGCACCATCCACGCCAACAGCGCCAATGAAGCATTGGAGCGCATCGAGGACCTGCTTGTGCAAGGCGGGTTCTTGCCGGTTCCGCGCAAGATCGCCCGCACGGTGCAGATCATCGTGAGCATCGGTTTCGAGACGGTAGACGACGATGAGGGCCGCAAGGCGGTGCGGCGCGTGCGTGAAGTGCTGCGCGTCAAGGGCGTCGAGCAGACGCCAGAAGGGCACGTCTACAAGCTTCTGTCAGCCGAATGACCGGGCCGCTGCTTGGTGTGCTAGATGTATACACACTACGTAAAAGCAAAGAACTTCCCCCCCGACGCAGGATATGACGATGAAGCTCCGCAACACTTGCACGCTCCAGCTGCTGACGCTGGCGTTTTTCTTGTTGCCGGCTGCCGCCTACGCAAGCGGTACCGGCATGCCATGGGAAGACTGGCTGGATAAGATCTTGAACAGCATCACCGGTCCCGTCGCCAAAGCGATTGGGGTGATCTCCATCGTTGTCTGCGGCCTCGGGATGGCGAACTCGGAAGGAGGCTCCGGTATGCGCAAGCTGATGATGGTCCTACTCGGTTTGTCGATTGCTTTCTCCGCAAGCACGTTCTTCCTCAGCTTCCTTGGCTACGGCGGCGGCGCGGTGTTCTGATCGTGGACGAACAAACCAACCCAGATGGCTATGAGGTGCCGGTACACCGCGCACTGTCCACACCCAGGCTTCTTCTAGGTATTCCACGCGACATGGCCGTTGTCGCGTTCACGACGGCTGCAGCCCTCGTGCTCGGCCTGCAATCGTGGTGGAGCTTGCCGTTCTACATCGTCATCCACATCGGCTTGGTTCTACTGACCAAGTACGACACGCAATGGCCGGAGGCGTTGAAACGCGCGCTCCGCTTGAAAAACCACTACCGCGCATAGCGGGCTACCGGGCAACTGTCCGCTACGGCGGATCACTGCCCGGCAGCACTCGGTGAAGGCCAACCCATGCAGCGACTTCCGAAATACAGCAACGAACCTACCGACATTGGCGATGTGCTGCCGTGGGCGTACCTGGTCGCCCACGGTGTGGTGCTGAACCGCAATGCGTCGTTAATCACGACGCTACGCTTTCGCGGTCCAGACCTGGACTCAGCGACCAAGCACGAACTGATTGCCGTGTCGGCTCAGATGAACAACCTGTTCCGCCGCCTTGGCGACGGCTGGTATTTCCAGATCGACGCACAGCGTGCACCCAGCACCAACTATCCCAGCGGCGAACACTTCCCCGATCCGATGTCGTATCTGATCGATGAAGAACGTCGCACGATCGCCGAGACCGGGATTCACTTCGAGACCACGTATTACTTCACACTCGGATGGTTGCCGCCCAAGGCGCGGGAGAGTACAGCCCGAGCCTGGTTCTTCACTGACCCGGACGGGCAGCGCAAGAGTGCGGCCAACCGTGACCGGCAGACAATCAACGATTGGCTCGACAAGTTCTTGGTGGAGCGCGTTCGGCTCCTGGAGGCCTTCTCGGCCATCCTGCCCGAAGTGCATGCGCTCGATGACTCCGAGCTGCTGACCTACCTGCACGACACAATCAGCACCAAGCGTCACCCGGTGGTGCCTGGTGACGTATCGCAAGAGCTTTGCCGCGTGCTGCCCGATACCCCGCTGATCGGCGGCAAGGAGCCGAAGCTGGGCAAGCACCACATGGGCATCATCACCGTGCGCCAGTTCCCGACGCAGACCACGCCCGGAATCCTGGACCGCTTGAACCGGATGGGCATGGCTTACAGGTGGGTGACGCGCTGGGTGGCCCTGGACAAGGCTACGGCCGACAAGGAAATGAAGAAGATCCAGCGCGAGTGGTTCAGCGGCCGCAAGTCCTTCATGGTCATCTTGAAGGAGCTGCTGAGCAAGTCAGAGTCCGCGCTGGAAAACCCCGAAGCGCTCGCCAATGCGGCCGACGCCAATGCAGCCATGCAGGAAATTGCCGCCCAGGCGGTGGGCTACGGCTACTTCACGCAATCGCTGATCGTGCTGGATACCGATCCGCGCCGGCTGGAAACCAAGCTGCGCGCGGTCGAGCGCGAAATCAATGGTCTAGGCTTTGTGACCATTGACGAAGCCCGCGACGGCAACGCCATCGATGCGTTTCTCGGCGCGGTGCCAGGCAACGCCCAGCACAACATCCGCCGGCCGATGGTGTCCACGCTCAACCTCGCTCACGCCATGCCAAGTTCCAGCGTGTGGGCGGGGCCGCGCTATTGCCAGAACGATCTATTCCCCGGCAATGCGCGCCTGGACCACTCCCCGCCGCACATGTTCGTGGTCACCGGAGAGACCACGCCTTTCCGATTCAGTACGTATGTCGGTGACGTTGGGCACGCGATGGTCATCGGCCCGACCGGTGCCGGCAAGTCGTTGTTTCTCAACCTTGCCGAAACACAGTTCCGCCGCTACGAGTCGGCGCAGGTTTACATCTTCGACAAGGGCGGCAGCTCCCGGATCACCACCGACCATGTGGGGGGGCGCTTCTACGACCTAGGCGGTGACAGCAGCCCGGCGTTTCAGCCGCTGGCCCACGTGGACAACGACCAGGAGCGGGCGTGGGCGCAAGAATGGCTCATTGACATCATCGTAGGCGAAGGCGTCGAAATGACGCCGCAGCGTAAGCGCGCCATCTGGGATGCGCTCAACGAGTTGGGCGCAGACGACAGCCCGGTCGAGCAGCGCACCATTACGGGCTTTACCGTGCTGGTGCAAGATCCAGTCATCAAGGAGGCCTTGCACCCCTTCACCGCGGATGGGGCGCATAAGAAACTGCTGGATGCGTCGCACGATGACGTGTCGCTGGGCAGCTGGCTCGCGTTTGAGATGGAAGAATTGATGAACACCCCCCAGGTGGTCATGCCGGTGCTGACCTACCTGTTCCACCGCTTGGAGCAGCGCTTCGACGCGAAGCGGCCGAGCCTCCTGGTGCTCGATGAAGCATGGCTGTTCCTCGACCACCCAGCGTTTTCGGCCAAGATCCGCGAATGGCTCAAGGTGCTCCGTAAGGCCAACGTCGCTGTGTGGTTCGCCACGCAGAGTCTTGCCGACGTGGCGCAATCCAAAATCATGCCGACGCTGATCGAGGCATGCATGACCAAGATCTTCCTGCCCAACAGCAGCGCCCGAAACGACGAGGTAGCCAAGTTCTACCGGATGTTCGGATTGAACGATAAGCAGCTCGACATCCTCGCCAGCAGCACGCCAAAGCGCGACTACTACCTGACCAGCCCGCAGGGCAACCGGCTGTTCTCGCTGGGCTTGGGGCCGCTGGCACTGGCCGTATGTGGTGCAACCGGCAAAGAGGCCCAGCGAGACGCCATCGCCATCCGCAAGACCACCAACTCCCCCGTGCAGTTCAACGAAGCGTACCTGTCGCACCTGGTCAACAAGCACGACCAGGCGCAGGCGTCCAAGCCAGAAAGTCAGCGCACGCAATCCCCCCTGCAATGGGCGCTCGACTTCGTGCGCTCCGTTGATAGCAGCCCCGCAGCGCCCAGCAACGCCACCGTCGAAGCCTAACCCCGCATGGAGAACGCTATGACCATTCGTCGCGTCACCGCAGTCCTCACCGTTGCCATCGGCATTGCCGTTGCCGGCGGCTCCGCCGTCTATGCGCCCCCCGCGCAAGCGATTGTGTGTGCCAATTGCAGCAACCTGGTGACCCAGCTGTTGCAGCAGAGCAAGGAAATCAGCGCCTATGCTAAGCAGGTGCAGCAGTACAAAACCCAGCTGGATCAATTGAACTTGCAGATTCAGCAAGTCGCCAACGAGGGCCGCAATCTAGCCTCACTTCCGCGCAATGTGTTCGGCGAGTACCAGCAGGTCTACAACTCTTATAAGCAGAGCATTTCCCAGTTGCGTGGGAGCATGGCGAACCTACAAAACACGCGCGATATGTTCGCCCAGCGCTACCCCGAGGTGACGAACGACACCACCTTCCAGCAGCTTTCCGCGATGGTCGATCAGTGGCAATCGCAAGGCCGCGAGAACGTGGAGGATGCCCTGTACAGCGGCGCGGCCGTCCTGGACACACTGGATAGCACCAACCAGCAGTTTGAGACGATGGGCCAGGCCTCGCAGTCAGCGACCGGTGCCTTAGCTGCTACGCAGGCCGGCAACCAGATCAACATGCTGGTCGGCCAGGAACTGATGAAGCTCAACGCACAAACCGCTGCGATGAACCAGGCCGTGCTTGAGGAACAAGCTCGGCAGCTGGCGGGCGATCGCGTAACGCAGCAGAACATCGATAACGCCCATCGCAACGAAAAAGCCTTCCAGAAATCTACCCAACCAGCTGCAAAGCCAATTGGAGAGTGGTGGTGAGCGCCCGCGTCCTAGCCGCCCTCGTGCTTGCTGCTGTCAGCCTTGCAGGCTGCACAGCGCAACCTGCGGGAAAATCCTGCGAACAGACTTTGACCTGTGAAGCTCCAGAAGTCCTCCCTAAGAGCGTACCGGCCAAATGCGGATGCGCTTTGCTGTTTGATGAGGAATGCAGGGCGTTGATCGACCGCACCTACGGGAAGAGCGCAGCCGCCAATTTGCAGACTCGGCTGAACATAGCGAGGGCTTATGGAGACGCGGCTCAACGTGCATGCCCTCCTGCACCAGGCCAGCCCGCCGGCAAACAAAAGCGTTCCGACGCTTTCGCGCCATCGACTGTGAAGCCGGCCAAGCCAATTGGGGAGTGGTGGTGAACGGTCGCGTTCGTGCCTCCCTCGTGCTTGCTACTGCGGCCCTCGCCGGCTGCGGCGGCGATCGTACCGCTCAAGTTCCTGGCAGTGTCTTCGCTACAGCCACGATTCCCGGCGATCAACCAATTCCGATCGTCGAGAAATTAGGTTTGCCGGACAAGTGCAAGAGACTCGAGACTTTTGACCAGGCATGTTCAGACCAGATCGATGCCGCATACGGCAAGGGTGCGGGCGGCGATGCAAGGAGCAAGTTGGGGACTTGCAGCGCGTATGGAAATTGCGTCGGGATGCCGCGCAGTCGTGCCTACGAGAAGTCCACTGTGCCTCCCGCCAAGGTCGATTTCCTCAAGTGAGCAGGGGTCCACTGTGCCTGCTGCAAAGACGAGCTTCTAGCCTTAAAAGGAGGCAGTAATGGACCCGACCACCACCGGATTCCTGACCGCGCTACTCAACAATTTCGTAGCTGTGTTTTCAAACGGTTTCGGCATTATTACGCCGCGCGCGTCGGCAATCCTGGGTACCTTAGCCGCCATAGAGGTTGCGCTGGCGTCGCTGTTCTGGGCATTGCGCGGTGAGGACTTCACCGCGCCATTCCTTCGCAAACTATTGCGGATCGGCTTTTTTGCCTTCTTGGTGGCGTCGTGGCCGACATTGACGGAAGGCGTCGCTAGCGGCCTCGCACAAATCGGCTCCCTCGCTGGCGGTGGCTCAGGCGCGCCATTGATCAAAGATCCTAGCCGCATCCTCGAGCAGGCAATGGCTGTCATCAAGCCAATCGAGGACGAAATGACGCGCATCCAACACGGGTCGTGGTACCAGAAAATTGCCGTATTGGCGGTGGTGATCCAATACACGATTGCGGAGCTGTGTGTGCTGGTCGCGTTCTTCATCTTGGCGATCACCTGTTTGCTCACACAAATTGAGTTCGCGCTGGTGGCGGTATTAGGCCTCATCCTGGTGCCGTGGGGAGTGAGCAACCACACCGCGTTTCTTGCGGAAAAAGCTATCGGCGCAGTGATTGCCCAGGGCGTCAAACTCATGGTGCTGAGCTTCATCATTGCTGTCTACGGCGGGGTACTCAACACATTCGCCCTAAGCCCAGCGCCATCGCCAATGGATACCTGGCTGTTGGCGGGCTCTGCGTTCGTTATGGCTATCATCGCGGTGCATGCCCCAGCAGTGGCGGGCGGGTTGCTCTCTGGCTCGCCGTCGTTGACAGCCGGCAGTGCGGCTGGGGTGGCAATTGGTGCCGGCGCCGCCGCCATCGGTGCCGGTGTCGGCGCCGCTGCGCTTGGCCGGATGGGCGCCGCCAGTGCGGCTAAGACCATCACGGCTGCCGGGCAGATCCACGGCGCCGGCAGTGCAGCTGCCGCGAACAGCACCGGGGCCGGTGCGGCTGCACTGAGCAATCCCGGTGTCCGTGGCAGCGTCATTGGTGGGCTGATGGCTGCAAGCACGACACCAGCCGGCCAGGCCGTTGCAGCCGGCGTTCAACGCGCTGCAAGCACCCGGCTCGGCCAGGCCGCAATCAAGTTCGGCTCGGCCGCCGCTGCCAACATTGATCGCGGCGTCTCAGCAGGCGCCAGCTACGCGGCCGCTGGTGCGTCGGAAGTCGGCCGGATGGCCGCTGCACCGGTCACCAATGCCGGCGCGGCGGTGAAAGATGCCTGGTCCCAGGGCGTTGCGATGGGCAGCGGTGTACCGCCTGCAGCTGCGCCGGCACCGCCTGCGACACCTACCCCGTCTCCGGAACGTCTGGAAGCCGGCAGACAGCGATTCAGCGACGCAGCCACCGTCGCCAAAGCAACAACGACAGCGATCAAAGGAGCCACGACCACCAGCGGTGGCGGCAGTGGAAACCCGACGATTGCCCCCACCAACGACGAGAGCTAACCACGCATGAGCAGCACCAACGACTTACTGCAAACGCCCGTCGGCCAGCGTCCCAGCTCGCCGCCGATGTCGCCCCACCACGATTCAGCGCGCAAAGGCTGGACAGACAAACTCGAAAAATCGGAGAGCGACAAGCGCGCATGGCGCTGGGCAGCCGTTGGCGGCTACGCCTTGTCGGTGCTACTGACCGGTGGCTTGATTGCCGTCAGCAATCGGCCGCCACCGAAGCCGCTCATTGCCCGCATCAACGTCGATGGTGCCCCGCAGGTTGTGGGGTACGCCAGTCCCAACTACACGCCGGGGCAGGCAGAGATTCGCTACTTCCTCAAACATTGGGTGGAGCTGGTGCGCACCGTCCCGCTTGATCCGGTGGTAGTGAAGTCGGCATGGAACGAGGCCTACAGCTTCATGACCCCAGCCTCTGCGAACAAGCTCAATGCCGAAGCCCGCGTGCCGGGTTCGACCATGAGCAAGGTCGGCCAAGAAACCGTCACCACCCAAGTCACCTCAGTGGTCCCCGTGTCGGCTGACAGCTACCAGGTACGGTGGGTGGAGACCAGCTTCACCGACCAGGGCCAGGTCAAGGAGCGGGCGACGTGGACATCCACGTTCACCATCAAGCAAAACACCCCCGATCCCAAGATCGAGCTGGTGAACCCGCTGGGCCTGTTCATCACGGACTTCAATTGGCAGCGCGACATCGGCAGCGCCCCTTAATTTTTTCGCTTGAGAGTGCAAACACTATGCAAACCATGAAGACGACCGTTCTGCCGTTGCTGTTGTTGTCCGCCGGCATCGCCAATGCCCAAACCACGCCACAGGTGCCCGCGATCACCAGCGCGCTCAACGACAACAGCACGGCGACCGCCAATGCGACCCCGTTGGCCAACAACGCCCCCGCTCCCGCACCCGCCTATGTGCCGCCGCCCTTGCAGCCGGAGCATGTCTCGCCGCGCGTCGCCAAAGCGCGGTCTGACTTCGACAGCAAGCAGCGCGCCCAGGTGGCCGAGTACGTCGGCCAGGCACGGCAAGTGCCGACCAGCTCCAGCACGGCCAATGTGGGCGGACAGACGATCTTTACCTATCGGCCTGGTGCGCTCTATACGATCTATGTCGGCGCCGGCCGTCAGACCGTTATCGACTTCCAGCCAGGCGAACAGCTGACGGGCGAAGTCAACGGCTCCGATACGGTGAGGTGGCTCATTAGCCAGGTCACCAGCGGCACCGATGCCGGCGAGCAAGTGCATCTGGTGCTCAAGGCGGTGGAGCCAGGTCTGACCAACGACCTGTTCATTGCCACCAATCGGCGCACCTACCTGGTCACCGCGCGCAGCGTGGCCGATTGGAGCATGCCCAGCGTGTCGTGGCAGTACCCGATGGACACCTGGAAGGCCCAGCAAGCCGTGGCAGCCAAGCGTGAAGCCGTCCAGCCTGTGGCAGTCGCCCCGGATGCATTGCACTTCAACTACGACATCAAGGGCGGCCGCTACTCCTGGAAGCCCATGCAAGTCTTTGACGATGGCGCGCAAACCTATATCCGCATGCCGGCCACGCTCAATGCCACCGATGCCCCGGCGCTGTTTCTGATCGAGAAGGGCGAACCGTTGCTGGTGAACTACCGCGTCAAAGGCGTGGCGAACGGTACCACCGGCCCGACCTACATCGTAGATCGCGTGTTTGATCGCGCCGAGCTGCGCGTGGGTGCGAAGCAAACCATCACGATCCGCCGTCGCTAATTACAGAGGTGCCGCATGCAGACCACAAACGGAACCCCGGCTGACGACGAACGCGACCCGGTGACCGGTGAGTCGGCCAGCGAGGGCTACACGCCGCCGCAGGACGCGCCGATTCCCTTGGCAACGCCCAAGCCGAAGATCAAGACCCTGGACAAAAAGAAGGTCGGCATCATTGCAGGCATCGCGGGTGTGTTGATCGCATTTGCTTTCGTCCAGGCCTTCACGCAGAAGCCGAACCAGAACAAGCCAAAGGAGCAGCCGCCCACCGCCAACATGTCCACCAAGCCTGAGGCCTTCAATGCCTTGCCAGGCGACTACGCAACGGCCGCCCAGCAGCGCGCAGAGCGCGTTCCGAAGCTCGGGGCACCAATGCCGGGGGAAGTGGGGCAAATGCAGTACGCGGCCCAGCAACAGGCCAGCACGCGGGCCTACGGCGGCGGTGCGCAGCCGCAAACAGCGGCACAGCAGTTTGCCGCCCAGCAGGATCTACAGCGCATGCAGCAGGCCGCCAATGCCCGCTACGCGAAAACCAGCTTCCAGCAAAGTGCTAGACCTGATGCGGCCGGCAATCCGAGCCAGTTCGGTGGACCGCCGGCATTCGGTGGGATGCCGGCGGACTCACCCGAGGCGGTGCAGCAGAAGATGCTTGCGCAGGCCGCTGCCGCGGCCGCTGGTGCTGGTGGGCCAGACAAGACGGCTCGCGACGATGCCAACCGGCAAGACGACAAGCGCAACTTCATGGACGAAAAGCGCGACACCGGCACGCTGCAATCGCGCCTGACTCCGCCAGCCACGCCGACCGTCGTGAGCGCGGGCACGCTCATCCCTGCCCTGTTCTTGACAGGGATCAACAGCGACCTACCCGGCCAGATCACCGCGCAGGTCTCACAGCCGGTCTATGACACCCCAACTGGCCGCTACGTCATCATCCCGCAAGGCTCGGTGCTGATCGGTGCTTACGACTCGCGCGTGACCTTCGGGCAGAACCGCGTGTTGCTGGTGTGGCAGCGCCTGCGCTTTCCGAACGGGTCTAGTCTGGATCTGGAGGGCATGCCAGGTGTTGACCTGTCCGGCTATGCCGGCGTGAGCGATAAGGTCAACAACCATTGGGGCAAAGTCTTGTCGAGCGTGCTGCTGTCGAGCACGGTAGCCGCCGCTGTGGCGACGGCCGAAGGTGACAGTTTTTCCGCTTTTCAACGTGACGCCGGTCAGGCCGCATCCCAGGGTGCGGCGCAACAGATCAACCAGGCCGGTTCGCAGCTGCTTCAACGTAGCATCAACGTGCAACCCACGCTGGAAATTCGGCCTGGTCAACGGGTGGCGGTCATGGTCAACAAAGACTTGGCGCTGTCGCCCTATGGCCCGTGACCGTGAACCAACGTGTGCAATATCGATAAACTCCGAGGGCTTTACCAACCACCCAACGGAGCAAATAGCTATGCCTGCAAAAGCCGCTCGGCGACAGGTTGTCGCGAACGTGGCCCCTAAGCAGATGAAAGCGATTGACCGCGATGCACAGCGAGCCGGACTCAGCCGGCGAATGTTTATGCAACACCTCATGGAAGAATTTCTGCTTCAACCCACCACCCTGGTGGCCGGCGGCATCTATCGCAAGCAAGACCGCGAACGCCTCCGCTTCCACCTGTCCGTCCCCTTGCACAACGGCGTCAGCAAATACGCCAAAAAATTGGGCGTCACGATCAGCGTCGTTATCACCACCGCTGTAGCCAATCGCTACCCGCTATAGGAACAACTACATGGCCCGCAAACCATCTGCACTGCCGAAGATCCCCGTCAAAACCGAACGCGTCACCAAGCGCTTGCAGTTCGATCCCGCGCTCATCAAGCGCGTGGAAGCCTTCTGCGACTTCTACGCGCACACCGTGGGCGCAAAGCCCGACTGGAACGATGCCGCCGTTGCCCTGATCGAGCATGCGCTCGATGGCAACCGTGACTTCACCAAGTACCTTGCCGAGCAGAACAAGCCAGCTGCATGACCACACCGTGACGCACTGAGTCTGTGCGGTCCACCTCGGGTGACCGCATCAGACAACCGCCGGAGTTAGCGCATGAACGCACCCGAAAAAAGCCTGGGATACCGCATCGGCGAAATGCTCTACGCCATGTCGCAGTGGTCACGCCCAGCCCGCGCCAGTATCGTGATCGTCGGCATGCTCGCCGCCATCGTGTTTTTCTGGCTCTCCATACCCGCTGCCGCCGTCGCCATCGGCCTCCTATCGCTGGCGACGTTCTGGCTGCTGCTGCCCACCGACCCGCCGGCCGATCCGAATACCGCCGCTAACGACCCGGAGCGCTGACATGCGTCTATGGATCTGCGAGAAGCGCGACCAGGCCAAAAACATTGCGCCACTGCTGGGCAACCCGAAGCCTGGTCAGGGCTACATCGATACCGACGATGGCCGGGTGACGTGGGCACGTGGCCACCTCTTGGAACAGGTCGGTCCACCGGGCTACGACAAGGCATGGGAGGCCTGGAATTTCGAGGTGTTGCCCATGATCCCGACCGCGTGGAAGCACCAACCAACTGCCGACAAACAGCGCGAGTTAGCCGTGCTGCTAGCCAACATCCCCAAGGCATCGGAAATCGTCATCGCCACCGACTGCGGCGCCGAGGGCGAAGCGATCGCACGAGAGCTGCTGGACCACGCCGGCTATCGGGGACCGGTGCGCCGGCTGTGGTATTCCGCGCTCGATGCTGCAAGCCTGACCAAGGCAATCGCCAGCTTGCGGCCAGGCGAAAGCAGCGAGCCGCTCTATTGGGCAAGTCAGGCACGTTCACGCGCCGACTGGCTCATGGGTATGAACCTCAGCCGTGCCTACACGCTGCGGTCTCGTGCAGCTGGCGGTAAAGGGCCACGGCACGTCGGCCGGGTGATGTCGCCCACCCTCGCCCTGGTCGTGCGTCGGGATGCTGAAATCGCCGCGTTCCGCGAAGCCACCTATTACGAGCTGGAAATCACCGCTCAGACCGCACTCGGGGCAAACGTCGTGCTGACGCACGCCCCGGCAGATGCGGAGCGGCTCTTCGCTCGCGCCGACGCCGAAGCCATCCTCGCAGCGGCCACCGGAGCCAGTGGACCGCTCGCGGTCACGCACGAAAGCAAGGCGCAGAAGCCCCCTGCCCTGATGACGCTTTCGCGCTTCCAGCAGCTGGCCTCGCGGCGATTCGGATGGAGCGCAAAAAAGACGCTCGATATCGCGCAAAGCCTGTACGACAAGGAGCTGACCAGCTACCCACGCACGCCGTGCATGGTGTTACCCAATGAGCAGGAAGCCGAAATTCCCCGTGTGCTGGAAACGCTTGGCCAGGTGCCAGGCCTGGCGCGGCACGTAGCAGCGCTGACCGTCCACAAACCAACCATCCGGCCGACCGTCTTCAACAGCGCCAAGATGGCAAAAGACAACGCAGAACACCATGCCATCGTGCCCACAGGTGTGCCGCTTGCCAGCCGCACGCTCAGCGATGACGAGCAAACCGCCTTCCTATTGATCGCACAGCACTATCTTGCTGCGCTCATGCCCGACTACACGTTCAACGAAACCCGCATGACGCTGGAAGCCGGCGGCGTGCCTTTTACTGTCACTGGCCGTGTTCCCACCGGCCAAGGCTGGAAATCCGTGTTCGGCACGGACCCGGACAGCGAGGACGAGGACGACACGGCCACGCCTGCGCTGCCTGACATCCAGGACGGCACGCGCTGCACTGTGGCTGCGGCCGCACTACGGCCGAAGAAGACGCGGCCGCCCAAGCGCTACACAGAAGGCGACTTGATCGCCGACATGCTCGATGTTGGCAAGTTCGCCACCAACCCCGAGGTGCGCAAGCGACTGAAAGAAAACGCCGGCATCGGCACCGAGGCCACGCGCGGGACAATCATCGAGAACCTGCGCGAACGCGGCTACCTGGAGCCGCAAGGGAAATTCATCGTCAGCACGCCACTGGCGCGTGAGCTGATCGCAATGCTGCCTGCCCCGATCACCGATGCCGCGACGACGGCCCTGTGGGAGGAAAAGCTAGATGAAATCGAGGGTCGGCAGGGATTCGTGTAAAAAACAGCCAAAAGTGAGCTAACTCACTGACAGTGAGAGGTTTATTACACGAATCTCTGCCGACCCTCAGGTCGTTCCCGACTGGGCCTCACTGAGGAAACAGCTCCATCAACCATGCCATCTCCTCTTCGTTGAATGCCGGGAAATCATCCGCCTCCCCTACGAAGGGGGCCGCATCTTGTTCCCAGATCATGGTGCTGGACGCTGCCAGATCGGCATCCATGGGCGTACCAGGATCCGGGAGGCCTCCTCCGATCCTGGTACGCGGGCGTTTTACACCCCAGCTTAGGGGGGGGAAATGCAGCCCCTCGTGCTGTTCGGGAACGCGCACCTCGACAGCTTGCTGTGCGAAGGAGCCGGTGACAGAACTCTCCGATCGGGACCGTTTACGGCTGCTGCTTGCCAGCGCCTGGCCCGCCCGGTCTATTGGGCTGGGCGCATCCAGCTCACGCTCCAGCGCATCGGCGAATGCATGCAAAGACGCCTGGTCCGGCGTTTGAGCCGAAGCACCGGACGGTTCGGCCCTTTTCATCCCTGATGCCTGGAGGATACGGTGCCAACGCTGCGGGGCTGGGGGGAGCGTTCCACTGCGGGCCTCGAGTTCGGTGACGCCCACTCTGCGAAATAGCTGTAACAACCCGTGCCTGCTCATCCCGAACTGCGTCATGGCTTCATCAAATGCTTGCGCTGGATGGGAGTGGCACTGGAAAAAACCCAGCACGCGAGCCACTTGCGCGTGGTCGGCAACGCGATGGGACGTGCGTTCGGGAAGACGGCGATTGGTTCTTTTGATCAAGGTCGGCGCGTGCGGCAATCCCTTTTTCACTGCCTCCAGCGCAGGACGCCCGCCGAGGCAGGCCAAGGCGACGAGGTGGTCGTTGGTCAACGCGGCCAACGCCTGATCAGGGCGAGATAACTGGGCAAAAATGCTCTCCAGCGCCTGCTTGCCGCCGCCATTGCTGGCGATGGCCACCACCTGGGCCGGGGTCAGGCCATGTTGCTCGCACAGCACCGGCAACAGCCGCTGCACCGTCTCCAGCGCCTGCTTGCCGCCATCGTGGCTGGCGATGGCCACCACCTGCTCCGGGGTCAGGCCATGGGCCTGGCATAGCACCGGCAACAGCCGCTGCACCGTCTCCAGCGCCTGCTTGCCGCCATCGTGGCTGGCGATGGCCACCACCTGCTCCGGGGTCAGGCCATGTTGCTCGCACAGCACCGGCAACAGCCGCTGCACCGTCTCCAGCGCCTGCTTGCCGCCAATATTGCTGGCGATGGCCACCACCTGGTCCGGGGTCAGGCCATGTTGCTCGCACAGCACCGGCAACAGCCGCTGCACCGTCTCAAGCGCCTGCTTGCCGCCGCCATTGCTGGCGATGGCCACCACCTGGTCCGGGGTCAGGCCATGTTGCTCGCACAGCACCGGCAACAGCCGCTGCACCGTCTCAAGCGCCTGCTTGCCGCCAATATTGCTGGCGATGGCCACCACCTGGTCCGGGGTCAGGTTCAGGGGAGCGCCCGTCAGTGCATTGCGCCATGCATGTACTGCCTCCACCGCGGTCACGCCGCCACGTTTTGCAATCTTGAGAAGTTGACCTGTGTCCAACTGTAACGGTGGACCTCTCAACTCTCCCGACACCGTGAGCAATGCTTCCAGGGCGCGTGCGCCGGACCACTGTTTGCCGACGCCAACGATGTCTTCGTGTGTCGCCTCCGGCAACGCCGCGATCATGACCTGGTACTTGACAGCGACGGTCCCTAAGGCTGCCGGGTGTTGGCTGAGCGCAACGATTTGCGCACGTGTAAACCCATGGCCGATCAGTGCCTCGTGGTGCTGTGCTACTGTCGAACGAGCCTTCAGTTTGATCTTCTCTTGCTGCTGCTGGCTGTAGCCGAGCGTGCATAGATCGACCTGCCCGGCCGGCGAAGCGTCAGAGGTGTGCGCAGCACGCCGTCGCGGCACCGGCTTGGCGCGCGGCGGTCGCGCGGCCGTCACAGCGACCTGCACGGTGGCTTGCGGGTCATCGGCTGCACGCAGACCCGATTGCACCTCATCCCCCTCTCCTGAGGCAGCCTCTGTATGAGGCGCGCCGAAGGCAGACATCGAATCAAAAAGCGATGTATCAAGAAGCGACGGATCGAACTGACGGAGCAGATCGCTGAAACTGCCCGCTGAGAACGCAGGCAAGGGTGCAGGGGGAGACGGGAGACGGGTTCGGGACATCGTCCGTCGAGCGGGCAAGCCATCCAGGGGGCTGCCAGCAGGCGGAGCCCCCCCACGATCTGCAGTCGGCTGCGGCTGAACCCTATCCGGCTGGGGTCCGGCCAGAAGTTCGTGGGCAGGACTTGGCGTGCGCGGACGAATGGGATCCATTAGGCATACCTGTTTATAGAAAAGATGGTCGCCCAAGACTAAAAGATCTCTGGTCCCTCCACTCCTTGCCGAATCCGCACGGCAGCACACAACTTCGGGGGATCCTGGCAACCCTCGACGACCGGGGGCGAGGCGCAGACATGAAGGAGGTCCTGGACCCGTCTGGAGGGCCGGCAGGAAGTTGTGAAAAATTTCTTTTCTGACAGCAAGTTAGCTCACTTTTGGCTGTTTTTTACACGAATCCCTGCCGACCCTCAGTTTGGCTACACCAAGGTTCGCTATCGCGGTCTGGCCAAGAACACGGCACAGGTGCTGACCTTGTTTGCGCTGTCAAACCTGTGGATGAAGCGAAAGCAGTTACTGCCTGCGATGGGGAGCGTGCGCCTGTAACCCGGAAATTCCCACGGAAAACGCTAGAAATGGCGAAATTCCGAAGTTCCAAAAGCCACTCGTCGGAACGACGCCACCTTCCACCCTGTCAGGCATCGTTGTTCAGACCTTCCTTAGCGACTTGTGCAAATCCAGACGCTATTAATATTCCAGTAATCAGGATGCTTCCCCCCTGCAGTAACGGCCCAACTCGCTAAATATGCAGAGCTGGAATTTACAAACTGTTGTTTGCATTTACCCAAAGCTTGCTGCTGGTGTGCGCTCCGCACCTGATTATCTGTAGGATTTGCGGGTTGAATGTTACCAAGCACAGAAACTGCCCCCAAATCGTCTGCCTGGCTTGTGGTCGATATCGATAAAAGAAGGAATCCGAATGCTGTTGCAGCGAGAAATGACGCTATTCTAGCGCAAATTATTGATTTTCTTAGCATGCTTAATTCCTCGTTGTTGGTTAACATTTAATATTTTGAAGCATAGCCAAGGTGAGGGATATCCCCGATCAGGCGGCCCGCAGCCGCGCCAGCAGCGACGTACTGGCGTAACCGTCCTGCGGCAATTGCTGGCTACGCTGGAACGCACGGATTCCCTGGCGAGTACGCGCGCCCAGCACACCGTCGACGCCGCCCACGTCGAATCCCTTGTCGGCCAGCCTCTGCTGCAGCTCGGTGATCTGGGCCGTGCTATTGAGCGGCGGATCGTCTTTGGGCCAGGATTGCTCGACCCCGGCCCTGCCCGCATAGCCATCTGCCAGCAAGCCGACCGCCAGTGCATAGGCGGTGGAATTGTTGTAGCGCAGAATGCTGCGGAAATTATCGAACACCAGGAATGCCGGGCCGCGGTATCCGGTGGGCAACAACACCGATGCCAACTGCTGCGCCAGTGCGGGCGCAATCGGCTTGCGGGGCGCCACGCCCAGGCGCTGCCATTCGGCGACGGTCTTCTTGATCGTCAGGTCGGCCTGCGCGTAGTCGAAGCCGGCTGACAGCTGGACTTCCTGGCCCCAGGGAACAGCGCTGGTCCAATTGTTCTGCTTGAGATAATTCGCCGCAGAGCCCAAAGCGTCCGCCTTGGAATTCCAGACATCCCGCTTCTGGTCGCCATCCTCATCGACGGCGTAGTCGCGATAGGTGCTCGGAATGAATTGCGTCTGTCCCATGGCGCCGGCCCACGAACCCACCAGTTGCGAGCGATCAATGTTTTTTTCTGTCTGCAGGATCTGCAGGGCCGCAAGCAGCTGCGTGTTGCCATATGTGGTGCGCCGCCCCTCATGGGCCAGTGTCGCCAGCGAGCGAATGACATAAAAGTCCCCGATCTGCTTGCCGTACCCGCTTTCCATGCTCCAGATGGCGGTCAGGATGCCCGGATCCACACCGTAGTGCTGCCGCAACTTCTGGAAGAGGGCGTGCTGGCTGATCAGCAGCTGCTGTCCTTCCTGGATGGCCGAAGGTGTGACACGCGCGTCGAGATAGTCCCACAGATACTGGGTGAATTCGGGTTGCTGCTGATCCAGTTCATGCACCGATGGATCGGGTGTGACACCAGCCAATGCGTTATCCAGCGTGGTGGCTTCAATGCCGGCGGCAAGCGCACGTTGGCGGAAGTCGGCCAGCCACTGTTCGAAGCTCGCAGTGGGTGCGGGATCCTGCTGTTGCGCACTGACCTCGGTTGCGGAGGATGCGGTTGTTTGGGGAGCGATGGCTTGCGCTGCTACGCTGGTTGCGGCCACACAGACGCTGACACCGAGCGATAGACGCAAAAGGCGCGAAGGCATGATCATGAGATACCCGAGGTGGTGGTTGAGCGGCCACTCTAGTCCTCCTGTTTCCAGGATGTAATTATTGCGGCTATGCGTTTTTGACCGCGATGGGCAAGCAGGAATTCGCCCGGTAAAAAACAGCCGATTGCGTCCTAACGCGTTGTCGCCGCAAGAATTCTCCGCGAAAAATCGATTGGCTCGACCTGCCGCTTGAGGTCCAAGGTGTAGTCACCGAACCGGTTGATATGGCTGGTCCGATACGGCGACAGGCCAGCCAGCACGTCCGGGCTGATGTTTGAGCCCTCCTCCCGCAGTTCGGCCAGCACGCGGGTCATCTGCTCCACGTTGTGCAGGATGACCAGGTTGGCCACCAACTGGTTGTAACGCACGATCTTGCGCTGTTCGTGCTGGACGTTCTCGGCGATGATCCCTTCCCCGCCGAAGAAGGCCCATTTGACGAAGCCGTTGAACTCCTCGCTCTTGTTGGTGGCGGCATGGATGGTCTTGCGCACTTCGACATCGTCGATGTAGCGCAACAGGAACAGTGTGCGTACCGCCTTGCCCAGTTCGCGAAACGCCCAGTACACCTTGTTCTTGCGGCTGTAGGTGCCGAGCCGGCGCAGGATGGTGGAAGCGGTGATCTTGCCAAGTTTGATCGAGATGGCGACCCGCAGCATGTCGTGCACGTGGGTCTCGATGAGTTTCCAGTCGACGCTGTCGCCGAATAGCGCCTGGATGTTCTCGTAGGTCCGACCCGGCTCGGGACGGGAAAACACCAGGTCCTTGCGCGGCATGAGGTTGATGCCCAGCAGGTGCGCCAGCCCGAACACCGGGAAGCTCTGCGCCTGGGTGTCGCCGTGTACGGTGTCCGGCTGGATGTCGGACCGGTTGGCCAGCATCCCGTCAAGGATGTAGACCAGGGTTGGCAGGGATTCGTGCAAAAAACAGCCAAAAGTGAGATAACTTGCTGTTAGTAAAGAATTTTTTCGCAGATTCCTGCCGGCCCTCAATCCCGGCAGCGTGTACTGCCGAATATTCCTTGCGTGCTCTGCTGTGAAGCAGGCGGCATCCGTCTATTACCCACCCTGCGACCACTGGTCTCGCACAGTGCCGCAAGACAGTTGCAGCGAGCCGAACCTCGAAAGGGACGAGGTAGTGGATGAGCGATGGAAGCGCCGTTTTTATCTGGCAACTTCATGTTTTCACAAAAGAAATTGGATTCTGCGAGTCATTTTTACACGTATGTCGGCTGAACCCCGTCATCGTCCAAATCGGCATAGGACAAGCTTTCGACGTCCCCCCCCCCCCTTCCGCTACTCAGGACGAGGGTCGGCAGAGATTCGTGTAATAAACCTCTCACTGTCAGTGAGTTAGCTCACTTTTGGCTGTTTTTTACACGAATCCCTGCCGACCCTCAAATCCGTCGTGGCCAGGTGCCGGTGGAGGCGCGCGACGAGTTCGTCAGCAAGGTCGCGGCGAACGTCACCCGCATCATCGAGGCCGTGCGCGTGGATGCCGCCAAAGCGGCCGCCACCCGCGCGCCCAGCGAGGGCCAGCTACGCTATGCCCAGGCCATCGCCGTGGCGCTGGGTGTGCCGCTGCCGGCGAATGCGGACAGCTCGCACACGGCCGTGCAGGCATTCCTAGGCGCCCATAGCGATACCTACGGCAACCTGCCGCCGAGCGACAAGCAACTGGCCTACGCCCAGAAGCTGGCCACCGAGAAGGGTGTCGCCTTGGCGGACGAGCAGCGCCGCTCACGTGCCGCTCTCGGTGCGTGGCTGGATCTGCATGCCGACAAGAAGAAGGCGCCAGCGAAGAAAGCCATAAGCAAGTCGCCGGCAGCGAAGACTACCCGAGCGCGCAAAGCCAAAGCCTAAATGCATGCAAGCATGCTTGCATGCTCAGGACTATATTCGGCGTGTGCACAACCATTGCACACCGTGCCCTTTCGGAGATCTATCGTGCAACTGAGGCGCCCCAGCATCTTGCGGCACCCCGTGGTGGCATTGGTTAACGGCATGTTTGCCGCCGGAGGCTGCTGGCTAGCACCACTGCCGTTGGTCTATCCGATGGTGACTACAGGCGAGTGGTCAGTGAGCCGCGTGCCATTCGCGGTGCTGTTTGCAGTGCTTGGCCCCTTAACCGGGCGTGTGATCGCACGCACCACGCTGACGAACTGGCGCAACCGCCAGGCCAGCGCACCCCCCGCTGTCTGACTTGGAGATTGCATCAATGAGCATCACCACACTTGCCCTGGGGTTAGCCGCTAGCGTGCTGCTGCTGGCCGGCTTAGGGCGCGCCGCATTCCGCGCTGGTTACGGATTGATGGATGACGTGATGGACCCCAAGCCCCAGAAATAACGAGGAACGACACCATGAAACTTCCCTACTGGCTGCGAAGCAGGAGCTGACATGAATCTATATTCCGTTTTGGTGTACCTCACGGCCGCGTGTATTCTCGTTTCCGTGGTCAACCTCATCGTATCGCGCCACGCTGTCACGCTTGGCCTGGTGACCCCGGTCCAGTACCGCATAAGGGCCGCAACCATCGTCGTGGTACTGCTTACCCTTTTCATGGGCTTGTGGTGGCTGAAAACGTAGTAATCATCGGCGCCGGTCCGGTTATCCAGCCCCGCTCCTGCGGGGCTTTTTTGTGCCGGCGACAGGTGCCGGCATCGAGGAGGTGCCGGCGACACGCCACTGCGCGCAATCTTCCACCGTCAAATATTGTCCCCTCTCACGGGTACCCGCATGCTAGCGACTGTAGCAGCAGCTGACCGGTGACGAGGGAGATACATCGATGAAGGAGAAGTATTGGCCCGACCACTTGGCCAAGGGGTACATCGCGATTGAAGGTGCTCAGTTTTCCCTGACGCATCTGCAACCGTTCAACTACCAGGTCGCCGTCCAAGCGCCTAACCAGGCGCCGGTAACGGTGTCTGTGCAGGTGGAATTTAGCTCGCACTGCGTCAGCAAGGGGCCGCCCAAGAAAGGGCCGGCGCTGGTCTTTCGCGCAAGCCACGATGATCTGGTCATCGACGGGCGCCGCATCTGGCGCTGCTTCCATCCTGCACGTTATGCGGCTTCAGTGCTCTTGCCCGACATCATGCGCACGCTCGATCAGCGCCCTTGCCTGTTTACCAATGGCGACAACTTCCTGACGATGGAGTTGCAGCAACTGATTCCCGGTTACCCACCAGGCGTGCAGTACGAGGTGTACTTCAACGTCACCACGCGCGGCGTGGGCGCGGTGCGGATCTACGTCGAAAGCGCCTACGTGCGGGATGAGGACGCCGACAACGATCCCTACAAATTCAAGAAGGAGGATCGCATCAAGGGCTGGCGGTTGTTACTCAACCGCGCCACCGGCAAGCCGGTGCGCCGGCCGCCGAAGCGGTAGAAAAAGCAAACCCCCCTTTCGGGGGGTTTCGCGGAAGCCCTTAGGGATTGCTCCCATCAACCGGCAATAGCCTGGAACCCGTGGCGGCGTCTGAACACCTAGGTGACCCTAGGCTCCGTATATATCCAGATGTGAATACTGTAACGCCTACGTGACACCTGCGCAATAGCATTTGCTTACCGCTCGGCCAAGCAAATGCTATTGCGCCCTGACAGGCAAGAACCTTGGCAGCTGCCGGCATCGCGCCACTGCGTGCAATCTCGCGTTATGTGCGCCTCCGCCCTCGCGCCGATAGTGCTTGCACGGCAGGGTCAAATGATCGAGCATCAAACATCGAAGTTTGATAGGTCGATCATGACATCCCCCATTTCCATCACCACCCTGTCCGCCCTGGCCAGTGCCGGGGTGCTGCGCACCGTGCAGCTGGTCGGCCAGGTCGGCGGCTATACCGTGATGGTGCGGGTGGGCCAGGTCGAGAAGCAACTGACCGGCCAGCGCGGCACCCCGCGCGTGTTTGCCAGCCTGGACACCGCCGCTGCCCAGCTGCTGGCGCTGGGCGTGACCGTGTTCGAGGTGCTGCCGGCCAACTACGTGCGCGCGCCCAAGGTCTACCGACGCGGCCGGCCGGCCGCGCTCAAGGAGTTGGCCAAGCTCCAACGCGAGGGCAAACCCGCCAAGCGTGCGCCCGCCAAGAAGCCGGCCGGCGCGGCGGTGGCCACTGCCCCGAAGATCCTGCCCAGCGATCGGGCGCAGCTCAAACTGCCCGGCCTGCCGCGCACCCGCAAGCCCGCCCGCACCGCTGGGGCCGGCGCATGGGGCGTGTCCTAGATTTTGTGTAACCGGGCCACAGGCAGGAGACTGCCACCTAACCCGGAGACACCATGAGCCCACGCACACATGAGGTACCCGACGAGCTGCTTAGCAGCCTGTTGGTCAACTACACCAAACCCGAGGATCTGATCGGCGAGAACGGCCTGCTCAAGGGTAATCCCCCCACTTTTAGCGGTCGCCAGAAGTGGAGCTAAGCGGCCATCGCCAACTTCATGGCAGGCGTGATGCCGCCGAGCGCCATATTCGGACGCTCGTGGTTGTACGTCCATAGCCAGCGGGTGGCTTTGTCCTGCACCTGGTCGATGGTGTCGAACAGGGTTTGGGCGAGCCAGGCGTAGCGGATGGTGCGGTTGTAGCGTTCAACGTAGGCGTTCTGCTGTGGCTTGCCCGGCTGGATGTGCTCGACCCGGATACCATGCCGCTGCGCCCAGGACAGCAACGCGCCACTGATGTATTCAGGGCCGTTGTCGCAGCGGATCACGGCGGGCTTGCCGCGCCACTCGATGATCTGCTCCAGCGATCGGATCACACGGGCTGACGGCAGCGACAGATCCACCTCGATCCCCAGCCCCTCGCGATTGAAGTCGTCGAGCACATTGAACAGCCGGAAGCTGCGGCCGTCGGCCAACTGGTCGTGCATGAAGTCCATCGACCAGACCTGGTTGATAGCCTCCGGCACCGCCAGAGGCTCGGGCCGCTCACGCACCAGCCGCTTCCTCGGCTTGATCCGCAGGTTCAACTCCAGCTCGCGGTAGATCCGGTAGACCCGCTTGTGATTCCAGCCAAAGCCCTTCACGTTGCGCAGGTACAGGTAGCACAGGCCAAAGCCCCAGTCGCGATGGGCGGTCGTCAGGCGGACCAGCCAGTCGGCGATCCGGGCGTTCTGCTCGCTGGCCTTGGCCTGGTAGCGGAAGCAGGTCTGGCTCACCGCGAAGGCCTGGCAGGCGTGGCGGATGTTCGTACGCCCGCTCGTGACTGCCGATTGGGCCATCTCGCGTCGCTGAGATGGCCTCACCATTTTTTTGCGAGCGCTTCCTTCAGCAGGTCGGTACTGAGCTGCGCCTCGGCGTACATCTTCTTGAGCCGGCGGTTCTCCTCCTCCAGCTCCTTCATGCGCGCGACCATGGACACGTCCATGCCGCCGAACTTGCTGCGCCACTTGTAGAACGTGGCCGAGCTGATGCCGTGCTCGCGGCACAGCTCCGGCACGGGCGCACCGGCCTGGGCCTGCTTGAGCACGGCGATGATCTGGCTGTCGGTAAAGCGGGACTTCTTCATGGAACCTCCTCGGGAAAGGGGACGAGAAAATTCCACTTCTGGCGTCTGCTAATGGGCGGGGGGATTACCGCGCCGGCTCAGCGGCCGGAAGGTGGGCCGGCGGCGACGTGCGCGCGCCGATCGCCGGCACGACCTGTATCGCCTTCGGCACCACCCTGGCGCTCGCGAGTACCTTCTGCACGTAGCTCGGCTGGCCCGCCTTGTCGGGCCGGAAGCCGCGCGAGAAATTACCGGAGTAGTAGCAAGAGAACGCCGCGTGCAGCGGGTCTTTCTCGCTGGTCAGCTTGGCCGACGCACGCGCGTAGCAGTCTTGCAGGATCTTCGATCCCGCACGCAGATTGGCGCAGGCGTCGAACGCCTGCGCATATGTCAACTTGTACTTCGGAAGGTTGCGCCGATTGACCTGGGCGATGCCCAGTGAAAAGTTCCAGCCGCCCGCTTCCAATTGCTGCGCAGTGGCGACGGCTTCCTCAAGATTTACGGGTTGACGGGCTAGTCGCCCGTCAACCACGCCAATCGCATACGGGTTGAAACCCGACTCGACTTGCACCAGCGCTGCCATCGTCTGCGGCGCGACGGTCGGTGCGCACTGCTGCGCAAGATCCATGAACTCCAGCAACATATGGCCTCCATCGTTGGGTCTGGAGACCAGAATAACATATATTAGTAAATACAGTTATGACATATTGGCTTCAGCTTTTTGCCAGTTTGGCGTTGGCCGGCATATCCCCAACAACCGCCATCGGTCGAGCCTCGCCCGGTAATCCCTGGTTGCGGAGCAGAGTAAATCCGTCCAACGGATCTTTCTCCAACAATAGATCGTTGAGACGTTTCAAGTCCTTAAACATTCTCGGTCTGTCGCGATTCCTCCGAGTGGTCAAATACCACTCCTTGTCGCGCTCGCCAAGAAGTTGCGCTAGAACGTAGTAAGCCTCTGGTACCCCCATAGGTTTGATCTGTTTAAGAAAACCACCCTTTCTATCTGCAAATTTTGCAGTGACGTAAAAACCGCTCGGCGTTTCAAATACCTTGATGTGATTCACAATATTATATTGGGCGGCCAACTCTAGATCACTCTCCAAAATAGAATTAGACAGGGTGCAGGGTGGGTAAACGGGTGGTAGGGCGGCTCCCATGAGGCGGTCGCGATCTCGGTCTCGGTCGTTCATCTTAAAATTTTCCTATCCTACTGCCAAAGCACCGCATATTGGTAATCTATTTGCATCATTTCGGTTCCATGGTCCGCTCAGAGAACGAGCTGGCTGGCTCACCCCATCCCCCGACCTGCGGGCAGGGGATGGGGACGGGCTTTCGTAAACCGAACCCGGCTGTGCCGGTTTCGGCCCTTCGGGCTTCAATCCCTTTCGGGTCCGGCGAACAGCAAGGAACGCCGGTAGTGCTCGGCGGCTTACCCTCACTGCGCGAAACGCGAACCAACATGCATAAATCTGCATCCCCAAACTGCCGCGCTACATGGCCACACTGTACTATGTTGGCTACAAAAATGTAATTTTCGATATGGAAGTGTCACCAAGAAGACGAAGCCTGGCGCAATACTGGCAGAGCGAAGCAAGGCATTGCCCTGCAAAGGAATTTAGCAGGCGCGCCGCGCCGCTTACCGACAAATCTGCTTGTTCCATCGTGAATTTGTCGTCACCGTCTCAGTAAGGAGCGGTGAGCGGCGCCGCGCCTGCCGTGGCGGCTGAAATTGGCGACTGCCCACATACCCACCGCCTCGCTGCGGGTGCCATAGAAGGCCCCTGCGCAGACCGTGGATATGTGGACAGCGCCGGCGGCGCTGGTGCGCCTTGGTGACGACCAAGCAGGCGTCGCCGGCGAGATCCGTGACCAAGGATTGGCGACAGCCTGGCGGTTGGCCAGATCGAGGCCTGTCGCCAACGTGCCGGTCGGCATGTGTCACCAACGTCGTCGCCAGCGCCGACGACCAGGTGCCCGCTCCGGGGTGTAGGGGGGAACCCCCTACGGACAACGCTTCACCCGCGCACGCGCGGCTTCAGCGCCGAGGACAACGCTCCCGCCGCCGGCAGGGAGCCGCCCTCACCCTCCCCCTGCAAACCCGCTTTTGATGGCACCGCCGCCAGGCCGTCCCCGGCTTGTCCACGGCCGGTGCGCAGCGCCGCCCCCCGGGGCCCGGAGACCTCCGTATCGGAGGGTCCGGGGGAAGCGGTGGGCAAGCTGGGGGCGGGCGTCCTCGCACCCGCCACGCAAGACAGTTGCAGCGCTGGCGCGCCACACGTTCCGCGCTCGCGCGCAAGACAGTTTCAGCGTGCCGATCGCACGCCGGCCAGTGCGGCCGCCCTGCCCTGCAGAACGGCCACCAGCTCGATCACCGAGGCGATCACCAGCGGCGGCCGCACACGGCCGCAGAACCGCGCCTGCGGCTCGCCGGAACGGCTCTACCTGCCCGTCGCTGACGCGACGCGCACACGGTCCACGGGACCGCTCCCAAGCGTCGCCGGTGGCGTGCTGCATCGCTGAGCCCCTTTCGCCTGCCCTGAACGGTAGTCCGGGCGCTGCGCGCGCATCCAGGGCACCGCTTCGCTGATCCGCTCACCCGGTCCCTGCGCTGCGCTCCGGGCTGCGGCTTCCCGTCTCTCCCTGGACACCCGCTTGACCCGGCCGACCTACGGGCAACACGGCGAAAGGCACTCAGCGAAGCAATGTCCAACTCCCCCCACAACAGCAAAAGGAGCGTCCCAATGAACCTAAACACGTCCGCGCTGAAGCGCGATACACAAGATCAAAAGCCGGCTCCTGCATCTAGCAAAGCAATGTGGATAGACGCGAAGGACATCAAGCCGGGTGACGTGCTGCTGGGCATGTTCAACGGGGTGGCTGCGCGCCGGGACAACGTGCAGGAAGTGCGGGCCGGGTGGTGGTGCCGCGTGTACGTGCTGGCAAACGGTGGTTACGACGTGATGACCTATCGCGCCGATGCCCGTGTCTACATCGAGCGCGGTCCTCTCTTCCACATCGAGGCCGTCAGCAAGCACAGCGGCGAGCGCCTGCGTCTGACCCGCTATCCGATGAGCCGCCAGCAATGCGAGACCCTCATGGGCACGATCAGCCGTCATCCCTCGCGCCGCATCGAGCTGGTCGAGGTGCAGGCATGAGCATCTTCGACGCTGACGACCTGGTGACCAGCACCCTCGCGCCCGTCATCACGATCCGACCGGAGATCCGCACCATGAACCGCTTGAAGAAGACCCGCTATATCCCCGCCAACGCCGAGGCCCGCGAGTTCCCGCAGGCCGGCGTTGTCGCCTACTGCTACGTCAGCGGCGTGCGCTACGCCCTGCTGGCCTACAAGGGTCGGCAGATCCGCGCCGCTCTCAACCTGGCATTCACCACGGCCGAGCAGCGCGATAGGCACCTGACCAGCTACATCGAGCGGCAGACCGCGAATGAGAACGCCAAGCGAGAGCGCCGCGAAACCGGCCACGGCTTGGCGGTGGGTGACATCGTGTATGAAACCTACGGCTACGAGCAGACGAACGTGCACTTCTACGAAGTCACGCGCGTACCGTCCGCACGCTCCGCCGTGGTGTGCGAGATCGAGGCCGAGAAGACCGAGGCCGGCGAGAAGGCCATGGCCGGCACCGCCGTGCCTCGCCCCGGTGTCTTCAAGGCTGGCGCCATGCCGCGCATGCACCGCGCCGCCTATTTGCACGTCCTGAGTAGTGGCGCCGGCCACCACCGCAACCTGTCCAAGTGGGACGGCAGGCCCAAGAATTACAGCTCCTATTATTAACCTTGCTATTGGCTGAATGTGCGAGCGCGAAAACATCATTTCGCGCCGCGCTTCGCCACTTTCGTTAGCCAATATGATATAATTTGGCCACAAGAAAACTGCGGATTGGTCGCCCACCCGCAGCCACCACAAGAGCGAAGCATGAACGTCAAGCCTGCCGAAGTGCCTGCCATCGTCGCGGAACTCATGGCCAAGTACGACACCGCCCGAAGCCGCGCGATCCAGGCGCAGGGCTCCCAATTCAACGAAGCCGCGTTCCACGCCTGGTTCACCCAGCAGGTGCAGGGACCGGAAGCGCTGGCGGCTACTGCCGGCAACCTGGCGGCCGCACTGATGATCGCCCGAGACTACATGGACGACCACACCGGCCAGCACGAAGACATCGCGGCCGTAGATGCCGCTTTGGCGCACTACAACGAACTCGTCGCCCTCTCTCAGAAGAAAAAGCAATGAACATCGAGCCGATCGAACTCGCCGCCATCCTCGCAGGCCTTCGCCTGCTTCAGCGGCACGACGCGCTGCCGGCTGACATCGATTCCATTCTGACCGACGCCGGTCCGCGCATCACCGAGAGCGACATCGACGCGCTGTGCGAGCGCATCAACGCCGGCGACTTGGTGCCTGCCAAAGCGGTTTCCACGTTGGTCAAGGCAGCGCGGGACACCCGGTCGCTGTCCTGATCCCGCACCAGCCAAGCGTCACTCACAGCTAGGAGTAATCCGCATGTCGAACTATCAGCAAATCCATGGTTTCACCGCCGCCGGCGACGAACGTTTCCGGACCTTCATCGCGGCCCACTTCGCCGATAATCCGTTCATCGCCGCGCACTACCATGGCGATCCCGAGGAAGCGCGCCGTGACTGCCTCAGTGTGTTGGAAGACAACTTGAATGGCGCCGGCGGCCCGCTGACCTGGGGGCTTCTGTCGCCCAGCAGTCCGGGCGATCTGCCCCACAGCTTCACGGTGGACCTCGATGAACTCATCATCGCGGACGTGGACAACGGCGACGAGGACGACGCCGACACCGCCGCCTCGGCGGCCTAGGGAGGCGCCATGCAGCAGTCCATGACGCTTAGCGATTCCCTGCCGCCCCCCATGCAAGCGCACTCATGGGGTAAGCTCACCCCCGGCCGTTGAAGACAAATTCCCTCATATGTCACGCAACCCCTGTTTCCCGCAGCTCACGATCCGCAGGAACGATCGATGAACTCCGCACAGCGCATCGATGCGCTCACCGGAATTCGCGGACTGGCCGCGTTGCTAGTGGTCTATTCGCATCTTGCGGAAGACGGATTCTTCTCGCGTAGCCATCTGTATCCGGGCGAAGTGGGCGTCATGGTGTTTTTCACCCTGAGCGGATTCCTGATGGCCTTTCTCTACGGCCACAAGCAATTCGACTACTCTTCCGTGGTGCGCTATGGCATCTCGCGTTTTTCGCGGATCGCTCCGGCCTATCTGTTTGTCGTGATCGGCTCCTACCTGATCTACAACCTGATCGACCCATCGTTCGTCTACGCGATCACCCATCACAACTTGCTGCGTCACCTGTTGTTCTCCGGCAACGTGTCCGCGCTGTGGAGCATTCCACCGGAGGTGCAGTTCTACGCGGTGTTCGTGGTCCTGTGGTTCGCACTGTGGAAATTCAGAAACCAAGGCAACGCCTCCGTGCTTGCAATCGTCCTGACCGCGATTTTTCTGCTGATCTCCTACCGCGACCAACTGCCCGGCACCTTTGTCGGCTCCAAGATGCAGTACTTCTTCTCGGGCGTGCTGTTCGGGTTGTTCCGCAATCAAGCCTGGTCCGACAAGGGTATGCGCACGCTTGCGTTGCTGCAAGGCCTGACGCTGATCGTTATCGGCTTGGTCATCGCAAGTATCCTGCCGGTGGAATTCGGCAGCAAGCGCGAGTTCTACAACTATCTGGAAGGCGCGTTGTTCTCGGGCATCTTCGTGTTCATGTTCTCCTTCGATACACCGCTGAGCAAGCTGCTGTTCGGCTATCGGCCGATCATGATGTGCGGCGAGTTCAGCTTCTCGATGTATCTGCTAAATATTCCGGTGATCTATGTCGCCATGAAATTACTGGGCGACCAGGCGCATACCCCGGCCATGGCCGCGCTGATCACCTTGGTGGTTTTCTTGCTGGCATGGCTGATGTATCGCGTCATCGAGCTGCCCGGTAACACGCTGTTGCGGCGCATTGGAACCAGGCTTTCCGAAGCGCGTCCGTTAGGGATGGTCTGATCAATGCGGCCAGAGGATGCGTCGACCCGCATCGGTAGCGCTGACTACGCTCACACCTTCGGTTTTTCGCTGTTTCCAGCGCATTCTCGGGGCGTTCTCCCCATTACAGGCACAACTTCCCAACGGCAGGCATCAACTGCTTCCGCTTCAGCCACAGGTTCGACAGCGCAAAGAGCGTCAGCACCTGCGCGGTGTTTTTGACCAGGGGGCGTGTCCTAGATTTTGTGTAACCGGGCCACAGGCAGGAGACTGCCACCTAACCCGGAGACACCATGAGCCCACGCACACATGAGGTACCCGACGAGCTGCTTAGCAGCCTGTTGGTCAACTACACCAAACCCGAGGATCTGATCGGCGAGAACGGCCTGCTCAAGCAGCTGACCAAGCGGTTGGTGGAGCGGGCGCTGGACGCGGAGATGACCGAACACCTCGGTCATGACAAGCATGAGCCGGTCGCCAACGCGGCCGGCAACACGCGCAACGGACGCAGCCGCAAGACGCTCAAGGGCGAGTTCGGCGAGCTGCCGATCGAGATTCCGCGTGATCGCCACGGCAGCTTCGCGCCACAGCTGATCCCCAAGCACCAGACCCGCTGGGCCGGCTTCGATGACAAGATCTTGTCGTTGTACGCGCGCGGCATGACCGTGCGCGAGATCCAGTCGCACCTGGAGGAGATGTACGGCACCGAGGTGTCGCCGAGTCTGATTTCCTCAGTCACCGATGCGGTCGTCGAGGAGGTCAAGGCGTGGCAGGCGCGGCCACTGGATCCGGTCTATCCGATCGTCTATCTGGACTGCATCCACGTCAAAGTGCGCGAGGGCGCGGTGCGGGTCAAGGCGGTGTACCTGGCCATCGGCATCACCATGGGCGGCGAGAAGGAAGTGCTGGGCCTATGGCTGGCGCAGGCCGAGGGTGCCAAGTTTTGGCTGCAAGTCGTGACGGAGCTACGCAACCGCGGGGCGTGTCCTAGATTTTGTGTAACCGGGCCACAGGCAGGAGACTGCCACCTAACCCGGAGACACCATGAGCCCACGCACACATGAGGTACCCGACGAGCTGCTTAGCAGCCTGTTGGTCAACTACACCAAACCCGAGGATCTGATCGGCGAGAACGGCCTGCTCAAGCAGCTGACCAAGCGGTTGGTGGAGCGGGCGCTGGACGCGGAGATGACCGAACACCTCGGTCATGACAAGCATGAGCCGGTCGCCAACGCGGCCGGCAACACGCGCAACGGACGCAGCCGCAAGACGCTCAAGGGCGAGTTCGGCGAGCTGCCGATCGAGATTCCGCGTGATCGCCACGGCAGCTTCGCGCCACAGCTGATCCCCAAGCACCAGACCCGCTGGGCCGGCTTCGATGACAAGATCTTGTCGTTGTACGCGCGCGGCATGACCGTGCGCGAGATCCAGTCGCACCTGGAGGAGATGTACGGCACCGAGGTGTCGCCGAGTCTGATTTCCTCAGTCACCGATGCGGTCGTCGAGGAGGTCAAGGCGTGGCAGGCGCGGCCACTGGATCCGGTCTATCCGATCGTCTATCTGGACTGCATCCACGTCAAAGTGCGCGAGGGCGCGGTGCGGGTCAAGGCGGTGTACCTGGCCATCGGCATCACCATGGGCGGCGAGAAGGAAGTGCTGGGCCTATGGCTGGCGCAGGCCGAGGGTGCCAAGTTTTGGCTGCAAGTCGTGACGGAGCTACGCAACCGCGGGGTGCAGGACATCTTCATTGCCTGCGTCGATGGCCTGAAGGGGTTTCCCGAGGCGATCGAGGCGGTGTTCCCGCAGACCACCGTGCAGCTGTGCATCGTGCACATGGTGCGGCACAGCCTGAACTACGTCTCGTGGAAACGCCGCGCCGAGGTTGCCGCCGATCTCAAGCGCATTTACGCCTGCGCCACCGTCGAGGAGGCCGAGCAGGCACTGACCGAGTTCGAGGCCAAGTGGGACGCCCAGTACCCGCCCATCAGCCAGTCATGGCGGCGCAATTGGTCACGACTGATCCCGTTCTTCGACTACCCACCGGAGATCCGCAAGGTGATCTATACGACCAACGCCATCGAGTCGGTCAACATGAGCCTGCGCAAGCTGACCAAGAACCGCGGCGCGTTCCCCAGCGACGAAGCCTTGATGAAACTGTTCTACCTGGCTCTGCGCAACATCACCAAGAAATGGACGCTGCCGATCCGCGACTGGAAGGCTGCGCTGAACCGCTTTACGATCCAGTTCGAGGGGCGACTTCCTCAGCGGTAACCCAAACCACGGTTACACAAAATTCTGCACACGCTCCAACCGCGGGGTGCAGGACATCTTCATTGCCTGCGTCGATGGCCTGAAGGGGTTTCCCGAGGCGATCGAGGCGGTGTTCCCGCAGACCACCGTGCAGCTGTGCATCGTGCACATGGTGCGGCACAGCCTGAACTACGTCTCGTGGAAACGCCGCGCCGAGGTTGCCGCCGATCTCAAGCGCATTTACGCCTGCGCCACCGTCGAGGAGGCCGAGCAGGCACTGACCGAGTTCGAGGCCAAGTGGGACGCCCAGTACCCGCCCATCAGCCAGTCATGGCGGCGCAATTGGTCACGACTGATCCCGTTCTTCGACTACCCACCGGAGATCCGCAAGGTGATCTATACGACCAACGCCATCGAGTCGGTCAACATGAGCCTGCGCAAGCTGACCAAGAACCGCGGCGCGTTCCCCAGCGACGAAGCCTTGATGAAACTGTTCTACCTGGCTCTGCGCAACATCACCAAGAAATGGACGCTGCCGATCCGCGACTGGAAGGCTGCGCTGAACCGCTTTACGATCCAGTTCGAGGGGCGACTTCCTCAGCGGTAACCCAAACCACGGTTACACAAAATTCTGCACACGCTCGGACTCGGGAATAGTCCTTGCATGTCCTGCTTTGCACGCTACGTGCGAAACAGGTTGAGCCAATGAAACTTCGTATTCTGTTGCTTGTGCTTGCTATGACCGGTGCACCAGCAGTGCTTGCCAAAAAGCCAGCGCCAACGCTGTCAGACACTCAGGTAAGGGCTGTGCTGATTAGCGAATCGATCAGGTCGTATCCCGGGAACTGCCCCTGTCCCTACAACACAGCCAGCAATGGGAGCAGCTGCGGCCGTCGTAGCGCGTATAGCCGTGGCGGCGGTTATTCCCCTCTGTGTTATCCCAAGGATGTAACGACCGAAATGGTTACTGATTACCGCCGAGGAGCGCACTGAAGCTTCAACTGAAGGCGATCAGTCCGTCAAGTTGGCTCCCGTCGTGACGCTAACGATGTATCAAGCAAAAAATATCGAGATACTCATGAAAAAGGCAAAAATCACTTTTGCGGTACTCGCACTGCTCGCATCTGTTGCAGTGTCAGCCCAGACACATGTCAAAGGCTACTATCGCGCCAACGGCACCTACGTGCAGTCCCACTATCGCAGCGCCGCCAACAGCACGACGCTCGATAACTATTCGACACGCGGGAACGTCAACCCCTACACCGGCCAGGCTGGCACAGTGGATCCGTACAAGGCGCAAAGTACCTACCGCCAGCCCGCTCCGCAACCAACCTACACCCCATCTGATACCGTGCCAGCCAATCCATACAACTCCGGCTACTGATAGGGTAATCCCCCCACTTCTAGCGGTCGCCAGAAGTGGAGCTAAGCGGCCATCGCCAACTTCATGGCAGGCGTGATGCCGCCGAGCGCCATATTCGGACGCTCGTGGTTGTACGTCCATAGCCAGCGGGTGGCTTTGTCCTGCACCTGGTCGATGGTGTCGAACAGGGTTTGGGCGAGCCAGGCGTAGCGGATGGTGCGGTTGTAGCGTTCAACGTAGGCGTTCTGCTGTGGCTTGCCCGGCTGGATGTGCTCGACCCGGATACCATGCCGCTGCGCCCAGGACAGCAACGCGCCACTGATGTATTCAGGGCCGTTGTCGCAGCGGATCACGGCGGGCTTGCCGCGCCACTCGATGATCTGCTCCAGCGATCGGATCACACGGGCTGACGGCAGCGACAGATCCACCTCGATCCCCAGCCCCTCGCGATTGAAGTCGTCGAGCACATTGAACAGCCGGAAGCTGCGGCCGTCGGCCAACTGGTCGTGCATGAAGTCCATCGACCAGACCTGGTTGATAGCCTCCGGCACCGCCAGAGGCTCGGGCCGCTCACGCACCAGCCGCTTCCTCGGCTTGATCCGCAGGTTCAACTCCAGCTCGCGGTAGATCCGGTAGACCCGCTTGTGATTCCAGCCAAAGCCCTTCACGTTGCGCAGGTACAGGTAGCACAGGCCAAAGCCCCAGTCGCGATGGGCGGTCGTCAGGCGGACCAGCCAGTCGGCGATCCGGGCGTTCTGCTCGCTGGCCTTGGCCTGGTAGCGGAAGCAGGTCTGGCTCACCGCGAAGGCCTGGCAGGCGTGGCGGATGTTCGTACGCCCGCTCGTGACTGCCGATTGGGCCATCTCGCGTCGCTGAGATGGCCTCACCATTTTTTTGCGAGCGCTTCCTTCAGCAGGTCGGTACTGAGCTGCGCCTCGGCGTACATCTTCTTGAGCCGGCGGTTCTCCTCCTCCAGCTCCTTCATGCGCGCGACCATGGACACGTCCATGCCGCCGAACTTGCTGCGCCACTTGTAGAACGTGGCCGAGCTGATGCCGTGCTCGCGGCACAGCTCCGGCACGGGCGCACCGGCCTGGGCCTGCTTGAGCACGGCGATGATCTGGCTGTCGGTAAAGCGGGACTTCTTCATGGAACCTCCTCG